>NZ_LMSN01000012.1:0-673784 GCF_001428425.1 Nocardioides sp. Soil777
GGCGGAATCTAGGCAGTCACGCAACACCGTCTTCGTGTGTGTCTTTGGACAGTAGTTGGTCCAGGACTTCGGCCGGGGTCTGGAAGCCGTGGCGTTTGCGTGGTCGGGCGTTGAGCTCGGCGGCGATGTTGTCGAGCAGTCCGGGTCCGTAGAAGCCCAGGTCGGTGCCCTTGGGCAGGTACTGGCGCAGCAGTCCGTTGGTGTTCTCGTTCGACCCCCGCTGCCAGGGTGAGTGGGGGTCGCAGAAGTAGATGTCCAGGCCGGTGGCGTCGGCAATCTGGACGTGGTTGGCCATCTCTTTGCCCTGGTCCYAGGTCAACGACAACCGCAGCTGATCGGGCAGGGTCGCCATCTTGGCCAACAGCGCTTCCTGGACGGCGAGGGCGCCGTGGTTCTCGGGCAGGTGCAGCAACATCACGAACCCGGTGGTGCGTTCGACCAAGGTGCCGACCGCGGATCCCGACTCGGTGGACCCGAGGATCAGGTCGCCCTCCCAGTGTCCGGGCACGGCGCGGTCCTCGACCTCGGGTGGACGCTCGCTGATCATCACCATGTTGGGGATCCGGCCGCGTCGCTCTGCGCCTCGTCGTCGCGGCTTGCGCATCGATCGTCCGGTGCGCAGATACGTGGTCAGCTCCCGTTTCAGACCACCCCGGGCCTGGACGTACAACGATTGGTAGATGGTCTCGGGCGACACGCGCATCTCCGGCTCGTCGGGGAAGTCGATCTTGAGTCTGCCAGCGATCTGTTCGGGACTGTCCCTGCCGGCGAGTCGGTCCTGGACCTCCTTGCGTAACCGCAGGTTCGTGGCCAGCTTCGCCGCCCGCGGTGCGGTCCGGGCCAGGTCGGCCTTGCTCTGACCGACCGACGCCCGGTACCCACGATGGGTGGCTCCGCGGTCGAGTTCGCGGCTGATCGTCGAGGGATCGCGACCCACCTGGCGGGCGATCTCACGGACCCCGCAGCCGGCGTGGTCCAGTGCCGCGATCTCTTCGCGTTCGGACCAGGACAGATACCGACCGGTCGGGGGTGCGGGACGAAAGGGATTCACCCCGCCAGCCTTGCGGAACCGTCGCTTGCCCCAGGTCGAGGACATGCCGGCACCCAGGGCCGCATCCTCGGTCAGGAGGCCAGCACGGATCCCGTCCCAGAACCGGCGATCGAACTCACGTGGATGCTTCGGACGACCCATGACAACAACTCCTCAAACAGTGAGGTGTTGCATCACTTCCTAGAACCCGCCGNCCCAGAACCGGCGATCGAACTCACGTGGATGCTTCGGACGACCCATGACAACAACTCCTCAAACAGTGAGGTGTTGCATCACTTCCTAGAACCCGCCGCGATCTCCGGGGTCCGATCGTCACGGACTACCCCCGCGTACGTCGCTCAGCTGGAGCGGCGCATCGTCCGCAGCCCCACGACGAGCCCGACGGCGGCGACCCCGATCGCGGCCAGCGCGCCGTACGCGACCGTGTCGACGGGGAAGGACCCCGCGAACAGCGCACGCTCCGCGTCGATGATGTAGGCCAGCGGGTTGAGGTCGGAGAGGAAGCGCAGCCAGCCAGGTGCCGACTCGTCGACCGGCAGCAGCACGCCGGCGAGCAGCAGGATCGGGAAGATCAGCGTCTGCTGCACCGTCCAGAACAGCCAGTCCTGGCCCTCCGAGACGATGGCCAGGGCGAAGGACAGTGCACCGACCCCGACGCTGAAGAGCGACAGGATCACCAGCCCGAGCAGGGTGCCGCCGAGGTGCAGCTCGAAGCTGAACGGCGTGACCACGGCGATGATGAGCACCGCCTGCGCCAGCATCGGCACGACCTCCTTGAGGGCCCGGCCGACGAGCAACGACGAGCGGCTCAACGGGGACACGAGCAGCCGCTCATGCGAGCCGCTGTTGATCTCCAGGGTCAGGTTGGAGCCGGTCATCGAGGCGCCCATCAGGGCCGTCATGGCGATGATCCCGGGCACGAACCACTGCAACGCCGAGCCCGACCCGACGTCCGGGAGCAGCGGGGCGAAGAGCGCCAGGAAGACCAGCGGCTGGACCATCGCGAAGAGCACCGACGCCGGCTCGCGCAGCATCGGCTTGAGCTCACGGGTCATGACGTTCCAGGTGTGGGCGACGAAGCCCGGGTCCTGGGTGTCGTCGTAGGTCATGCCGCGCACCTCGGTGCGGGCGACGTCGGTGGCGCTCATGCGGCTGCTCCTTCGGTGTCGGCCGGCCCGGCCTGCTCGGTGGTCTCGTTGCTCTCGCGCAGGCTGCGCCCCGTGAGGTGGAGGAAGACGTCGTCGAGGGTCGCGCTGGCGACCTCGATGCGGCGTACGGGTGTGTCGTGCGCCGCCAGCTCGGTGACCAGCCCCGCGGCCAGGTCGCGGCCGTGGGCGACGCGGATGGTGACGTCCGGGCCGGAGACGTCGACGGAGGCGCCGTCGATCCGGCCCGCCCGGGCGGCCGCAGCGGCGGCGTCGTCCGGGGTGGCGAAGCCGAGGGAGACGAGGTCGCCCAGACCCGCCTTGAGGCGGGTCGCGCTGTCGTCGGCGATGACCTCGCCGTGGTCGATCACCACCACACGGTCGGCGATGGCGTCGGCCTCCTCGAGGTAGTGCGTGGTCAGCAGGATCGTGGTGCCGAGCTCACGGTTGAGGCGCTGCACCTGCTCCTGCAGGTTGACGCGGTTCTGCGGGTCGAGCCCGGTGGACGGCTCGTCGAGGAACATCAGCCGCGGCCGGTGGACCAGACCGATCGCCACGTCGAGGCGGCGGCGCTGGCCGCCGGAGAGGGTCGAGACCGGGCGTCCGGCGTGCTCGGTGAGGTCGAAGGCCGCGAGCAGCTCCTCCGCGCGCTCCCGTGCGACGGTTCGGGACAGCCCGTGCGAGCGGGCCTGGCTGACGATCTCGTCCCGCCCGCGCTGCTGGTGCCCGGCGGCGTTGCCCTGCCCGACGTACCCGATCGAGCGGCGTACGGCGCGCTGCTCGCGCACGACGTCGTACCCGGCGACCTCGGCCGTGCCCGACGTCGGCGCGACGAGCGTGGTCAGCATGCGCAGCGTCGTGGACTTGCCGGCGCCGTTGGGTCCGAGGAACGCGACCAGCTCCCCGTCGGCCACCTCGAGGTCGAGCCCGCGGACAGCCTCGACCGTCTGCTTGTGACGCGTGAACGTCTTGGTGAGTGCCTGCGTCCGGATCGCCGGACCGGTGCGGTGTGTGGTCATGCCGCCACGCTAGGAGGCCTGGCGGTCAGGTCCTGTCCGCTATCGGGGGGAGCTGTCGGACCTGCCTGCCGGGGTAGTACCGGACCTTCGGGTGGCGACACGCCGAGGACGGCCACGCGAACGTCCGGTACTACCCCGGGGAGGGCGACGGCAGGGACCTCAGTTGAGGATGCGCATCGACTTCGGGACGCCGCCGCCGCGCTGGACCTCCTCGGTCAGCTCCTGCAGCGCGGTGAGCGCGACGTTCTGCGAGAGCGGGCCGTGCGAGACGCGGGCGACGCCGAGCTCCTGCTGGCGGGCCAGGGACGGCGTGCCGGGGATCGCGATGGTGGTCAGGCGCTGCGGGCCGAACGCGTCGACCAGGGTGACGATCTCGTCCTCGGTGAGGATCGCGGGCACGAAGACGACGGGGGCGCCGGCGTCGAGGTAGGCCCTGCCGCGCTCGACCGCGTCGGCCAGCACCTCGCCGCGGTCGCGGTCGCGGCCGAGGTGGAAGGCGTCGGTCCGGGCGTTGAGCACGAAGTCCGGCACGCCCTCCGCGGCGGCCGCGGCCATCACGGCCTCCACCTGCGCGACGGCCTCGGCGAGCGGCTTCATCTGGTCCTCGAGGTTGGCGCCCACGACGCCGACGCCGATCGCGCGGCGGATCGTGTCCGCGGCGTCGCCGTACCCGCCCTCGAGGTCGGCGCTGACCGGCAGGTCCGTCGCCTCGACGATGCGGCGGCACATGTCGATCATCTCCTCGACCGGGATCTTCTCCCCGTCGGGATAGCCGAGCGTCGCGGCGATCGAGTGGCTGGCGGTCGCGAGGGCCTTCGTGCCGGGCACGTCGGCGACCGTCTTGGCGGTGATGGCGTCCCAGACGTTGACCACGGTGAGGAGCTCCGGGGCCTGGTGGAGGGCGAGCAGGTCGGTGGCGCGAGCGGATGTCGTCATGACAGTCCTCAACCATGCCGCGACGAATCTGTTCCCCTGCGGTGTCGATCCTCATGTCGGTGGCCTCCGCCAGACTGTCGGCATGACGGACGTGTGGACGCTGGTGCATGCCGAGCGGGCGGCGCTGATCGAGGACCTGGCCGGGCTGACCGACGAGCAGTGGGAGCAGCCGTCCCTGTGCGAGGGATGGACCGTGCACGACGTGGCGGCCCACCTGGTCGGCAACGCGCGGTCCGCATCGCCGGTCGGGATCGTGGTCGCGATGGTGCGCGCCCGCTTCGACTTCGACCGGATGAACGCCATGGCCGTCGCCGAGGACCGGGGTGCGACCCCCGCCGAGACGCTCGACCGGCTGCGGGAGGTGGCCTCGCTGACGAAGGGTCCCGGGGCTCCGCTCGACAGCCGGCTCGTCGAGGAGGTCGCGCACGGCGAGGACATCCGCCGCCCCCTCGGCCTGAGCAGGAGCTATCCGCAGGAGGCGGTGCTGCGGGCCCTCGCCTACCAGGCGCACACCTGGGTGGGCCTCGGTGGTGCGAAGCAGCACGTCGCCGGCCTGCGTCTCGTCGCCACCGACGCGGGGCTCGGTCTCGGGGAGGGCGCCGAGGTCCGGGGCCCGGCGTTGTCGCTGCTGCTGGTGGCCTCCGGTCGCACCGTGGCGCTCGACGACCTGACGGGTCCCGGGGCCGCGATCCTCGCCGCGCGGCTCAGTGGTCGGTGAAGGAGGACTTCGGTACGGCGACCAGCGCGAGCGCCGCGAGCAGCGCGGCCACCGAGCAGACGGCCCAGACCGTGAGGTAGCCCGCGAGCGGGGCCTGCCCGGTCTCGGGTCCGTCGATCGAGCCCGTCGAGGCCAGGGCGATCGCGAAGATCGACGACGCGATGGCCCCGCCGACGGTCTTGGTCGCGTTGGTCATCCCGGTGGCGAAGCCGGTGCGGTCCGCGGGCGCGGCGGCGGCAGCGGCGGCCGGCAGTGCGGCCACGAGGGCGCCCGACCCGATGCCGGCGACGGCCATGTTGACGAGCGCCTGCGTGGTCGTGTCGTGGAACGGGATCCACAGCGCGTAGCCCGCCGCCACGAGCAGCGACGAGGCGATGAGTGCCCGGCGGGCGGTGAGCAACCGTGAGGTGAGCGGCAGGGTGAAGGCGCCGACCGCGAGGCTCACGACGTACACACCGATCAGCGTCGACACGAAGGCCGCGTCGGCGCCGAGGCCGTATCCCGCGACCTCGGGGTCGGTGCGCGCGAAGGTGGACAGCGGGATCTGCGCGCCGAGCACGGACATGCCGAAGAGGAACGCGGTCAGCTGCACCGGCCACTGGGCGCGGGTGGCCATCAGGTCCACGTCGATCAGGGGCTCCTCGATCCGGCGCTCGGCCTTCACGAAGGGGACGAGCAGCACGAGCCCGGTGACGATGAGCAACCAGGCGAGGAACGAGGACGGACCTTCGAGGCGGATCACGATCAGGCCTGCCATCAGCACGGCCAGGACGCCGGTGATGAGGGTGAAGCCGATCCAGTCGATCCCGCCGGTGGCCCGGCCGGGCACGTCCTCGATGCCGAACCAGATCACCACGAAGCAGATCGTGACGACGATCGCGGGCAGCATCAGCAGCACCGTCATGGACGTCGACTCGACCAGCGCACCGGAGGTCAGCGCGCCGATGATCACGGCCAGCTCGAGCGCGCCGACGAGGACCGCGGCCGACCGCCGGGTCAGCAGCGCCTGCCGTCCGGTGTTCGCCGTACGGCGGTGGATGATCGCGACCTCGAGCGGCAGCCACACGACGTACGCACCCTGGATCGCCCAGCCGATGAGGAACGTCGTGAAGCCCGGCGCGAAGGCCAGGACCCACGAGCCGAGCGCGGTGATCGCGGTCGAGAGGAGCAGCACGTTGCGGTGGCCCCACAGGTCGCCGAGGCGGGCGAGCAACGGCACGCACAGCGCCGACACGATCAGCTGCGCCGCCTCGAACCAGTTGACGTCGGCGTCCTGGATCCCCAGGTGGACGGCGATGTCGCTGAAGATCGGCGTGTAGTAGCCCTGCAGGATCCCGCTGGCGATCTCCACGGCGACCAGGAAGCCGACGATCCGGACGAGGTGCGGTGCGACCTGGCGGGTGCCCGGGGCCTCCGACGACGAGGTGGTGGTCATGCGGGGAGCCTCTCGATGAGCGTGCGGTACCAGCGGACCCCGTCGACGAGCGCCGAGACCCCGAGGTGCTCGTCGTAGGAGTGGATGGCCTGGCGCTGCGCCTTGGTCATCCGGAACGGTGCGAAGCGGTAGGCCCGCTCGCAGATCTCGGTGAAGTGCCGCGAGTCGGTGGCGGCCATCATCACGTACGGCGTGGGCACGGCGTCGGCGAACACCTCGCCGATGCACGACTCGATCAGCCGGAACGCGTCGTCCATCGGGGACACCGGGCTCGGCTCGCCGGACTCGACGACGTCGATGCGGATGCTGTCGTCCTTGATCGCCGCGCGCAGGTGGTCGACGACGCCGGCGACGGTGTCGCCGACCATCACCCGCACGTTGAGCCCCGCCTTGGCAGTCGAGGCGATCACGTTGAGCGCGGGGCTGCCCGACAGCGTGGTGGCCGCGACGGTGGTGCGGGTCATCGCCGCCGCCTCCGGCCCGGCGGCGAGCAGCGCGCGGGTGACGGCGGGGGCGATCCGGTCCGCGCGGGAGAGCAGCGGGCGCAGGGGGAGCGGCACGTGCGGGGCGATCCGACGCATCAGCTCCAGCGTCGGGGCCGGTGCCGAGGCCGGGAAGGGCGACTTCTCCACCCGCAGGATGGCGCGCGCGATGCGGGCCGTCGGGCCGTTGCGGGCCGGGGTCGACGCGTGGCCGCCCCGTCCCTCGGCGACCAGCTCGACGCTGGTGGTGCCCTTCTCGGTGACCCCGATGACGCCGAGCGGCGGCTTCACCCCGGGGAACGCCTCGTGCGCGATCGCACCGCCCTCGTCGACCACGAACCACGGCCGGACCCCCGCGGCCCGCAGGTGGTCGACGGCCGCGCGCGCCGCCGTACCGCTCACCTCCTCGTCGCAGCCGAAGGACAGCCAGACGTCCTGGGCGGGCACGTGGCCGGCCTCGAGGAGCAGCTCGACGGCCTCGCAGATCCCGACCACGCAGCCCTTGTCGTCGAGGGTGCCGCGGCCCCAGATCGCCGGCCCGGTGGGGGAGTCCGCGATCTCGGCGCCGAAGGGCGGGTGCTGCCAGGGCGCGTCCGCGTCGATCGGTACGACGTCGAGATGGGCCATGAGCACGACCGGCCTCGCGTCGCTGGCGCCCGGCCAGCGGAACAGCAGCCCGTGCGTGCCGACCCGGGTCAGCTCCAGCCCGGCGTGCACCCGGGGGAACTGCGCCTCGAGCTCGGCGAGCAGCCGGTCGAAGGCGTCGGTGTCGACGCGGGCCGGGTCCCGGTCGGAGACCGTCGGGATCCGGACCAGGGCCTGGAGCTTGCCGACGACGCGGTCGAGGTCGGTCGCGGACGTGGTGGCTGCCATGGGCCGCAACCTAGTCCGCACGCCGGGTAGTTGGGGACGATCTGGTCGGTCGGACCGCCGGACCAGCGACCACTTCGTCCCCAACTACGCAGCGTGAAGGACCTGTTCTCATCTGATGAGGGACCTCTCATCGCGGCCTCACGGACGCTTCATCGCCGCCCTCCAGAGTCGTGCTCGTCCCCGCAAGGGGGGACGGACCCACCACCAAGAGAGAGGAACGTGCCATGGCTCGCTCGAGCATCTTCACGTCCCTGCGACCGGCCGTGCAGGCCCGTCGGATGGACGACACCAGTGACGACCGTCGTCGGCGCCGCCGCCGGAGGCGTCGTCGTCGGAACCGCAACCGCAGCCGTTCGCGCAGCCGCACCAACTGACGGCACGCAGCTCACGCACGACCTGGAACGGGTGGGTGGCTCATCGCAGGAGCCACCCACCCGTCCGGGCTCTCGCCCGAGGAAGGAGTCTTCCATGCGTCGCACCTGGCAGCGCCTGGTCGCATCGCTGCGTCCGGCCGTCGACGAGGCGCCGATCGTGGCCGCCGCCGGCTCGCTGACCGTGACGGACGTCGTACGCCGCTTCTGGCCGCGGCTGCGCCCGCTGCGGGGCTGGCTGCTCCTCGGGATGCTCCTCCTGGCCGCGGCGCCCGCGATCTCGGTCGCCGAGGTGCTGCTCTTCCAGCGGCTGGTGGACGACGTGCTCGTCCCCGCCGACGTCGGGCCGCTGCTGTGGCTCGCCCTCGCGTACGTCGGTCTCAACCTGCTGAGCGGGGTCGTGTCGGGCGCCGACGACTACCTCTCCACCTGGATCTCGCAGAAGTTCCTCGTCGGCCTGCGACGCGACTCCTTCGCGCACGTGCTCTCCCTGCCCGCCGTCACCCACGACCGGCGTCGGCTCGGTGACGTGCTGACCCGACTGACCTCCGACGTCGCCGCCGTCGAGTCCTTCATGGTCGGCCAGCTTGCCGGAGGCGTGGGGGCGGCGCTCAAGCTGGTCTTCTTCGTCGGCGCGCTCTTCTGGCTGCAGTGGGAGCTGGCGCTGGCCTCGATGGTCGTCGTGCCCGTCTTCTGGTGGGTGTCGAGGCGCTTCGCCGACTTCACCCGCGACGTGTCGCGCGAGCGCCGCCGACGGGGCGGATCGCTGGGCAGCCTCACCGAGGAGAGCCTCTCCAACGCCGCGCTCGTGCAGGCCTTCGGCCGCGAGGAGCAGGCGGTCGCCGACTACCACCGGCAGAACCGCGCCATCGCCGGCGCCGAGCTCGCCGGCAGCCGGGTGCGGGCGTTCTTCCTGCCCCTGGTCGACCTCGCCGAGCTGATCGGCGTGCTCCTCGTCATCGGCCTCGGCGTGTGGTCGCTGGCCACCGACCGCCTCACCCTGGGCGGCCTGCTGGCCTTCCTCACCCTGCTCATGCAGTGCTACGGACCCGTCCGCGAGCTCACCGACCTGGTGCCGAGCCTGTTCTCCGCGACCGCCGGGGTCGAGCGGATCGTCGAGCTGCTCGACGAACCGGCCGCCCACGACCGGCCGGGCGCCACCGCGCTCCCGGTCGGCGCCGGGGCCGTCGCCCTGCGCGGGGTGACCTACACCTATCCCGGGGCCCGCACGCCGGCGCTGGCCGGTCTCGACCTCGAGGTCGCCGCCGGGGAGCGGGTCGCGATCGTCGGGGCCAGCGGCTCCGGCAAGTCGACCGTCGCCCGGCTGCTCGCCCGGCAGGTCGACCCCGACCACGGCACCGTCGAGATCGACGCGCACGACGTCGCGGACCACACCGCCCGGTCGGTGCGGCTCGCCGTCGCGACCGTCCTGCAGGAGCAGCTGATGCTGGACGCCAGCGTCCGCGACAACATCGCCTTCGTGCGGCCCGACGCCTCGCTGAGCGAGGTGCGGCTGGCCGCGATGCAGGCCGACGCGCACGCCTTCGTCGAGCGGCTGCCACAGGGCTACGACACCCGGATCGGCCAGCGCGGGCGCAGCCTCTCCGGTGGCCAGCGGCAACGGATCGCCCTGGCCCGGGCCCTGCTGCTCGACAGCCGGGTGCTGCTCCTCGACGAGCCCACGACCGGCCTCGACGCCGACTCCAGCCGCCGCCTGCTCGGCGCCCTCACCCGCGGCGCCCGCGACCGCACCGTCATCGTGATGACCCACGACCCGGTCGTGCTCGAGCACGTCGACCGCGTCATCGACCTCGATGACCTCGCCGCCCAGCACGCCCACGACCTCCGGGGAGCCACCGCATGAGCCCGTCGTTGAGCCGCCGCCGTGTCCGTCCCGGCGCCGGACCCACTGCCGGACACCTCGCCGGACACACCGCCGGGACCGCCGCGCTCGCGGCCGGCATGCCCGACGGGCTGCGGCCCGTCGCTCTGCTGTCCCACGGCCGGCGCCTCGACACCTGGGACGCGTGGGACGAGGAGCGCCGGACCCGGGTCGTGGTCAAGGTGGCGCGCGCCGAGCGGCGCGCGGAGCCGGCCGTCCGCGAGGCGCTGCTCCGCGAGGGGGAGGTCGTCACCACGCTCGCGCACCCGCACCTCGTGCGCGGCTACGCCGTCCACGAGGACCCGCCGGCCGTGGTCCTGGAGACCCTGCGGGGTGCCACCCTCGCCGCGGTCATCGAGGACGGCACCCTCGACCTGGCCGACGTCGCGGAGCTCGGCCTCCAGCTCACGTCGGTGCTCGGCCACCTGCACCACCACGACTGGCTGCACCTCGACGTCAAGCCCGCCAACGTGGTCGTCGACCACGGGAGAGCTGTCCTCATCGACCTCAGCCTCGCGGGTCGGCCCGGGCCCGGCCGGGCGGGGGCCGGCACCCGCGGCTACCTCGCGCCCGAGCAGGCACGCGGCCGCGACCTCACGGCCGCGACCGACGTCTGGGGACTGGGGGTCACCCTCATCGAGGCCTTCACGGACGACGTGCCGTACGGCGACGAGGCGACGTGGGACACCGGCCGCCGGTGGCCGCTGGTCCACCGCCGGATGCCGACGGTGCCCGGCGGCCTCGACGTCGTACCGCCCGAGGTGCGCGACCTGCTGGCGGCGTGCGTCGACCTGGACCCAGCAGCACGGCCGCGCCTGGTCGACGTACGTGCCGTGCTGGTGGGCCTGGTCGACGACCCGCCGCCGTTCGGCTGACCGCGTCAGTCGGCGGTGACGTCCAGGAGCACCTTGCCGACGGCGCCGTCCTCGACCGCGGCGTGCGCCGCGGCGGTCTGCTCGAGCGGGAAGTGGTGCACCGGCAGCCCGTGCTCCTCGCCGACGCCGAAGGCGCCGTCGACCAGCGCGGCCGTGATGTCCTCGGCAGCCGCCCGCAGCGCGTCGTGGCCGACCGTGTAGAGCAGCACCCACTGGAAGCGCGCGTTGGTGGAGAACGTCTCGCGCACGCTCAGGCTGACCTCGTCGCCACCGTTGTTGGCGTAGATCGCGATCGTGCCGCGGGGCCGGATGACCTGCACGTCGAGGCGCAGGTTCTGGGCCGGAGCCACCTCGACGACGATGTCGACGCCACCCGGGGCGATCGCGCGGACCGCCTCGACGACGTCCACCTCGCGGTAGTCGACCGTGTGGTGCGCCCCCGCGGCCGTGGCCAGGGCGGCCTTGGCGGGGCTGCTCACGGTGCTGATCACCGTCGCGCCCGCCCACCGGGCGAGCTGGATGGCCGCGTTGCCGACCGCGCCGGCGCCGCCCGCGACCAGCACCGTCTGCCCGCCCAGGGCGCCGGGGACCAGCCGGTCCGGACCGTCCTCGGAGGTGGTCAGAGCGCGGTGCGCGGTGACGGCCGGGACGCCGAGCGCCGCGCCCACGTCGTACGACGCGGAGTCGGGCAGGACGGTGACGTGGCCGACGGGCAGCACGACCTGCTCCTGCGCCGTGCCACCGGGCCGGGTGTGCTGGGCGAGCATCGTCCAGACCCGGTCGCCGACCGCGAGGTCGGTGACGTCGGGGCCGACCGCGTCGATGACGCCGGCGCCGTCCTGGCCGGGGACGATCTCGGGGAAGGCCAGCTCGCCCATGCCGCCGGCGCGGAACTTCCAGTCCGTCGGGTTGACCCCGGCGCGCACGATCCGCACCCGGACCTCGCCCGGGCCGGGCTCCGCGGCCTCACGCTCGACGAGCTCGAGGACCGAGCAGTCGCCGCTCTCGGTGTAGACGACGGCGCGCATCAGCGCGCGCCCAGCGTCGGGTAGTCGGTGTAGCCCGCCGCGCCGCCACCGTAGAACGTCGCCTGGTCGGGCTCGTTGAGCTCCGCCCCGGTGCGCCAGCGCTCGGCGAGGTCGGGGTTGGCCAGGAACTCGCGGCCGACGGCGACCAGGTCGCCGAGGTCCTCGTCGATGATCGACTCGACGTCCTCGATGTCGGTGACCGACCCGAAGCCGGAGTTGAGCATCACCGGACCACCGAAGCGGGCGCGCAGGTCGGCGACGATCTCGCTGCGCGGGTCGGCGAGGATGCTGAGGTAGGCCAGGTCGAGGTCCTTGATGCCGTCGATCAGCGTCTCGTACGTCGCCCGGGTGAAGGCCTCGTCCTCCTCGAGCACGCCCTGGATGTTGTGGGCGGGGGAGATGCGGATGCCGACGCGGTCGCCGCCGATCTCCTCGGCGACGGCCCGGGTCACCTCGATCGCGAAGCGGGCGTGCGCCTCGGGGGAGCCGCCGTACCCGTCGGTGCGGGTGTTGGAGGACTGCCCCAGGAACTGGTGGATCAGGTAGCCGTTGGCCGCGTGCACCTCGACGCCGTCGAGGCCGGCGTCGACCGCGTTGCGGGCGGCGGTGACGAACTCCTGGACGACCGAGGGGATCTCGTCGGTCTCCAGCGCGCGGGGGGTCGGCATGTCGACCTGGCCGTCGGCGGTGACCATCTTCCCGTCGGCGGGCAGGGCGCTCGGCGCGACGGACTCGAGGCCGCCCTTGTTGTCCGGGTGCGCGACGCGACCGACGTGCATCAGCTGGGCGACGAGGTGACCGCCGCCGGCGTGCACGGCCTCGGCGACCTTGCTCCAGCCGGCGAGCTGCTCGGGGGTGTGGAAGCCGGGGGTGTCGAGGTAGCCCTGGCCGACCGCGCTGGGCTGCGAGCCCTCGGTGATGATCAGCCCGGCACCGGCGCGCTGGCCGTAGTACTCGGCGTTGAGCTCACCGGGGACGGTGCCCTTCGCGCGGTTGCGCGTCAGGGGCGCCATCACGAAGCGCTGGGGCAGCTTCCAGCTGCCGACCATGATCGGTTCGAATGCCTGGGACACGTGGGGACCTCTCGTCGTGGACTCGTTGACCGTTCACTGGGTCCAAGGGGTCGGGGCGCCGCATGATTCCCGCGTGTGACCCGGGACTCCTCCCTGCGGGTGTCCGCGCCGGTGGTCACCAGCGGCCGCGGTGCACCACGTCCGTACGCCGCTCGCGCCGGGCCGCGGAGCCGCGCGGGCCCGTTGAGTCGGTGCGGTGGCCGACGGTGATCGCGCCGATCGGGATGTGGTCGTCCGGGATCCCGAACGCCTCGCGGAAGCCCGCCACGTGCTCCCCGGGGATGCCGAAGAAGCAGGCGCCGAGGCCCTCGTCGACCGCGGTCTGGAGGATCAGCAGGGCCGCCATCCCGGTGTCCACGTGCCAGTAGGGGACCGGCCAGCGGGCCTCGTCGCGGTCGGTCCAGCCCTTGTCGGGCTCGGCGTAGCGGTCGAGGTAGGCGTCCTTGTGGGCGAGCGGGACGATCACGACCGGGGCGGTGCGCATGCCGTCGAGCCACCCGTTGCTGGTCTCGGGGTCTGCGCCGGTGGCGGCCCAGAAGCGGGCGACGTCCTCGGGGGTGTCGAGCACGAGGAAGGCGTAGCCCTGGCTGAAGCCGGCGCTGGGCCCGCGGGTGGCGTTGGCGAGCAGCCGGTCGAGGGCCTCGGGCGCCACCGGGCGGTCGGCGTACCGGCGCACCATGCGGCGTCGTCGTACGACGTCTTGGAACTCCATGCGCCGACTGTGGCACGCTCCGTCCATGGGAGAGGGAGTCGTACCGCTCGTCGAGGTCGACCAGTCCGGCCACGCCGAGCGACCGTGGGTCGTCGAGGCGATCCGGCGGCTCAAGGCCGACCAGCAGCGCTCGGCCGACACGCACCTGCACGCGGTGCGGATGCCGGCGTTCGACGACGTCGACCTCTACCTCAAGGACGAGTCGACGCACCCGACCGGATCGCTCAAGCACCGGCTGGCGCGCTCGCTGTTCCTCTACGGCCTGTGCAGCGGGCTGATCCAGGAGGGCACCCACGTCGTCGAGGCGTCGTCGGGCTCGACGGCGGTGAGCGAGGCGTTCTTCGCGCACCTGCTGGGCCTGCCGTTCACCGCCGTGATGGCGCGCACCACCTCGCCGTCCAAGATCGCGCTGATCGAGCGCGAGGGGGGGCGGTGCGTGCTGGTCGACGACCCCGCCTCGGTGTACGACGTCGCGCGCGGGCTCGCCGACGAGTCCGGCGGGCACTACCTCGACCAGTTCACCTACGCCGAGCGGGCGACCGACTGGCGCGGCAACAACAACATCGCCGAGTCGATCTTCGACCAGCTCTCGATGGAGCGCTTCCCCGAGCCGACCTGGGTGGTCGTGGGGGCCGGCACCGGCGGCACGTCGGCCACCATCGGGCGCTTCGTCCGCTACCGCGGGCTGTCGACCCGGTTGTGCGTCGTCGACCCGGAGAACTCGGCCTTCCTCGCCGCCTTCCGCGACCCGACGTGCGGGGAGACGACCTGCGGATCGCGCATCGAGGGCATCGGCCGGCCGCGAGCCGAGCCGTCGTTCCTGCCCGACCTCGTCGACCGGATGATCCAGGTCCCGGACGCGGCGTCCGTCGCCGCGGTGCACTTCCTGCGGGCCCGTATCGGCCAGCTGGCCGGGCCGTCGACGGGCACCGCGCTGTACGCCGCGACCAAGCTGGCCTGCGACATGCGTGCCGCGGGGGAGGCCGGCTCGATCGTCACGCTGCTGTGCGACGACGGCGTGCGCTACCTCGAGACCTACTTCTCGGACTCCTGGGTGGCGGCGCAGGGCTGGGACCTCACGCCGTACCTCGAGGTCCTCACCCGGGCCTGGGACGACGGGGTGTGGACGGGCTGAGGCCTTTTGGCCCCGCCCGGGGCGGGGTCGTCCCGGTCTGGGATCCGAGACACCCGCACGGCGCGTGTCGTTGACCCCGGGACCGGCGACCGGTGGACTCGCTCCATGACGTTCGAGGGCATGTGGCACGACCTGGCTCCGGTGGGCAGGTCGGCGTCGTCGGGGGGCTACTTCCGCCAGCCGTGGACCAGCGCCGAGTCCGAGCTGCGCGCCTGGTTCACCGAGGCCGCGCTGTCCCGCGGGCTCGAGCTGGAGACCGACGCGATGGGCACCCAGGTGGCGTGGTGGCGTCCCACTGGGCCCTCTGCCGAGTCCGCTGCCGAGTCCGCTGCCGGGGCGTCTGCCGGGGTAGCTGCCGGGGTAGTCCCCGACGAACGGACCCCGGGATCGGCCGCGGAGGGGTCCGATCGTCACGGACTACCCCGACAAGGCATCCTCACCGGCTCGCACCTCGACTCCGTCCTGGACGGCGGGGCGTACGACGGGCCGCTCGGCGTGGTCTCCGCGCTCGCGGCGGTCGACCTGATGCGGGAGCGGGGCGTCGTACCGTCCCGGCCCATCGGGGTCTCGGTCTTCACCGAGGAGGAGGGATCGCGCTTCGGGCTGGCCTGCCTCGGGTCGCGGCTGGCGACCGGTACGACGACCTGGGCCGACGCCCGCGAGCGCCGCGACCGTGACGGGGTCGCCCTGCCCGACGCGCTGGCCGCCGCCGGGCTCGACGTCGGGGCGCTGGAGGACGGCGGCGGGCTGGTCGACCTCACGGAGGTCGGCTGCTTCGTCGAGCTGCACGTCGAGCAGGGCCGCGACCTCGTCGACCGGGACGTCGCGGTGGGCGTGGCCAGCCAGATCTGGCCGCACGGGCGCTACCGCTTCGACTTCACCGGTGAGGCCAACCACGCCGGCACGACCCGGATGGAGGACCGCCGGGACCCGATGCTGACCTATGCGATGACCGTGCTGGCCGCCAACAAGCAGGCCCGGCTGGCCGGACAGCGGGCCACCTTCGGCCGGCTCGAGGTCGCCCCCAACGGCACCAACGCGGTGCCGTCGCGCGTCACTGCCTGGCTCGACGCGCGGTGCTCGTCCGACGAGGCGCTCGCCGACCTGGTCGCCGCGATCTCGCGGCAAGGGGCGGAGCGGGCGGACCGCGACGGCACCGGGCTGGCCGTGACCGCGGAGTCGGTGTCGGGGCAGGTCGCGTTCGATCCGGCGCTGGCCGCACGGCTCGCCGCGGTGGGCGGGTGGCCGGTCATCCCGACCCAGGCCGGGCACGACGCGGGAATCCTCTCCGCGGCGGGGATCCCGAGTGCCATGCTCTTCGTGCGCAACCCGACCGGGGTGTCGCACTCACCCGACGAGTTCGCCGAGACCGCCGACTGCCTGGCCGGGGTCGAGGCGCTGGCCGACACCCTCACGGAGCTGGCGCGATGACGACGACGACCTACCTGCTCGAGCACGCGTGGGTCGGCGGGCGCGTGGAGCCGGGCGTCGTGGTCGACGTCGAGGACGGCGTCATCACCGCCGTGACCCTCCGGGACCGGTCGTCGTCGCCGGACGCCGATCCCCGGCCGCTCCAGCCCGACCACGTGCTCCTCGGTCTCACGATCCCGGGCCTGGCCAACTGCCACAGCCACGCCTTCCACCGGGCCCTGCGGGGGCGCACCCAGCGGGGCCGCGGCACCTTCTGGACGTGGCGCGACCAGATGTACGTCGTCGCCGGGCGGCTCGACCCGGACTCCTACTTCGAGCTGGCGCGGGCGACGTACCGCGAGATGGTGGCGGCGGGCATCACCGCCGTCGGGGAGTTCCACTACCTCCACCACCAGCAGGACGGCTCGTTGTACGCCGATCCCAACGCCATGGGGCACGCCCTGCTCGAGGCGGCCAGCGAGGCCGGGATCCGGATCACGCTGCTCGACACGCTCTACCTGTCCGGCGGCTTCGGCAAGCCTCCGCAGGGCGTGCAGGCCCGCTACAGCGACGGCAGCGCGCAGGCCTGGGAGGACCGGGTCGCCGAGATCGACGCCGGACCGCACGCTCGCGTCGGCGCCGCCCTGCACTCGGTCCGGGCCGTGCCGCGGGACGCGCTCGAGCACGTCGCGCGCTCCCAGCAGGACGTGCTGCACGTGCACCTGTCGGAGCAGGTCGCCGAGAACGAGGCCTGCCAGGAGGCGTACGGCGTCACCCCGACCCGGTTGCTCGCCGCCCACGGGCTGCTCCGGCCGACCACCACGCTCGTGCACGCGACCCACCTGACCGCGGCCGACATCGCACTGATCGGCGAGGCCAACGCCTACGTCGACTTCTGCCCGACCACCGAGCGCGACCTCGGCGACGGGGTCGGCCCGAGCCGTCGCCTCGCCGACGCGGGCGCCCGCCTGACGCTGGGCTCCGACAGCCACGCGGTGATCGACCTCTTCGAGGAGATGCGCGCGGTCGAGCTCGACGAGCGGCTCGCCACGATGCGCCGCGGGCACTGGTCGGCCGCCGAGCTGCTCACCGCCGCCACCTCGACCGGCCATGCCAGCCTGGGCTGGCAGGACGCGGGATCGATCGCCGTCGGCAAGCGCGCGGACTTGGTCACCCTCGACCTCGCCTCGCCGCGCACCGCCGGCGCGGGCACCGACGAGCACGCCGTGGTGTTCGCCGCCAGCGCCGGCGACGTCCTCCAGGTCGTCGCCGACGGGCAGCTCGTGCACACCCGCGACCAGGTGGGGGAGATCGGGCGCGAGCTCGACCGGGTGATCAAGGCGGTGCACGGATGAGCGTGCTCCTCACCGGCATCGGCGAGCTCACCACCAACGACCCGGCCCGCGACGGGCTGCTCGGGCTCGTCGAGGACGCCGCCGTCGTGGTCGAGGGCAGCACCATCGCATGGGTAGGCCCGGCCGCCGAGGCGCCCGCTGCCGACACGGCGTACGACGCGGGCGGGCGCGCCGTCGTGCCGGGCTGGGTGGACAGCCACAGCCACCTCGTCTTCGCGGGCGACCGCGCGCAGGAGTTCGCCGCCCGGATGACCGGGACGCCCTACTCCGCGGGCGGGATCCGC
Source organism: Nocardioides sp. Soil777 (assembly GCF_001428425.1). Taxonomy (NCBI): domain Bacteria; kingdom Bacillati; phylum Actinomycetota; class Actinomycetes; order Propionibacteriales; family Nocardioidaceae; genus Nocardioides; species Nocardioides sp. Soil777. Next base: position 17,785 of record NZ_LMSN01000012.1, read on the forward strand.
ACGACCGTTGCGGCCACCCGCGCGGCCACCGACGAACAGCTCACATCTCACGTCGCCCGGCTCGTCGCCGAGATGCGGGCCCAGGGCACCACCACCATCGAGATCAAGAGTGGATACGGACTCTCCGTCCACGACGAGGCGCGGTCGCTCGCCGTGGCCCGCCAGTTCACGGACGAGACGACCTTCCTCGGTGCCCACGTCGTGCCGAGCGGCACCACCCCCGCCGACTACGTCGAGCTGGTCACCGGCCCGATGCTGGAGGCCGCGGCCCCCCATGCGCGCTGGATCGACGTCTTCTGCGAGGACGGCGCCTTCGACGTCGACCAGGCACGCACGATCCTGGCAGCGGGCACCGACAACGGCCTGCGCGGCCGGCTGCACGCCAACCAGCTGACCTACGGCGGCGGCGTCCGGCTGGCCGCCGAGCTGGGCCTGGTCGCGGTCGACCACTGCACGTACCTGTCCGACGACGACGTCAGTGCACTCGCGGACTCCGGCACCATCGCGACGCTGCTGCCGGGGGTCGAGTTCTCGACCCGGCACCCGTACGTCGACGCCCGTCGCCTCCTCGACGCCGGCGTCCGGGTCGCGCTGGCCAGCGACTGCAACCCGGGCTCGTGCTTCACCTCCTCGATGGCCTTCTGCATCGCGCTGGCCGTGCGGGACATGGGCATGAGCCCGGCCGAGGCGGTGCACGCCGCCACGGCCACGGGCGCGGCCGCGCTCGACCGCGACGACGTCGGCGTCCTGGCCGTCGGCAAGCGCGCCGACCTCGTCCTCCTCGACGCCCCGTCGTACGTCCACCTCGCCTACCGCCCCGGCGTCCCCCTGGTCGCCGGTGTCTGGCAGGGCGGGCGGCCGGTCGTGCCCGTCACCTGATCGCTCGCGGAGGCCTCGCAGGGGCCTCGCGCGCGCATGCGACCTGCGGTACCCACGACCGCAGGTCCCATTGCCTGCCGGGCCTCGCGCGCGCATGCGAGCTGCGGTACCCACGACCGCAGGTCGCAGTGCCTGCGAGGGCCGTCGCAGCGGCCCCGGGACGGCCGTGATCCCCAACTATCGACGGATGAGCGGTCGGAAAGCAGACGCCGTACGACGGCTCAGGCCGCGCCGAGCGCCACGAACGACACCGCGGTGGCCAGCCCCACGGGGTCCTCGCCCGCCGCGAGACGCGCGCGGCACAGGGCCTCGTCCAGGCGCTCGCCGGCGACCAGCCCGGCGTGGAGGTCCAGCATCACTTGGACGGTGGCGGCGTCGTCGACGTCGATGAGCGACGCGACGACCCCGGCCGTTCCCTGGCCGAGCAGCGCGGCCGCGAAGCCGATCACGTCGTGACCGCCGACCTCGGCCAACGCGCCCGACCGGCAGGCGGGCAGCACGATCCGGTGCGGCGGGTGCCCGAGCCGGTGCACGTCGTCGACGGTCATCGCCCCGTCGGCGAGGTGGAGGCTGGAGAACATCGGCGTCTCCGGGCGGAACGACCCGTGCGCGGCGATGTGCCCCAGTGCCGCCCCGTCGAGGGCGGCCAGGGCGGCGGCCACGGTCGCGTCGTCGGAGGCGAGCAACGAGGCACCCGCGTGCATCCGGGCGATCGGCGCGACCTCGGCGCCCCCGGTCGGCAGGTCCGGTCCCACCACCAGCACGGCCCGGGAGGAGCGCGGTCGGGCCGCGTGAGCGCGCACCCAGGCGGTCGCCGACGGGGTGAGGGACACCGGTCGGGAGCGCAACGAGGGCAGGAGGGTCCACGGCGCCGCGAGCAGCGCAGCGGGTGGTGAGACCACCACGGCACGCCCCGCGGGCAGCAGCCGGACGACGTCCCCGAGCAGGGCCGACTCGAGGCGGACGCCCAGCCGGGCCAGGTCGACCGGGCGTCCGCGGGTCGCGGTGCGCAGACCGTAGAGCGCGGCGTCGAGGGCCTTCGCTGCGGACGAGGCGGGTCCGACGCGCACGGTCCGCCACCGACCGTCGCGCACGACCACGGCGTGCAGCGTGCCGTCGACGTCGACCAGCTGCACGAGCACCCGGTCCGCGAGGGCCTCGACCAGCGAGGCGTCCGACGCCGAGGCGTCCCGGCCACCCGCTCCCGGCGTCGCCGCCCACGCCATCCGGACGGTCCGCTCGTGGTGGGCCCGCTCGCGCACGAGCGCCTGCAGCTCCACGGGGTCCTCCTCCTCGGCGATCCGGTGGGACAGGCCACGGATGGTCGCGAGCAAGCCGTCGATGGTCGGGTCCTGGGGCGCCGGCACCGGCTCGCTCAGGGAGGCCGCGCGCGCCCGGTCGCTCCACCGCACCAGCGCCCGCGGACCCCGCGGCAGCGCGTGCCGGACGGCGAGTGTCGCCAGGTCGGAGCCGTGCAGGGCAGTCAGGGCGCGGAGCTCGGGACTACCGAGGGTGGCCCGGTGCTCGGCGAGCGCGTCGAGCCCGCGCCCGACGGCGTCGAGCACGCGTGGCCGCCCTTCCACCTCGAGCTCGAGCGCCCGGGCCAGCCAGGCGGTGGCGCGGCTGAGCGGGCTGCCGCGACGGCGGCCGGCGGCGGCCCGGGAGAGGTACGGCGACGCGGCCGCCGGGTCGCTCCGAGCGAGCTCCCGGCCGGCCAGCAGGTGGGCGAGCACCGCCTCCTCGGTCGGGTCGTCGGCCAGGGAGTCGGCGAGGGCCACCGCGGCCCGGCGAGACCCGCGCCCGAGCTCGATGCGCGCCTGCAGGGCCACCAGGTCGGCGCGGATGCACCACCATGCGCGTTCCTGGCGCAGGAACAGGCGCCGAGCGGCCCGGGCGTCCTCCAGCGCCTGCTCGGCCTGACCGGCGCCCAGTCGTGCCGCGGCCCGCATCACCAGCAGCTCGGCCCGGGCCCGGGGGCGGCTCTGGGCCCAGGCGGGCGCGGACTCGATGACGTCGACGGCCTCGACCGCCAGCCCGGCCACGAGGAGGATCCTGGCGCGGTCGAGGGTCAGCTCGAGGTGGGGGTCTCCCAGGTCGGCGTAGGCGGAGGCGAGCTCCGTCAGGGCGGACAGGGCGGCCGGGACGTCACCCTCGAAGAAGCGGATGAGGGCGAGGTTGTGACGGACGTCGAGCACCTCGAACTGCTGGTCGCCTGGCAGGAAGAGCGACTCCGCCTCGCGCAGGTCGCGCGTGGCCTCGGCGAACTCCCCGCGCAGGATCCTCGCGAAGGCACGCAGGTTGAGCGCGCGCGCTTGCCACAGCCGGTCACCCGAGCGGCGGAAGCCGCGCACGGCGTCCTGGAGGTCGGCCAACGCGCGGTCGTGGTGGCCGGCCATGGTCAGCACGTTGGCCCGACGCATCTGCGCCTTGGGCCGCACCGGGCCGCGGGCCCTCGCTCCGGCGACCGCCGCGTCCAGCTCTCGGAGTCCCGCGGCGGTCCGGCCCGCCACGGCGAGCGTGCCACCCAGGGAGGCCCGCACGTCCGCGACCCGGTCCACGTCGGGCGTGCGCTCCGCGAGCCTCCGCGCGAGACGGAGGTGGGTGAGGGCGAGGTCGACGTCGCCACGCTCGCGCAGCACGATGCCCAGCGCCTGGTGGGCGTAGGAGAGAGCGGTGACGTCGGCGTCGCCGTTCGCGATGACCGCGGTCGCGAGCGACCATGCCTCGTCGGGGTCTGCGATGGCGAGAGCCAGCAGCTCGTCACCGGTCTGGTCCGGCACCCTCGCACCCCTCCTCACCGACGCCTCGGATCGCTATCGTCTGGCGGAGGTGCCACCGGTCCGGTTCGCACCCCAGTCTCATCCAAGCCCATCGGGGGAGCGACCATGACGACTTCGAGCACCGACGGACCGGACGGCGCACCCGTCCCCGGCAAGGACCCCCAGGGCGAGGAGCGGGACCGCCTCCAGGAAGCGGTCCTCCGCGAGCAGGTCGCCTACCTCATCAAGGCCATGGGTGGCCCCGAGTACGCCGCCGCCGTCTGGTCCGAGGACGGCCGCCGGGTCGAGTACCTGTACCGCCCGGACCACGTCCTGGCCCGCGACGAGCACTGGCGCGACGTGGCGGACCTCCTCGGCGCCGAGCGCCTCGACGACGAGCGGTCGCAGCGCCAGCGGGGACTGACCGTGCTGCGGGTCACCACCGACGACACCACGACGGTTCCCGACATCCTGGCGCGGGTGGACCGCGAGCTCGGTGTCGGCAAGGCCACGCCCGACCACATCATGTTCGTCACGGGTCCCGGTCGGCTGTGCCCTGCAGTCGAGCCGGAGGAGCCCGGCGCGGACCCCGCGCCGTACCCCGGCATCACCAGTGACCTCGGTGCCGGCACCGAGGTGTTCGTCTCCGTCGTGGACACCGGCTGGTGGCCGCCGTGCGGCACCGACCCCGCCACCTCGTGGCTCGCCGGCGTGGACGGCGACCCCGAGACGATCGACCTCGACCACATCCACCCGTACGCCGGGCACGGGACGTTCATCGCCGGCGTCGTCCGCACCCAGGCGCCTGCGGCGAGGATCCGCGTGGAGGGCTTCCTGCCGACGGGGGGCGCCGCCTACGAGTCCGACATGGTCGTCCAGCTCGGCGAGGCACTCGAGCACTCCCCGGACATCATCTCCCTGTCCGCGGGCTGCCCCACGCGCGGCGAGGTGCCGCTGCTCAGCTTCGAGGTGTTCTGGGAGCAGCGCCTGCGCCACCAGAAGGGCACCGTCCTGGTGGCCGCGGCCGGCAACGACGGGCACCGCAGGCCGTTCTGGCCGGCGGCCTTCCCGTGGGCCGTCTCGGTCGGGGCCATCGACCGGGACGGCGAGCGCGCCGACTTCTCCAACTTCGGCAGCTGGGTGGACGTCTACGCCCTCGGCACGGGGTTGGTCAACGCCTACCCGACCGGCACCTTCTACTGCCACGAGCCGCCGAACGTCGGTGACCAGCGTGACTTCACCGGGATCGCCCGGTGGAGCGGTACGTCGTTCTCGACGCCGCTGGTGAGCGGCCTCATCGCCGCGCGCATGAGTCAGCACGGGATCAGCGCCCGCAAGGCCGCGGACCAGCTGCTCGTCGAGGCCGCCGCGGCGGGTCGTCGGGGAGTCGGGCCGATCCTCTACCCGGCGAACTGAGTCGGTCGGGGTTTCGAGGCTCGCTCCTCAACCAGCGAGGGCAGTGACCGCCGTCAGAGGGTGACCCAGGGCGTCGTACCGCCCTCGTCGCCCTCGACGGTGAAGCGGACCGGTCCGGGCAGCGTGCCCATCAGCACGAACATCCCGTCCTCGTCCGTGGTGGCCTCGGCGCGCTCGCCGACGGCGTTGGTCATGATCACCGTGACGACCGCCGCGGGGACGACGTGCCCGCGGACACGATCGCCGTCGATCTCCACCTCCAGGCTGCCGCGACGCGACGTGAAGGACAGCGCCCGGGGCTGGGCCGAGACGACCCCGCGCACGGTGCTCGGCTCGTCGAGGGAGTCGTAGGCCAGCTCCATGAGCTCGGCGTCCACCGTGCGCCAGGTGAAGGCCGCCCGCGCCGCCTCGCGGTGCCGGGACTCCACGTCGCGGCGCGCGGCGAGCGCGGCGGTCAGGTCGTCGAGGACGGCGTGGTCCTCGGGGGGCAGGTCGGTCATCGGTGGCTCCCGTCCGGGTCAGGACTGGTCAGGCGGCGGAATGCGCGGGTGCGGCGGAGCTGCTGGAGGGCTCGCGCGCGGGTGGGCCCGATGCTGCCGATCGGGATGCCCGAGCGTTCGCTGATCTCGGCGTAGGTGAGCGGTGGGTCCTCGGTGAGCAGCAGCAACAGGTCGCGGCGCTGGGCCGGGAGCTCGAGCAACGCGTCGACGAGGGCGGTGTGGCGCTCGGCGGCGAGCAGCTCCGCGAGCAGGTCGGGAGCGTGGTCGGGTCGGTCGAAGGTGGTCGTGGTCTGCGGGTCCGTGGGGACCGAGCGGCCACGGGTCTGGCGGATCCGGAAGCACTCGTGGCGGGTGACCGTCGACAGCCACCCCGGCAGGGCCCGGGGATCGTCGATCCGGTCGAGGTGCTCCACGAGTCGCAACCAGACGGTCTGGTTGACGTCGTCGGCGTCGGCCCCGGTCACCCGGTACCGCCGCATGAGGGACGTCACCAAGGGGAGATAACGCTCCACGAGCTGGTCCCACGCCGTCTGGCTCCCCCCGCGAGCCTCGTCGACGAGCGTGGCGACGTCCGTGTCCGTCCCCCCGGTCAGCCACGGAACATCACTCGGGGCGCGCCGTTCGCTCTCCATGATGACGTCCCTCACGCTAGGTAGGAGCGGTCTCCTGAGTCCCTGATACACCCAATCGTGGACGGTCGTCGATCTCCACGCCGTCCCGGTCCACCCACTGAGGTACCCGCCGCCGCCCATCTGAGGTAGCCACGGCCCCCGGGATACGTCTCCCGCCCGATGTCGCGCCCTACCTCAGCGGCGCAGTCTCTTCCCATGGCCCGAGAGCCGGGCCCCACAGGAGGGACAGGACATGTTCGCCACCGACAGCTTCATCAACGCCGAGGTCAGCTACCGCAACGAGAGGCTCCGCAAGGACTGGGGGACGTTCGGGCGCCGCGCCCGCCGCGCCGCCGGCACCACCCCGACCGGGCGATGACCCCGGGATCGGGAAGCGCCACCACGGTGTCGGTGGGTCAGGCCACAATGGCCGACGTGCCCACCGCCCGCAGCGCCCGTCTCGTCGGACGCGACGCCGAGCTGGAGGACCTGGTCTCCCGGCTCGGCATTCGCGCGTCCGCAGGCAGCACGCCGTACGCCGTGCTCCTCGCAGGCGACGCGGGCGTCGGCAAGACGCGACTGCTGACCGAGCTGCGCGACGTCGCGCTCGGCGAGGGCTGGCTGGTGCTTGCCGGCCACTGCCTCGACCTGGCCGACGGGTCGTTGCCCTACCTCCCCTTCTCCGAGATCCTCGGGCGCATCCTCACGGAGCGGCCGGAGGCGGCGGCGAGCGTGACCGAGCGTCACCCCACCCTCGCCCGCCTCCAGCCGGGCCGACGCCTACGCGCCACCGACGACCGCGACGAGGACCAGTCCCTCGACCGCGGCAACATCTTCGCCGCCGTCCACGACCTGTTCGAGACGCTGGCCCAGGACGGTCCGCTGCTCGTCGTCGTGGAGGACGCGCACTGGGCCGACCAGTCGACCCGCGACATGCTGAGCTTCCTCTTCTCCCGTCCCTTCGCCGGTCCCGTGCGCCTCGTCGTGTCCTACCGCTCCGACGACCTCCACCGCCGGCACCCGCTGCGTCCGCAGGTCGCCGAGTGGGCGCGCCTGCGTGGCGTCGAGCGGATCCAGGTCGACCCCCTCACCGACGCCGACGTGCGCCTGCTGATCTACACGATCCACAAGGACACGACGATCTCCGAGGCGAGCATCGCCGAGATCGTCGACCGTGCCGAGGGCAACGCGTTCTTCGTCGAGGAGCTGATCGGCGCCACCTGGGCCACCGGGGGACACGTGCCCGCCGAGCTTGCCGACGTCCTGCTGGTCCACCTCGACCGGCTCGACGACCGCACCCGCGAGGTGGTGCGGGTCGCGAGCGTCGCCGGTCGGCAGGTCTCCCACGAGCTGCTCGCGACGGTGACCGGCCTCGGCGCCACCGACCTCGAGGCCGCGCTGCGCAGCGCCGTCGAGTCCAACGTCCTCACCCGGGCCGGCGGCTCGTCCTACGCCTTCCGGCACGCCCTGCTCGGCGAGGCGGTCTACGACGACCTGCTCCCCGGCGAGCGCACCCGTCTCCACACCGCCTTCAGCGAGGCGCTCCGGTCCGGCAAGGCGACCGGCACCGCGGCCGAGCTCGCGCTCCACTCCCGCCGGGCCGGCGACCGCGCGACCGCGGTGCGGGCCGGGATCGAGGCCGGCAACCAGGCCTTCGCCGTGGGCGGACCCCACGAGGCGGCCATGCAGTTCCTCGAGGCGCTCGACCTCCTCGAAGGGCTGCCCGAGGTGCCCGACGACGTCGACCTGCACGGTCTCGTACGCCGCTGCGCCGAGGCCTTCGTCGCCTCCGGGCGGGTGGGCAAGGCGGTCAAGGTGCTCCGCGCCCACCTCGCGTCGCTCCCGCCCGACGCCCCGGCGGCCGACCGCGGACAGGTGCTCACCTCCATCGCCGCGGCCCTGCTGCTCACCGACACCACCGAGGACCCGGAGGCCATCGCCGCCGAGGCGGTCGCCTTGCTCGCCGACGCCTCGCCCCGGCTGCGCGCCCGGGCGCTGAGCGTCCACGCGCAGACCCTCGGCCGGTGGAACGAGGAGCGCGCCCGGTCCGTGGCCATGGAGGGCCTGGACCTCGCCCAACGGCACAACCTCACCGGCATCTCCGTGGAGATCGCCACCACCCTGACCAGCCTGGACGAGACCCTCGACCTCGACCGGCTCCGCACGACGTGGCTCGACACCGCCGATCGGGCCCGGGCCGCCGGCCACGTGGACGCCGAGCTGCGGGCGCTCTACTTCCTCGGGCGGCTCCACCACGACCTGGGCGACTTCGACGGGGCCCTGGAGGCCTACGGCCGGGTCGTCTCCCGCGGGGAGGAGGAGGGTCTGGCCTGGGCGCCCTTCCCGGCGGAGGCACGCCACATGGTGGCCAGCGTCCTGGTCGCCCAGGGGCGGCTCCGTGAGGCCTACGACCGGCTCGACGTCTCGGGGCTCAACCCGCCGGTCGTCTATGAGTGGCTCTACTACGCGCTCCAGATGCACGTGCAGGTGCTGCGCGGCCACACCAAGCAGGACGCCTTCACGAGCCTGCGCCCCTACTGGCCGACCGACGGGCTCACCGCGATCACCGCGGCGACCGCCGAGCTCGCCCGCGCCGAGCAGGACCTCGACGCCGCCCGCGCCGTCGAGGTCTACGACCTCGTGGTCGAGACCGTGCGGCCCATCTGGCACGAGTGGTTCCAGGCGCGGCTGCGGCTCTCGACCGTCGCCGTGGGGATCCTCGCGAGCGGTGCCGCCCACCAGTCCGCGGCCGAGCGCGAGGCCGCCGACGACGTCGTACGCCGCCTGCTCTCCGACGGCGAGCGGGTCATCGACTTCTTCGCCCAGTTCGAGATCAGCCGCGGCCCGGAATATCACGCATGGGTCGCGCGCCGCTCCGCCGAGCAGCAGCGCTGGCGGTGGTTGAGCCAGCTCGACCCGCCCGACGCCGCCGAGCTGGTGGCCGTGTGGCGGACCGCCGAGGAGGCGTTCGTCGCCTTCGGCCACGTGCCCGAGCTCGCCCGCACCCGCGCCCGGCTCGCCGAGGTGCTGCGTGCGACCGGCGACGCGGCCGGTGCGCGCGAGGTCGCCGACCTGGCGCGCGAGGTGGCGCACGCCGTGGGGCTGCGGCCCCTGGCCGACGAGCTCACCAGCCTCGGGTCGCACCGTGTCCCGGGCGCGGGCGTGTCGACCCGGGGCGCCGGTGGCAGCACCCCGACGGCCGTGTCGCTGACGCCGCGCGAGACCGAGATCCTCGCCCTGGTGGCAGAGGGGCGCACCAACGGCGAGATCGGCAAGCAGCTCTTCATCGCCACCAAGACCGTGTCGGTGCACGTGTCCAACATCCTCGGCAAGCTCGACGCCACCTCCCGGACCGAGGCGGCGGCGATCGCGCGCCGCACGGGCCTGCTCTGAGCCCGGGCCCCCGTCGGTCCGGTCGCCCGGGCCGCGGGCAGACTGGCCCCGTGACCGACTTCCGCTGCTCCGTCGCCAGTCGCGACGACGGTGAGCCGATCGCCGGCACCGCCCCGACCGACACGGCCTTCCTGCTCGTCGAGCATGCGGGCTCGTGGGGGCGTAAGGCGGTCGCCGAGAGTCGGCTGCCTGAGGCCGTCCGCGACCACCTCGGTGCGCTGACCGGCGTGCGGGTGCAGCTGATCCGCCGGCACGGCGGCGAGTCCGGCCCGGGGGTCCGGGTCTTCCACGCCCGCGCCACCCTCGGCGGCTTCGACGTGCGCACGGAGGTGCTGCCCGACGCCGAGTCGCTGCTGGACCTCCACCTCGACGACGACCTCGGTGGCGGTCCGGACTGGACGGCGTACGACGCCCCGCTCTGGCTGGTCTGCACCAACGGCCGTCGCGACCGCTGCTGCGCGGAGATCGGCCGGCCGATCACCGCGGCGCTGGCCGGGCGCTGGCCCGAGGCGACGTGGGAGACCACCCACCTCGGCGGGCACCGGTTCGCCGGGACCCTGCTGGCCCTCCCGTCCGGGCACACCCTCGGCCGCCTCGACGTCGCGTCCGCCGTCGAGGCGTGCGCGATCCTCGAGAAGGGGTCGGTCCCTGTCGAGGCCTCCCGAGGCCGGGCCGGCCTCACCCCGGCCGAGCAGGTGCGCGAGCTGCACGTGCTCGCCGGCGGGGACCCGGACGTCGACGTGGTCGAGGTGCCCTCGCAGCCCCGCCGTGCCAGCTGCGCCGACCTGGTCGAGAAGCCCACCACGCGCTGGGAGGTCCGGGCGCGCTGACCGGCCTACGATCGGCTGCATGACTGCCGTGCGCGACCTGCCGGAGGAGCTGCCCCACGACGCCGCCACCGCGGCGCTCACCGAGAAGCGGATGCGGCGGATGCGCGTCTTCGGCGGCCCCGCCCCGACGATCGACCGGTCCACGCTGCCCCCGGGCCCGGGCTGGCCGCCGCTGCTCCAGAGCATCGGCCTGCTGCGCTTCCGGCACCAGTTCGTGCCGTGGGCGCACCGTCGCTACGGCGACGTCTTCACCGTCCGGCTGCTGCCCGACCGCCCGCTGGTGCTCTTCACCCGCCCCGAGCACGCGCGGGAGATCTTCGCCGCCGACCCGGAGACCTTTCTCGCCGGCAAGGCCAACTCGATCCTCGGGCCGATGATGGGGGAGCACTCGCTGCTGCTCCAGGACCGCGGGGCGCACCAGCGGGCCCGCAAGCTGCTGATGCCGGCCTTCAACGGGCACGCGCTGCGCGAGTACGGCGACCTGGTCACCGAGGTCGCCCGTGCGGACCTCGCCGGCTGGCACGACGGCGAGGAGCTGCGCGCCCTCGACCGGATGAACCGGCTCACCCTCGAGGTGATCCTGCGCGTCGTCTTCGGCGTGACCGACGAGCGCCGGCTCGCCCTGCTCCGGCCGCGGGTCACCCGGGTCGTGGACATCAGCCCGGCCGTCCTCTTCGGCTGGTCCGTGCCGCGGCTGCGCCGGCTCGGCCCGTGGCGGGCCGCCCGGCAGAACGCCCACGAGCTCGACCAGCTGATCCACGCCGAGATCCGCGAGCGGCGTACTGCCCCGGACCTGGCCACCCGCACCGACGTGCTCTCCCTGCTGATCAGGGCGCGGGGCGAGGAGGGGGACCTCCTCACCGACGAGGAGCTGCGCGACCAGCTCGTTACCCTGCTGCTCGCCGGCCACGAGACCACCGCGACCGCGCTCGCGTGGGCGCTCTACGAGCTGGGTCGCGACGACGCGCTGCTGGCCCGGACCACCGCGGCCGCCGACGACGGGGACGACGCCTGGCTGGAGGCCGTGCTCAAGGAGTCGATGCGCCTGCACCCCGTCATCCCGATGGTGGTGCGCACCCTCACGGCCCCGGCCACCATCGGCGGGGTCGACCTGCCGGCGGGGGTGACGGTGGGCCCGTCGATCCTGCTCGCCCACGCCCGACCGGAGAACCACCCGGAGCCCGACGTGTTCCGTCCGGAGCGGTTCGTCGGGACCAACCCGCCCCCGAACACCTGGATCCCCTTCGGCGGCGGGGTCCGCCGGTGCATCGGCGCCGGCTTCTCGCTGATGGAGGGCGTGGTCGTGCTGCGCGAGCTGCTGACGGCGTACTCGGTCGAGACCCTCGCCGACGACCGCCCGAAGGTCCGCAACATCACCAGCGTGCCGCGCGACGGGGCCCGGATCCGGGTCACCGCGCGCTAGGCCGGAACCGGTCGTAAATCGCGCGCGCCGGGTCCGCCCGTCGTGCGACGATCGCCCCTTGTGAGCACCACCCCGTCCCTGCGCGAGCGCCTCCGCCGAGTGCGGATGGACGTCACCCCGCTGCGCGAGTCGCGCGACTTCCGGCTGCTGTTCACCGCCGGCACGGTGTTCTACCTCGGCGGGATGGTGTCCTACGTCGCGATCCCGTTCCAGGTCTACGACATGACGGGCAGCAACTTCCTGGTCGGTGCGATCGGCCTGGTCGAGCTGGTGCCGTTGATCGTCTTCGGCCTGTACGGCGGTGCGCTCGCCGACCACGTCGACCGCCGCAAGCTGCTCGTCGGCAGCGGTCTGGCGCAGCTGGTGCTGATGGCGGTGCTGGCGGGCAACGCGTTCCGGGCCGAGCCGAGCCTCCCGCTGCTCTTCGTCGTCGCCGCCCTGCTCGCGGCCACCTCGTCGCTGCAGCGTCCGTCCCGCGAGGCGCTCGAGCCGCGCACGGTGCGCCACGACCAGATCACCGCCGCCAACGCGCTGTCGAGCTTCGGCATGCAGGTGGGCGTGCTGCTCGGTCCGGCCATCGGCGGCGTGCTCATCGCCTGGGTGGGGATCGGCTGGTGCTTCGTCGTCGACGTCGTCGCCCTGGCCGTCGCCTGCGCCCTGTACGCCGCGATGCGGCCCTACCCCCACCGCGGCGAGACGACGCCCCCGAGCCTGCGCGGCATCGCTGAGGGGTGGCGCTACGCGATCGGTCGGCGCGACCTGCTCGGCACCTACCTCGTCGACATCGCCGCCATGCTGCTCGCGATGCCCATCGTGCTCTTCCCGGCGCTGGCGGCCGAGGTCTTCGAGCGCCCCGAGCTGCTGGGGCTGCTCTACTCCGCGGAGACCGTCGGCGCCCTCGTCGCGACTGCGCTCAGCGGCTGGACCTCGCGCGTCCACCACCACGGACGGGCCATCGTCATCGCCGCCGCGGCGTACGGCGCCTGCATCGCGCTCGCCGGCCTCGCGCCGTCGTTCGGGGTGGCGCTGGCCTGCTTCGCGATGGCCGGTGCGGCGGACATGATCTCGGCCGTCTTCCGCGGGACGGTGTGGAACCAGACCATCCCCGAGCACATGCGCGGCCGGCTGGCCGGCATCGAGATGCTGTCCTACTCCGTCGGCCCGCTGGGTGGCCAGGTCCGCGCGGGCTTCGTGGCCGACGCCTGGTCGGTGCGCGGCTCGATCGTCTCCGGCGGTATCGCGTGCGTCGGCGGTGTCCTGCTGACGGCGGCGCTGCTGCGGGACTTCTGGTCCTACGACAACCGCACCGACGTGCACGCGATCGCCGAGAGGGAGCGGCGGGGCGCCGAGACCTGAGCCGCCGGGGACTCGGCCGGGACGGTCCTCGGGGTCCTCGCGCGAGGTGTGACCTGCGGTCGTGGGTACCGCAGGTCGCACTGGCCGGGAGGTCCGTGCGCGGGCTGGGACCTGCGGTCGTGGGTACCGCAGGTCGCACTGGCCGGGTGGTTCGTGCGCGGGCTGGGACCTGCGGTCGTGGGTACCGCAGGTCGCACTGGCCGCGAGGACCCCCGAGGACCCCCCGGAGGGGCGCCCGGCGGCGGGCCGGGTTGGTCCGGAGCACCCGGGTCGCCCACAATGGCGGGCAGTCGCGCCGCAACCACCGCGCGCGATCGTCGTACGAGCGAGAGGTGTCCCGTGTCCGAGAGCAAAGACCGCCCGGTCCTGACCGGACTGGTGGCCCTGGTCGCCGTGGCCGCCGTCGTGGGCCTGCTGTTCGGGCTGGCCGCGCTGTTCGGCACGAAGGTGCTGGGCCTGGACGGTGGGGGAGTCGACGCGTCGGCGGAGGCCACGTCCGGCAGCGAGACGACGATGTACCTCCCCGAGCCGGAGCCGACCGAGACCACGGAGCCGACGACGACCGCCGAGGCGCAGCCCGGCCAGGCGCCCTCCAGCACGGAGACCACGCCGGCCGAGCAGATCTCCCTCTCGGCGAGCCAGGTCAGCGTGAGCCCGATGCAGCAGATCGACCTCACCGGCACCTACGCCCAGGGCGAGGGCGCGATCCTGCAGGTGCAGCGCCTCGAGGGCGGCACGTGGTCGGACTTCCCGGTGACCGTGTCGGTGAGCAACCAGACGTTCTCGACCTACGTGCAGACGAGCCAGGCCGGGGTCAACAGGTTCCGGGTCAAGGACACCGACTCGGACCTCACGTCCAACGAGGTCGAGGTCACCGTCGGCTGAGCGCCGCCTGCCGGTCCACCCGGCGGGTCCAGTAGCCGACCCACACCGTGCCGACCGCGGCCAGTCCGCCCAGCACGACGCAGGCCGTGGCCAGGGGCGCCGCTGCGACGAGGACGCTGACGAGCACCGGTCCGCCGGAGACGCCGATGTCGCCGCAGAGGCGCCAGCCGCCAAGGAACTGCGCGCGGCCCTCCGTCGGCGCGGCATCGGCGCCCAGCGTCATCACGATCCCCGAGCCCAGCCCGTTGCCGGCGGCGATGAGGACCATCACCGCGGCCACCGTGGCGGTGGTGGTGGCCAGGGGGAGCAGCAGGCAGGCGACCGCGGTCGAGGCCACGACAGGGACGGCGACCACGAAGCGGCCGCGGGTGTCCATCAGCCAGCCGCCCGGGAAGAAGAAGGCGATGTCGATCGCCGCGGCCGCGGCGAAGATGAGCGAGGTCGTGCTCGCGGAGAGGCCGACGTGCTCGGCCCACAGCGGGAGCAGGACGGTGCGCAGCGAGCGGCTCGCGGCGATGATCACCACGGCCGTGCCGAGGGTGAGCAGCACCCGGCGGTGGGCGCGCAGCACCGACAGCACCGACAGGTGCTCGGTGACCTGCTTGCGCGACTCGGAGCCGAAGTCGGGCATGGTCAGCGCGAGCAGCGCCGACGCGAGCGACATCACGGCGGCGAGCCAGAAGACCCAGGTGAGGCTGCCGACCTGGATCAGCCCGGCACCGAGGAGTGGACCGACCAGCACGCCCACCCGCATGCTGCCGCCGAGCATCGACATGGCGCGTGCCCGGTAGGCCATCGGAACGGCGTCGATCATGAAGCCCTGCCGGGCCATCAGGAAGACCGTCCACGTCATCCCGCTGAAGATCACTGCGATCCCCAGCGCGAGCACCGAGTCGGTGAGCGCGGCCGCCGCCATCGCGACGGCGTCCAGGCACCCGACGATGGTCAGCGCTCGGCGCTCACCGATCCGCGCGACAAGGGCCCCGGCGGGCAGGGAGGCGATCAGGCTGCCGATGCCGAGCAGGGCGACGACCATCGCGGCCGTGCTCACGTCCGCCCCGAGCTCGCGAGCCCGCAGGGCCAGGATCGGCATCACCGCGCCGTGCCCGATGGCGCTGAGGATCGAGGGGCCGTACGCCGGGAGGGCGATGTCGCGGAAGCGGAAGTCCCCCGAGGCCGTCACCCGCCCATCTTCGCAGCGACCGGCTCGGCCGCCGGCCGGGGCGCCTCGAGCGGTCGCAGTGCCTCGCGCGGTCGGGATGCCACGCGGGGCCGCTGTGCTGCGCGGGGCCGGGGTGCGTGGCGCGGTGGCGACGTCCGGCGACGCCGGGTGGTGCGCTGGCCGAGCAGCACGCCGCCGAGCACCAGCGCCATGCCGAGCGCCTGGACCCACCCGAAGGCCTCCGCGGCGACGACCACGCCCAGCGCCGTACCGACGACCGGGTTGACCAGCCCGATGAGGGAGACGGCGCCGGCGGGCATGGCGCGCAGCCCGGTGAACCAGCAGACGTAGGCCAGGCCGGTGCCCACCACCGCGATCCACGTGTAGCCGAGGGCCGCCTCGAGGTCGATCGCCGGCGGGGCGCCCTCGAGCACCAGGGCCAGCGGCAGCAGGGCGAGCCCGCCGACGACCAGCTGCCAGGACACGAGCGTCAGCATGTCGACCGGCGGGGTCCAGCGCTTCATGAGCACGAACCCGAGCGCGCTGACGAGCACCGAGCCGAGCGCGCCGGCCAGGCCGAGGGCCGTCACGCCGTCTGGGTTGCGGAGCACCAGGAGGGTGACGCCGACGAGCCCCATCAGGGCGGCGCCGACGCGGACCCGGGCGGGGCGCTCCCCGATGAGGGGCCAGGCGAGCGCCATCACGGCGAGCGGGGCCGTCGCCTGGATCGTGGCCGCCAGCCCGCCGGGGAGGTGGTAGGCGGCGAGGAAGATCAGCGGGAAGAACGCGCCGATGTTGCACAGCCCCATCACCGCGGCCTTCCACCACCAGTCGCCGCGCGGGAGCCGGCGTCGCCACGCGAGCATCACCAAGCCGATCGGGAGCGCCCGGACCAACGCCCCGAAGAGCGGGCGGTCCGGCGGCAGCAGCTGCTCGGTGACGATGTACGTCGTGCCCCACGCGGCCGGGGCGACCGCTGTCAGCAGGACGAGGCCGAAGCGGTGAGCCAAGATCTTTTCCACGGAAGAGACATTATCTTCCGTGGAAGGTAATCTCCACTCCGTGATAGAGGACGTGCATCACACCGGCCCGGACCACGTCGGGCGCATCCAGGCCCAGTGGGCGCGCGAGCGGCCGGACCTCGACAGCTCGGCCATGGGCATCATCGGGCGGATGCACCGCCTCGGCGCCGTGCTCCACGAGGAGCTGCGGCCGGTCTTCGCCGCGGCCGGCCTCTCGGACGGCGACTTCGACGTGCTGGCGGCCCTGCGCCGGGCGGGGGAGCCCTTCGAGCTGACCCCCGGCGAGCTGGCGGCCACCACCATGATCACCTCGGGCGCCGTGACCAAGCGGGTCGACCGCCTGGTCGAGGCGGGGTGGGTGACGCGCTCGGTGGCGGAGCACGACGGGCGCGTACGCCGGATCGCGCTGACGCCGTCGGGCCGCGCCCTCGTCGACCGCGTGGTGGAGCAGCACTTCGCCAACGAGGAACGGCTGCTCGGGACCTTCTCCGACGCCGAGCGAAGCCGGCTCACGCACCTGCTGATCCAGTGGTCCCGGGCGCTCGGCGCCTGACGGACACGCCCGGGAGCGGTGGCGGAGCCACGTTCCAACGTTGAGGAACGTGGTCCACGCACCGCCCACGGCGGCTGACGCAGGGGACCGGTCAGCCGGGGATGTAGTCGAACGTGTCCGGGTTGGGTCCCATCCGGCCGGACTCGCCCCGGTCGAGCCCGTCGAGGGCGGAGACCTGCTCGGCGGAGAGCTCGAAGTCGAAGATCTCGAAGTTCTCGCGCATCCGCTCGGCCTTCATCGACTTGGGGAAGATGATGTCGCCGCGCTGCACGTGCCAGCGCAGGGTGACCTGGGCCGGCGAGCGGCCGACGGTCGAGGCGATCTCGCATATCGTGTCGTCCTCGTTGACCTTGCCCTGAGCGATCGGGGACCACGCCTCGGTGAGCACACCGTGGCGCTGGTTGGCGGCACGCACGTCCTCGTTGGCGAAGAACGGGTGCACCTCGACCTGGTTGACCACCGGCACGACGCCGGTCGCCTCGACGATGCGGTCGAGGTGGGCGGGTTGGAAGTTGGAGACGCCGATCGAGCGCGTCTTCCCTGCCTGCTGGGCCTCGATGAGCGCCTGCCACGTGGAGACGAAGTCGCCGTCGTACTTCGTGGGCAGGGGCCAGTGGATGAGGAACAGGTCGGTCTGCTCGAGGCCGAGGCGCTCGAGGGACTCGTCGATGGCCCGGCGCGCGTCGTCGGTGCGGTGGAAGCCGTTGTTGAGCTTGGTGGTGATGTAGAGGTCGTCGCGGGACAGGCCGGAGTCCTTGATCGCGGCGCCGACGCCCGCCTCGTTCTCGTACATCTGCGCGGTGTCGATGTGGCGGTAGCCGGCCTCGAAGGCCTGGGCCACGGTGGCCGCGGTCTCCTCCGGCGGGACCTGGAAGACGCCGAAGCCGAGCTGCGGGATGGACGTGCCGTCGTGGAGCTTGATCTGGGGAACAGTCATACGAGGCCCTACACGGATCGGCCGCCCGATATTCCGTTGCGCCCGTCCCTAGGGTGGGCCGGGTGCCCGACCTGGACCTCCCTGCCCACCTCTCGCCGCAGCACGCCACAGCCCTGCAGGCGCTGGCCGACCGCAACGACGCCGACCACGGCGACGGGTTCCTCGGCCTCGTGCTGAGCGGCTCCGCCGGCCGCGGGATGGCCACCGAGCGGTCCGACCTCGACGTCCTCGTCGTGCTCACCGACGACGCCGCGGCAGGGCGGCGTACGACGAAGTCACCCGACGTCGACGAGGTCCCGACTCCCCTCGCCGAGCTCGAGGAGCTGCCGGCCTTCGGGACCGACGGCTGGTGGTACCGCTGGTCCTGCGCCTGGGCACCGGTCCTGCTGGACCGCACCGGCGGTGTGCTGCCCGACCTCGTACGCCGCCACGCGACGCTGGCGCCGGACGAGCAGCGCGACGTGCTGGTCACCCACGACCGGCTCGACGGCTACGTGAACTACGCCTTCCGGGCCCTCAAGAACGACCGGGACGGACGGCACCTCGAGCGGCGCCTCGACGCGGCGGAGTCGGTGCCGTGGCTTCTCGACACGGTCTTCGCGCTGGAGGGCCGGGTGCGGCCCTACATGAAGTACCTCCCGTGGGAGCTGCGCACCCACCCGCTCCCGCACTGGCCGGCGGAGGAG
The DNA here is from genome assembly GCF_001428425.1 of Nocardioides sp. Soil777. Taxonomy (NCBI): domain Bacteria; kingdom Bacillati; phylum Actinomycetota; class Actinomycetes; order Propionibacteriales; family Nocardioidaceae; genus Nocardioides; species Nocardioides sp. Soil777. The sequence continues at coordinate 36,197 of NZ_LMSN01000012.1, forward strand.
ACCCTCGACCTGCTCGAGCGGACCCTGGACGGCGACCCGCAGGCGGTGCGCGAGACCTTCGTCCGCGTCGAGCGGGCGGTGCACGCACACCCGGCCGCCGGGGAGCTGACCGAGATCCTCGACGGCTGGGGCGACCAGCTGGACCTGCTCCGCCCCGCAGGCCCGGGACGTGCGTGAGGATGTGCCCATGACCAGCGCTGAGGACCTCTTGGAGGCATACGACCGGCAGCTGCGACGCGAGGGCGAGGTAGGTCGTGCCACCGAGGTGGTCGAGCTGGGACCGCTGCTGCTGGCGACCTTCGACCACGGCGGGTTCGTGACCTACGCGTCGCTGGAGGGCCACGACGTCGACACCCTGGTCTCGGGCGCGATCGTGCACTTCCGCGACCGCACCGAGGTGGGGAGCTTCGAGTGGAAGACGCGCGGCCACGACTGGCCGGCAGACCTCGGCGAGCGGCTCGCGGCGCACGCCCTGGTCGCCGAGCCGGCGGAGACCGTGATGATCGGCGAGGCGTCCGCGCTCGCCGTACCCGTCGACGTGCCGGGCGTGACCGTCCGTCGGGCCGGGGCCACCGGAGACGCCCGCGGCGACGTCGAGGCGATGCTCGCGATGCAGGAGTCCGTCTTCGGCCGGGGGCGCGGCCCGTCGGTCGAGTCGTCGCTGGCCACCCTCGAGTCGGGCGAGGCCGAGCTGTGGCTGGCCGAGGTCGACGGGACCGTCGTGTGCGCTGGACGGCTCGAGGTCGTGCCGGGCACCGACTTCGCCGGGATCTGGGGCGGCTCGACGCTGCAGGAGTATCGCGGCCGCGGCATCTACCGGGCGCTGGTCTCGGCCCGGGCCCGCTCGGCGGTGGACCTCGGCGTGCGCTACCTCCACTCCGACTCGACCGACATGTCGCGCCCGATCCTCGAGCGCGCCGGGCTGGTGCCGGTGACGACCACGACGCCGTACGTCTGGACCCGCTGAGGCGTGCCGTTCCGCGCGTAGTTGGGGACGAAGTCGTCGGTCGACCGGCCGGTCCGCCTACCAGATCGCCCCCAACTAACCTCCCGGGGCAGTCCGTGACGCACGGACCCCGGGAACCGCGGATCAGGGGTCCGATCGTCACGGACTACCCGGAAATCGAGAGCCAGAAACCCTCAGCCGAGCAGGCCGAGGTCGCCGAGCCGCCCGGCGACCGCGTCGCCGAAGATCTCGTGGCCCTCGGGCGTCAGGTGCAGCCGGTCGTGCAGGTAGGGCAGGCGCAGGTCGCTGGTGGCGACGTACGGGACCCCGCTGTCGGCCGCGAGCCGGGCGAGCAACCGGTCGACGCGCGGTACGGCGTGGGCGCGCGAGGGGGCTGCGGCCGGTCCGACGACCACCACCCGGTGGCCCTCGAGGGACTGCATCAGCCGCGCGAATCCGAGGGTGATCGCGGTGGACGAGCGGTCGAAGTCGTTGAGGCCGCCCTCGACGACCACCAAGCCCTCCAGCGGAGCCTCGAGCGCCCGGGTGCCGAAGGACTCGTCACCGCACGGGCTGGCCGTCCGGCTGAAGCCCGACCCGGAGAAGCCGGCCACGGTGACCCGGCCCGGCAGGCGCGACGGCCAGGAGCCGGCGAGGCGGTCGAGGCCGAGGCCCACCGACCACGAGTCGCCGACCACGGTGACGGGGGTGCCCGAGCCGGTGACGAGCTCGGCCCGCTGCGCGGCCTGGACGTTGTGCCGGGCGCAGTAGGACATCCCGGCACCGGCGCGCTCGACGAGCTGGACCGTGAGCACCGCGGCCATGGCCAGCACGGCCAGCAGCGCCGGCACGGCGTAGCGGAGGTCGAGGCGGGCGGTCACAGGGAGGATCATCCGGTCTGGACCACCTCCTGCGCAGCCATTTGCAGCAATGTGACGCCAACTGGTGACGACTTCGTGATCCCGGGAACAAGGCGGCCGGGGGCTGCGTTGTCACCCATGAACGAACTTGAGTTGATCCGGCTCAACTTGTTTGTCAGACTCGCCGCAGGGCGGCAGGATGACGCCCACACCCAGACATTCCAGCTAACCAGCGGAGGTAACACCCCATGGCACGTGCCGTCGGCATCGACCTTGGTACGACGAACAGCGTGGTCGCCGTACTCGAAGGTGGCGAACCCACCGTCATCGCCAACGCAGAGGGCGCCCGCACCACCCCGTCGGTGGTCGCGTTCGCGAAGTCCGGTGAGGTCCTGGTCGGCGAGGTCGCCAAGCGCCAGGCCGTCACCAACGTCGACCGCACCATCCGGTCCGTCAAGCGCCACATGGGCGAGGACTGGAAGGTCGAGATCGACGACAAGTCCTTCACCCCGCAGCAGATCAGCGCCTTCGTGCTGCAGAAGCTCAAGCGCGACGCCGAGGCCTACCTCGGCGAGCCGGTGACCGACGCGGTCATCACCGTCCCGGCCTACTTCTCCGACTCGCAGCGCCAGGCGACCAAGGAGGCCGGCGAGATCGCGGGCCTCAACGTCAGCCGCATCGTCAACGAGCCCACCGCCGCGGCGCTGGCCTACGGCCTCGACAAGGGCGACGACCAGACGATCCTCGTCTTCGACCTCGGTGGCGGCACGTTCGACGTGTCCCTGCTCGAGATCGGCGAGGGCGTCGTCGAGGTCAAGGCGACCTCCGGTGACAACCACCTCGGTGGCGACGACTGGGACAACAAGATCGTCGAGTGGATGGTCACCAAGTTCAAGAACTCCAACGGCGTGGACCTGGCGGCCGACAAGATCGCCAAGCAGCGCCTGCAGGAGGCCGCGGAGAAGGCCAAGATCGAGCTGTCCTCCAGCTCCGAGACGACCATCCACCTGCCGTACATCACCCACGGCGAGGGCGGGCCGCTCCACTTCGAGGAGAAGCTGACCCGGTCCGAGTTCCAGAAGCTCACCGCCGACCTGCTCGCCCGCACCAAGGCGCCGTTCCAGAGCGTGCTCAAGGACGGCGGCGTCGAGGTCAGCAAGATCGACCACGTCGTGCTCGTCGGTGGCTCCACCCGGATGCCCGCCGTCAGCGAGCTGGTCACCGAGCTCCTCGGCGGCAAGCAGCCCAACAAGGGCGTCAACCCCGACGAGGTCGTCGCCATCGGCGCGGCGCTCCAGGCCGGTGTCCTCAAGGGCGAGGTCAAGGACGTGCTGCTGCTCGACGTGACCCCGCTGTCGCTGGGCATCGAGACCAAGGGCGGCGTCATGACCTCCCTGATCGAGCGCAACACCACGATCCCGACCAAGCGCAGCGAGATCTTCACGACGGCCGACGACAACCAGCCGTCCGTCGAGATCAAGGTCGCCCAGGGCGAGCGCCCGATGTGGGGCGAGAACCAGCCCCTCGGCAACTTCGAGCTCACCGGCCTGCCGCCGGCACCGCGCGGCATCCCGAAGATCGAGGTCACCTTCGACATCGACGCCAACGGCATCGTCCACGTGTCCGCCAAGGACCAGGCGTCGGGCCGCGAGCAGTCGATGACGATCTCCGGCGGCTCCGCGCTGTCCAAGGACGAGATCGACCGGATGGTCAAGGAGGCCGAGCAGTACGCCGAGGAGGACGCCAAGCGTCGCGAGGCCATCGAGGTCCGCAACCAGGCCGACTCGCTCGTCTACTCGACCGAGAAGTTCCTCACCGACAACGACGACAAGCTCCCCGAGGACGTCAAGACCGAGGTCAAGGCCGACGTCGAGTCCCTCAAGGAGCTGCTCGCCCGCGAGGACGCCTCGGCCGAGGAGCTGACCGCCGGCGTCTCCAAGCTCGGTGAGTCCAGCCAGAAGATGGGTGCGGCCATGTACGCCGCCGCGGACGCCGACCAGGCGGCTGCGGGTGGCACGTCCGAGGCGACCGGCGAGTCCGACGACGACGTCGTCGACGCCGAGATCGTCGACGAGCCCGCCGAGGGCACCGACACCGAGGGTGAGAACAAGTGACCTCTTCCGACGGATCCTTCGGGGACGCCGCGGGCGAGATGGCCAACGAGACCGAGGTCGAGGTGACGCCCCAGGGCGACGCCTCGGCCTCGGCCGGCGCCACCGGGTCCGGCACGCCGGACAGCACCGGCACCGGCTCCGGGACCGCGCCCGGCCATGCGCCGGGCGAGGACATCAGCGGCGTCGACAACTGGGTCGAGGAGGGTGGCCCCCTCGAGCCCCAGGACGTGGCCGACGTGGAGGGTGGCGCGGCCGACCCGCTCACCGCCGCCGAGACGGCGCTGGCCGAGCGGACCGTGGACCTGCAGCGGCTCCAGGCCGAGTTCCTCAACTACAAGCGCCGCGTCGACCGGGACCGCGACCTCATCGCCGAGAACGCGACGTACAAGGTCCTCAGCCCGATCATCGAGGTGCTCGACACCATCGACCGGGCCCGTGAGCACGGCGAGGTCGACGGCGGCTTCAAGTCAGTGGCCGACCAGCTCGAGCGGATCGTGGCGGGCCTCGGGCTCACCAAGTTCGGCGCGCCGGGCGATGCGTTCGACCCGACGGTCCACGAGGCGCTGAGCCACATCGGCGAGGATCCCGACGTGGAGGTGACCACCGCCAAGGTGGTGGCCAAGTCCGGCTACAAGATCGGCGACCGGGTGGTCCGCGCGGCACAGGTGCTCGTGGTCGACCCGGCCACGCCGACCGCGTGACGCACGCTCGACCGGCCCGGCGACTCCTGTCGCCGGGCCACCCGCACGACACACTCACGAGGCACGAGAGGAGGGGATGGCATGGCTGACAACGACGGCTTCCGCAACGACTGGGCGACCAAGGACTTCTACCAGGTCCTCGGCGTGGCCAAGGACGCGTCCGCCGACGACATCAAGAAGGCCTACCGCAAGCTCGCGCGGGCCAACCACCCCGACTCCAACCCCGGCGACTCCGCCAAGCACGACCGGTTCAAGGCCGTCGCCGAGGCCTACGACGTCGTCGGTGACGCCGACAAGCGCACCAAGTACGACGAGTTCCGCCGGCTCCAGTCCAGCGGCGGGTTCGGCGGCTTCGGCGGCGGTGCCGGTCAGCCCGGCGGCGGCTTCGGCGGCGGTGGCTTCGACATCAACGACCTGCTGCGCGACCGGGCGGGCGGGGGCGCCGGCGGCTTCGGCGACATGTTCGGCGACATCTTCCACCAGGGCGGCGGGGCACGCGCCCGCCAGCCCCGGCCGCGTCGCGGCACCGACGTCGAGACCACCGCCACCATCGGGTTCGTCGACGCCCTCGAGGGCGTCACGATCTCGCTGCGGCTGACCTCCGACGCGGCGTGCGCGACCTGCCAGGGCACCGGCGGCAAGCCGGGCACCCGACCGCACATCTGCCCCGAGTGCGAGGGCGCCGGATTCGTGGTCGCCAGCGCCGGTGGCGGGTTCTCGATGAACGAGACCTGCCCGGCCTGCGGCGGTCGCCAGCTGGTCTACGACGAGGCGTGCCCCACCTGCCACGGCACCGGCCACGGCACGTCGGCGCGCACGATCCAGGCCCGCATCCCCGCCGGCGTCAAGGACGGCCAGCGGATCCGCCTCAAGGGCAAGGGCACTCCCGGCGAGAGCGGGGGCCCGGCCGGCGACCTCTTCGTCAAGGTCAAGGTCTCCCCGCACCGCGTCTTCGGCCGCAAGGGCGACAACCTCACCATCGACGTGCCGGTCTCCTTCGACGAGGCCGCGCTCGGCGCCGAGGTCAAGGTGCCCACGCTCGGGGGCGCTCCGGTGACCCTGAAGCTGCCGCCCGGCACGCCCAACGGCCGCACCTTCCGGGTGCGCGGCAAGGGCGCGACCAAGGCCGATGGCTCGAAGGGCGACCTGCTCGCCACCGTCGAGGTGCACGTCCCCGCCACCCTCGACACCACTGCGCGGGAGGCGCTCGAGGCCTACCGGGCCGCCACGTCCGGCACCCCGCTCCGCACCCAGCTGTTCGAGGCGAGCTGACATGGTCTCCTCGATGGGCACCCCGTTCGGCAGCCCGTCCCCGGACATGGCCGTCTACGTCATCAGCGTGGCCGCCGAGCTGACCGGGCTGCACCCGCAGACCCTGCGGGCCTACGAGCGGATGGGCCTCATCACCCCCGGTCGCACCGGCGGCGGCGGCCGGCGCTACTCCCACCGCGACCTCGAGCTGCTGCGCGAGATCGCCGACCTGACCAGCGCGGGCATCGGCATCGAGGGCGTACGCCGCATCCTCCAGCTCGACAACCAGGTCACGGCGCTGCGGGCTCGCAACGACGAGCTCGCCGGCGAGCTCGCGGCGACCCGGGAGGCGCTGCGCCAGGCCCTCGCCGCCGCCCGGTCGTCGTCGCCCAACAAGCTCCCGGTGCTTCGCGGCCCCGACCCGGGCCAGTCGCTGATGGTCTGGCGCCGCTCGCGCTGAGCCAGGTCAGCGTCCGGCCAGGAACTCCTCCACCTCGGCGGCGGTGGGCGCCGTCGCCGGCCCCCGCCGCGTCACCTTGATCGCGGCGGCCGCGTTGGCGCGCCGGCAGGCGTCGACCCAGTCGCGCCCGGCTGCGACGTCGGCGACGAGCGCCCCGGTGTGCGTGTCGCCCGCGCCGTTGGTGTCGACCGCCTTCTGCGGGTAGCCCGGGAGCAGCGTCGTCTCGCCGCCCACCGTCACGGCGCACCCGTCCGGGCCGTCGCGCACGATGGTGACCGCCTCGCCCCGCAGAAGCGGCGCCAGCGCCCGCGCGGGCGCCACCATGGAGTCGGCGTCGTCGGCCAGCGGCCGGCCCAGCGCGGCGAGCAGGTCGGCGGCCTCCTCGGCGTTGCCCGACCACACGTCGGTGTGCTCCAGCATCGCGTCGCGGACCTCCGCCGGGAGGTGGGCAAAGGCCGCCCCGGGATCGAGTACGACGACCACGCCCGCGTCGAGGGTCGCGAGCCAGGCGAGCAGCGGGTCCCGCGTCTCGGGCAGCACCAGCGAGTAGCCGGTCACGCAGACCAGGTCACCCGCCACGGGGGCCGCGGTGGACAGCGACTCCACGCTGATCTCCCGCTCGGCGCCCAGGGTGGTCACGAAGGTCCGCTCGGCCGACGGCTCGACGAGCACCAGGCAGGTGGCGGTGTCGCGGGCGGTGATCGCCGGGGCCGAGAGCGCGACGTCCTCGGCGGCCAGCGAGGCCCGGACCAGGTCGCCGTTGGGCCCGGTCCCGTGGGCGCCGGCGTGCACGCAGGCGGCACCGAAGCGGGCCGCGGCGACGAGGACGCTGACCGAGCCCCCGGCGTACCGGGTGCTCGATCCGGCCATCACGTTCTGGCCGCGCCGCGGCAGCGACGGCACCTCCACGACCACGTCGACGAGCGCCTGGCCGGTGTGGATGACGCGCCTCACCCGAGGAGCCCTGCCGTGACTTCCGCGGTCGTGGCCAGGGTGATCTGCGGCGGGTAGAGCGACATCACGTCCAGGGCGGACCGGTGGTTGTCGGGCGTGGACCCGGCGCACGCGTCGGTGACGACGGTCAGCGTCGCCCCGGCGTCGGCCGCGGCCAGCGCGGTCGAGACGACGCAGCAGTCGGTCGAGACCCCGGCCACGACCAGGTGGGGGGTCTCGCCGGTGATCGCCACCAGGTCGGGCACCCACTTGCCGAAGGTGGTCGCGGTCACCACCGGCGCCTCGATGTCGCGCACCTCGTCGACGAGGTCGTAGAGGCGGTCGTCGGCCGGGACGCGGGCGAAGGGCCACGCGTCGAGGTACGGCGCCCAGCTGCCGCGGGCCGGGTCCGGCGCGACCCACCGGGTCAGGACGGTGCGGCCGACGTGGGCCGCGGCCAGCCGGTGCACCGGGTCGAGGATGGCGGGGAACATCGGCGACCCCCACGGGCTGTCGGGCGAGGCGAAGATGCGCTGCGGGTCGATCACGACCAGCCAGGTCTCGGGCATGGGCGTCACTCTCGCAGCCAGTGGCCGGGCCGGGCGAGGCCCCCGGGCAGCCGGGTGTCGTGGTCGCCACGCATGCCGTTGACCTGGGGCTGGGTGAGGAAGAGCGCGCCGTCCAGGGTCGCGCCCCGCACGTCGGTGTCGCGCACGTCGGCGCCCAGGAGGTCGGCCCCGGTGAGGTCGGCGCCCCGCAGGTCGGCCCCGATGAGCATCGCCCCGCGCAGGGCGGCACCCCGCAGGTCGGTCCCGCGGAGGTCGCGGCCGGCCAGGTCCTCGTGGGCGAGGTCGACCCGGTCCGCCCACCGCGCCCGCACGCGGGCGCTGGTCCGGGCCAGCACGTCCCCGACCTCGGCACGCAGCTGGTCGACGTCGAGCGCGAGCAGCTCGGTCGGGGTCTGCGCGACCAGCGCGCCGATCCGGTCGCGGAGGTCGCCCGTGACGCCGGCGACCCGGTCCTCGGCCTCGACGACGTGCCGGAGCATCTCGTGCAGCTGGCGCATCACCGACAGCACCGCGGCCATCTCGCCGAGGTTGTCGTGGTCGCGCCAGGACACCCCGCCGTACGTCACCTGCGAGACCTGCTGCCCGGCGCCGAAGCACTCGAAGACGGTGCACCCCGGCCAGCCGTCCTCGCGGAGGGTGGCGTGGATGCCGCAACGGTCGTCGGGCTGGAGGTGGTGGCACGGGGTGCCGCTCGCCTTGGTGACGCCGAAGCCCGACTCGCGGGAGAACGGCATCAGGACGCAGCACAGGCCGAAGCAGCTGCCGCAGTCCGCGCTCAGGACGGGAAGGTTCACCCCGCCATCATGGCGGGCGGCGTGGGCGTGGGGCTCAGCGGTAGAAGCCGTAGGCCATCGCGTGGGCGTTGACCACGGCGAGCACGGCGAACGTGCTGACGACCCATCGCTGGTCCGTGATGTGCGCCGCGAGCCACTTCATGCGATCGACGGTGGCACCGTGGCCGAAACGGTGTCGAGGGCGGTCGCGCGATCCGTCGTGGATTTACCCCATCGGGGGAGGGGTGGTCCGGACACGGTGCGCGTGCACCGGCTGCCAGGCGTCGTGCAGCGTGGTGATCAGGATCAGCAGCATCACGAAGAACAGCGTGGTGCTGATGTCGAGGTTGCCCCGGCCGAGGAGCGCCGAGGCGGCGACCACGAGCAACGAGTTGACGACCAGCCGGACGCCGAAGGAGACGAGCAGGCTCTCGATGCTGAACGACCGTCGCGCCGCCGCGAGGACCAGCGCGGCGTTGACCACCACGAAGGCCCCGGTGCCGAGGAAGAGCTCCAGGTTGCTCGCGTTGACGCCCGGCACGGTCTGGGCGAAGACGACCGAGAGCAGGCCCACGAGCACGACCTTCTCGGCGGTGACCCCGGAGCGCACATGGGTGGCGTCGGCGCGCCAGGCCGCGCGCTCGGCGGCGGTGTCCATCTCCTCCGGGAGCGGGTCGGGGCTCATGCGCAGCGCCCAGTCCGGCTCCGGCAGGCGCGGACGCACCACGAACCACAGCACGGCGGCGAGGACGACGAGCAGCGTGATGAGCAGCGGCCACGCCCAGTCGTACTCCTCGAGGGTGTCGGTCACGTCGAGCTGGGCCACGTGGATCCAGTACTCCTGCGGGAGCTTGATGAAGATCCAGATCAGGGCGGCCACGACGATCCACCAGCGGCGTACGAACCGCATGGGGTTCCACCTCGAGCGGACGGTCTCGTAGGCGATGAAGAAGTACTCGAAGGTGTTGGGGAAGATCAGCAGCAGGACCCGCGACTGGAGGAGCTCGAAGGCCACGACGCCGACGAGCCGGTAGAAGTACAGGAAGCGCCCCACCTGGAAGGCGCCGGGCGAGACCCAGTTGCGCAGCGTCGAGAGGTAGGCGATGGCGAGGTAGTAGACGTCCATCGCCTTGTCGTAGCCCTGGTAACCCGGCGGGTCGTAGCCGAACGCCTGGAAGATCGACTGGTCGACCCCGTCGACGACGAGGCAGCCGATGATGGCCGGCAGCGGGTAGCGCGGGATCGCCAGCGGCAGCAGGAAGCGCACACCCACGACGAGGACGAACAACCACTCCATGACGACGAGCATGGCGGGTGTCGCCGGTGCTGTCACCGGTCCGGGACCCTGGTCTGGTCACGGGTGCGCGGTGGAAGGTCGGCAGACTGGGGCCATGACCGGCACCTTCGTCGTGGCCGCGGTCGCCTTCGTGCGCGACGGCCACGTGCTCACCGTCCGCAAGCGCGGGACCAGCCGCTTCATGCTGCCGGGCGGCAAGCTGGAGCCAGGCGAGAGTGCGTACGACGCCGCGGTGCGCGAGATCCGCGAGGAGGTGGGCCTCGTGGTGGACGACCTCACGCTGCTCGGCGAGTTCACCGCGGACGCCGCCAACGAGCCGGGCCACCTCGTCGAGTCGACGGTGTACGTCGCGTCGTTGCCGCTCACGGCGAGCGGCGCAGGGGTCGAGCCGGCCGCGGCCGGTGAGATCGCGGAGCTCCGCTGGACCGCGCTGGCCGGGGAGCACGACGACCTGGCGCCGCTGCTCTCCGACCACGTGGTGCCGCGGCTGCTCCCGGGCTGAGGCCGGGCGGGCTCAGGCCGGCCGAGCTCAGGCCGGGGAGTGCATCCTCGGGTCCTTGAGGTCGAAGAACGCCTGCTCGCCGACCGAGAGGGAGTCCATCTCGGCCATCACCTCCTGCAGCTCCGGCGGGGGCTCCTTCTGCTCGCCGGCCCGGGCCTCGGCCTCCGACGTGAAGTAGATCGCCATCGTCCAGTCGCCGTCGTCGTGGTCGAGGAGGAGGGTGCCGAGGATGTCCGGGCGGAACTCCTGCCAGTCGGTGGGGTCGGTCGCCATCAGCTCGTGGCTTCGCGCCGGGTCCTTGGACCGTCCCTGCATCACCTGCACGAAGCCGGCGTCGGCGGGGTCTCCCGCCGTCTCGACGTCCACCGCCGTGCTGTTGCGGAACTCCGGCTCGGAGGTGAAGAGCGCCTCCATCTCCGCCCACCACGCCCCCTGCTCGGGACGGTTGCTGTTGTGCTGTGCCGCCTCCTCGGACTCGAAGCGTGCCAGCGCGACGAGGGTCCCGTCGTCGGTCACGCCGGCCGTGCTGCCGAGCCAGCCGTCGGCCCCGGGGGCCAGGTCCCGCACCCACTGGTCCAGCAGTCCGAGGACCGCGTCGCCGCTGCTCACCTGCCCCTGGAACACCTGCACGAACATGTCGTACCTCCCTGCTCGACGAGTCCCCGGCCGCCTCTCGACGCTACGCCCGCGACCGCCGGGCGGGTATCGCGCGAATGGGCCAACTTTCCAAAGTTGAGGGGAATCGACTCAACTCCTGGCGCGTTGGAACGAGTGGGACCACAGTGGTTCCACACCACGAGCGAGGAGAGTCGGAGTTGAGCCAGTTCGGCGCCGAGAAGTTCACCACCCGCAGCCGCGAGGTCATCGAGGCCGCACAGCTCGCCGCGACCACGGCGGGCAACACCCAGACCGAGCCCATCCACCTGCTCGTCGCCCTGCTCCGCCAGGAGGACGGCACCGCGCGCAACCTCGTCGGCAAGGCCGGGGTCGACGCCGCTGCCCTCACCGCCCGGGCCGAGCAGGCGATGCAGACCCTGCCCCGGGCCAGCGGGTCGACCGTCCAGCAGCCCGCCGCGAGCGCGTCGCTCACCCGGGTGCTGGCCAGCGCGCTGGACCTCGCCGCCGGCATGAAGGACGACTACGTCGCCACCGAGCACCTGCTCATCGCGACGGCCACCGTGGAGAGCAGCGCCAAGAAGCTCCTCACCGACGCCGGCCTCACCGAGTCCGGGATGCGCGAGGGGCTCACTGCCGTCCGCGGCAACCGGCGCGTGACGAGCCCGGAGGCCGAGTCGTCGTACGAGTCGCTCGAGAAGTACTCCGTCGACCTGACCCAGGCGGCCGAGGACGGTCGTCTCGACCCGGTCATCGGGCGGGACTCCGAGATCCGCCGGGTGATCCAGGTCCTCAGCCGGCGTACCAAGAACAACCCCGTGCTCATCGGTGAGCCCGGCGTCGGCAAGACCGCCGTCGTCGAGGGCCTCGCCCAGCGCGTCGTCGACGGCGACGTCCCGGACAGCCTCAAGGGCCGCCGGGTGCTCAGCCTCGACCTGGCCGCGATGGTGGCCGGCGCGAAGTACCGCGGCGAGTTCGAGGAGCGGCTCAAGGCCGTCCTCGAGGAGATCAAGGACGCCGGCGGGCAGGTCATCACCTTCATCGACGAGCTGCACACCGTCGTCGGCGCGGGTGCCGGTGGCGACTCCGCCATGGACGCCGGCAACATGCTCAAGCCGATGCTGGCCCGCGGCGAGCTGCACATGATCGGCGCGACCACGCTGGATGAATACCGCGAGCGCATCGAGAAGGACCCCGCGCTGGAGCGCCGCTTCCAGCAGGTCTTCGTCGGCGAGCCCAGCGTCGAGGACACCATCCAGATCCTGCGTGGCATCCAGGAGAAGTACGAGGCCCACCACGGCGTGCGGATCACCGACGCCGCGCTGGTCGCCGCCGCCACCCTCTCCGACCGCTACATCACCGGTCGCCAGCTGCCCGACAAGGCCATCGACCTCATCGACGAGGCGTCGTCGCGGCTGCGGATGGAGCACGAGTCCTCCCCGGAGGAGATCGACCAGCTCCGCCGCCAGGTCGACCGGCTCAAGATGGAGGAGTTCGCGCTCGAGAAGGAGACCGACGACGCGTCCCGCGAGCGGCTCGCCGCCCTCAAGGCCGACCTGGCCGACAAGGAGGAGGAGCTGCGCGGGCTCGAGGCCCGCTGGGAGCGGGAGAAGTCCACGCTCGAGGGCGAGGGCGAGCTCCGTCGCCAGCTCGACGCACTGCGCATCGAGGCCGACAAGCTGCTCCGCGAGGGCGACCTCGCCGGCGCCAGCAAGATCAACTACGAGTCGATCCCGGCGCTGGAGCAGCAGATCGCGACCGCCGAGTCCGGTGAGCTCGCCCAGAGCGAGAAGCTCGTCGGCGAGGAGGTGGGCGCCGAGCAGATCGCCGACGTCGTGGAGGCCTGGACCGGCATCCCGACCGGCCGGCTGCTCCAGGGCGAGACCGCCAAGCTGCTCGAGATGGAGTCGGTGATCGGCGAGCGGCTGATCGGCCAGCGCGACGCGGTGACCGCGGTGAGCGACGCCGTACGCCGCTCGCGCGCCGGCATCGCCGACCCCCACCGTCCGACCGGGTCGTTCCTCTTCCTGGGCCCGACCGGCACCGGCAAGACCGAGCTGGCCAAGTCGCTGGCCGACTTCCTCTTCGACGACGAGCGGGCGATTGTCCGCATCGACATGAGCGAGTACGGCGAGAAGCACTCCGTCTCGCGTCTCGTCGGCGCCCCTCCCGGCTACGTCGGCTACGACGAGGGCGGGCAGCTCACCGAGGCGGTGCGCCGGCGCCCCTACAGCGTCGTGCTGCTCGACGAGGTGGAGAAGGCGCACCCGGAGGTCTTCGACATCCTGCTGCAGGTGCTCGACGACGGCCGGCTCACCGACGGCCAGGGCCGCACGGTCGACTTCCGCAACACGCTGCTGATCCTCACCAGCAACCTCGGGTCGTCCTACCTCGTGGACCCGTCGCTGTCGCCGGAGTCCAAGAAGGACGCCGTGATGGGCGTCGTGCGCTCGTCGTTCAAGCCGGAGTTCCTCAACCGGCTCGACGAGATCGTCATGTTCGACGCGCTCACCAAGGACGACCTCGCGCACATCGTCGACCTGCAGCTGACGCTGCTGGAGAAGCGCCTCGCCGTCCGCCGGATCACCATCCACGTCACCGACGCGGCGCGCGCCTGGCTCGCGGACACCGGCTACGACCCGGCGTACGGCGCCCGCCCGCTGCGCCGCCTGATCCAGTCGGCCATCGGCGACCCGCTCGCCCGCCTGCTCATCGGTGGCGACGTCACCGACGGGGGCTCGGTGACGGTGGACGTCGGGGAGGACGGGCTCGTCCTGCGCTGATCCGACCCCTTGCGGCAGAGTCCCCGCTCAGGCGGGGACTCTGTCACCGGGTGACCGTTGCAACGGTCACAGGGTGACGGACTCGCCGACGAAGTGACGCGAGGGTCGTACGACGCCGCGCGGGGGCCCGGCGATCCTCAGCCGGCGATCAGGCGACTGCGCGATGCTGTGTCCCGTGAGTGACACGTCGACTGCAGACGCCCGTCCGTGGTGGCGGCTCCGGGACACCCCTGTGCCCGGCGGCGTGCCCGAGCTGGCCCGCGCCCTCCTCTGGTTCGAGCTGGCGATCGTGCTGCTCGTGTCGCTGGGGCGCTCGGCGGTCTACTCGGTCGTCAGCATCGTGTCCGCACTGACCGCGCCGGGTCCGCTGTCCTCGCAGGCGGCCAACCTCAACAACTCCCTCGCCCCCGACCGGCCGTGGCTGGACCTGACCTACCAGCTGCTGCGCATCGGCTTCGCCCTCGTGCCGGTCGCGCTGGCGGCGTACCTCCTGGTCCGCTCGGGCACCCGCGTGCGTGAGGTCTGGGCCCGCGGCGGGCGCTGGGCGACGTGGGGCGACCTGGGTCGCGGCGCCTGGCTGGCCCTCGGTGTCGGCACCGTCGGCGTCGTGTTCTACATCGCGACCTTCACCCTGGGCACCAACCTGACGGTCGTCGCCCAGTCGCTGCCGGGCGAGTGGTGGCAGGTGCCGGTGCTGGTGCTCGCGGCCGCCGAGAACGCGGTGCTCGAGGAGCTCGTGGTCCTCGGCTTCGTGCAGGTGCGCCTGCGCCAGCTCGGCTTCGGCGACTCGGCGGCGATCGGCCTCGCCGCGCTGCTGCGGGGCAGCTACCACCTCTACCAGGGCCTCGGCGGTTTCGTCGGCAACCTCGCGATGGGCCTGCTGTTCGGCTGGCTCTTCCGCCGCTGGGGACGGGTGATGCCGTTCGTGGTCGCCCACACGCTGCTCGACGTCGGCGCGTTCGTCGGGTACGCCGCCCTGGCCGGGCGGGTCGACTGGCTGCCGACCCTCTAGTCCCGACGCCGCGAGAGCCAGCCGCCGCCCCACAGCGCCCAGAGCACCAGCACCGGCTGGAAGAACAGCCGGACGAAGCGGGCCCGGTCGGAGTCCAGCCCGAAGGCGTCGACCCCCTCGACGTACTGCGCGACGTTGCCGGGGAAGATCGCCACGAAGAACGCAGCGAGCAGCCCGCCGACCAGGCGCCGGCGCTGCGGCAGGGCGATGAACGCGGCGCCGAGCCCGATCTCCACCATCCCGGAGGCGACGACGGTGAAGTCCTCGTCCAGCGGGAACCACGAGGGCACCTGTGCCCGGAACTCCTCGCGCTGGGTGGTCAGGTGGAGCACGCCGGCGCCCACCATCGCCGTGCCGAGCAGGAGACGGGCGGCCGTGCTTGCAGTGCTCATGCGTGCAGCCTAGGGGGATCCGGTCGGGGTAGTCCGTGACGAACGGACCCCGAGAAGTCGGTGCGAGGGGTCCGATCGTCACGGACTACCCCAGCAGGACCGGGGGCAGCGGCAGGACCGCACCCGGGTTCATCAGCCCGGCGGGGTCGATCGCGTCCTTCACGGCCCGCATCAGCGCGACCTCGACGTCGCTCTTGTACGCCGCCGCGGCGGCCGCCTTGGACTTCCCCAGGCCGTGCTCGGCGCTGATGCTCCCGGTGAGCTCGGCGACCGAGGCGTTGACGACGTCGGACAGGGCGGCGGCGTGGGTGAGGAACTCCTCCGACGTCAGGTGCTCGGGCCGCGAGAGGTTGTAGTGCAGGTTGCCGTCACCCACGTGGCCGTAGACGAAGAGCCGGGTGCCGGGCAGGTGCGCCTCGATCGCCGGGCCGGTGCGGGCGACGAAGTCGGCCAGCGCGGTGATCGGGACCGACACGTCGTGCTTGACCGTCGGCCCGTGGACCTCCTGGGCCTCCGACACCCGCTCCCGCAATGCCCACAGTCCGGAGCGCTGGGCGGGGGAGCCCGCGATCGCGGCGTCGAGGACGAGCCCGGCCTCGACCGCTTCGCCGAGGGCGGCCTCCAGCGGGGTGGCGACGTCGGCGCCGGCGGGCCCGGCGAGCTCGACCAGGCCGTACCACTCCGACGACGTCGAGAGCGGGTCGGTGAGCCCTGCCGCGACGACGAGGTCGCGCGCCGGGCGCGACACCAGCTCCCACGTGGTCAGCCGGTCGCCCCCGTGGTCGCGCAGCACGCCGAGGAGCTCGGCCGCGGCGGCCACGTCGCGCAGCGCGACCCAGGCCGTGGCCCGAGACGGGGTCGCCGGCTGGATCGTCAGCACCGCGGCGGTCACCACGCCGAGGGTGCCCTCGGCGCCGATGAAGAGCTGCTTGAGGTCGTAGCCGGTGTTGTCCTTGCGCAGCGACCGCAGCCCGTCCCACACCCGCCCGTCGGGCAGCACGACCTCGAGCCCGAGCACCTGGCTGCGCATCATCCCGTAGCGCAGGACCGCGGTGCCGCCGGCGTTGGTGGAGATGTTGCCGCCGATGGTGCAGCTGCCCTGGGAGCCGAGCGTCAGCGGGAACAACCGGTCCACGCCCGCGGCGGCGGCCTGCACGTCGGCCAGCACGCAGCCGGACTCGACGGTGATCGTCCCGCCCACCGCGTCGACCTCGCGCACGGCGCGCATCCGGCCCAGCGACAGGATGACCTGCGAGCCCGAGTCGTCGGGCACCGCCCCGCCGCTCATCCCGGTGTTGCCGCCCTGCGGCACCACCGCCACGCCCGCGGCGTGGGTGGCGGCCAGCACGGCGGCGACCTCGGCGGTGCTGCCGGGGCGTACGACGGCCAGCGGGCGTCCGCTGTAGGCACCGCGCCAGTCCGTGTCGTACGCCGCGAGGTCGGCCGGGTCGGTCAGCACGTGGGTGTCTCCCACGGCGGAGCGCAGCTCGGTCAGCAGGTCGACGAGCAGCGGGGTGGGTGCGTCGGTCATGGCTCTCCTGGGAGGTGTGGTGGGTCAGCCGAGCAGGACGGCGATGAGCAGGGCCACCGGCAACGATGCCAGTGTGGTCACGAGGATGGTCTCCCGCGCCACGTCCTCACCGGTCCGGTAGCGGGTCGCGTGCAGGAAGATGTTCTGCGCGGTCGGCAGCGCCGCGGTGATCACCACGCCGAGCAGCACCCGCCCGTCGAGCCCGAGCGCGGAGCCCACGGCCCAGGCGACGACCGGCATCACGCCCAGCTTGAGGACGGTCGCGACCAGCACCTCACGGTTGTGGCCGGCCTTGCCGGGCCACGGGCTCAGCCGCAGCGCCGCGCCGTACGACAGCAGCATCGCCGGGATCGCGAGCCCGGCCAGCAGCTCGATGGGCGACGCCACGATCCGCGGCAGCTCCCACCCGGTCAGGGCGAGCACGACGCCGAGCAGTGCCGCGACGGTGAGCGGGTTGGTGGTGAGCCGCTTGACGACGGCCAGCGTCCCCGAGCCCCTCCCGGTCAGCCGGTCGAGCACGACGAGCGCGGCCGGCTGCACGACCAGCATCTGCACCAGCAGGGTGGGCACGACGACGGTCGTGTCGCCGACGACGAAAGCCGCGACGGCGATGCCGAGGTTGCCGGCGTTGACGTACGACGACGCCAGCGCGCCGATGAGCACCGAGCCGGTCCCGAGCCCGCGGCGCCACCGCGCCCACGCGGCGTACAGCAGGAAGCAGGTGGCCAGGGAGGCCGCCGACGCCGCGAGGTTGGCGACCGCGCCGCCGATCTCGACCTCGCTGATCACCACGATCATCAGGGCGGGGGAGGCGACGAAGAAGGCCACCTCGCCCAGGGTGCGCTGGGAGCGCGCGTCGAGCACGCCGGTGTGGGCGAGCGCGGCGCCGCAGGCGATCACCACGAGGATCGTGACGAAGCCGATCAGGAGGTCCACGAGTGCTCCTGGTGCCGGGCGGGCGTGGTGACGGCGAGGCTCAGCGCGGGGCCGGTGTCTCGTGGGGCAGTGACGCCACGGCGCACCCGAGCCAGAGCAGCAGGACAACCTCGAGGACGGGGTTCATCCGCCGGCGGGGTGTCTCGGTGCTCGTCGCAGGACTCGGCTCGGGGCTCACCACGACGTCCATCCAACACCGTCGGCCGACGCATGGCGCGATGCCCAGGGGGCAATGGACGTCGGCGGACGGCCCCGGCGAGGATGGTGGGGTGACCCAGCCTCGAGTCGTCCGTGTCGGCCCCCTGATGCCCTTCCTGGAGGAGGCGCTGATCCGTGAGTACGACGCCCCGTCGCTCGCCGACGTCGGCTCCGCGACCGCGGGTCTCGAGGTCGCCGTGGCCGGCGGCGGCACGCTGGTCGGCGCCGCGGAGATGGACGCGCTGCCCGACCTGCGCGCGGTGACCAACTTCGGCGTCGGCTACGACAACGTCGACGTCGAGGAGGCCACCCGCCGCGGGATCGTCGTCTCCAACACCCCCGACGTGCTGACCGACGCCGTGGCCGACCTGTCGGTCGCGCTCGTGCTGGACGTGATGCGCCAGGTGAGTGCCTCGGAGCGGTGGCTGCGCCGGGGCGAGTGGGCCTCGGGCGGCAGGTTCCCGCTGACCCGCGACGTGCGCGGTGCGACCGTCGGCATCCTCGGCCTGGGCCGGATCGGCCACGCGGTGGCCGAGCGGCTGGTGGCCTTCGGCGCGATCATCGCCTACCACTCGCGCAGCCCCAAGGACGTGTCGTGGGCCTACCACGACAGCCCGCTCGCGCTGGCCGGGGCGAGCGACGTGCTGGTCGTGCTGACCCCCGGAGGGGCCGGCACCGAGCACCTCGTCGACGCGGCGGTCCTCGACGCGCTGGGGCCGGAGGGCTACCTCGTCAACGTCGCCCGCGGCTCGGTGGTCGACGAGGACGCGCTGGTCGCCGCCCTCGAGGCCGGCCGGATCGCCGGGGCCGGGCTCGACGTCTTCGCCGACGAGCCGCACGTCCCCGCCGCGCTGCTCGAGCGCGAGGACGTCGTGCTCCTGCCGCACGTCGGCAGCGCCACCGTGCAGACCCGCGAGGCCATGGCCCGGCTGGTGCTCGACAACGTCGCCGCGTTCGTCGGGAAGGGTGAGCTCGTCACGCCCGTCGCCTGACCTCACGTGTGGGTTCCCGCGCGAGGTCCCGGGCGCGTCTGGCCCAGGGCCACGTGCCCGGGGTGGAGGTCCGCGACGGTCGCGGCGCCCAGCAGCGACATGGTGTGCGCGAGCTCGGCGGTGAGGAAGCCCAGTGCGGCGTCGACCCCGCGTCGCCCGCCGACCATGAGCCCGTAGAGGTAGGCGCGCCCGACCATCACCGCGCTGGCGCCGAGGGCGACCGCCGCCGCGACGTCCGAGCCGGTGCGGATGCCGGAGTCGACCATCACCTCGGCCCGGTCGCCGACCGCGGCGACGACGTGGGGGAGCAGCTCGAGCGGCACCGGCGCGCGGTCGAGCTGGCGGCCACCGTGGTTGGAGAGCACCACCGCGTCGGCGCCGGCGTCCACCGCCGCGAGGGCGTCGGCGACCGACAGCACCCCCTTGACCACGACCGGACCCGACCACCGCTCCTTGAGCCAGGTGATGTCGGCGGGGCGCAGCGCCTGCTCGCGCAGGGTGTTGGACATCCCCCAGCGCGCGTAGTGCGAGTCCTCGGGGAACGTCGCGAACCGCAGCGGCTCGGTGGTCAGGATGTCGCCCACCCACCGCGGCCGGCGCGCCATGTCGGCGAAGGTCCGCATCGTCAGCGCCGGCGGGATCGAGAAGCCGTTGCGCCGGTCCTGCCACTTGGCGCCGGACAGGGCGGTGTCCACGGTCAGCACCAGCGCGTCGTACCCGTGCTCCCGGGCCTGGCGGACGTGCTCGAGGCTCACGTCGCGGTCCTTCATCAGGTAGAGCTGGAACCAGTTCCGCCCGCCCGGGGCCGCCTGCGCGACGTCCGGGATCGAGCTCGTGGCGTACGTCGAGAGGGTGTAGGGCAGCCCGGCGGCCTCGGCCGACGCGGCGACCGCGCACTCCCCGGAGTGGTGCGAGAGCCGGGTGTAGCCGGTCGGCGCCAGCACGATCGGTGCGCTCGCCCGTCGGCCCAGGATCGTCGTCGAGGTGTCCGGCTCGCCCACGGCCTCGAACGTCGAGGGCCGCAGCTCGAGGGCGTCGTACGCCGCGCGGTTGCGGTGCATCGAGCGCTCGGTCTCGGCGCCGGTCTCGACGTAGTCCAGCACCGCCCGCGGCACCCGGCGGCGGGCCTCACGGGCCAGGTCGTCGACGCACACGCAGCGTGCGAGGCGGCGTACGACGGGGTCCGGGGACCACGGCCGGGTCACGAGGAAGGGAGCCACGTCGGCCCACCGGGGGACCCGCCTGACGGTCGTCATCTCTGGACAGCACCTCACTCATCGGATAAGTTCTCAACTCATCATACAAGTTGGCCCTCCCCGAAGGAACCCCGATGTCCGACTCCATCCGCAGCCTGAAGCTGTCCCACGTCGTCCTGCCGATCGCGAACCCGGTGAGCGATGCCAAGGTGCTCACCGGCAAGCAGAAGCCGCTCACCGAGACGGTGCTGCTCTTCGTCGAGGTCACCACCGAGCAGGGCCTCACCGGCATGGGGTTCTCCTACTCCAAGCGCGCGGGCGGCAAGGCGCAGTTCGCCCACCTCAAGGAGGTCGCCGAGGTCGCGATCGGGCAGGACCCGAGCGACATCGCCAAGATCTACGAGTCGCTGATGTGGGCCGGCGCCTCCGTCGGCCGCTCCGGGGTCGCGACCCAGGCCGTGGCCGCGCTCGACGTCGCGCTGTGGGACCTCAAGGCCCGCCGCGCCGACCTGCCGCTGGCCAAGCTGCTCGGGGCGCACCGCGACTCGTGCCGTGTCTACAACACCTCCGGCGGCTTCCTCCAGGCGTCGCTGTCGGAGATGAAGGAGAAGGCGTCCGCGTCGCTCGAGGCCGGCATCGCGGGCATCAAGATCAAGGTCGGACAGCCCGACTGGCGCCTCGACCTCGAGCGCGTCGCCGCGATGCGCGCGCACCTCGGCGACGGGCCGTTCATGGTCGACGCCAACCAGCAGTGGGACCGCGCCCGCGCCCGCCGGATGTGCCGCGAGCTCGAGCAGCACGACCTGATCTGGATCGAGGAGCCCCTCGACGCCTGGGACGCCGTCGGCCACGCGGACCTGTCGCAGGAGTTTGACACCCCGATCGCGACCGGCGAGATGCTGACGTCGGTGGCCGAGCACATGGCGCTGCTCGACGCGGGCTACCGCGGCATCGTGCAGCCCGACGCCCCGCGCATCGGCGGCATCACGCCGTTCCTCAAGTTCGCCACGATCGCGGCCCACCGCGGCCTCGCGCTCGCCCCGCACTACGCGATGGAGATCCACCTGCACCTCGCCGCGGCGTACCCCACCGACCCGTGGGTCGAGCACTTCGAGTGGCTCGACCCGCTGTTCGACGAGTCCGTCGAGATCCGCGACGGGCAGATCTTCGTGCCGCAGCGTCCGGGCCTCGGCTTCACGCTGTCGGAGCAGATGCGCGCCCACACCGAGGACACGGTGACGTTCGGGGCCTGACGGCCCCCGGCGCCCGGACGGCAGGCATGATGCGGCCCATGAGGACCCGCCCGCAGCACGTCGTCGCCGGGCTCAAGGACAAGATCCTGCGCGGCGACCTCGCCCCCGGCGCCAAGCTGCCGTCCGAGGCCGAGCTCATCGAGGAGTACGCCGTCTCCCGCACCGTCGTGCGGGAGGCGGTGTCCCGGCTGCAGGCCGAGGGGCTGGTCGAGACCTTCCAGGGCCGCGGCTCCTTCGTGCTCGCCGTGCCCGAGCCCTCGTCGTTCACCCTGGAGACGTCGGCGATCCGCAGCCACCACGACGTGCTGGCGATGGTCGACTTCCGGATCGGGGTCGAGACCGAGGCCGCCGGCCTGGCGGCCTCCCGGGTCACGCCGGACTCCTCGGCGTCGATCACCGCGGCGCACGAGTCGTTCACGGCGGCCGGCCACGAGGGGGCCGTCGAGGCGGACTTCGCCTTCCACCGGGCGATCGCGGCCGCCACGGACAATCGCTTCTACGTCGACCTGCTCGACTCGCTCGGCCCGATGATGATCATGCTCCCGCGCACCCGCCTCGGCGACGAGTACACGATGACCGACGCCACGCACGTCGAGCGGGTCCAGCGCGAGCACGACAACGTCGCCGCCGCGATCCTCGCCGGCGACGCCGACACCGCCCGCGCTGCCATGCGCCTGCACCTGGGCAACACCCGCCGGCGCCTCACCCGCTGACCGGGCACTTGCGTGAGGTTGATCTCCGGCATGGAGTTCCACGCACCTGAGTGGAACTGCTGCCCTCACTCGGTGAAGCTCCCCGACTTCGACGCACCTGCGTGGAACTTCAGGGGGCCCGACCGCCTCCAGCGTCCCCCGTCCGAGAGTCGGGAACTGCCCGGTCGGCACATTCCAGCGTGCCGGAAGTGCCCGGTCGCGCCTCACCAGCGGGTGGTGTTGACCTCGAAGTCCGGCTGGATGGTCCGCATGTAGACGGTGTCCTCGCGACGTCGTACGCCGCACTCGAGGTACTGCTCGTGCAGCAGCCCGAGCATGTCCCGGTCGAGCTCGACGCCGAGGCCGGGACCCGTGGGCACCGACAGGGCTCCGTCGGAGAACGACAGCACGCCCGGCTTGATGAGGTCCTGCGTCTTCCACGGGTAATGGGTGTCGCAGGCGTAGGTCAGGGTCGGCGACGCGGCGGCGAGGTGGGTCATCGCGGCGAGCGAGACGCCGAGGTGCGAGTTGCTGTGCATCGACAGCCCCAGGCCCCACGTCTCGGTGATCCCGGCCAGCAGCTGCGAGCGGCGCAGGCCGCCCCAGAGGTGGTGGTCGGACAGCACGATCTGCACGGCGTCGGCCGCGATCGCCAGCGGGAGGTGCTCCATCGCGATGACGCACATGTTGGTCGCGAGGGGCACGTCGGTGCGCGCCGAGACCGCGGCCATCCCCTCGATTCCGGGGGTCGGGTCCTCGAGGTACTCCACGACCCCGGACAGGCGCGAGGCCACGGCGACCGACGTGTCGACCGTCCACCCGCCGTTGGGGTCGAGCCGCAGCGGCAGGTCGGGGAAGGCGTCGCGCAGCGCCTCGATCGCGTCGCACTCCTCCGACGGCGGCAGCACGCCGCCCTTGAGCTTGAGGGAGCCGAAGCCCCAGCCGTCGACCATCCGGTGCGCCTGCGCGACGAGCTGCTCGGGCGTCAGCGCCTCGCCCCACTCGTCGTCGGGGAGGCCCGGGTGGCCGGCCCACTTGTAGAAGAGGTAGCCGCTGAACGGCACCGAGTCGCGGACCCGACCGCCGAGCACCTCGCTCACCGGGCGGCCGGTCTCGTGGCCCTGGAGGTCGATGCAGGCGACCTCGAAGGGGGAGTGCACGGTGTCGACGGCGGACTTCACGTCGAGCATCCCGCCGAAGCTCGCGCCCGCACCGCCGGTCTCCCGGCCGAGGACGTCGACGACCACGCGGCGTACGGCGGCGAGGTCGAACGGGTCGATGCCGCCCAGCGACGCGGCGACGGCGGACAGCCGCGCGAGGTGGGCCTCGTCGGCGTACGTCTCGCCGAGCCCGACCAGGCCGGAGTCGGTGTGCACCTCGACGATCGCGCGCAGCGCCCACGGCTGGTGCACGCCGACGACGTTGAGCAGCGGCGGGTCGGCGAAGGCGACCGGGGTGACGACGACCCGCGAGATCCTCGAGGGGCTCATCGGGCGGGCTTGACGGCCAGCACCGGCGCGTCGAGCTCGAGCAGCAGGCGCTGTGCGTCGCTGCCCATCACCAGCTTGCCCACGGGCGAGCGGCGGCGCAGCCCGATCACGACCAGCCGGGCGCCGGTGCGCTCGACGGCGGTCGCGAAGGCGTCGACGATGTCGGCGCCGTGGTCGGCGTGGTCGACCGACGCGGTGACGCCGAGCGCGGCCGCGGCCGCGACGATGCGGGCCTCGTCCTCGGGTCCGACGAGCCGGGCGTCGACGGTGCTGCCGCGGCGCGGGCTGTTGAGGACCACCGCGTCCTCGCCGTGGGCGGCCGCCTCGGCGAGCCCGGCCTCGAGGGCCGCCTCGCCGACGGGGGTGGGCACGTAGCCGATGAGGACGGTCATCGCACGCCTGCTTCCTGGTCGTGGTGCTCGCTGGTGTCGGAGGGGGTGTTCGAGGGGGGCCGGCGCCGCAGCACCAGCTGGATGACCGGCAGCGCGATCACCATGACGATGAAGACGATGATCACCCCGGAGATGGGCCGGGTGACGAAGCCGGTCGGGTCGCCCTCGAAGAGCAGCATCGAGCGGCGGAAGCTCGACTCCACGAGCGACCCGAGCACGAAGGCCAGCACCATCGGACCGGGCTCGAAGCCGGTCTTCTTCATGAGGTAGCCGACGATGCCGAAGGCGATCATCACGAAGATGTCGAAGACCGAGTTGTTGATCGTGTAGACGCCCAGGATCGTGATGAGCGCGGTGATCGGGGCCAGGATCGCCGGCCGCACCCGCAGGATCTTCACGAAGATGCCGACCAGCGGGATGCTCAGCGCGAGCAGGATCAGGTTGCCGATGTACATCGAGTTGACGACGCCCCAGAACAGGTCCGGGCGCTCGTCGATCAGCTGCGGGCCGGGCGCGACGCCGACGACCAGCAGCGCGGCGTACAGCATCGCCATGGAGGCGTTGGCCGGGATGCCGATGGTGAGCAGCGGGATGAACGACGACGTGGCGGCGGCGTTGTTGGCCGACTCGGGGCCGGCGACGCCCTCGATGGCGCCGCGGCCGAAGCGGGAGGGGTCCTTGGCGACCTTCTTCTCCGCGGCGTACGCCGCCAGCGAGGCCATCACGGCGCCGCCGCCGGGCAGCACGCCGAGGAAGAAGCCGATGACCGAGCCGCGGGCGATCGCCGGCGACGACTGCTTGAGGTCCTTGCGGGAGGGCCAGATGTTGGCGATCGCGGCGGGCACGTGCGGCTTGCCGTGGCGCTCCTCGAGGTTGTAGAAGATCTCGCCGACGCCGAAGAGGCCCATGGCGACCACGACGAAGTCGATGCCGCTCTGGAGCTCGAGGCTGTCGAACGTGAACCGGTCGGCCGAGCTGAAGCTGTCGCTGCCGACGGTGGCGAGCAGCAGGCCGATCGCCGCGGCGACCAGCGCCTTGACGGTGTTGCCGTTGCCGACGGTGGCCACGAGCAGGACGCCGAGCAGCGCGAGGGCGGCGTACTCCGGAGGGCCGAAGTCGAGGGCGTAGCTCGCGACGATCGGGCCGAGCAACGTCAGGCCGATGATGGAGACGGTGGCGCCGATGAAGGAGCCGATGGCGGCGATGCCGAGGGCCGTGCCGGCCTTGCCCTGCTTGGCCAGGGCGAAGCCGTCGAACACGGTGACCACCGAGCTGGCCTCACCGGGGATGCGCAGCAGGACCGAGGTGATCGTGCCGCCGTACTGGGCGCCGTAGTAGATGCCGGCGAGCATGATGATGGCCGCCACCTGGTTGCCGTCGGAGGCGGCGCCGTAGGCGATCGGCAGCAGGATGGCCATCGTGGCGGCGGGGCCGAGGCCCGGCAGCACGCCGATGAGCATGCCGATCAGGACGCCGATCAGGCAGTACATCAGGTTGGTCGGCTGGGTCACGACCGCGAAGCCGTCGATGAAGGCGTTGAAGTCCATCAGGGTCTCCTCTCGTCGCTCAGAAGGCGATCAGGTGGGGCAGCGGGATCTTGAGGCCGTAGAGGAACAGCACGTAGAACGCTGCGGTCGTGGCGACCGAGATGACGATCGTGCTGCGCCAGGTCTCGCCGCCGAGGAACCGCAGCCACACGATCCCGAGCAGGATCGCCGGGATCTCGAAGCCGAGGGTCGGGAGGAGCAGGCCGAGGCCGACGAACGTTGCGCCGCCGACCAGGACGAGCAGGCTGGACCGGGTGAACTTCTCCGCGTCCTCGAGGGTGCGGCCGACGACCAGCAGCACCACCGCGAGGACCATGATGAGGACCGAGACCGCGAAGGGCCACAGCCCCGGGCCGGGCCGCCGCAGCGACCCGAGCCCGTAGCCGTGGGCGAGGTACGCCGCACCCGCACCGAGGACGAGGACCACGAGCGCCGGGATCACCTGGTACGCCGGTCCGCCGGCGGGCGGTCGCTCCTCGGCCAGGTCGCGGGCGACCTCCGCCTGGAGCTCGGCCAGGATGTCCGGCTCGTCGGCCGTCCGCGTCTCGCGCTCGCTCATGGTCATCTCGTCTCGTCGGTTCCGGGTGCGGCGGGTGGAGCGTGCGTCAGCTGGCGTCGCCCAGGTCGATGCCGTACTCCTCGACCAGGTCGGCGTACCGCTGGGTGTCCTCCTCGAGCTGCGTGACGACCTCGTCACCCGAGATCTCCATCGGGGTGAGGTTGTTCTGCTCGTTGAAGGCCTGGTACTCCTCGGTCTCGAACGTCGCCTGCATGGCCTCTGCGATGGCGTCCTGGACGTCCTGCGGGGTGCCCTTCGGCACGGTCATGAAACGGTACTGCGCGACCTCGACGTCGAGGCCCGACTCCTGCGCCGTGGGCACGTCGGGGAGGAACTCGACGCGCTCGGGGCCGAAGACGGTGATCGGGACGATCTTGCCGGCCTCGATGTTCTCGATGGCCTCGCCGACCTGCAGGCAGGCGGTGTCGACCTGGTCGCCGAGGAGAGCGGTGAGGGCGGGGGCGCCGCCGTCGAAGGGGATCGCCTCGGCGGGGGTGTCGTTGACGTTGAAGGTCAGCGCGCAGGCGAGCTGGGCACCGGTGCCGACACCGGTGGTGCCGTAGGTGATCTTCTTGTCGGCGCTGGCGAAGTCGTCGATCGAGGTGAAGCCGCTGCCCTTGCTGGCGACGAGGACGTAGTCGTCGCGCGAGACGCCCTGGACGACCTCGAAGTCGTCGATGCTGGTGACCTCGTCCTCGCTGACCGCGAGCGGGGTGATGGCGAAGAGCGACGCGTTCTGCACGGAGATCGTGGAGCCGTCGGGCTCGGCCTTGGCGACCTCGGCCGCGGCCAGGGCGCCGTTGGCGCCCGAACGGTTGATCACCGGGAAGGATCCGCCGAGCTCGGCGGTCAGGCCCGCCGAGATCTGGCGGCTGATCAGGTCGGAGGAGCCGCCGGGGTCGGCGCCGACCGGCATCTCGACGGCACCCGACGGGTACTCGCCGGAGTCGCTGCCGCCACCCGCGGTGTTCTGGACGCCGCCGCAGGCGGTGAGGGCCACGACGGCGAAGGTGGCGACCGCTCCGAGGCTGAGGTGCTTGCGCATGCTGTGCTCCTTGGAATGTGATGTGACCGCCGACACTAGGTACCCGCGTCGATGCGCGTCCAAGCCCGATTCGGCATGGAATGATATGCGGCGCGCATCGTCGACTAGGCTCGGCCCCGTGATCACCCTCGACCAGGTGCGGTCCTTCGTGGCCGTCGCCGAGGAGCTGCACTTCGGCCGGGCCGCCGAGCGGCTCCAGATGACCCAGCCCCCGCTGTCGCGCCAGATCCAGAAGCTGGAGAAGTCCGTCGGCGCCCAGCTCCTCGAGCGCGACAACCGCCGGGTCGAGCTCACCGGCGCCGGGGCGGCCTTCCTCGACGAGGCCTACCGGCTGCTCAACCTCGTAGAGGGCGCGGGTGACCTGGCCCGGCGCGTGGACGCGGGCGCGGCCGGCGTCGTACGTCTCGGCTTCACCGCGGTCTCCGCCATCTCCATCCTCGGCCCGCTGCTGCGTCGGCTCACCGCCGCGCTGCCCGACGTCGAGGTGCTGCTGTCCGAGCGGGTCACCCAGGCCCAGGTCGACGGCATCCGGCGCGGCGAGCTCGACATCGGGCTCGCGCGCCCGCCCTTCGACACCTCCCTCTTGTCGTCCAAGGTCGTCCTGCGCGAGCCGCTGATGGCCGTCGTGCCGACCGACCACCCCTTGGCCGGGCTCGACCGTCCGCTGACGCCGCAGGACTTCGACGGACAGCCGGTGATCGGCTACCACCCCCAGCAGTCGCGCTACTTCCACGAGCTCTCGGTGCGCTTCCTCGCCAACGCGCACCCGCGCATCGAGCAGCGCGTGCACCAGGTGCTGACCGCGATGCTGCTCGTGGCTGCCGACCGCGGCCTCGCGCTCGCGCCCGCCTCCGCGACGTCGCTCCAGGTCGAGGGTGTGGTCTTCAAGGACCTCGCCCACGGTGGCGGCGACACCCGGCTCGACGCCGACCCCGACCGGCCGGTCGAGCTCTACGCCGTGTGGTCACGGGAGGTCGTCACCCCCGTCGTACGCCGCGTGCTCGACGTGGTCACGCAGGTCGCGGGCTAGCAGCCGCTCCTGCTCAGTCGAGGAACCAGGACATCAGCGCCCGCCCGAACGGGGAGAACAGCCAGCCCATCGTGCCGACCGCGACCGCGGCGGCGACCAGGGCCGGCGCGGTCCGGCGCAGGTCGCCCGCCGCGATGCCCTGCCGGGTGCGGACCACGGCCCAGGCGAGCGTCGCCAGGGCGAGGGCCGGACCGAGGAGGAAGGTCACCATCCCGGCCAGGCGGAAGGACGCCCACCCGCCCTGCGCGTACGGCCACAGGTCCTTTGGGTCGTGGTAGCCCATGGCCACCTCCTCGAGCGGAAAGCTGTCGAGGTCGTTGACGTAGTAGGGCATGACGAGGAACAGGGCGTACGCCCCGGCGCACACGAGGGCGACGATCAGCGGCGGCCAGCCGCCGCGCCACCAGTGCCGCCACCGGGCATGCCGCAGGGCGGGCGCGACGGACACGTCGATGGGGAAGCGAGCGGCAGGTGTCGTCACGCTACGGATGCTGGCGGCTGCGGGGTCACCGCCGGTGGTGTCGGCGGTGCGAATCCCCACAACGGATGAGGCCTGCGCATGAGATCGAGCCTCAGGCCGTGATCGCGTCCCCGTGCAGGCGGCTGCTGAGCAGCTGGTCGCGCAGTGCGGCCAGCTCGCCGACCGCGTCGAGGAAGCGGGTGGTGCTGTCGCCGACCTGGAGGTCGTCGAAGTAGAAGTGCCGCATCGCCAGCCGGGCCAGGTGGTGCTCGTCGTGGTCGAGCCGTGAGGCCAGGAGCTCGGCCAGCCCGGCCACCGTGGACTCGTCGACGACGTCGGCGCACCGGCTCACCGGGACGTCCTGGCGGAAGCGCTCGGCGTCCTGGTGCCGGTCGGTGATGAGGATCGGCGCCTCGGTGCGCAGGTAGAGCCAGTCGAGCCCGACCGATGACACGTCGGTCACCATCGCGTCGCAGTCGGGCATCACGGCCAGGATGTCACCGCGCAGCACGGACGTGTGTCCCGCCTCGGGCTCGCGGGCGGTGGCCGCCGCGACCATCTGCAGGATCGCCAGGTGCGCCTCCTGCACGGCGGGCGTGAGGCTGGTCGTCACCTTGGGGTGCGGCTTGTAGACGAGGCGCACGTCGGGGACAGCGAGGATCGCGCGCACGATGCGGGTGCCGATGGTGTCGAGCGACGTGTAGTCGTTGTAGTCGGCATCGCCCTCCCAGGTGGGCGCGTAGAGGACCGTACGACGCGTGGTCGGCGCGAGCAGCGACGCGGGCCGGAGGTCGAGCTGCGGCCGGCCGACGCGCACCAGGCGGCGCGTGTCGAACTCCAGCAGCCCCTCGATGTGCCGCTGCACGGCGGCCTCGCCGGCGACGAAGACACGGTCGTAGGCCTTGGCGTTGTTGCTCGCCATGGACTGCTTGTCGCTCTCCCCGTGGTTGATGTGCGCGTGCAGCATGCGCCCGTCGATGAGCGACTGGAAGTTGAGCATCGAGTTGTTGCAGTAGAGCGCGACCTTGGCGTCGAGCGCGTCGTACAGCTCGGTCAGCTCGGGGAACGACGGCGCGGTGAAGATCGGGAGGCCCGTGCGCTCGCGCAGCAGCGTCGCGACGTCGGGGTCGCGGACCACGATCCCCACCGGGTGGTGGGCGTGCAGGGTCTCGAGGACCTCCAGCCACTGGATCAGCTGGTAGCTCCGCGTGGGGTCGTCGGCGTAGTACGCGATGACGTGGACGTCGTTCACGTACAGATTCTAGGCGTCACGCCCAGCCTCGGAGGCCGTTTCGACCCCCGGCGGACCCGCCGGACTCCCGGGGACGGCGGGCGGGGCGACCGAGGCCCTACGGTGTCATGGACGTCTTGACACGTTCCGGGCCCGCGCGCCCATGTCCTCACTACGCTGTGGCGTCGACGGGCAACGGTGTCGACGGGGATCGACACAGGATGGGAGACGGTGTGGTGCAGTCCCGGGCGCGCGGCACGGACGCCGCGGACTCGTGGTCCGACGCCCCGACCCGGGCCTCCCTCCAGGTCCTCGCGGAGGGGGCGGCCACGCTCGCCGGCTTCGCCCAGTCGGCCATCAGCGTGCGTCGTGGGGACCAGCTCGAGGTGGTCGCCACGTCCGGCCCCGAGCTGGCCGACCTGGTCGGCACCTGGCTCCCGGTGGAGGTCCTGGAGAAGGAGCTCGCCAAGGCCGACGACTGGGGAGACCTGCGGTTCGTGCCGCACGAGCGGGTCGGTGACGAGGTCCTCGAGTACAGCCACGTCCCGGACCTCGACCCCGTTGCCGGCCCCGACGGCTGGCACCCGCTCGACCTGCTCGCCGCCCCGTTGTACGACGACGCGGGCGAGCTCCGCGGGCTGCTCACCGTCGACGCGCCCGTCGACGGCCTGCGTCCGGGGCCCCACCAGCGCGAGGTGCTCGCGAGGTACGCCGACGTCGCCCGCAGCTCGGTCCTCCTCGCCCTCGAGCGCGAGGTGCTCTCCGAGCGCGTGCGGATGGCCACCGAGGCGCGCGAGATGGTGCGCCGGGCGATGGGGGAGTCCTCGCTGGAGCGGGTGATCGCGGCCTGCCGGGCGGCGGTCGTCTCGTCCTTCGACGCGGTCGGCATGTGGCTCTCGGCCTTCGAGTCGGACGGCACCACGTCGAGCACGTGGTTCGCCGAGGGTGGACACGGCCGACCCGTGCTGGACGAGCTCGACGAGGTGCTGGTCCGGCTGGCCCACCGCTACTGGGCCGACCAGTACGTCGCCCACTTCTCCGCCAGCCGCGCCGACCACCCCGGGCTCGAGCCCGAGGAGGCGACGCAGATGCTCGACTTCCTCGACAGCATCCACATCGGCTCGATCCTCTTCGTCCCGCTGGGGGCCGGCCTGGAGTGCCTCGGCTTCCTCGCCCTCTCCCGGGTCTCGGACAACCAGGCGTGGACCGAGGTGGAGTACGACGCCGCGCTCGACATCGGTCGCGACCTCGGGCGGGCCGTCGCCAACGCCCGGCAGCGCGACGCCGAGCGGGCGCTCGTCACCCGGCTGCGTGACCTCGACAGCTATCGCAGCGAGCTCGTCAGCACCGTGGCCCACGAGCTGCGCAACCCGCTCAGCTCCGTGGTCGGCAACCTCGAGCTGCTCGAGGACGAGACCCTCACCGACCACGGCCGCCGCTCGGTCGAGTCGGCGATCCGGGGTGCCGGTCGCATCGAGGGCGTGATCGACGACCTCCTCACCGTGGCCCACGTGTCCGACCCGGACGCGGCCTTCGACCCGGTGCCGGTCGACCTGCGCCAGGTCGTGCTCGACGTCGAGGACGAGTGCGCCCACGCCGCCGCGAGCCGGTCGATCACCCTCACCCGGTCCCTCCCGGCAGGCAGCCTGCTCGTGCCGGGTCGTCCCGACGAGCTGCACCGGATGCTGGCCAACCTGGTGAGCAACGCGCTCAAGTACTCCGAGGACGGCAGCTCCGTCGCCATCGGCCTGGCCGTCGATGGCGCCGCCGTCGAGGGGGCCGGCGACGGGGCGCGGGTCGCCCTGAGCGTCGTCGACCACGGGCTGGGCATCTCGGAGGACGACCAGGCGGGCCTGTTCCGCGAGTTCTTCCGCTCCCGCAACCCCGAGGCCCTGTCCCGCCCGGGCAGCGGGCTCGGCCTGGTCATCGTGGACCGGATCGTCCGCCGCCACGGCGGCCGGATCGACGTCGACTCCGCGCTCGGCGCCGGCACCACCATGACGGTCACCCTCCCGGCCGGCTGATCGCCGTGGCCGGGCACGTCTTCGATGCTGACGTCTGGGAGCACTCCCCGGGCGACCCCGGCTCGTGGCACTTCCTCACCCTGCCCGGTGACGTCTCCGACGACCTCTCCGTCGAGGCCGGCCCCCGCGAGGGCTTCGGCAGCATCCGGGTGGTCGTGACGATCGGCTCCACGACCTGGCGTACGTCGGTGTTCCCCGACTCCGAGCTCGGCCGCTACGTCCTGCCCCTCAAGAAGCCGGTCCGCGCGGCCGAGGGGCTGCACGCCGGCAACACCTGCCGCGTCCACCTCGCCGTCGAGTAGGCCGCACCTCTCACGATCGGGGAACATCGTCCCGCGTGGGGCGAGTCGAGTTTCCCCGATCCTTCCCGCCGCGACCTGGGACCTGCGTCACCCAGCGACGCAGCTCGCACGGGTCGGCCGAGCCCCCTCAGCCCACCCCGGCGTACCCCTCGCGGTAGCTCGGTCGCGAGGGCACCCACCCGGTCGCGCGCAGTCGCGCGTTGGAGAGCCGCTTGCCGTGCCCCTGGTCCGGGTCGGCGGAGGGCGGGGCGGGAGCGCCGAGCTGCTCGGCGAGGTACGCCGCGACGTCACCCAGCTGCGCGGGCTCGTCGTCCGTCCCGAGGTAGAGCCGCTCGGGTGCCTCGGGACGGGTCAGCAGGTGCACGACCGCGTCGGCGGCGTCCTCGCGGTGGATGCGGTTGGTCCAGCGGTGCGGGTCGGTGACCCGCCCCTCGCGGACCGTGTCGAGCAGTCGGGTGCTGGAGCCGCCGTACAGGCCCGACAGCCGCAGCACCGTCGCCGTGGGCAGCCGCTCGTGGAAGAGCTCCTCGGCCGCGAGCAGCATCCGCCCCGGTCCGTCGGCCGGTCGCGGGGGAGTCGTCTCGTCGTCGAGGGGAGGCCGGTCGTGGCTGCCGTGCACGGCGGTCGAGGAGACCAGCAACGCCCGCTCCGGCGGCGTACCGGTCGCGGCCAGCGCGTCGAGCGCGCGTCGCATGCCGTCGACGTACGTCGCCCGGTAGGACTCCTCGGTCCGCGGGCGGGCGGTGAGGGCGACGACGGCGTACCGCGCTTCGAGGTCCGGCAGGGCGGGGACCTCGCGCGTCAGGTCGACGGACAGCCCGCGCAGCGGGGGCGGCACCAGCGTCGCGTTGCGCCGCAGCGCCAGCACGTCGTGCCCGCGGTCGGCGAGCCGCAGGCCGACCGCCGCGCCGAGGTCTCCGCAGCCGACGAGCAGCACGTCCGAGGTCACGGCGGCACGCTACGCCCTGCGCTAGCCCGAGTGCACCGTGGACGCGGCGTACGACGGGTGCGACGGTGGACCCATGACGCGCACGCTCGATGTGGACTACCTCGTGGTGGGGGCCGGGGCGATGGGGATGGCCTTCACGGACGCGTTGATCGACCATTCCGACGCCCGGGTGGCGCTCGTGGACCGCCGGCACGGGGTCGGCGGGCACTGGCTGGAGGCGTACCCGTTCGTCCAGCTGCACCAGTCCTCCGCGTTCTACGGCGTCCCCTCGACGTTGCTCGGCGGCGGCCAGCTCCAGCAGCACGGTCCCGAGGCGGGCCTGCAGGAGCGCGCCACCCAGGCGGAGATCACGGCGTACTACGCCCGGGCGCTCGACCGGATGCGGGAGACCGGCCGCGTCGACTTCTTCCCCAACAGCGACCACGACGGTGACCGCACCGTGGTCTCGCGCATCTCGGGAGCCACGTTCCGGGTGCCGGAGACCTGCCGGATCGTCAACGCGCACTACCTCGCGCCGAGCATCCCCGCGGAGGTGCCGCCTCCCTTCGGCGTCGGCGACGGCGTCCGCGTGGTGCCGGTCAACGACCTCGCCCGCCTGGAGGAGACGCCCAGCCAGTACATCGTCGTGGGCTCGGGCAAGACCGCCACGGACGCCTGCATCTGGCTGATGGCGCGCGGCGTGGACCCGGACGCGATCTGCTGGGTGCGCCCGCGCGACCCGTGGATGTTCAACCGGGCGCTCGTCCAGCCCGACCTCACGATCTTCCTGGGGATGGCGGCGGACCTCATGCAGTCGGCGGCCGCGTCGACGTCCCTCGAGGACCTGTTCCTCCGGCTGGAGGAGCACGACATCATGCTCCGCGTCGACCGCTCGGTGATGCCGACGATGGCCAAGGCCCCCACCCTGGCGACGTGGGAGCTCGACCTGCTGCGCACCATCGAGGACGTCGTACGCCGCGGGCACATCACCTCGGTCGGTCGCGGCAAGCTCGAGATGATCGAGGGGACGACGATCGGCATCGCCGATGACGCCCTGGTCGTGCACTGCGCGGCCGACGGCCTGAAGTACCCACCGCTCGTCCCGGTCTGGCGCCCGCGGGACATCACCCTCCAGCCCGTCCGCGCCGGCTTCCCGTGCTTCGGCGCTGCGCTGGTCGGGTACGTCGAGGCGACCCGCGCCGACGACGACGAGAAGAACCGGCTGTGCCCGCCGTCCAACTACGGCGACTCGATGGCGCAGTGGGCCGAGATGAACGTCCGTGGCACCCGGGCCACGCTGTCCTTCTCGGCCGAGAAGGACATCAAGCAGTGGGCGGACGGGGTGGCACTCAACCCGACGCGGGTCACGCCGGACCAACCGTCGTCGGCGGCCCTGGACGACGCCCGCGCGAGGCTGGCCACCCACACGCGGCCGGCGCTGGAGCGCCTCGACGCGCTGGTCCGGGGCGCGCGTTCGGGGCCCCGGGAAAAGTAGAACCGCCCACGGTCTCGGGTCCGTGGGCGGTTCTGGGGACGAATCTACCTCGTGATCGTCACCAGTGGTGCACAGGCGATGCACAGATCGGCAACGAGATGGTCACCGCGTCACGGGATCCCGAGGGCGGCCTTGAAGGCGGCGTACGAGATGAACGTGCCGTGCCCGCCGGCGATCCACTTCGGGGTGAGCCCCCGCGCCTTGACCATGGCGGCGATCGCCTGCGCGTTCGCGTCGGACGGAGAGGGGAGCCCGGGCGGCGAGTAGGTGTCGCTCGTGAAGAGGATCCCCTGGTCGGCCACGTAGGGCACCACCATGTCCACCGAGTGCTCAGTCTGCAGCGGGAACACCTGGATGCCGTTCGGCAGCGAGAGCCCGGCGGCGGGCACGCCCTGGACGTTGGCGGCGACGGTCGTCCCGTCCAGCCGGTCGGGCAGGACCGTCGAGCCGCGGTCCGCGAAGACCTGCTGGAAGAACGGCACGGCCTGCTCGCCCACGACGGCGGTCGCGCCGAGCGCGACGTACGGGCGCATCCCGCTGGCGTGGTCGGCGTGGTGGTGCGTCGTCACGACGTGCGTGATCGGTCCGGTGAAGTCGGGGCTGTCCTCGATGTACTGGATGACGGCCTCGGCACGGTGGTCGTGCAGCGCGCCCTCGAAGACCACGACACCACCGGGACGTTGCACGACCAGCGAGTTGTTGGCCACGCCCCCGAGGAGCTTCACGCCTGCTGCGGTGGTGGTCCCGTCGGTGATGGTGATCGGGTTGATCGCGCGCTGCCCGCCGTCCTTGATGAAGCCGAGGGCGACGAAGGACAGCAGCCACTCGCTCGTCCGCGTGCCGATGTCCGCGAGGTCCGCGTCGTACACCGGGTCCACGGCGCTCGGGAAGCGGAAGACGCGGCTCTTGATGCGCGGGTTGACGTCGACCTCCGTACGCCGCTCGCGCACCATCTCGAAGCCGTCGGAGGTGAGCGCCACCCGGCGTGGGAAGCGCACTCCGTCGTCCTCGCGACGCCAGCCGCGGTAGGTGACCTCGACGGGCACGTCGCGGCGCAGGTAGTCGTGCTGCGTGGTGCGCAGCATGGCGATCCGCTCCTTGCGCACGTCGACGAACAGCTCGATCGGGGCGACGGCGTCGCGCAGGACCAGCACCCGGTAGCGACGGCCGTCGATGGTGCGCTGGCCGCCGTTGCTGGCCAGGGACGGGCGGTCCAGGGCCCGGCTCAGCAGCACGTGCGGGTTGAGCAGCTCCTGCTCCCGGTGGATGGCCGCCCACCGGTCGGAGGTCATCGCCTTGGTGGCCGGCTGCGAGAAGTTGGCGTCCACGCCGCTGATGTAGCCGCGTCGCCCCGACAGGACCTCACGCACCGGACGGTCGACGCCCAGCGACGTCCGCACGTTGTCGATGCGGACCCGCGGCGGCCTGCTCCCCTTGAGGCGGTAGCGCACGCGCGCCTCGACCGTGGCGGCCGGGGAGGCGCCACTGCCCGGCACCGCGCCCTCGTCGAGGATCGAGCGTTCCGCCCCGGCGCGGTACTGGAAGGTCTTGAGTCCCCGGAGCGCCGAGGCGCCGCCGACCGCGTCGACGGCCATGCGCAGCGAACCCGCCGCACGCTGGGAGCCCTCGGCCGTGGCCGCCGCTCCTGATGTCGCACCGGCCGGCACGAGCCCGGTCAGTCCCATCGTCAATGCCAGCGCTCCGAGCGCCGCGCTGCTGGACAACCTGCTGGGTCCCATCTGACGTCCTCCCCAAGGATCACGGGTCTGTGGAGTCACGGACCGAGCGTCCCGAGTCCCTGGCACCCGACGCCGGCGATCCCGGAGGACGGAGCGGTCGCGACAGATCGTCTCCACGGTCGTCGCGTGCCGATCGGGGGGCAATGGCACTTTGGTACTACGACCCCGGGGGAGGGAGCAGCTACGTCCGGGTTCAGGTGTGCCGTACGACGACGCGCCCGGCGGCCACGTCCCAGCGCTGGTCCAGCCGGACGTTCTCGAGCAGGCGGCGGTC
Organism: Nocardioides sp. Soil777; assembly: GCF_001428425.1. Classification (NCBI taxonomy): domain Bacteria; kingdom Bacillati; phylum Actinomycetota; class Actinomycetes; order Propionibacteriales; family Nocardioidaceae; genus Nocardioides; species Nocardioides sp. Soil777. The sequence continues at coordinate 72,719 of NZ_LMSN01000012.1, forward strand.
GTGGGAGACCAGCAGCAGCGCCCCGTCGTACGACGCCAGCGCCTGCTCGAGCTGCTCGATGGCCGGCACGTCGAGGTGGTTGGTGGGCTCGTCGAGGACGAGCAGGTTGACCCCCCGGGCCTGCAGCAGCGCCATGGCCGCGCGGGTGCGCTCGCCCGGGGAGAGGCGTCCGACCTCGCTGGTGACCTGGTCGGCCTTGAGCCCGAACTTCGCCAGGAGGGTGCGCACCTCGGCCTGCGCCATCTCCGGCACGGCGACCTCGAAGGCGTCCCCGAGCGGCCGGGCGTCGTCGAGGCCGGTGCGGGCCTGGTCGATGACGCCGACCGCGACCGAGGCACCCAGCGACGCGGAGCCCCTGTCGGGGTCCGTCTCGCCGAGCAGCAGCCGGAGCAGCGTGGTCTTGCCGGCTCCGTTGGGACCGGTGATGCCGATCCGGTCGCCGGCGTCGACCTGCACGGAGACGGGACCGAGCCGGAAGTCGCCGAGCTGACGCGTCGCCTCGTTGAGGGTGGCGACCACCCCGCTGGACCGCGGCGCGGCGGCGATGTCGAACTGCAGGACCCACTCCTTGCGCGGCTCCTCGACCTCGTCGAGCCGGGCGATCCGCGACTCCATCTGGCGGACCTTCTGCGCCTGCTTCTCCGAGGACTCGGTGGCCGCCTTGCGCCGGATCTTGTCGTTGTCGGGGCTCTTCTTCATCGCGTTGCGCACGCCCTGCGAGCTCCACTCCCGCTGGGTGCGGGCCCGCTGCACGAGGTCCGCACGCGTCCCGGCGTACTGCTCGTAGGCCTCCCGGGCGTGGCGACGGGCGACGGCGCGCTCCTCGAGGAACGCGTCGTACCCGCCGTCGTAGACGGAGACCTGGCCCTGGGCCAGGTCGAGCTCGACGATCCGGGTGACGCAGCGGGCGAGGAACTCCCGGTCGTGCGAGACGAGCACGACGCCGCCGCGCAGGCCCTGCACGAAGGACTCCAGCCGAGCGAGCCCGTCGAGGTCGAGGTCGTTGGTCGGCTCGTCGAGCAGGACGACGTCGAAGCGGCTGAGCAGCAGCGCGGCCAGCGCCACCCGGGCCGCCTGGCCGCCGGACAGGGCGGTCATCAACGCCTCGGGGCCGACGTCGAGCCCGAGGTCGGCCAGCACCGGCGGCACCCGGTCGTCGAGGTCGGCGGCGCCGCTCGCCATCCACCGGTCGAACGCGACGGCGTACGCGTCGTCGACCCCCGGCTCGTCCGAGCCGAGCGCCGCGGCGGCGGCCTCCATCGTCGCGGTCGCCTCGGCAGCGCCCGTACGCCGCGCGAGGTAGTGCGCGACCGTCTCGCCCGGCACGCGCTCGTGCTCCTGGGGGAGCAACCCGACGAAGGCGTCCCGCGGCGCACAGTCCACCGATCCGGCCATCGGCCGGGTCACCCCACCGAGCAGGGACAGCAGGGTCGACTTGCCGGCACCGTTGGCCCCGACGACGCCGATCACGTCACCCGGGGCGACCGTCAGGTCGAGTCCCTCGAAGAGGACCCGGTGACCGTGCCCGCCCGACAGGTCCTTCGCGACGAGGGTGGCGTTCACCCGGTGGAGCCTAGTCACGGGTCGCCGCGGACCGGACGGGCGTCGCCGAAATCCCGATCCCGCGCCCGATGCCCTATCGTGGGTCTTGTTGAAGGGTCGGCCGCAAGCCGTCCTGGCCGCCCACGATGGTGCGGCTCGTATCTTGTACTCCTGGTTTTCGGTTCGCTGGACATCAGCACAGGTGGATGTCTTCAGCGCCTCGAGGGGCACACTGCCCCCCGACGAAACAAAGGAACAGATCATGGCTTCAGGCACCGTCAAGTGGTTCAACGCCGAAAAGGGCTTCGGCTTCATCGCCCAGGACGGCGGCGGCGAGGACGTGTTCGTCCACTTCTCCGCGATCCAGTCCGGCGGCTACAAGTCGCTCGACGAGAACCAGAAGGTCGAGTTCGACCTGGCCCAGGGCCCCAAGGGTCCCCAGGCCGAGAACGTTCGCGTCTCCTGATCTCACTCGAAGGGCCCCGACCGCACGCGGTCGGGGCCCTTCGTGCGTCCGGGCACCGCGAAGAGGTCCGGGGTCCCTCAGACGAACGCGGGGAACGTGGGTGCGGCGAGCGGGCCGCTGGACCGGTCCCGGGCCACCTCGTACGCATGGGCGATCTCGATCAGCCGGCCCTCGCTGCCGGCGGTGCCCCAGAACGACACGGCCACCGGCAGGCCGGCGGCGAGCTCGGTGGGGACCGTGACCAGGGGGTAGCCCGCGATCGCGGTCGGACCGGTGCAGCCGCCGGCGAGGTGCTCGGCGTTGACGAGGTCGATGGGGTTCGCGGGTGGGTAGGACGGCGTCACCAGCGCGTCCAGGCGGTGCTCGCGCAGCACCCGGTCGATCCCGCCGGTCCGCGTGGCTGCGACCCCCCTCGCCCGCGCCTCGCGGTGCTCGGGGCTGCCGGCGAGCGGGCCGGCCAGCGCCTGCTCGAAGAGCCCCTGGCCGAAGTGGGCCAGCTCGGTCGCGGCGTGCTCACGGTTGAAGGCGACGATGTCCTGCAACGTGCGGGGCACGTCACCGGTGCGGGTCGCGAGGTAGTCCGCGACCCCCGCACGGAACTCCGCCAGCAGCACCAGCAGCTCGTCGTCCCCGACCTCGTCGCCGTACGTCGGCAGGTCGGTGTCGTCGACGATCGTCGCCCCCGCGGCGGCGAGCAGGCCCAGCGCCCGCTCGGCGGCGGCGTCGGCGTGCGGGGAGTAGCCCCAGTACGTCGCGCGCGGCACGCCCACGCGGGCGCCGGCCAGCCGACCCGTCACCGCGTGCCCGGCGTAGTCGGTGCCGTCCGCGGCGAGCACCGTGAGCAGGGCGGCCGCGTCCCGGACCGTCCTGGCCATCGGTCCGGGTGAGTCCTGGGAGGGGGAGACCGGCACGACACCCGCGGTGGGCACGGTCCCCACGGTCGGCTTGATCCCCACGCAACCGTTGAACGCCGCCGGACAGCTGATCGAGCCGTCGGTCTCGGTGCCCACGGCGAAGGGGGCGAGGCCGGCCGCGACCGCGGCGCCGCTGCCGGAGCTGGAGCCCCCCGCCGACCGGTTCAGCCCGTAGGGGTTGCGGGTGAGCCCGCCGAAGGCGCTCCACCCCGACGTCGAGGACTCGTCGCGGATGTTGGCCCACTCGGAGAGGTTCGTCTTGCCCAGCACGATCATCCCGGCGGCGCGCAGGCGCTCCACGAGGGCCGCGTCCCGGCTCGGCGGCGGCGTACCGGCCAGCGCCAGGGATCCGGCCGTGGTCGCCAGGTCGTGGGTGTCGATGTTGTCCTTGACGAGCACGGCCCGACCGTGGAGCGGGCTCCGGGGGTCCCGGTCGGCGGCCTCGGCGTCGAGCCGGTCCGCCTGCGCCAGTGCGTCCGGGTGCAGCGTGCAGATCGCGTTGATCCCGGGCTCGACGACGTCGATCCGCTCGAGGAGCTCCTCGACCGCCGCACGGGCGCTGGCGGCTGTCGACGCGGTCATCGCCCGAGTCTGCCCGACGGTGTCGGCCAACCTGTAGCCCGTGGAGGGTTCCTGTCCTACAGTGCGGGAGTGAGCCCGGGCTCCTGCGGCACCGTTCCGATCCTGGGCTCGTCCGAGCCCCGGACGCACGGGTGCGCGTTCTCCCGCGCCGACCGCCGCCCGACGAGGCCCGGGGCGTCGTCATGACCGCCTCCGCCACGCACTCCAGCCTGTTCTACGACGGCGCCCGGCACTACGCGACCGAGGCCGGCGGCTTCCTCCGCGACGGGCTCGAGCGCGGTCACCGCGGCCTGGTCATGGCGCCCGCGCGCCGGGTGGACCAGCTGCGCGCGGTGCTGGGTGGGGACGCCGACGAGGTGACCTTCGTCGAGGACACGATCGCCTACACGCCGCAGTGGAACGTCTATCGCGTCTTGCTCGACTTTGCCGCCACCTCGCCCGGTGTCCGCTCGTGCGTGGTCGCCGAGCAGACCCTGTCCGGGCGGACCCCCGCCGAGCTGGTCGACTACCGCCGGCTCGAGGCGGCGATCAACCTCGTCTTCGCCGGGCACGACGTCGACCTGCTGTGCCCCTACGACGCCGGCTCGCTGCCGGCGCACCTGCTGGACATCGCCGAGCACACGCACGGCGTGGTGCTCGCGGACGGCGTGCTGGCACCGGACGCGCGCTTCGACGACCCGTCCGACCTGCTCGCCGGGTTGGCGGCCGTGGTGCCGCCGCCACCGGAGGCCGCCACCGTCGACTGCTCGTCCCCGGCAGACGTGTCGAGCGCGCGCCGGCTGGTGCGTGCCCGTGGCGCCGAGCTCGGGATCGATCCCTGCCGGGTCGACGACCTGGCGCTGGCGGTGACGGAGGTGCTCACCAACGCCCTCCTGCACGGTGAGCCGCCCGCGCGCCTCCACGTGTACGAGGCGGGGGCCACGTGGGTCTGCCACGTGCAGGACAGCGGGCAGGGGCTGACCGACCCGCTCGTGGGGCTGCTGCCCCCGGCCCAGCCGTCCGACCACGGCTACGGACTGTGGCTGGCGCGGCAGCTCTGCGCGGCCGTGGACGTCGGCACCGACTCGTCCGGCACCCACGTCCGGCTCCACACGCGCACGGCCGCTCGCTCGAACGGACGCCGGCAGGCCTCAGCCCGACGGTCGTAGCGGCAGGCGCACGCGCACCACGGTGTCACCGGGAGCCGGGTCGACGGTGATCTCCCCGCCGTGCCGCTCGACGACGATCCGCCGCGAGATGTCGAGCCCCAGGCCGGTGCCCCGGCCGACCTCCTTGGTGGTGAAGAACGGCTCGAAGGCGTGCGCGGCCACGTCCGGGGTCATGCCCGGCCCGGTGTCCGCGATCTCGACGACGACGGCGTGCTCGTCGGCGTACGTCCGGACCGTCAGGGTGCCGCCGCCCGCCATCGCGTCGACGGCGTTGTCGACGAGGTTGGTCCACACCTGGTTGAGCTCACCGGGGGAGGCGACGACGACGGGCAGGTCGTCGGCGTACTCGCGACGCACGGTGACGCCCTCGCGGAGCTTGTGGCCCAGCATGATCAGGGTGCTCTCGAGGCCGTCGGTGACCTTGACCTCCTGGACCGTCGCGCGGTCGAGCTGCGAGTAGGACTTCACCGCGGAGACCAGGTCGGAGATGCGCCGGGTCGCGTCCTGCGCCTCGCTGATCAGCGAGGCCATGGTCACCGCGCTGGCCACCCACTCCAGTCCGGCCTGGAGGGCGGCCCCCTCCAGCGACGCGGCCGCCTGCTCGCACCAGGCGAGGTCGGCGCCGGCGCCGGCGAGGGCGGGGGCGATCACCCAGTCCCGGTCGAGGTCGTGGTCGACCAGCCAGGTCGAGAGCTCGTCCTCGCGGTCGGCCAGCGCGACGCCGGTCGGCTCCGGGGCCTGCTCGATCGCCCGCCGCAGCTGGTCGAGCGCCACGAACTGCGAGGCGGTGATCTGCTCCGCCGCCAGCCGGTGCAGCGACTCGAGGAGGTGGTCGCTGCTGTCCCCGAGCGCCCCGACCGACCGCACCGCGGCGGACGCGGGGTTGTTGATCTCGTGCGCGAGACCGGCCGCCAGGGTGCCGAGCGCGACCAGGGCCTCCCGCTGGCGGGCGTTGTGCTCGATGCGCCGCGCCGTCCCGATCAGGCCACGCAGCAGGTGGACGGCGAAGGGGAACCACGCCTCGCCGAGCGAGCCCAGCGCCTCGGCGGTCAGTCGGAAGACCCGGCTCGGTGCGATGGCCCGGCCGCTGCCCATGTAGACCCCGTGCTCGTCCCAGGCGCGGAAGCCGCCGGCCCACTGGCCCGGCACGGTCATCGACGCCATCACAGCCTCCTCGTGGCCGATGCGGCGGACCAGGTCGATGTGGCCCTCGAGCAGCACCCACCAGTCGTCGGCGGGGCGTCCCTCGTCGAAGAGGTGCTCGCCCGCCGCGACGGTGACCTCGGCGCCCGACCCGGCCAGCTCGGCGACCTGCTCGTCGGTGAACCCGTCGAGCAGCGAGAGGGCGCGGAGCTCGTCGTACAGCATCAGGTCGTCGCCAGGTAGCGGTGGACCAGGTAGACCGACATCGCGCCCTCGCCGACTGCGGAGGCGACGCGCTTCATGCTGTCGAGGCGGACGTCGCCGGCCGCGAAGACGCCGGGCACGCTCGTCTCCAGGGCGTACGGCGCGCGCTCCAGCGCCCAGCCGACCTGCGGGCCCGGGGGCAGCTCGGGACCGGTGAGCACGAAGCCGCGACCGTCGCGGGCCACGGCGTCGCCGAGCCAGTCCGTGCGCGGGGCCGCGCCGATGAAGACGAACAACCAGCCGGTCTCGACCTCCTCCTCGGTGCCGGAGCCCCGGTCGGCCAGCGTGACCGCCTCGAGGTGGCCGTCGCCCCGGGCGCCGACGACCTCGGTCCGCAGCCGGACCTCGATGGTGGGGGTGGTGAGGATGCGGCTGACGAGGTACTGCGACATCGACGCCTCGAGGGAGGCGCCGCGGACGACGAGGACCACCCGCTTCGCGTAGCGGGCGAAGTTGAGCGCCGCCTGGCCGGCGGAGTTGGCCGCCCCGACGACGTACACGTCCTCGCCGCGGGTCTGGCTCGCCTCGCCGGCGCTCGCGCCGTAGTAGATGCCGCGCCCGACGACGTCGTCGACGCCCGGGGCCTCGAGGCGGCGGTAGGAGACGCCGCTGGCCACGAGCACCGCCCGGGCCTCGATGTCGGTGGAGCCGTCGAGGAGCACGGCCCGCACCGGACCGCGGGTCTCGAAGCCGACCACGTCGCGGGCCAGCACCATCTCGGCGCCGAACCGTGCGGCCTGCGCCACCGCCCGGTGCGTGAGGTCTGCGCCGGACAGCCCCTTGGGGAAGCCGAGGTAGTTCTCGATGGACGCGCTCTGCCCGGCCTGGCCGCCCGGGGCGTCACGCTCGACGACGACCGTCTGGAGCCCCTCGGACGCGGCGTACACGGCGGCGGCGAGGCCGGCGGGGCCGGCGCCGACGATGCAGAGGTCGTAGAGCGGCCGCTCGGCCCGGGTGCGCAGGCCGAGGGCGTCGGCCAGCTCGACCGTGGTCGGGGACCGGAGCGCGACACCGTCGGGGAGCGCCACCACCGGCAGGTCGTCGACGCCCGCCTCCGCCACGTCGAGGAGGCGGGTCGCCTCCTCGCTCTGGTCCACCTCCAGCCAGCGGTAGGGGACGTGGTTGTGGGCAAGGAAGGACTTGACGTCGTGGGTGCGCTCCGACCAGCGGTGGCCCACGACCCGCACCTCGGAGTCGCGGTCGGGGTGGGCGTGCGCCCAGTCGCGCAGCAGCTCGTCGAGCACCGGGTAGAGCCGGTCCTCGGGCGGGTCCCACGGCTTCATCAGGTAGTAGTCGAGGGCGATGTCGTTGATCGCGCGGATGGCGACGTCCGTGTCGGCGTACGCCGTCAGCAGCACCAGCTTGGCGTCGGGCGCCTGCTGCCGCACCTCCCGCAGCACCTCGATGCCCGTCATCCCGGGCATCCGCTGGTCGGTGACGACCGCAGCGACGGGGCGGTCCTTGAGGACGAGGTCGGCCAGGATCTCGAGCGCCTCCGCGCCGGACGTCGCCCGGAGCACCCGGTGGTCCTCGCCGTAGCGGGTCCGCAGGTCCCGCACCACGGCCGCGACGACGGCCGGGTCGTCGTCGACCGCGAGGATGGCTGGCTTGGCCATCGATCTCCTCCCCGGCCGGCAGGACGTGCCGCACTCCTCCGAGGCTCACCCTGTCGTCACGCCCCGCCCGATGCGGGCCGGCGGGTGGTCCTTTCCCCAGTTCTCGGGAGACGGCCGCCCGGGGTCGCGGTGGATGCTGTGGACGCATCGCCGGATACAAATTCGGGCTTGGACAGGCATCGTCGCAGCGCCCTAGCGTGATGGGACCGGCGAGGAGCCGGCGTTCCCGCTAGCCACTTCCGGTAGCCCCGCGACGACGAGAAGGACCCGCCGTGACCGAGTACAGCCCGACAGACCTGGCCGCCCAGCTGAAGAGCGGCCTGCTGTCGTTCCCGGTGACCCACTTCGCCGACGACCTGTCCTTCGACGAGGCGGGCTACCGCAAGCACCTCGCGTGGCTCGCGCAGTACCCCGTCGCCGGGCTCTTCGCCGCGGGCGGCACGGGCGAGGGCTTCTCGCTGACGCTGGAGGAGACCGACCAGGTCGTCCGCACCGCCGTGCACGAGGTCGCGGGCGCCGTCCCCGTCCTCGCCCCCGCCACGGGCAGCACCGCCAACGCCGTCGCCCAGGCGAAGGCCGCCCGGGCCGCCGGCGCCGACGGCCTGCTGCTCATGCCGCCCTACCTCACCGAGGCCAGCCAGGCCGGGCTCGTCGAGCACGTCAGCCGGGTCTGCGAGGCGACCGACCTCGGCGTCGTCGTCTACAGCCGTGCCAACGCCGTCCTGCGCGACGAGGCCGTCGCGGTCCTTGCCGACCGCAACCCCACGATGATCGGCTTCAAGGACGGCGTCGGCTCCATCGAGCAGATGACCCGCACCTACGCCCGCGTCGGCGACCGCCTCATGTACGTCGGCGGGCTGCCGACCGCGGAGACCTTCGCACTGCCGCTGCTGCAGCTCGGGGTCAGCACCTACTCCAGCGCGCTCTTCAACTTCGTGCCGCAGTGGGCCATCGAGTTCTACGACGCCGTCGTCGCCCAGGACCGCGACGAGGTCTACCGCCGGCTCAACGAGTTCGTGCTGCCCTACCTCGACATCCGCGACCGCACCCAGGGCTACGCCGTGTCCATCGTCAAGGGCGGCCTGGCCGCCATCGGTCGCCCGGCCGGCCCGGTCCGGCCGCCGCTCACCGACCTGCGTGAGGACGAGGTCGCCGAGCTCAAGGACCTGATCGACCGCATCTCCTGACGACGTACGGTCGAGACGACGTACGCCGCACGCCCCCGCTTGAGAGGAACGCATGACCAGCACTGCTGAGCAGGCCCGCTCGATCATCGCCGGCACGCCGGCGGACACCGCCGACGTCGAGGCCGCGACCACCGCCGCCGTCGAGGCGTTCGCGTCGTACCGCGCCACCAGTCCCGCCCAGCGCGCGGACTTCCTCGAGGCGGTCGCCGCCGAGATCGAGGCCGACAAGGACGCGATCATCGAGGCGGCCGTGGCGGAGAGCAGCCTGCCGCTCGCCCGCATCACCGGCGAGGTCGGCCGCACCACCGGCCAGCTGCGGATGTTCGCCGGTGTCGTCCGCCAGGGCGACCACCTCGGCGTCCGGATCGACCCCGCGATGCCCGACCGGGCGCCGCTGCCGCGCTCCGACATCCGCCAGCGGATGGTCCCGCTCGGCCCGGTCGCCGTCTTCGGCGCCAGCAACTTCCCGCTCGCCTTCTCCACCGCAGGTGGCGACACCGCCTCCGCGCTGGCCGCCGGCTGCCCGGTCGTGGTCAAGGGACACCCGGCCCACCCGCGCGCCGGTGTGCTCGTCGCCAGCGCGATCGCACGAGCCGTCGAGTCGCAGGGGCTGCACGCCGGCACCTTCTCCTTCCTGCTCGCCGCCGACGGTCGGAGCGGGATCGAGCTCGGCCAGGCGCTCGTGCAGGACCCGCGGATCACCGCGGTCAGCTTCACCGGCTCCCGGGCCGGCGGCCTCGCCCTCGTCGAGACCGCCTCGAAGCGCGCCGTGCCCATCCCCGTCTACGCCGAGATGTCGTCGATCAACCCGGTCGTCGTCCTCCCCGGCGCGCTCGCCGAGGCCGACACGACGGCGTTCGCCCGGGCCTACGTCGGCTCGCTCACCCTCGGCGCCGGCCAGTTCTGCACCAACCCCGGCCTGCTCTTCCTGCCCGCTGGCGAGGCCGGTGACGCCTTCCTGGCGGCCGCCGCCGCCGCCGTCGCGGAGGCCACCGGCCAGCGGATGCTCACCCCCGGCATCGCCGCGGCGTACACCTCCGGCACCCAGGCGCTCGAGGACACCGACGGCGTACGCCGCGTCGGCCGGGGCACCGACGGCGGCGAGCACGCCCCCGCCCCGGTCGTGTCCGAGGCGCCGGTGGAGCTGCTGACCCAGGCCGACAGTGCCGTCGCGCACGAGGTCTTCGGTGCCTCCGGCGTCGTGGTCCGCTACGACGACGTCGACGGCCTGCTCCCGCGGCTCGCCGACCTCGAGGGCCAGCTCACCGCCACGGTCCACGCGACCGCCGCCGACAGCGCCGACGCCGCGAAGCTGCTGCCCGTGCTAGAGCTCAAGGCCGGCCGCATCCTCTTCAACGGCTGGCCGACCGGCGTCGAGGTGGGACACGCGATGGTCCACGGCGGCCCGTTCCCCGCGACGTCCGACAGCCGCACCACCAGCGTCGGCAGCCTCGCGATCGAGCGCTTCCAGCGCCCGGTCGCCTACCAGGACGTCCCCGCCGACCTCCTCCCCGACGCACTGCGCGACGACAACCCGTGGGGACTGACCCGCCGCATCGACGGGACGCTGGAAGCATGAGTGCTGCCACCATCGCCAAGGTCGACGTCGTCCCGGTCGCCGGGCACGACTCGATGCTGCTCAACCTGAGCGGCGCCCACGGCCCGTTCTTCACCCGCAACATCGTGGTCGTCACCGACTCCGAGGGCCGCGAGGGCCTCGGTGAGGTGCCGGGCGGAGAGGCGATCCGCAGCACCATCGCCGACGCCGCCGCCATGCTCCTCGGCGAGCCGGTGGCGCGCTTCCGCACCCTGCTGCGCCAGGTCGCGACCCGGTACGCCGACCGCGACGCCGGCGGTCGTGGCCTCCAGACGTTCGACCTGCGCACCACGATCCACGCGGTCACCGCGCTCGAGTCGGCGCTGCTCGACCTGTCCGGCCAGGCGCTGGGCGTCCCGGTGGCCGAGCTGCTCGGCGACGGCCAGCAGCGCACGCGGGTGCCGATGCTGGGCTACCTCTTCTACGTCGGTGACCCCGACCGGACCGACCTGCCCTACCTCCGCGAGCCCGACGGTGCGGACGCCTGGACGCGCGTACGCCGCGAGGAGGCGATGACGCCCGAGGGCGTCGTACGCCTGGCCGAGGCCGCCCAGGCGCGGTACGGCTTCAGCGACTTCAAGCTCAAGGGCGGCGTGCTACCCGGCGAGGAGGAGGTCGCCGCGGTCACCGCGCTGCACCAGCGCTTCCCCGACGCGCGGATCACCCTCGACCCCAACGGCGGGTGGCTGCTCGACGAGGCCGTCCGCCTGCTGCAGGGCAAGGACGACGTGCTCGCGTACGCCGAGGACCCGTGCGGCGCCGAGGGCGGCTTCTCCGGACGGGAGGTGATGGCCGAGTTCAAGCGGCGTACCGGCCTGCGCACGGCCACCAACATGGTCGCTACCGACTGGCGGCAGATGGCCGACGCCGTGCGGACCAACGCCGTCGACATCCCGCTCGCCGACCCGCACTTCTGGACGATGGCCGGCTCGGTCCGGGTGGCGCAGCTGTGCCACGACTTCGGCCTGACCTGGGGCTCGCACTCCAACAACCACTTCGACGTCTCGCTCGCGATGTTCACCCAGGTCGGCGCCGCGGCGCCGGGGGGGATCACCGCGCTGGACACGCACTGGATCTGGCAGGACGGACAGGGTCTGACCCAGTCGCCGCCCGAGATCGTCGACGGGCACATCGCCGTGCCGGAGGCCCCCGGCCTCGGGGTCGTGCTGGACCGCGACCGCCTCGCCGAGGCGCACGCGCTCTACCTCGAGCACGGGCTGGGCGCGCGCGACGACGCCATGGCGATGCAGTACCTCGTGCCGGACTGGAGCTTCGACCCCAAGCGTCCCTGCCTGGTGCGCTGACTCGTGCGCCGACTCGCGCGATGGGGGCCGCTCACCACGTCGATGGTGGAATGACCCCGTGAGCACCCCGACCAGACCGCGCCAGACGACCTTCGCCGGCGGGATGATCATCGTCGGCTCGGTCTTCCTCCTCCTGACCGTCTGGGAGTCCATGACCGGCCTGCGGGGCATCGAGTCGCGCGACGCGGTCGAGGACTTCCTCGCCGAGTCGCCCGGCAGCGAGACCGGGCTGACCGTCGAGGGGACGCTGCAGCTCCTACGCGGCGTCTCCACCGTCGCGGGTGTGTGCGCGGCCGTCGCCGCGGTCCTCGGCGTCTACGCCCTGCGTGGCCACCGCCCGGCCCGGATCGGTCTGTCGGTCCTGGCTGTGCCGCTCTTCGTCACCGGGATCGCCGCCGGTGGCTTCATGTCGTCGATCGTCGCGGTGGCCATCGCGCTGCTGTGGCTCTCGCCCTCGCGCGAGTGGTTCAAGGGCGAGGTCGCCCCCGACCGGGCCGCGGCCGACAAGGCGGCCGGCGCCGTGTGGCCGCCGCCGTTGCCGCCGTACGACGCGTCGTCCTCGTCGTCCACCTCGTCCCCGCCCTCGGGGTCCGCGCCGTCCTCGGGGTCGGCGCCGTCCTCGCCGGCCGGGTCTGCCGCGCCGGTGCCGCCGGTCTCGTCGTCGGGGGGCGACGGCCCGGCCGCGCCCGGCCAGCCGGGGCCGTACGCCCATCCCTTCGGCGAGCCCCCGACCCAGCACGGCACTTGGCCGTCGCTGCCGTCCGCCCCCTCCCCGGACCGTCGGCCCGAGGGCGTGGTGCTGGCCTTCGTGCTGACCCTCGTCTCGGCCGGCCTCGTGCTGGTGCTCGTCAGCATCAGCGTGCTGGTCATGGCCGTCTCGCCCGACCTGATGCTGGAGGAGGTGCTCCGCCAGCAGCCCGAGCTCGCCGACCAGGGCATCACCCAGGCGATGCTCCAGACCACCACCTTCGTCATGGGCGGCGTCGTCATCGCATGGGCCGCGGCCGCGATCGTGCTCGCCTTCCTGACCCTCGGCCGGCGCCGCGTCGCGGCCCAGCTGCTCATGGCCTCGGCTGCGCTCAGCGCCGTGCTGTGCGTGGTCGGCACCTTCGCCTCGCTGTTGCTCGCGCTCCCGGCCTTCGCCTCGATCATCACCGTCGCCGTCCTGCGCCGCCCCGACGTGCGCGCCTGGCTCGCGGGCGCCCCGCGCTGACCCTTCCCCTCCTCGTGAGGACATGGCGGCCCCTGCGGTCCGCCGGGCGGACCTGATGGGCCGCCATCCCCGGGTGGGCTGCGTACGCCCCGCCGGATGGCGCGGACCGGGCACGGTGGAACGTCCGACGGCCGTGAGGCGTCGGATCCTCCGAGCTGGGCTCAGGCGCTGGGCGGGTGCTCCGCGACGCAGAAGAGGTTGCCCTCGGGATCGGCCATCGTCGTCCACTGGACGTGGGGGTGCTCGTCGAGCACGTCCCAGCGTCGGGTCGCACCCAGCTCCTCGAGGCGCTCGACCTCGCCGACCCGCTCGCCCCAGGGGACGGTCAGGTCCAGGTGCATCGTCGCGCGCTCGGGACGTTCCTCGGTCATCGGCTGGAAGAACATCGCGAACCCGTCGGGCTCGGCCGGAGGGAGGTAGAACGCTCCCTCGGCGCCCGCGGGAGTGCTCCCGGTGACGGCTGCCCAGAAGGCGGCGAGAGACGCGGGGTCCGCAGCCTCCATGTTGACGGCACCGAGCGTGATGCGGGTGACGGGCATGTTTCGACCCTAGGCGCTGCCGGCCGCCTCACATGCCACCGATGTCACAGCGCGTCGATGTCGTGCACGCTCGGGGGGACTCCCTCGGCGAGCACGATCGCCAGCTGGGCGTGCAGGTCCCGCGGGCTGAAGGTGACCTTGCCGGCCGCGAGCTCGTCCGGGGAGAACCAGCGGATGTCGTGGACACCTTCGGCGAGCAGGTCCACCCGGGGTCGGGGTTCGAAGCGAGCAGCGCGCACGAGGTGGGTGACGTCGGTCTGCCCGTCCCAGTGCTCCATCGGGAAGAGTCGGGTGAGCCGCCAGACAGGTCCCCGGACGTCCGCGACGTCCAGGCCGAGCTCCTCGGACAGCTCGCGCCGCAGCGCGGCCTCGGGCGCCTCCCCGGGGTCGATCCCCCCGCCGGGGCAGGCCCAGAAGCCGCCGGGGACGTAGCGCCCGTCGGCGTCGAAGTGCACGAGCAGCACGTGGTCGTCCTCGTCGAGCAGCAGGGCCCGCACGGCCTGGCGGAGTCGGGGCGGCGCCACGTCAGCGCCGGTGCAGGTCGGCGGCCGCGAGGCGTCGTACGCCCTCGTCGATCACGTCGGCCTCCTTGCAGAAGGCCCAGCGCACCAGGTGCCGCCCCTCCTCGCGGTTGTCGTAGAAGGCGACGTTGGGGATCGCGACCACCCCGGCCACGTCCGGCAGCGCGAGGCAGAACTCCCGGCCGTCTGCCCAGCCGAGGTGGCTGATGTCCGTGGTCGCGAAGTAGGTGCCCTCCGGGACCCGTGCCGTCAGGCCGGCGTCGGCCAGGCCCGCCACGAGCAGGTCGCGCCGCGTCTGCAGCGAGGCCGCGAGCTGCGACGGGAAGTCCGGCTCGTGGTCGAGCGCGTGCGCGACGGCCGGCTGCAGCGGCGAGCCGGACGTGAAGGTCAGCCACTGCTTGGCGGCCAGCACCGCTCCCACCAGCGAGCGGGGTCCGGTCGCCCAGCCCACCTTCCACCCGGTGAAGGAGTAGCTCTTGCCCGCGCTCGACAGCGTCAGCGTGCGCTCCCACATCCCGGGCAGCGTGGCCAGCGGCACGTGCGTGTGGCGGTCGAAGACGAGGTGCTCGTAGACCTCGTCGGTCACCACGACCAGGTCGTGCTCGAGCGCCACGTCCGCGACCGCCTGCAGCTCGTCGCGCGTGAGCACCGTGCCGGTCGGGTTGTGCGGGGTGTTGATCAGGATCAACCGGGTCCGCGGCGTGATCGCGGCGCGCAGGGCGTCCACGTCGAGCCGGTAGTCGGGGGCGCGCAGCGTGACCGGGCGGCGTACCCCTCCGGCGAAGTCGATCATCGCGAGGTAGGAGTCGTACCAGGGCTCCAGCACGACCACCTCGTCGCCCGGGTCGACGAGCCCGAGCAGCGCAGCGGCGATGCCCTCGGTGCACCCGGTCGTGACCACGACCTGGGTGTCCGGGTCGACCTCGAGTCCGTAGTGGCGCTGCTGGTGGCGGGCGATCGCGTGGCGCAGGGCCGGTACGCCGATGCCGGGGGCGTACTGGTTGGCGCCGCCCTCCAGCGCGCGCACTGCCTCGGCGATGACCGACGGCGGTCCGTCGACGTCCGGGAAGCCCTGCCCGAGGTTGACCGCACCGGTGCGCACCGCGAGCGCCGACATCTCGGAGAAGATCGTGGGCGGGATCGAGGCGACGCGTGCTGACGTGGTCCGCATGCTCGCGAGCGTAATCGGGGACACTCGTCGCATGTCCCCCCGCTCGTCGCGCACCGCCACCTGGACGGGACGGGTCGGGGTGCTGCTCGTCGTGGCCGGCCTGGTGCTGGCGGGGTACGTCGCGTGGCAGCTGTTCGGCACGAACGTCGCCTCCCAGCGCACCCATGCCTCCCTGGTCGAGGAGGCGGAGCAGGCGTGGCAGGTCGCCGACGACGACCGGGCGGGACAGATCGACGAGAGGGACGCGGTGCCTACCGACCACGGCGACCTGAGCGCGATCGTCCGGATCCCCGCGCTCGGTGACGACTACGCGGTGCCCGTCCTGGAGGGGTCGTCCGACGAGGTGCTGGCCGCAGGCTTCGGCCACCTCGAGGACACCGCCGGACCGGGGGAGCGGGGCAACTACGTCCTCGCCGCGCACCGGGTCACCCATGGGGAGCCGCTGCGCGACATGCCGTCCCTCGATTCCGGCGACGAGGTCATCATCGAGACCGGACGCTGGGTCTACACCTACGTGCTCGACACCCCGGGCGACGGCCTCACCGTGCCGTTCACCGGCGCCTGGGTGCTCGCGGACCTGCCGCGCAACCCCGAGCCGGGCGGCGTACAACCTCCCGACCGGGAGCCCGGGCAGCGACTCATCACGCTGACCACCTGCTCCGAGCTCTTCCACACCGACGACCGGCTGGTCGCCTTCGGCCACCTGGACTCCAAGGAGCCCCGGTCGGCCTCCTGAGTAGGCTCGTCGCCGTGGCCGACACGACCCCTGACGAGACCCTTGCCCGTGACATCGACGCGACCTGCCGACTGACCGGGGAGTTCACGCTCCGGTCCGGGCAGGTGGCCGACACCTACTTCGACAAGTACCTCTTCGAGGCGCAGCCGGCGCTGCTCGACCGCGTCGCCGCCCAGATGCTCGACCTGCTGCCGGAGGACACCGAGCTCCTCGGCGGCCTCGAGCTCGGCGGCATCCCGATCGCCACCATGGTGTCGGCGAAGACCGGCCTGCCGGCGCTCTTCGTGCGCAAGAAGGCCAAGGAGTACGGCACCTGCAAGCTCGCCGAGGGCCCGGACGTCGCGGGTCGCCGGGTGACGATCATCGAGGACGTCATCACCACCGGCGGCGCCGTCCGCGACGCCACCCGGGAGCTGCGCGCTGCGGGCGCGACCGTCGAGGTCGTCGTCTGCGCGATCGACCGCTCGCCGGCGGGCGAGAACCCGCTGGCCGACGTGGGCCTCGAGGTCCGCTCGGTGCTGACCCGGGCGCAGCTGGACGCAGCCCAGGCCTGAGCCCCGGTCGTCCGCGCGTGATCACGTCCCTGCCCCAGCTCCGGCTGGACGTCGACGCGCTGGACCACAACATCCGCACCATGGCGGCGTGGTGCGCCGAGCGTGACGTGGTGCTGGCGCCGCACGTCAAGACCACGATGAGCGAGCCGGTCGTGGCCCGGCAGGTCGCCGCCGGGGCCGTCGGGGTCACCGTCGCCACGGTGGACCAGGCCGGGATCGCGCTCGGGTGGGGTCACGACGTCCTCATCGCCAACGAGGTCGTCGACGCTCACGGCCTCGCCGGCCTGCGGCGTCTCGTCGAGCAGCACCCGCAACACCAGGTGAGGTGCCTGGTCGACTCCGAGGCGGGTGTCGCGGCCGCCCGCGCCGCCTTCGCCGGAGCCGGAGCCGACGCGGCCCTGGAGGTGATGGTCGACGTCGGCACCCCCGGTGGCCGGACCGGCGTGCGGACGCGTGACGAGGCGCGCCACGTCGCCCGGCTGGTGGGGCAGGCGTCGGAGCTGCGGCTGGTCGGGGTCGCGGGCTACGAGGGGGTCGTGCCCAACGACCGGACGACCGCCGTCCTCGACGCGGTGGACGCCCACTGCGCCGCCGTCCGGGACGTCTTCCTCGACCTCGCCGACGCCTTCGGGACCGACCGCCCGGTCTTCACCATGGGCGGCTCCGCCTTCCCCGACCGCGTCGTCGAGCACCTGCCGGACGGGCGCGACGTGCCCGGCACGCTGCGGCTGCTCCGGTCGGGCTGCTACGTCACGCACGACCACGGGACCTACGCCCGGGTGACCCCGTTCCCGGAGCTCCGGGCCGCGCTCACCGTGCGCGCCGCCGTCGTCTCGGCACCCGAGCCGGGCACCGTCGTCGTCGGGGCCGGCAAGCGGGACCTGCCGTACGACGTCGAGCCCCCGGTCGTCGTGGCCGTCCACGACGCCGACGGCCGGGCGCGGGTGCCGGCGGGGCGGGTGCGCTCGATGTACGACCAACACTTGGTGCTGACCGGGGCCGACGGCCTCGCGGTGGCCGACGTGGTCACCTTCGGGATCTCGCACCCGTGCTCGGCCTTCGACCGCTGGGCGGCGTACGTCGTCACCGACGGCAGCGGCCGGCAGGTCGACGTGTGGACGACGAGGTTCGACCGCCCGTCGATCGGCTAGGAGTGGTCCCCGCGCGGGGGGACGTCCTGGCCCGCGATGTCGCGGTCGGGGCGGCCGTCGTGGTCGTTGTCCTCGGCCTCGGGGCCCGAGGTGCGCTTGTGGCGCCACCACTCCCAGGCGATCGGCGCGATGGAGAAGGCGAGGATCAGGATGATCGCCTTGTCGATGTTCTCGCCGAGCGACGGGAACGCCGCGCCGAGGAAGAAGCCGAGCAGGGTGATCGACAGCACCCAGCCGAGCGCGCCGACGAAGCTCCACGTGATGAAGCGGGCGCGGTCCATGCGGGTCACACCGGCCACGACGGTGATGTAGGTGCGCACGAACGGCACGAAGCGGCCGATCACGAGCGCCTTGTTGCCGTGCTTGTCGAAGAACGCCGTGGTCTGGTCGAAGTACTTGCGCTTGAGGACCCGGCCGTCGCGCTCGTAGAGCGGCGGGCCGATCGCGCGGCCGATCTCGTAGCCGGCGATGTTGCCGCCGACCGCGGCCACCAGGAAGAGCAGCATCGCGATCGCCAGCTCGACCACCGGTGGTCCGGCGAAGACGTCGATCTGCTCGGTGGCGATGAAGAGGCCCATCGCGAACAGCAGTGTGTCACCCGGCAGGAACGGGAAGAAGAGCCCGCACTCGACGAAGATGATCACCAGGCTGAGCCAGAAGAGCGCGTCCCCGAAGTTCTCCAGCAGCCAGTAGGGATCCATCCAGTCCATGCCGAGGAGGAGGGGCAGGATCTCGAGCGGCAGGGTCACCGGATCACCCTAACTTCCGCGGCCTAGGGTGCCCGCATGGACGAAGAGCGGGCGCCGTACGACCCCATGCCGCACGGGCCGGCCGAGGTCGGGGTCGGACCGTGGGAGGGCCCCTGGCCGACCGGTCCGGAGTACGACGCGACGCTGCTGGCCGAGGGCGACCGGCGCAACGTGGTCGACCGCTACCGCTACTGGTCGATGGCCGCGATCGTCGCCGACCTCGACACCCGCCGCCACGACTTCCACGTCGCGATCGAGAACTGGCAGCACGACTTCAACATCGGCACCATCGTCCGCTCCGCCAACGCGTTCCTCGCCCGCGAGGTGCACATCGTCGGCAACCGGCGCTGGAACCGCCGCGGTGCGATGGTCACCGACCGCTACCAGCACGTGCGGCACCACGAGAGCGCCGACGACCTCGCGGCGTACCTCCACGGGCTGCCGGCGGAGTCGGGCGGCCCGGTGCGCCTCCTCGGCATCGACAACCTCCCCGGTTCGCAGCACCTCGAGACGATGGAGGTGCCGCGGCGGGTGTGCTTCCTCTTCGGGCAGGAAGGCCCCGGCCTCTCCGGGCGGGCGCGCGAGGTCTGCGACGGCACGTTCTCGATCGCGCAGTTCGGCTCGACGCGCTCCATCAACGCCAGCGCGGCCGCGGCGATCGCGATGCACTCCTGGGTCCGGCAGTACGCCGACCTGTCGGGTGACTCGGCCTGGCGCGGTTGAGCCCGGGTCAGGCGCTCATCAGGACCTGTCCTGCGCGTGGCAGACGATGAGCTTCGCCCCGGCGGCCCACTTGAGCGGCGACGGCGTCGTCACGGCGTACGGACCCCGCGGGACCTTGCCGGTGCACTTGCGCAGGCCGACCCGGACCAGCGCGCGCGTGCCCGGGAACCGCGTGCCGCGCGCCCGGACCGTCGTCACCGCGCTGTACTCGTGCGCGGCGGAGCAGACGGTCAGCCGGTAGCGCCGGGTGAGGCACGTGGCCACGCCGTCGGACGGCGGCGAGGTGAGGGCGAGCGGGGAGGGGAGCGGTCGCAGCGCCTTGGCGGTCAGGATCACCGCGTCGCAGCGGATCCACCGGGCGCCGTCGCGACGCGCGGCGCGCGAGGGGTAGAAGTACGCCACGTTGTGGCTCGTCATCGCGACTGCGCGGGCCGAGCCGCCGAGCGCCGCCAGGTAGTCGTCGTAGCAGCTGCGGCCGAGGAACCGCTCGATGGCGCCGATGTCGCCCCACCCGATGCGGCGTGGCTTGGTGACCACGGCCACCGCCTGCGTGGTGTGCGGACCCGCGCAGTCGACCGGCGCCGACCGGTCGGTCTCCCTCAGCAGCTGCTTGCGGGTGAGGTCGTGGCACTCGCCCGCGGCCGGCCGCTGGAGCGGCGCGGTCGAGCGGTACGACGGTGGCGCGGCCGTGGCGGGCGCGCTGAGGACGGACCCTGCGAGTACCGCGACGACGAGCACGGACGACAGGCGTGACAGCCGAGACATGTGATCCCCCGATCGATGTGTGGACCGAAACCTAGGGTCGGTCCGGCTCCCTGTCCAGAGGCGCGCCCCGGCCTCAGCCCTGCGGGGTCGAGCTGAGCGCCCGCTCGAGGGCGGCGAGTCCCCGCGAGGAGTGGCTCTTGACGGTGCCCTCGGAGATGCCGAGCTCCTTCGCGCTGTCGGCGACCGACAGCTGCAGCCAGTGCCGCAGCACGACCACCTTGCGCTGCATCTCGGGCAGCTCCTGCAGCGCGTCGAAGAGCGCGGAGCGCTCCTCCAGCTGGTGGTCGGCGCCGGCCTCCAGCTCCGGCACCTCGTCGGTCACGTGCTCACGCCGCCACGGCCGCCGGTGCTCGTCGATGTTGGCGCGCACCATGATCTGGCGGACGTAGGCGTCCTCGGTGCCCTTGCCGCACACCCGTGGCCACGCGACGTACAGCTTGGTGAGCGAGATCTGGAGCAGGTCGTCGGCGCGGTGCCAGTCGCCGCAGATCGCGTAGGCGATCCGGCGCAGGTGCACCTGGCGGGCGGCGACGTAGTCGGTGAACGCCGCCTCGCGCTCGGCGCGCCTCATCGCAGGCCCTCGCCGCTGTCACCCTGGGCGGCCAGGTGGCGCAGGAACGCCGCCATCGTCGGAGTCTCCAGGACGGCAGGGTCGACCGTGGTGGCGTCTCCGCCGGCGATGAGCAGCGCGAACACGACGTCGCCCCGCGGCGTGCGGTACTCCACCGCGGCGGTGTCCTCCACCGGGGCGTACGCCGCCGCCTCGGCCGGCGCCCGGACCTCCTGCAGCACGGTGACGTTGGCGTAGGCCCCCAGCACGCCTCGGCGGTCCAGGAAGACGGGGCTCTCCTCGAGGGCCTTCCGGTCGAACTCGACCTGGTCGACCAGCCAGTCCGCGAACGTGGCGTGCCGCTTGCGGGCGTCGTCCCAGGTCGCCGAGGACGAGCGGCCGTTCTCGCCGGTCAGCACCATCCACCGCTCCTCGGCGTCACGCACCAGCGCGACGCCGAAGGACTGCTGCGGCGCCTCGAAGTCGAGCGGGTTGGCGACGACCTCCTTCACCTCGACCCCCTGGAGGACCGTGAGGCCCTCGCCGTCGATCTCCACCCACTGCACCGCGAGCGGCGCGTCGGGATTGCCCGGCGCGGGCACCCGGCGGATCGGGACACCCGCGGCCGCCGTCTCCGAGGGGCTGGGGCTGGGGGCTTCCGTCGTCGGCGACGGGTCGGTGGCGACCTGCCCGGCGTCGGCGCGGGGGTCACCGGGGAGGGCGGCCCAACCGACGCCCCCGATGACCAGCGCTGCGGCGACCGAGGCGGCACCCGCCGTGAGCCGGCGGCGTCGTACGGCGGCGCGACCCGCCTCGACGTACGTCGCGGGGGCCGGGGGCGTGGGTCCGTCGCCGAACGACCGCTCGATCTCCTGGGCCCACTTCGTGTCCATGGCTGCTGTCCTCTCCCCGTCCGTTGCCGTCACCGGGAGTACGGAGCGCGGGGTCCGATCGGTTGTCAGACCTCGTCGGGCATCAGCATCGCGAGCGTCGCGCGGCCGCGGGACGCGTGCCGGTGCACGGTCGTCACGTCGATCCCCAGCGCGCCCGCCACCTCGTCGGCCGGCAGGTCGAGCCAGTCGTGCAGCACCAGCACCTTGCGCTGGACCGCGGGCAGCGACTGGAGGCCGTCGAAGATCAGCGACTGGTCCTCGACGGGGAAGTCGTCGGCGCGGTTCTCCCCGCAGCTGCGCGGGCTCGGCGAGTCCTGCACGTCCAGCCGGGCCAGCGCGCGGTGGACGAAGGCGTCCGCCTCGGCGGCGTCGGACAGGTGCGGCCAGGCGTCCTCGAGGCGGGCGAGCGTGCGTCGTACGGCGTCCTCGGCCCGCAGCCAGTCGCAGCAGATCGCGTGGGCCACCCGGCGCACGTGCTGCTGGCGGGCCACGAGGTAGTCGGCGAAGCCGTCGGCGACGCGGACGTCGCGGCGCGCGCGCCAGCCGGCCACGTGCCGGCGTGCGACGTAGACGTCGGCCGATGCGTACCCGTTGAACGACGCGTCGATCTCGTGCACCCAGTCGATGCTGGTGGTCATGGCGGTTCCCCCTCGCCTGTGCTGCGGGCCCGAGCGGCGCCCCGACGGGCGTCACGCTTCAAGACGCAGCGAATGGTCGTTCGGTTGCGTCGGTGGGCAGATCCGCCAGGTGGATCAGACCTGTCCGGTGACGATCACGGCGACCGCCGCGAGAGCTGCCAGCACCCCGAGGACGAGGGCGGCCCGGCCCGCGGGCGCCGCCAGCGGGTCCGCGGTCGTCGACGCCGACCACCCGAGGCCGGCCCCGGCCAGTCCCAGCAGGAGACCCGGCAGTCCCTGCGCGACCATGCTGAACGCCCCGGTGTCGGCGGTGGTCCCGAGGAAGAGGTAGAACACGGCGCTGCCGAGCATCCCCCCGCCCATCAGGCCCACGAGCGCGAGGCCCAGTCCCACGAAGGCCCGCGTGCGGGCGGCCTGGTCGGTGCTGTCCTGCGTGATGCGCGCGTCGTACTGCTCGGTCATGGTGGTTCCCCGTCGTTCATGGCCGCGTGACCGCGACCCCCGTGGGGGTGAAGGCTAGCCGTCTCGGCGTCGCTCGTCCGCCGTTCGCAGACCGGCTGGTAGCCACTAGTGTCGGAGGCGTCCCGAGACGTCCTCCCAAAGGATCCGACATGCCCATCGCCACCCCCGAGGTCTACGCGCAGATGCTGGACGCCGCGAAGGACAAGTCCTTCGCCTACCCGGCCATCAACGTGTCCTCGTCCCAGACCCTCAACGCCGCCCTCAAGGGCTTCGCGGACGCGGGGTCCGACGGCATCATCCAGATCTCGACCGGTGGTGCGGAGTACCTCTCCGGTCCGAGCGTCAAGAACATGGTGACCGGCTCCGTCGCCTTCGCGGCGTACGCCGCCGAGGTCGCCAAGAACTACCCCGTCAACATCGCGCTGCACACCGACCACTGCCCCAAGGACAAGCTCGACGGCTTCGTCCGGCCGCTGATCGACATCTCCGCCGAGCGCGTGGCCCGGGGCGAGGCGCCCCTCTTCCAGTCGCACATGTGGGACGGCTCGGCCGTGCCGCTGGAGGAGAACCTCCAGATCGCGCAGGAGCTCCTCGAGAAGTGCGCGGCCGCGCACATCATCCTCGAGGTCGAGATCGGCGTGGTCGGTGGCGAGGAGGACGGTGTCGTCGGCGCGATCGACGACAAGCTCTACTCCACCCCCGAGGACGCGCTCGCGACCGTGCGCGCGCTCGGTGCCGGTGAGAAGGGCCGCTACATGACGGCCCTGACCTTCGGCAACGTGCACGGCGTCTATAAGCCCGGCAACGTCAAGCTGCGCCCGGAGATCCTCAAGCACGCCCAGGAGGCCGTCGTGGCCGAGCTCGGGCTGGAGTCCGGCGCCCGGCCGTTCGACCTCGTCTTCCACGGCGGGTCCGGCTCGACTGCCGAGGAGATCGGCGCGGCCGTCGACTATGGCGTCGTGAAGATGAACGTCGACACCGACACCCAGTACGCCTTCACCCGACCGGTCGCCGCCCACATGTTCGCCAACTACGACGGCGTGCTCAAGGTCGACGGCGAGGTGGGCAACAAGAAGCAGTACGACCCGCGCGCCTGGGGCAAGGCGGGCGAGGCCGGCATGGCCGCGCGCATCGTCGAGGCCTGCGAGAACCTCCGCTCGGCGGGCACCGCGCTGGGCGGTTGACCTTCCGCACCCTCCGCGCCGCCGGGGAACCAACCCGGCGGCGCGGGGACCGGAGTCAGTCCAGCGTGCGCTCGTAGAAGAACGACAGCGCCCCGTCGGGGCGGCCCTCGGTCCGGTCGAAGCCGGCCGACTCGTAGAGCTTGCGCGCGGCCACGTCGTCCTCCGACGTGCCGAGGTCCATGTAGTCGGCACCGCGCTCCCGGGCGGTCGCCATGCAGGCCTCGAGGAGCGTCCGGCCGATGCCCTGCCCGCGCAGGGACGGTACGACGTACAGCTCGGCGAGGTAGGCCTCGAGAGCCGGACCCCACAGCGAGCGGCGCAGCCGCAGCACGCCCACCCCGTCGGCCTCCCCGGCGACGAGCACCACCGTGTCGTCGCCCTCGAGGAGGGTGGCGAGGTGCCCGGCCAGCCACTCGGGCCCGGGCGACGGCTCGTCGTACTCCCGGTTGAAGTCGTCCAGCAGCCGCGCGGCGAGCGGCGCCTCCTCGGCGGTGATCACGCGCACGTCGACCATGCTCCGAGCGTAGGACGAAACCCGGGAGAGCGGCAGGGCCCGCCCCCGGTGGTCGGGAGCGGGCCCTGATTTGGGCGTACGACGCTCAGCGGGCGCCGGCGTTGCCCGGGACGTCGTCGGGGTCGCCGTACAGGTCCTCGTGCGACTGGTGCTGCGCGAGGTCCTTCTGGACGCGCGGGTCGTCCGCGTCGGCGATGTAGTCGAACGGGATGGTCTCGTCCTCGCCGTTGGACACCTTGGCCGCGTTGAGGATCGCGCTGAGCACGACCGTGATCACCAGGTTGAGCACGAACGCCGTCATGGCGATGTAGCCCATCTGCTCCAGGCCCGGGATCATCCCGAGTGAGCCACCGAAGTTCTTGCCGGTGACCGGGTTGACCACCTGGTAGGCCTCGACGGTGCCGTAGACCATCGCGACCGCCCAGCCGGCGAGCAGGGCGTAGCGGTGGAACCAGCGGGTGTAGAGGCTGAACACCACGACGGGGAAGGTCTGCAGGATCCAGATCCCGCCCAGCAGCTGGAAGTTGATCGCGTTCTGCTTGTCCAGGGTCAGCACGAAGATCAGCGCGAAGCCCTTGACGACCAGCGACATCAGCTTGGAGACCTTGGCCTCCTGCGCCGGGGTGGCCGCGGGGTTGAGCCACTCCTTGTAGATGTTGCGGCTGAACGTGTTTGCCGCGGCGATCGACATGATCGCGGCCGGCACGAGCGCGCCGATCGCGATCGCGGCGAAGGCCACGCCCGCGAACCACGCCGGGAACATGTCCTCGAACAGCTGCGGGATCACCAGCTGCGCGTTGGGCTCGCCGTCGAGGCCGATCGGGGTCGTGCCGGCGGCGATGGCCACCCAGCCGAGCAGGGCCAGCAGGCCGAGCACGAAGGAGTAGGCCGGCAGGATCGCGGCGTTGCGCCGGATCGTGTTGCGGCTGTTGGACGACAGCGACGCGGTCACCGAGTGCGGGTACATGAACAGCGCGAGCGCCGAGCCGAGCGCCAGGGTGGCGTAGGCCCAGTGGGTGCCGTCCACCGAGATGAAGGTGCCCGTGGGCTTGCCGGTGGCCTCGTTGGTGGTCGCCATCTTCTCCTGGGCCGCCCCGAAGATCTCGGTCCAGCCACCCACCTGCCCGGGCAGGTAGATCACCGCGACGATGATGACGAGGTAGATGAGGATGTCCTTGACGAACGCGATGACCGCCGGTGCCCGCAGGCCGCTCGAGTAGGTGTAGGCCGCGAGCAGCGCGAACGCGATGAACAGCGGCGCGTCCTTGGCGATGATGTTGTCGCCGCCGCCGAGGCCGGCCACCTCGAGCACCGCCTGGATGCCGACGAGCTGGAGCGCGATGTAGGGCATTGTCGCCACGAAGCCGGTGACCGCGACCGCGAGCGACAGCGCGCGGGAGTTGTAGCGCCCGCGCACGAAGTCGGCCGTGGTGACGTAGCCGTGGCGGTGGCTCACCGACCACAGCCGCGCCATGAAGATGAAGATGATCGGGTAGAGCACGATCGTGTAGGGCACCGCGAAGAAGCCCGCCACCGCACCGGTCGCGAACATCGCGGCGGGGACGGCGACGAAGGTGTACGCCGTGTAGAGGTCGCCGCCGAGCAGGAACCACGTGATCCAGGTGCCGAACTTGCGGCCGCCGAGACCCCACTCGTCGAGGGACTCCAGCGAGTCGGCCCGCTTGAAGCGCGACGCCATGAAGCCTGCCACCGTCACGATCGCGAAGAGCACGATCAGGACGGCCAGCGCGACGCCGTTGATGCCCGTGTCGGCCGCCATCACGGCCACCTGCGCGCTCATCGGTCACCGCCGGTGGTGCGCGAGCCGTCCGTGGTTCCCCAACCGTCCGTGCTGTCCGAGCCGTCCGGGCCGTGGCCCGCGATGGACTCGCCCGGCGTACGACGCGGGCGCGCGGCCAGCGTCAGCCGGTAGGCCGTGTAGGTCAGCCCGGAGCAGAGGAAGACCCAGAGGAACTGGTACCAGAAGAAGAACGGGAACCCGAGGAGCTCCGGCTCGATCCTGGCGTAGGACGGCACCCACATGAGGGCGACGATCGGGATCATCAGCAGCACGCCTGCGGTGATCATCTTGCCGCGGTCGGTGGGTGGGACCTGAGGGGTGTGGCCGCGCTCAGGGCGCGGCGGAGGAGGGGTGTGCCCGAGAGTCATGCGCGGGAGGTTACCCCTCGTGACTCAGGTCACGGCAAGGCCCGGGTCGAGTCTCAGGCGCGAGACCCGGCGACGACACCCGTCAGCAGGCCGGTGCACAGCACCGTCACGCCGAGGATGACGACCCACTGGCGGGTGCGCCGCCAGCGGAGCAGCTGGGCGAGCAGCAGGAGCACGATCCCGGCTGCACCTGCCGCCAGGCAGGCCGTCGTGAGCGCCTCGGTCGCCGACTCCGACAGGAAGCCCGCGACCAGGGTCACGACCGCCGCCAGCGCGGCGACGCGCAGCATGACCACCCGGCCGACGTCCTCGCCGACGTACGCCGCGAGGTCGCGGCCGTCGGCGTCGCCCGGGAGCTGCTGCGGGTCGGTGTGCTCGCGCGCCATGCCGCGCAGTCTGTCAGGTGCCGGCGCGACCGCCGGCCCGCCTCACAGCAGCGCGTCGGCCGCCGCGGGGCTCGAGTCGCGCAGGAAGGTGGAGCAGCGCTCCCACTCCTCGGTCTCGCCGATGGCGCGGGCGCTGACCGCGAGGAGCGCCAGCGCGCGCAGGAACCCACGGTTGGGCTCGTGCTCCCACGGCACCGGGCCGTGGCCCTTCCAGCCGTTGCGGCGCAGCATGTCGAGGGACCGGTGGTAGCCGACCCGGGCGTAGGCGTAGACGGTCACGTCGTCGGCCCCGGCCTCCTGGGCCTGGAGGGCCAGCGCGGCCCACGCGGCGGGCGACGCCGGGCGGCGGCGTACGACGGCGGCAGGGGCGTCGCCACCGGCCAGCTCGGCGTCGGCGGGGTCGACGGGCAGGTGGGTGGGAGGGGGGCCGGCCATCAGGTCGCCGCCCAGGAAGGGGCCAGTGCTCATGCGGCTACCCTCCCACGCCGGCGGGTGGCCGGCCGACGCCGGCCGCCGGACTGCTCGCCCCGGTGAGCACCCGCTCGGTCTGCGCCAGGTGGGCCCAGATCGCCTGCTCCGCAGCGTCGGCGTCGCCGCTGCGCAGTGCGGCCACGACCGTGTGGTGCTCGTGGACCACGGAGGCGTGCTGGAGACCGTGGCGCCGGGCGGCGATGAGGCCGAGCAGCACGTGCCGGGCGTGCAGCGCGTCGTACATCCGGTCGAGCAGCGGGTTGCCCGCGGCGCGCACCAGCAGGACGTGGAACTCGCTGTCGACCCGCGCGAACTCGTCGTCGGGGCCGTCCAGGAGCAGCTCCTCCTGCTCGCGCAGCCGGGCGCCCATCTCGGCGAGCGGCACCGTGCCGGCCGCGATGCAGTGGCGGGCCGCCCACGTCTCGATGACACCCCGCGCCTGCAGGATCTGGCGCGTCTGCTCGATGCTGACCGGGGCGATGAAGGCGCCGCGGTTGGGCTGGAGCTGCACCAGGTCCTCGGCCGCCAGGCGCAGCAGCGCCTCGCGGACCGGGGTGCGGGAGACGCCCACGGCGGCGGCGATGTCCTGCTCGTTGATGAACGTGCCGACGAGCCCCGGGTCGGTGAGCACCGACGTCCGGAGATACTCGTAGGCACGTTCGCGCCCCGATCGCGGGGATGGCATGTTCGTGTTATAGCCCCCCGGAGGAGCCCGCATGACCGGTTCGCGCACACTCACCGTCGCCGCCGCCCAGCTGCGCAGCGGCACCGACCCCGTCGCCAACCTCGCGCAGGCCGTCGAGGCAATACGCCGCGCGGCCGACGCGGGCGCCCGGCTCGTGGTCCTGCCCGAGGCCACCAGCGCCAGCTTCGCCCGCAACCCGGCGCGGTCCGCGGAGCCGCTGGACGGCCCCTTCGGCACCGGCATCCGGGAGGCCGCGGCGGCCGCCGGGGTGACGGTGGTGGTCGGCCTCTTCGAGCCCGCCGCCGACGGGCGGGTGCACAACACGCTGCTCGTGACCGGTCCGGCCGGCGAGGCGTCGTACCGCAAGGTCCACCTCTTCGACGCCTTCGACTCCCGCGAGTCCGACACGGTGGCGGCGGGGGAGGACTACGTGGTCACGGACGTCGATGGTGGCGACGCCGGGATCGTGCGGGTCGGGCTGGCCACCTGCTACGACGTGCGCTTCGCCGACCAGTTCACCGCGCTCGGGGCCCGGGGCGCCGAGCTCGTCGTGCTCCCCGCGTCGTGGGGCGACGGACCGGGCAAGGCCGACCAGTGGGACGTGCTCGTGAGCGCGCGCGCCCTGGACGCGCAGGCCTGGCTGCTCGCCAGCGCCCAGGCGTGGCAGGAGCCGGTCCGGGGAGCGCCGCTCGGCATCGGCCGGAGCGCGCTCGTCGACCCCCTCGGCGCCGTGCACGGACGGCTCGGGGCCGAGCCCGACCTGCTCGTCGGCGAGGTCGACCTGGACGTCGTCGGCGAGGTGCGGAAGCGGATCCCGGTCCTGCCCTGAGAGGTCGGGCCCTGAGGGATCAGGCCCCGAGCAGGGACCGGACCTTGTCCTGCCCGAGGGCCACGACCAGCGTGGGCAGCCGCGGGCCGCGGTCGGCCGAGACGAGCAGGTTGTAGAGCAGTCGGAAGAAGTTCTTCTGGTCGGCCTTGACCTGGTCGGTCGGTGCGTCCTCGAAGCCGAGGCCGCGGGCCACCTTGGGCACGCCGTAGACGACGGCGGTGACCTCGTCGAGCTCGAGCCGCTCGGGCAGCCGGTCCAGGAAGATCCGCAGCCACAGCTCCTCGTCCTCGCTCAGCGAGGCGAGCCGGTCGGCGTCGGGCGTCTCGCGCACGATGGTCCGCTCGGACTCTGGCAGGGACGCGGTCCAGGCCATCGCGCGACCCAGGCGCGGCTCGAGGTCGGCCACGCTGTCGTGCGGGAAGCCCACGTGCTCGACCACGCGGCTGATCATGTCGGCCGAGCCTGCGGTGACGTCGGCGACCGACGACAGGGTCCTGAACGGGACGGCGACCGCCGGGACCGGCAGCGGCCCGCCCGCGTGGGTCGCGGAGGCCCGCTCGAAGGCCAGCACCTGGGCGTCCCGCTTGGCGGGGTCCGCGGCCTTGCGGCCCAGGGCGTCCCACTCGTCGTACAGGCGCACGACCTCGGGACCGAAGTCGATGGTGAAGGCCTGCTTGGGGGCGCGGCGGGTGTAGAGCCAGCGCACCATCGGCGCCTCGAGGATCTGCAGGGCGTCGGCCGGGGTGGGCACGCCGCCGCTGGACGACGACATCTTCTGCACGCCGGCGATGCCGACGAAGGCGTAGGTCACCCGGGCGGGCGCCTGCCAGTCGAAGATCGAGGAGACCAGCTCCTGGCCGACGGTGTACGACGACCCGGGCGTCATGTGGTCGAGGCCGGCGGGCTCGAAGTCGACCTTCTCCCAGGCCCAGCGCATCGGCCAGTCGACCTTCCACACCAGCTTGCCGGCGTCCTCGGTGGCGACGTTGGTGACGCCGGAGTGACCGCACTCGCGGCAGGTGTAGGCGAGGTCGGTGGTCTCGTCGTCGTACGACGTCACGTCGGTCGTGTCGCGTCCGCACTCGGCGCACCACGGCTTGTAGGGGAAGCGTGCGAACGCCCCCGCCCCGGAGTCCTCGGACTCCTCGTCGTTGGCGACCGACTCGGCGAGCTCGGCGGCCTCCTCCTCGGTCTCGGCGGCGGGCGCGGCCTTGGTGCGGTAGCGCCCGAGCACCTCCTCGATCCGGTCGCGGTGCCGGATGGCGTGCAGGATCTGCTCGCGGTAGGTGCCGGCGCGGTACATCTCGGTCTGGCTGACCTCGTCCATCTCGACGCCCAGCTCGGCCAGCGCGGCCTGGAGCGGTGCCTTGAAGTGCTCGGCCCAGGACTCGTGGCAGCCCCACGGGTCGGGGACGGCGGACAGCGGGCGGCCGATGTGCTCGGCCCACTCGGCGGGCACGCCCGCGGGGACCTTGCGGAAGCGGTCGTAGTCGTCCCAGCTGTGCAGGTGGCGCGTCTCGATGCCGCGGCGGCGCAGCTCCTCGGCGACGAAGTGCGGTGTGAGGAACTCGCGCAGGTTGCCGAGGTGGATCGGCCCCGACGGGCTGGCCCCGGAGGCCACGGTGACCTTGTTGCCTTCACCCGCGTGCCGGATCGCGTCGTCGGCGGCACGGGTCACCCAGTCGATGGGGTCTCCCTGCTGTCCGCCCTGCCGTCCACCGCGTGCCATGCGCGCAGATTATCGGCCGACCGCCGGGGAGCGGTGATCGGTGCGGGGCGCGGGACCGGCCCACGGCCCAGACCTGAGCAAACGCCCCCTGGTGCGAAGCCGGGTCCGGACATGACAAGGGCGTCGAAGCCGTCCCCTGCGGCGACTTCGACGCCCTACGCGGCCGGGTCCACCAGGACTCTGCCCGGCGGAACACCCCCGCGGTCCGCCGGTCACCGACACGCGCTCGTCAGATTCTCACTGACGTTCCCGGGTGAAGCGTGGCCCGAAATGGCCGCTGGCACTAACCTGCCAACCGTGCCCCGTCGTCCGCTGTCGTCCGCCTTCGGCCTGCCCGGCCCCGTGGAGGAGCTCTACCGCCAGGTCCTCTCGGGCTCCGGCGGCTCCTTCGAGGTGCTGGCCCGCTCCCTCTTCGTGACCCCCGACGAGCTCCGGAGCCGGGTCGGGCCGCTCCTCGAGCTCGACATCGTGCGCCTCGAGGGGGACCGGGTGACGGTCGCGTCGCCGGTCGAGGCGGTCTCGCGGTACGTCGCGGCGCAGGCCGTCACGATGAGCGAGGCCGGCGCGGACCTGGCCCGGCTCGCCGAGGCCATCCCGATGCTGGCCGACATGGGGGCCGACGCGCCGCTGCTCGACTCCACCGCGATCGACGGGGAGGTGACGACCGGCGGCGACATCGCGGGCGCGATCGTGCGGTGGATCAACGACTCCCCGGGCGACCTGTGCTTCCTGCGTCCGGACCAGTGGCGGCTGCCGAGCGAGTCCGAGATGGCGCTGGCCGTCAACCGTGCGGTCCAGCAGGGCCGCCGGGTGCGGGCGATCTACCCCGCCCGTGCCCTCCAGGAGGCGCCCGCCATCCTGATCGGCCGCGCGGCGATCGGGGAGCAGATCCGGGTCCTGCCCGAGGTCACCACCCGGTTGCTCGTCATCGGCACTTCACGCGCCCTGCTGCCGGACCCGCTCGGCGTGGGCAACGACCGTCGCGTCGCGATCCGCCAGCCGTCCATCGTGCAGGTGGTGACGTCCTACTTCGACCTGTTGTGGGACCGCGCCACGGCCGTGCCCACCCTCGACCGGGGCGAGGCCCGTCCCGACCTGCGCCGGCTGCTGCTCGCCCAGCTGGCCGACGGCGCCAAGGACGAGCAGATCGCGCGCAACCTCGGGCTCAGCCTGCGGACGGTGCGGCGCCGGATCGCGGCCCTGATGGACGACCTGGGCGTGGACACCCGCTTCCAGGCCGGTGTCGAGGCCGCGCGGCGGGGCTGGCTCTAGCGGGGCAGCACCATCTTGTACGCCGCCCGCTCGATGCGCCACGTGCGGCTGCGCTCGGGGCCGTAGATCTCGCCGTCCGCGGAGACCCAGAACTCCTCGCCGCTCACCGAGACGGTCGAGCCCCGGAGGTTGACCACGTCGTCGCGCTCCTGGTGCTCGCCCTTGCGGAGCTTCGCGACGTACCCGATCTTGGCGCCGGGGCTGATCGCCCGGCTGATCATCACGTCGAGCCAGCCGTTCTCGGGGTCGGCGTCGGGCGTGATCTCGGTGCCGCCACCGACGTTGGCGCCGTTGCCGATCGCGACCATGAGCAGCGGCTGGTCGACGTCGTTGACCACCACCCCGTCCACCTCGACGCGCAGGCGACGGCTCGGGGGATGGAAGGCCGCCAGCAGGGCGCCGATGGGGTAGCCGAGCTTGCCGATGTTGACCTTGCCGACACCGATGGAGCCGAGGCGGTGCTTCCACTTGTGCGCCTTGCGGCTGGCCTGGGCGCCGGTGCCCAGGTGCACGTTGTTGACCACGATCGAGCCGGTCTCGTCGACGATGAGGTCGACGGGGCGGGGCTCTCCCTCGAGCACGAGCCGCGCCGCCTCGTCGATGTCGAGCGGGATGTCGGTGCCGCGGGCGAAGTCGTTGCCGGTGCCGAGGGGCAGCAGGGCCAGCGTGCGGCCCTCGAGCTCGTGGCGCTTGTGCAGCGCGGCGACCACCGCGTGGAGGCTGCCGTCACCGCCGGCGACCACGATCCGGCGCGATCCGGCGCGGTGCAGGACCCCGTCGAGCTCGCCCGGGTTGGAGGTGGCGGCCACCTCGACCGACGACTCCTCGCGGAGGATCGCCAGGGCACGGTCGAGCGTCTCCTGGTCGGAGGTGCCGGCGCCGGCGTTGGTGATCACGAGCATGGGGTCCACGCGCTGGACAGTAGTCGACCGGGCCCCGCCGTCGGCGGCCGCGCGGCGCCGGGACGCCCGCTCCGTGCAGTCCGTCACGCGCCGGGCCGGGGTGGGCACGATCCGGCGGGCCCCCGCGAGGTGCGGTAGCGTGACGCCGCAAGAGCTCCGGTGCACTTGTGCCGGGGCTGTTTCTTTTGGCCCAGAGCCGGATTCCTGAGGAGGGCTGCGATGCCCGCGATCGTCGTACTCGGTGCCCAGTGGGGTGACGAGGGCAAGGGCAAGGCCACCGACCTGCTCGCCACCAGCGAGACCATCGACTTCGTCGTCCGCACGAGTGGCGGCCACAACGCCGGCCACACGATCGTCATCAACGGCGAGAAGTACGCCACCCACCTGCTCCCCAGCGGCATCCTCACGCCCGGTGCGACCAGCGTGATCGCCAACGGCGTCGTCGTCTCGCCCGAGGCGCTCTTCCGCGAGCTCGACGGCCTGCTCGAGCGCGGCGTCGAGATGGGTGGCCTGGTCGTCAGCGCCAACGCGCACGTCATCGCGTCGTACCACTCGACGATCGACAAGGTCACCGAGCGGTTCCTCGGCAAGAACCAGATCGGCACCACCGGTCGTGGCATCGGCCCGGCGTACGCCGACAAGATCAACCGCGTCGGCATCCGGGTCGCGGACCTCTTCGACGAGGGCATCCTCCAGCAGAAGGTCGAGGCCGCCCTCGACGTGCGCAACCACCTGCTGACCAAGGTCTACAACCGTCGCGCGGTCGACGCCGACGCCGTCGTCGAGGAGCTGCTGTCGTACGCCGACCGGCTGCGCCCGATGGTCGCCGACACGTCGCTGCTGCTCAACAACGCGCTCGACGAGGGCCGGACGGTGCTCTTCGAGGGCGCTCAGGCCACCATGCTCGACGTCGACCACGGCACCTACCCGTTCGTGACGTCGTCCAACGCGATCGCCGGTGGTGTCTGCACCGGCGCCGGCATCGGCCCCACCCGCATCGACCGCGTCATCGGCGTGATCAAGGCCTACTCGACGCGCGTCGGCTCGGGCCCGTTCCCCACCGAGCTCTTCGACGACGACGGCCTCAACCTCCAGAAGCTCGGCGGTGAGATCGGTGTCTCCACCGGCCGCACCCGGCGCTGTGGCTGGTACGACGCCGTGGTCGCGCGCTACGCCGCCCGCGTCAACGGCCTCACCGAGTTCTTCCTGACCAAGCTGGACATCCTGGGCGCCTGGGACGAGATCCCGGTGTGCGTCGGCTACGAGATCGACGGCACGCGCGTCGACGAGATGCCGATGACCCAGACCGAGTTCCACCACGCCAAGCCGATCTACGAGACCTTCGAGGGCTGGAACTCCGACATCTCCGGCTGCCGCACCTTCGCCGAGCTCCCCAAGCAGGCGCAGACCTACGTGCAGGCCCTCGAGGACATCTCCGGCGCCCGCATCTGGGGCGTCGGCGTCGGTCCGGGGCGCGAGCAGACCCTCACCGTCCACGACTGACCCTGGCGCTGCGCCGCGCTCGCGTGCTGCGCGGCGTACGAGATCCGGCAGTTTCCGCAGGCGACTGCGACCACGAGCGTGCGTGGATGCACCGTGGAGCGCCCGCGGATGGTGCATCCACGCACACTCGTCGGGTCAGTCGTCCCACTCCTGCTCGCGCAGCCGGTCCCGGTGGTCGAGGGCCTCGTCGAGACTGACCTCGTCGGTCCACCCGGGCGGTGGGGTCAGCGTCCAGGTCCGCTCCCCGGGCGGGAGGCGCAGGGCCCGGGCGTACGCCCCGTCGATCCGCTCGACCACGAGATCCCGGTCGTGCACGTCGGCACCCACCGCCGCCATCGTCTCGAGGCCGTGTCGCCGCAGGGCGGCGTCGCGCTCGGCGTCCCGGCGGGCGGCGGACGCCCGCCGGTGGATGCTGCCGTTGTACTCGCCGGTCACGCCCGCGTCGGGGTCGAGCAGGTCCGGGACGGCCAGCACCTGTCCGTGGAGGTCGAAGACGGGCTTGTTGCACAGGGGGAGAGGGCGTTGGGCGTCGAGCACCCAGATCAGGCGGAGCCGGGGCTCTCCCGGGGACAGGCTCTTCTCGTGGGCCCACCGCAACGCCCAGCGCAGGCGTCGTACGCCGGGGGCGCGCGGCCGGGTGGCCAGGAAGGCGGTGATCCGCCGCAACGAGGTGAGGCTCGCCGCGCAGGCCATGTCGATCGCGACCACGAGCTCGCGGTCGTCGGGCTCGGCGCGGGCATGGTCGAGGAGTGCCAGCTCGGGCGACACGACCCGGACGCCGGCCACCACCGCGCGCTCGCTCCCGGCTCGCCCGCGGATCGCGACCAGCTCCGGTCCGGCCCGGAGCTGGCGGTCGGGGGAGCGGAGCGGGACACCGAGTACGGCCCCGGTGCGACCGACCCCGTCGAAGAAGGCCGCACCCAGGAGCCTGAGCGCGGCCCACCCGGTCACGGCACCCGCCGGGCCGAGGCGCACGGCGACGTCGAGGATCCGCTGCTCGACCACGTCCGGGGCGTCCGCCGGGCGGTGGTGCCCGCTGCCGACCGACACCCACCGCCCACCCCGGGCCCGGCCGCGGGTGGGCCCGGCGCGACCGTCGGGGTCGAGGGCCGTCGGCAGGACCAGGCCGGAGGGGAGCCGGCACGTCGGGGTGAACTCGTCGGACATGAGGGACCCCTTCCCGGCCCCGGGGTCGGGGATGCCACCGAGTCTTCGCCTGTGGATGACCGACCGCCGCGACGAGTGTGCGTGGAAGCACCGTCCGCCTCGAGCCACACGTGCTTCCACGCACACTCGTCGAGGGCCTCCGCGCGTGGTACGCCGTCCGCGGGACCCGCGGCGTACATGGGCAGGGCCCGTACGCCGATAGGATCGACGCCCGTGAAGTCCCTCGTCATCGGCACCGGCGGCCGCGAGCACGCGCTGGCCCGCTCCCTGGCCCTCGATCCCGACGCCGAGGTGCACGCCGCGCCGGGCAACCCGGGCATCGGCGAGGTCGCGACCCTGCACGACGTCGACCCGATGGACGGGGCCGCGGTGGCCGCGCTGGCGACGAGCCTGGGCGTCGATCTGGTCGTCGTCGGGCCCGAGGCACCGCTGGTCGCGGGCGTGGCCGACGCGGTCCGTGCCGCCGGCATCGCGGTCTACGGTCCGTCACGGGAGGCGGCCCGGCTCGAGGGCTCCAAGGCGTTCAGCAAGGACGTGATGGCCGCCGCCGGCGTGCCGACGGCCCGCTCCTTCGTGTGCGCCACCCCCGACGAGGCCGCGGCCGCGCTGGACGCGCTGGGCGCGCCGTACGTCGTGAAGGACGACGGCCTGGCCGCCGGCAAGGGCGTCGTGGTGACCACCGACCGGGCCGAGGCGCTGGCCCACGCCGCCGGGTGCGAGCGCGTGGTGGTCGAGGAGTTCCTCGACGGCCCCGAGGTGTCGCTCTTCGCCGTCTGCGACGGGACGACCGCGCGGGCGCTGCAGCCGGCGCAGGACTTCAAGCGCATCTTCGACGGCGGCCGGGGTCCCAACACCGGCGGCATGGGTGCCTACTCGCCGCTGCCGTGGGCGCCCGCCGACCTCGCCGACCAGGTCCTCGCGACCGTCGTCCAGCCCACCCTCGACGAGATGGTCCGCCGCGGCGCCCCCTTCGTCGGCACGCTGTACGTCGGACTCGCGCTCACCGCTGCCGGCCCGCGGGTGATCGAGTTCAACTGCCGCTTCGGTGACCCGGACGTCCAGCCGGTCCTCGCGCTGCTGACCTCCTCGCTCGGTGACCTCCTCAAGGCGGCCGCCGACGGCGACCTGGGCGCCGTACCCGTCCCGACCTTCGCCGACGGCGCCTCGGTGACCGTGGTGATGGCCAGCGCCGGCTACCCGGAGTCGTCCTCGAGCGGCGACGTGATCGTCGGCACCGAGACCCTCGGGGTGGAGACCGACGTCGACGTGATCCACGCCGGCACCGCCCGTGCCGCGGGCGGCCCGCTCGTGACCGCCGGGGGGCGGGTGCTCGCCGTCCGGGCCACCGGCACGGACGTCGCCGACGCGCGGGCCAAGGCCTACGAGGGCATCAACACCATCTCGTTCCCGGGCGCGCAGTGGCGCCGGGACATCGCCGCCGAGCCGCTGGGTGTCGTCGAGGGCGCGTCGCTGACCGAGGGTGCCTGACGTGACGGGGACGTCCGACGCCGAGCAGGTGGTCACCGACTCGGGCGGCACGATGACCCGGCTCGCCGGTCCCGTGGCCGCCGGGGTGGAGCCCGACCTCGCCCTGCTCGAGGACCTGCGGTGGTCGTCGTACGACGGGCCGGTGCGCGCCGCCGGTGCGGCACCGCACTTCGAGCGCGGCGCCGTCATGACGTGGCACTACGCGCTGGGCGTCGACGTGCTGCGCGTGGTGCGCGACGACGAGCGCGGGCTGGTGGCCTGGCTCCCGGCCGGGTCCGAACGCCTCGCGGCCGTGCCCCGTGACGGCAAGGGGCTGCGCGAGCGCAGCCTGGAGGAGCGGGCCGCCCTCAGCGCCAGCCGCGACTACGACCACCTCCGGCGCACGTGGGACGGCCCGGGGATCCTGCGCGTCGCGCCGACCGGCGTGCCGTGGTCGCTCTGGTACTTCTGGGAGGACGACGGGTCCTTCGCCGGCCACTACGTCAACCTCGAGCTGGTGCACGAGCGTCCGGCCTCGGGCGACGCGCGGGTCCTCACCCGCGACCTCACCCTCGACCTGTGGCTCGACGACGACGGCCAGCTGTGGCTCAAGGACGACGACGAGCTGGCGGCGTTCACCGCGGCCGGCCGCTTCGCTCCCGCACAGGCCGAGGCGATCCGCGCGCTCGCCGACCGCGTCCGCACCGAGCTCGTCGAGCCCCGCGCCTGGCCCCTCAGCGAGGACTGGGAGTCCTGGCGCCCCCAGCCCGAGATCGACCGACCCCTGACGCTGCCCGACCACCTGGAGTCATGACATGACCGTTCCGAACGTCCTCGCCACCCGCTACGCCGGCGCCGACCTGGCCGCGATCTGGAGCCCCGAGCACAAGATCGTGCTCGAGCGACAGCTGTGGATCGCCGTGCTGACCGCCCAGCGCGACCTCGGTGTCGACGTCCCCGACGGGGTCATCGAGGCCTACGAGAAGGTCGTCGACCAGGTCGACCTGGCCTCCATCGCCGCCCGCGAGCGGGTCACCCGCCACGACGTGAAGGCGCGCATCGAGGAGTTCGCCGCGCTGGCCGGGCACGAGCACATCCACAAGGGCATGACCAGCCGCGACCTGACGGAGAACGTTGAGCAGCTCCAGGTCCGCCAGTCGCTGGCGCTGGTGCGCGACCGCGCCGTCGCGACCCTGGTGCGACTGGCCCGCCTCGCCGCCGAGCACGAGACCACCGTGATGGCCGGCCGCTCCCACAACGTGGCCGCGCAGGCGACCACCCTCGGCAAGCGCTTCGCCACCGTCGCCGACGAGATGCTGATTTCCGTGCAGCGCGTCGAGGAGCTGCTCGCGCGCTACCCGCTGCGCGGCATCAAGGGCCCGATGGGCACCTCGCAGGACATGCTCGACCTGCTCGGGGGTGACGCGTCGCTCCTCGACGAGCTCGAGACGCGGGTCGCCGCGCACCTCGGCTTCGACCACGTGCTCACCAGCGTCGGCCAGGTCTACCCGCGCTCCCTCGACTTCGACGTGCTCTCGGCGCTGGTCCAGCTGACCGCCGGCCCGTCCAACCTGGCCACCACGATCCGGCTGATGGCCGGCATCGAGCTGGTGACCGAGGGCTTCAAGGAGGGCCAGGTGGGCTCGTCGGCGATGCCGCACAAGATGAACACCCGCTCCTGCGAGCGCGTCAACGGCCTCGCCGTCATCACCCGCGGCTACCTGTCGATGGTCGGCGAGCTCGCCGGGGACCAGTGGAACGAGGGCGACGTCTCCTGCTCCGTCGTACGCCGCGTGGCGCTGCCCGACGCGTTCTTCGCCGTCGACGGGCTCTTCCAGACCTTCCTGACCGTGCTCGACGAGTTCGGCGCGTTCCCCGCCGTGATCCAGCGCGAGCTCGACCGCTACCTGCCGTTCCTCGCCACCACCAAGGTGCTGATGGCTGCGGTCCGCAAGGGCGTAGGTCGCGAGGTCGGCCACGAGGCGATCAAGGAGGCGGCCGTCGGGGTCGCCCTCGACATGCGCCAGGGGCAGGCGGAGAACGACGTCTTCGACCGGCTGGCCGCCGACGAGCGCCTCGGGATGACCCGCGAGGAGATCGACGGCCTGGTGGCCGAGCCGATCGAGTTCACCGGCGCGGCCGTGGCCCAGACCCGGGCCGTGGTCGCGCGCGTGGAGGTACTGGCGGCCGCCCACCCCGCCGCCGCGGCGTACACCCCGGGCGCCATCCTCTGATCCCGCTCACCGGGAGGCGTGCTCCCACGCCTCCCGGAGCCAGGCGCGTACCTCGTCGTCGACCTCGCTGACGTCGTGGAGCTCGAGGTGGTGCATCCACACCTGCGGCGAGGGGTGGACGACCTCCTTGAAGCGCCGCGCCGCCACCTCGCGGGGCAGCGCGATCGACAGCACGGCGGGGACGTCGGAGCGGACGTACTGCCCCGGCCGCCACACGTACGCGAAGCCGCGGCCGTGCCGGAAGGCCACCTGGCTGCGCGACACCCGCGACTCCACCTCGCCGAGGGAGTCGACGACCGAGGCCACCCGGTCGTGGATCGCCAGCCCGGCCGGGAAGCCGTCGAACAGGTCCGCGGCCGTCGTGGCCTCGTGGCTCATCCGGCCAGTCTCGCGCCATGATGGGCGCGTGACCACGGCAGCCGACCTCCATGTCACCGGCCGCGTGCAGGGCGTGGCCTACCGCGCGTGCACCCAGCAGGAGGCCGAGCGCCTCGGCGTGACCGGCTGGGTGCGCAACGAGCCCGACGGCTCGGTCGCCGCACACGTCGAGGGGGAGCCCGACGCGGTGGACGCGCTGGTCGCCTGGTGCCGGCGCGGACCGTCGGGGTCAAAGGTCCGCGACGTGGCGGTGCGCCCGTCCGCGGTGGCGGGCCACCGCGGGTTCGAGATCCGCTACTGAGCTGCCGCCCCCGCTGGGTAGTTGGGGACGAAGTGGTAGGGATTCCGGCCGGTATGCCTACGCGATCGTCCCAAACTACGCGCCGGAGGCAGGCGCTCAGTCCCCGAGGCGCCAGGACCGTACGGCGGCCGCGAGCGCCACCGACAGCACGGCGAGCGCCGCGACGAGCGCCCACCGGGCGGCGACCTCCACGGACGTGAAGGACTGCGAGGCCTGGTAGACGGTCATCAGCAGTGCGGCGCCGAGCGCCGAGCCGATCCGCTGGCCGGTCTGCAGGGCTCCACCGGCGGCGCCACCCATCTGCGGCGGCACCTCGGCCAGGGTGAGCGTGAAGTTGGGGGAGATGACGCCGCCCCCGCCGATGCCGGCGAGGAACATCGCCGGGGCGAGCGTCCACCACAGCGTGTCGGACGGCGAGGTGACCAGCCAGGCCGCGAGCGCCGTACCGGTCATCATCACCGACAGCGCGATCAGGGTGACCCGCCGCCCGATCCGGCCGACCAGGCGACCCGCGAGCGGCGACGTCGTGGCGGCACCGACCGCGAAGGGCGTCATCAGCAGTGCGGCCTGAAGCGGCGAGAAGCCGACGCCCTCCTGCAGGTGGACCGACAGCACCAGGAAGATGCCCGTGAAGCCGGTGAAGTAGAGGGTGCCGACGAGCAGCCCGTTGGCGTAGCCCGGCAGCCCGCGCAGCAGCGACACGTCCAGCAGCGGCGGGTGGCCCGTCGCGACCGTGTGCTGCTCCCACCGGAGGAACGCCCACACCAGCGGCGGGAAGGCCAGCACGATGACCAGCGGCCACCGCGCGCCGCCCTCGAGGCTGATCAGCGGGTAGAGCACCGAGACGACCGCCAGCCCCAGCAGCAGCGCCCCCGGGACGTCGATCCGGGTGTCCTTGACCGCCTCGCGCCCGCCGGGGTTGTCCGGGACGAGGCGCCAGACGGCGACCAGGGCGACCAGGCCGATGGGGACGTTGACCAGGAACAGCGCCCGCCAGCCGTTCTCCTCCCCGAGCGCCGCGATCAGCAGCCCACCGATGAGCGGCCCGGCGGCGGAGGCGACCGCCACCGTGAAGCCGAACATCCCGAACGCGCGGCCCCGCTCGTCGCCCCGGAAGAGCTGCTGGATCAGCCCGGAGTTCTGCGGCGTCAGCAGACCGGCGCTGGCGCCCTGCGCCAACCGGGCGACGACGATCGCGGCGGCGTTGGGGGCGAGGCCCGCAGCCGCGCTCGAGACGATGAAGCCGATGAGGCCGATCACCATCATCCGACGGCGTCCGTGCGCGTCGCCGAGCCGACCGCCCGCGACCAGCGTCATGCCGAAGGCGAGCGCGTAGCCCGAGACCACCCACTGCACCGCACCGGCCGACGTCTCCAGCCCGGCGCGGATCGACGGCACCGCGACGTTGACGATGGTGACGTCCAGCAGCGACATGAAGCCGACGAGCAGGGACACCGCCAGGATCCGCCACCGGCGGGGGTCGGGGACGTGCTCCTGCTGCTCGGCCGCGACGGCGTCGGCCTCCTCGTGCTGCGTCACGCCCGCCACCTTCTCACCGCCCCGAAGCGGCCCCCTGATCGGCAACCGGATCGGCAACCCGGTCAGCAGCGTGGTCGCGGGTGTGTCGCAGATCCCGTCCCCGTCAGTTCGGTACGACGCGCGCGGACGACCGACAATGGGCGACATGTCCGCTCCCGTCACCGTCTCGGTCACCCGGCACATCGACCCGTCCCAGGAGACGGAGATGCGCGCGTGGGTGCAGGCCGGCACGTCGCTGGCGGAGAACTTCGACGGCTTCCTCGGCTCCGGGTGGGTGCGGCCCTCCCAGGACTCGCCCGAGTGGCACATGCTCTACCGCTTCGCCGACGCCGAGTCGCTGGCCCGCTGGGAGGCGAGCCCGCAGCGCGCGTGGTGGCTCGAGGCGGCGCAGGGGCGGATCGAGTCGACCCGCACCGAGCGGCGTACGGGCATCGAGGGCTGGTTCGACGAGCCGTCCGCGGTCGAGTCCCTCAGCCCGGCGCCCGTCGCGCCGCCCCGGTGGAAGCAGGCGACCACCATCTTCATGGTCTTCTTCCCGCTCAGCCTGGTCGCCAACTGGGTGCTCGGGCACACGCCCGTCGCCGACTGGCCGCTCCCGCTGCGGGTGCTCCTCACCGTGCTCGTGATGACGCCGCTGATGACCTACGTGCTGCTCCCGTGGATCACCCGCCAGATGTCCTGGTGGCTGCAGGGCAAGCCCGCTCCCTGGCGACGCTGACCCGCCGGCGGCCCACGCCGCTAGGGTCGGCACGTGGCCGACCACAACATCCCTGACGCCCCGGCGCTCGAGGGCGCGACGCACCTCCACTCCGGCAAGGTCCGCGACCTCTACCGCATCGAGTCCGGCGAGCACGCCGGTCGCCTGCTGATGGTGGCGAGCGACCGGATCTCGGCGTACGACTTCGTGCTCGACACGACGATCCCCGACAAGGGCGAGATCCTCACCCGGATGTCGCTGTGGTGGTTCGACCAGCTCAAGGGGCTGGTCGCGCACCACGTGGTGTCGACCGACGTCCCCGAGGCCGTGCGCGGTCGCGCGGTGATCTGCGAGGCGTTGGAGATGTATCCCGTCGAGTGCGTGGCCCGCGGCTACATCACCGGCTCCGGGCTGCTCGACTACCGCCTCCACGGCGAGGTCTGCGGCATCCGGCTGCCGGCCGGCCTGCAGGACGGCTCCCGGCTCCCCGAGCCGATCTTCACGCCCGCCACCAAGGCCGCGATCGGCGACCACGACGAGAACGTCGACTACGAGGCGGTCGTCGAGGCCGTCGGGGACGACGAGGCCGCCGAGCTGCGGATGCTCACCATGGAGGTCTACGGCCGCGCCCACGAGCTCGCCAAGACCCGCGGCATCATCCTGGCCGACACGAAGGTCGAGTTCGGCGCGCGGCCCGACGGCACCACCGTGCTCGCCGACGAGGTGCTCACGCCCGACTCGTCGCGCTTCTGGCCTGCCGACCAGTGGCAGCCCGGCCGCGCCCAGCCGTCGTACGACAAGCAGATCGTCCGCGACTGGCTCACCTCCCCGGAGTCCGGCTGGGACCGCACCTCCGGCGAGGCCCCGCCGCCGCTGCCGCCCGAGGTCGTCGAGCGCACCCGGTCGAGGTACGTCGAGGCCTACGAGCGGTTGACGGGGGAGACGTTCTGACCGGGTTTCGCGCCTCCGTCGACCTGCCCGTCCCGGTCGAGGTGGCCTACGCCTACCTCTCCGACCCGCGCAACCGGCCGGAGTGGCAGTCGTCGCTGCGCTCGGTCACCGTGCCGGCCGACGAGGAGCCGCGCCTCGGCCAGCGCTGGCAGGAGACCACGTCGGTGGGGGTGCGCCCGCAGATGGAGATCACCGAGATGGACCCGCCACTGGTGTGGGCCGAGCGCGGCTGGTGGCGCGGGGTCTCCGCGACACTGACCCTCGGCTTCGCCCGTACGCCGCGTGGCTGCCGCGTCGACATCAGCGGCGACGTCGACGGGCGCGGGGTCTGGGCCGTGCCGGCGACGGTGGCGGGCCGGCTCGCGGGGATCGCGGTCGCCGCCGACGTCCGCAAGGCCGGCAAGATCCTCGCGCGGCGTACCGCCTGACCGGTCAGCGCGCCCGCTTGCGCAGGTTGATCAGCGTCACCAGGAGCCAGCCGATGACGATGCCGAGGCCCGCGTGCCACAGCATCGAGCGCAACCACAGGCCGCCGATCGAGGTGTCGGTGTCCGCGAGCTCGTC
Organism: Nocardioides sp. Soil777; assembly: GCF_001428425.1. Lineage (NCBI taxonomy): Bacteria > Bacillati > Actinomycetota > Actinomycetes > Propionibacteriales > Nocardioidaceae > Nocardioides > Nocardioides sp. Soil777. The sequence continues at coordinate 116,089 of NZ_LMSN01000012.1, forward strand.
GCTGCCGCCGCGGCGGCCGCCGAAGACCACGGCGGGCTGCCCGTCGCCCCGACCCGACGCCAGCACCCACACCAGGACGAGCAGCCCCAGCCCGACCAGCACGACACCCCAGCGCCATCCCGGGGAGGTCGCCAGCGCCCCGAAGAGCCCGACGGCCGCGAAGGCGATCAGCACGAACATCCCGACGAGGACGATGGCGCCGCTGGCCAGGAAGTCCATGGCGCGGATGCTAGCCCGCGGCGAGACGGCGGGTGACGCGCGTCACGACCGCTGAGTAGGTTTGGCGCCATGCCGAACCTCTCCTCGCTGCTCGAAGACTCCGCCAGCCAGTACGCCGACCGGGAGGCCGTCGTCCTCGGCGACACCCGGCTGACCTACGCCCAGGTCAACGGCGCCGCCAACCAGGTGGCCAGCCTGCTCGTCGCGCGCGGCATCAAGCCCGGCGACAAGGTGGCGCTGAGCTGCCCCAACCTGCCCTACTTCCCGATCGTCTACTACGGGATCCTCAAGGCCGGGGCGACCGTGGTGCCGCTCAACGTGCTGCTCAAGGGCCGGGAGGTGGCCTACCACCTCGCCGACTCGGACGCGAAGGCCTACTTCTGCTTCCAGGGCACCGAGGAGCTCCCGATCGGCCAGGCCGGCCACGAGGGCTTCGAGGCCACCGAGGGCTGCGAGCACTTCTTCATGATCACCGTCGACCCGACGGCCGCCTCGCCCATCGAGGGCACCGAGACGCTGGGCCAGGCGATGGCCGGCCAGCCGCCGACGTTCGACACCGTCGCCGTGGACGACGACGACACCGCGGTCATCCTCTACACCTCCGGCACCACCGGCCAGCCCAAGGGTGCCGAGCTGCGGCACCGCAACATGCACTCCAACGCGATCGCCGGCAAGGACCTCTTCGGTGCCGACGCGTCCCGGCCGGACACCTACCTGTGCGTGCTGCCGCTCTTCCACTCCTTCGGTCAGACCGTCATCCAGAACGCCGGCTTCGCCTACGGCGGCACCGTGGTGATGCTGCCCCGCTTCGAGGCCGACGCCGCGCTCAAGACGATGGCCAAGGAGGGCGTGACCTTCTTCGCCGGCGTCCCGACGATGTACTGGGGCCTCCTCGGCGCCCTCCCCGACTCCGGGGTCGACGTCCAGGCGCTCGCCGCCAACCTGCGCATCGCCGCGGCGGGCGGCTCGGCGCTGCCGGTCGAGGTGCACAAGGACTTCGAGAAGAAGTTCGGCGTCACCATCCTCGAGGGCTACGGCCTGTCCGAGACGTCGCCCGTCGCCAGCTTCTCGCCGTACGGCCAGGAGGTCCGCGTCGGCTCGATCGGCGTCCCTATCCCCGGTGTCGAGATGAAGCTCATCAACCCCGAGCCCGGCAGCTGGGACGACGCCGAGGGCGACGTCGGCGAGATCGCCATCAAGGGCCCCAACATCATGAAGGGCTACTACGACCGCCCCGACGCCACCGCCGAGGCGATCCACGACGACTGGTTCCGCTCGGGCGACCTGGCCCGCAAGGACGAGGACGGCTACTACTACATCGTCGACCGGTCCAAGGACATGATCATCCGCGGCGGCTACAACGTGTACCCGCGCGAGATCGAGGAGGTGCTGATGACGCACCCCGCGGTCAGCCTCGCCGCCGTGATCGGTGTCCCGCACGAGAGCCACGGCGAGGAGATCAAGGCCGTCGTCATCCCCGAGAAGGACGTCGACGTCACCCCCGCGGAGCTCGTCGAGTGGAGCAAGGAGCAGATGGCGGGCTACAAGTACCCCCGCATCGTCGAGCTCGTGGACGCCCTGCCGATGACCGCGACCGGCAAGATCCTCAAGCGCGAGCTCAAGTGAGGCGCGTCGTCGGCATCCCCCTCGGGGTGGTGATGGTCGTCTTCGGGACCCTCTTCACCCTGCAGGGGCTCGGGTACGTCGGCGGGTCGGCGATGACGGGCTCGTCCTTCTGGGCGATCGCCGGACCCGTCATCGCCGGGCTCGGCGTCGCGCTGCTGATCGTCTCCGCGCGGCGTACCTGAGCCGTCCCGGACGCGGTGTGCCGCGGGCCGGCGGCGCCGATAGGATCGACCCGCACCCCGCCGCCGTCCCAGGAGCGTCCCGTGGCCCGATACGTGGTCGATGTCATGCCCAAGCCCGAGATCCTCGACCCGCAGGGCAAGGCCGTCCTCGGCGCCCTGCCGCGGCTGGGCTTCGCCGGCGTCACCGACGTCCGCCAGGGCAAGCGCTTCGAGCTCGAGCTCGACGGCGACGCCTCCGACGAGCTGCTCGCCGAGGTGACCCAGATGGCCGAGACGCTGCTCTCCAACCCGGTCATCGAGGACTTCGTCGTGAGCATCGAGGGCGACGACGCGCTCGGCGGGAAGCACAAGGCATGAACACCCCACGAAACTGCTCGCTGCGCTCGCACTTCCGCGGGGACCCCGCATGAGGGTCGGCGTCGTCACCTTCCCGGGCTCGCTCGACGACGTCGACGCGCAGCGCGCGGTCCGCTTCGGCGGCCACGAGGCGGTCGCGCTGTGGCACGGCGACCACGACCTGCGCGGCGTCGACGCCGTGGTCCTCCCCGGCGGCTTCTCGTACGGCGACTACCTGCGCTGCGGCGCCATCTCGCGCTTCGCGCCGGTGATGACCGAGGTCATCGGGGCCGCGGGCAAGGGGATGCCGGTGCTCGGCATCTGCAACGGCTTCCAGATCCTCTGCGAGTCCCACCTGCTGCCCGGCGCGCTGATCCGCAACGACCACCGCAAGTTCGTCTGCCGTGACCAGCGCCTGCGCATCGAGAACACCCGCACGCCGTGGACGTCGGCGTACGCCGAGGGCGCCGAGGTCACGATCGTGCTCAAGAACGGCGAGGGCGGCTTCATCGCCGACGAGCCCACCCTCGACCGGCTCGAGGACGAGGGCCGCGTGGTGGCGCGCTACCTCGACGACAACCCCAACGGCTCCGCCCGCGACATCGCCGGCATCACCAACGAGCGCGGCAACGTCGTCGGCCTGATGCCCCACCCCGAGCACGCCGTCGAGGACCTCACCGGTCCCGGCACCGACGGGCTGGGGTTCTTCACCTCGCTCGCCGCCGCGACGTTCGCATGAACAACCTCACCCCGCGACGGCTGTTCCGTGCGCTCGCGACCGCCGAGGCGATCACCTGGGCGCTGCTGCTGACCGGCATGTTCCTCAAGTACGTCACCGAGACCACCGAGCTCGGGGTCCAGGTGTTCGGGATGGTCCACGGCGTCGTCTTCATCGCCTACGGCCTCGTCACGATCCTGGTGGCCGTCGACCAGCGCTGGTCGCTCGGACGGCTCGCGCTGGGCCTCGCCGCCGCGGTGCCGCCCTTCGCGACGCTGCCCTTCGAGCGGTACGCCGACCGGCGGGGGCTGCTGGGCGACGCCTGGCTGTCCCGTCCCGACAGCCCCACCGCGGCCCAGCGGGCGGTGTGCTGGCTGCTCGAGCACCAGCGCCGGGCGCTCGGCATCGGTGTCGTCGCGGTGCTCGCCCTCACCGGGCTCGCACTGGTCGTCGGCCCGCCCGCCTGACCTCCGGGTAGCCGCCCGCCCGACCCTGAGTAGTTGGGGACGGTCTGGTTGCTCGATCGGACGGATCACCTACCGGTTCGTCCCTAACTACCCCCGAGGGCGGCCAGGGGCCCGGCCGTCCGGGGCTGCCTCAGAAGCGGCCCTTGGCCAGCTTCTTCCACGTCGCCGCGTCGGTGGTGCCGGTGGGGGATGTCTTGACCTTCGCCTGGTAGGCCAGCAGCGCGGTCCGGGTGGCCTCGTCGAAGCTCCCCGTCACGGCGGTCCGCTGCCGGGCCGCGGTGAGCGCTCGCTGGAGCCGCGAGACGGCCGGACCGGTGGCGCCGACGGCCAGCACCGGACGCTCCTGGCCGGCGAGCAGCGTGACCCAGTGCTTGCGTCGCCAGGTGGCCGTGGGCTTGAAGCCTCGCGACCTCATCCACGCGCCGGCGGCGCGCCGGGTGGCGCGGTCGTAGTCGCCGTCGAGCTTGCCGACGTACCGCTTCTTCTCCTTGAGCAGGCACTGCAGCGCGAGGGTGCGCGCCCGGCTGGCCGCCCGCGGCTTGAGCGTGTAGTACGCCGGGAAGTCCACGCGCGTGCCGCCGCAGTGGCTCTCGGGGGCCGCGACCGGTGCCGGAGCGGGTGCCGGCACGGGGGCGGGCGGCGCGGCCGGGGTCCCGCTGAGCTCGAGGTAGTTGCTGTCGATGTTGATGGTGACGCCGCCCCAGGTCTCGTTGTGGCCACCGCGGTACTGCTTCATCCGTCCGCCCGGTCGCCAGCCGTCCTCGGGGATGTAGCTCGTGGACGTGTTGGCGACGCCGTCCCAGCGGGCGATCCAGATGCGGTCCGGCAGGGCGAACTGGCCGGGGCGCAAGCGGCGGGCGTCGTCGAGCATCTTGATGCCCGAGCTCGCGCTGGAGTAGAAGCCGGCGACGTAGCCGAGCTGCTTGATCCGGGTCACCCACGCGCTGGTGAAGGCGAGGGCGGACTCGCGGCAGCTGGTGTTGCCGAGGTCGAAGGCCTCGAGGTCGTACCAGAGGGTGGCCCCGGCACCGATGCCCAGTGCCGCGGCGTCCGCGGCATTCTTGTCGGCCTCGACGACGCCCTGCGCGCGAGCGGCGGCGTACCCGCCGGCGGACCTGGGGTCGATCTTGAAGTCGTCCGAGTAGCGGGGGAACCGGTCGAGGCAGGACGCCTGCGGTCCCAGGGCGATCGGGAGGAGCCGCCAGCCGCGCGACACCTGCGTCGAGACCCAGGTGGGCGAGAGGTTGGGCTGGGTGCGGCAGGCCCGCGAGTCCCCGGAGATGTAGATCCCCACGGCCCGGAAGGGGGAGTGCTTGATCCACGCGTCCATGGCGGCCTGGGTCGGCGCGACGCACTGGTCGAAGCCGTGCCCGGTGAAGTCGCCGGGCGTGGAGGCGGCGATCCGGGCGGCGGCCCGAGCGGACGGAGCGGCCGGGGCAGACGGGTCGGACACGGCCGGCGACGGGGTCGCGAGCATCGTGCCGGCGAGGGCGACGGCAAGGGTGACGAGGATGCTGGAACGGCGACGCACGGTGACTCCCACGACTCGGTGACGTGCCGTCCCGGGAGCGACGGCACGCCACCATAATCACTTCAGTCACACCCGTCACAGGGGTTCGGCCGAACTACAGCGGAGTAGTTCGGCGGGGGACCCGTGCGCCCGCGAGGACTCGTCGCCGGGAGGGTTTGAGCCCAGGGCGCGGCGGGGTAGGCCACCCGGGTCACCGTCGTCGCAGCCGAGGGAACGTCGCATGAAGGTTGATCCCGCCGAGCTGGTCGGCCTCGCCCGCCGGTCCGAGGAGACCGCCGCCGGCCTGCGACAGCGCTGGGCGGGCGCCGCGCCGGGTCGCGAGGTCCCCCGCGAGGCGTGGGGCGACCACCCGTCCGCCGCCCACGTGTCCGCGACGTACGACGAGGCGGCGCTCGCGGCCGGCTCCGCGCTCTCGGCGCTGGTCGCGGCGCTCGAGCTCGGCGCCCGCGCCCTCGTCGATGCGGCCGACGACGTGACCGCCGCCGACGAGACGTCGGCCGAGCTGCTGCGCGTCCCCGGCGAGCAGGGCCCGCCCGGGGGACGCGGAGACCACGGCCGAGGCAGGTCCTGATGCCCGCGCACCCGTGGCAGCTGCGCTGCGACACCACCCCGCTGACCGCGGCGGCCACGCTCTGGCTCGAGCTGGCCGAGGGCATGACGGCCGCGGCCGACGACCTGGTCCGGGCCTCGCGCCGGGTGCGCGACCACGGCTGGGAGTCCGGCTCCGCCGAGGTGTACGACGGGCACCGCAAGCAGGTCGTCGGTGGGCTCGACACGGTCGCCGTCGCAGCCCGCGAGATCAGCCGGGTCCTCGACGACATCGCCGGGACGCTGTCGACGACCCAGCGGCGGCTCGACCGCGAGTGGTCGGTCGTGGCCGCCGTCCCGCACACCACGCTGGGCGCCCAGGGGGTGCTGGTCTTCCAGGAGGACTCCGACGACCAGCGGGGGCAGGTGCAGCGGGCCACGCGCACCGCCCAGTCGATCCGCACCGAGCTCGACAACACCATGGAGGGGTTGTCGGGTCGGTTGCGGGCTGCGCACGTCGAGCTCCGGAGGGCAGCCGACACCGCCGTCGCCGGCTCCACCGGCAGCCGGGCCGTCGGCGGGATCGCCGGCATCGCGGAGCGGATCAGCGCCTCGCTGGCCGAGGACCTGGCGGTCTCCTCGCGCGGGGGCTCCTCGAGCAACGTCCTCGGCGGGCTCGACGCCGGGGCGGCGTACGCAGGACCGCTCGGCACCAGCTCGGTCGCGGCGCCGTCCCTGTCGACGACGTCGTCCGGCATCGACGGCACCCTCGCCGGTGGGGCGCTCGCGGGCCTCGGCCTGCGCGGGCGCCGGGGCCGCCAGGTCGAACAGACGAGCCCCGCCATGTCCCCGGGGATGACGACCGGGCGGGGTGGCCAAGGGAGTCGACAGGGGAGCCGGCAAGCGAGCGGGCAGGGCAGCGTCCGCACCGGGCCGCTGCGCCCGGGTGCGGCCGGGGCACGCGCGACCGAGCCCACCCGGACCGACACGGAGACCGACACCGAGCGGACCGCCCGACGGGCCAGGGAGAAGTCCGACGGCAGGGCCGACGCCAAGGCCACCACCAGGCTCGTTGCGCAGGAGCGCCGGGCGGGGCGGGCCGCGCGGCGCGCCGAGGGCGAGCGGTCGGACGGGTCCGGGGAAGCCACGGTCTGACCGACCGCTCGGCGCCGCGTCGGCGGCCGGTAGATTGGCGCCCGTGCCCGAGACCCAGCAGGCTCCCCGCTCCAGCACCCTCGACACCGTCGCCGTCGCGTCCGGCGACCCCGGGCGCGACCAGCCGTGGGCTGACCTCGGGCTGAAGTCCGACGAGTACGACCGGATCCGCGAGATCCTCGGCCGCCGCCCGACGAGCAGCGAGCTCGCGATGTACTCGGTGATGTGGAGCGAGCACTGCTCCTACAAGTCGTCCAAGGTGCACCTCAAGCAGTTCTCCGAGATCCCGCAGGAGACGCCGGTCGGCAAGATGCTCGCCGGCATCGGCGAGAACGCCGGCGTCCTCGACATCGGCCAGGGCTACGCCGTGACCTTCAAGGTCGAGTCCCACAACCACCCGTCGTACGTCGAGCCCTACCAGGGCGCGGCGACCGGCGTCGGCGGCATCGTGCGCGACATCCTCGCCATGGGTGCCCGCCCGGTCGCGGTGATGGACCCGCTCCGGTTCGGCCCCCTCGACGCCCCCGACACGCACCGCGTGCTGCCCGGGATCGTGGCCGGCGTCGGCGGCTACGGCAACTGCCTCGGCCTGCCCAACATCGGCGGCGAGGCCGTCTTCGACAGCAGCTACCTCGGCAACCCCCTGGTCAACGCCCTCTGCATCGGCGTGCTGCGCCACGAGGACCTCCACCTCGCCAAGGCGTCCGGTGTCGGCAACCAGGTCATCCTGTACGGCGCCCGCACCGGCGGAGACGGCATCGGTGGCGTCTCCGTGCTCGCCTCCGAGACCTTCGACGCCGACGGACCCGCCAAGCGCCCCAGCGTGCAGGTCGGCGACCCCTTCATGGAGAAGCTGCTCATCGAGTGCACCCTCGAGATCTTCGCCGCCGGCCTCGTCGCCGGCATCCAGGACCTCGGCGGCGCCGGGCTCTCGTGTGCGACCTCCGAGCTGGCGAGCGCCGGCGACGGGGGCATGCAGGTCGAGCTCGACCGGGTGCCGCTGCGCGACTCCACGCTCGCTCCCGAGGAGATCCTCATGAGCGAGTCGCAGGAGCGGATGATGGCCGTCGTCGAGCCCGGCGACGTCGACGCCTTCATGGCGATCTGCGAGAAGTGGGACGTCGAGGCCGTCGTCGTCGGCGAGGTGACCGACACCGGCCGACTCCAGATCGACTGGCACGGCGAGCGCGTCGTCGACGTGCCCCCGCGCTCGGTCGCCCACGACGGCCCGACCTACCAGCGGCCCTACGCCCGGCCGTCGTGGCAGGACGCCCTCCAGGACGACCGCGCCGAGGCGCTGGACCGTCCGGGCTCGGGCGACGACCTGCGCGCGACGATGCTGCGCCTGGTCGCCTCGCCCAACCTGTGCGACAAGTCGTGGATCACCGACCAGTACGACCGCTACGTGCGCGGCAACACCGTGCTCGCCCAGCCCGCCGACAGCGGCATGGTGCGCGTCGACGACGAGACCAACCTCGGCGTCTCGGTCGCCACCGACTGCAACGGCCGCTTCGCCAAGCTTGACCCCTACACCGGTGCCCAGCTCGCGCTGGCCGAGTCCTACCGCAACGTCGCCACCGGCGGCGCGCGGCCGCTCGCGATCTCCGACTGCCTCAACTTCGGCTCCCCGGAGGACCCCGACGTGATGTGGCAGTTCGCCGAGGCCTGCCGCGGCCTCAAGGACGGCTGCCTCGAGCTCGGCATCCCGGTGACCGGCGGCAACGTCAGCCTCTACAACCAGACGGGCGAGACCGCGATCCTGCCCACGCCCGTCGTGGCCGTGCTCGGCGTCATCGACGACGTCACCAAGCGCACGCCGTCGCACTTCGCCGCGGCCGGCGAGCGCGTCTTCCTGCTAGGCGAGACCCGCGAGGAGCTCTCCGGCTCGGAGTGGGCGCACGTCGTGCACGGGCACCTGGGCGGCCTCCCGCCCCGGGTCGATCTGGCGGCCGAGAAGGCGCTGGGCGCCCTGCTGGTCGACGCGTCGAGCGATGCAGTTGTCACCAGCGCCCACGACCTGTCCGACGGTGGACTGGCCCAGGCCCTGGCGGAGGCCTCCTTCCGCAACGGGGTCGGGGTCTCGGTGTCGGTGGCCGACGTGGCCGGCGGGGACGCCTTCGTAGCCCTCTTCTCCGAGTCCGCTGCACGGGCCATCGTGACGGTGACCACCGACAACGCCGACCGCCTCGTCGCCCTGGCCGAGCGCCACGGCGTACCCCTCACGCCGATCGGGCAGACCGGGGGAGACGCGGTCTCGGTCGAGGGACAGTTCGAGGTCCCCGTCGCCGAGCTGCGCGACGCGTGGAGCGCCACGCTCCCGGCTGCCCTCTCCTGAGGATGCCCGGACCCCGAGTCGCCCCGCACGAGGCCTGAGGCGTGCCGACGCGGATCGACCGTCGCACCCTCCTGGCCGCGGCCGGGCTGGTGCCGGTCCTGGCCGCCTGCGGCGCCGACGCCAACAGCGACCCCGCGACCACCGACGACGAGGAGCAGCCGATGACCGACCGCCTCACCTACGGCGACGACGAGTCCCAGTGGGCCGACCTGCGCCGTCCCCGGGGTGCCAGCCGCGGCGTCGTCGTGATCATCCACGGCGGCTTCTGGAAGGCCGAGTACGACGCGTCGCTGGGCGAGCCGCTCGCGGCCGACCTCACCGCGCAGGGATGGACGACCCTCAACGTGGAGTACCGCCGGGTCGGCAACGGCGGCGGCTTCCCGGCGACCTTCGACGACGTGCACGCCGCGATCGAGGCGCTCGCCGGCACCGACGTCGACACCACCACGGTCGTCACCCTCGGCCACTCGGCCGGGGGGCACCTGGCGACCTGGGCCGCCGCGCGAGGGCGCTTCGAGGAGTGGCCGACCGCGGTGCCGGTGACCCACGTCGTCTCCCAGGCCGGCGTCGTCGACCTGACCACGGCGTACGACCAGGACCTCGGCGGCGGCGCGGTGGAGGCGCTGATGGGCAGCGCGCCCGACAGCCCCGACTACGAGCTCGCCGACCCGGTGCGCCACATCCCGCTGGACGTGCCGGCGTGGATGGTGCACGCCGCCGACGACCCGGTGGTCCCGATCAGCCAGTCGCAGGACTACGTGGTCGCGGCCCGCGCGGCCGGTGCCGAGGTCGAGCTGGTCGAGGTCGAGGGTGGCCACTTCGGCGTGATCGAGGTCGGGTCCCCGGCCTGGACGGACATCGTCGCCGTCCTCGACACCATCGCCTGACCTGCACGCCGCGGGCAGTTCGCGACGTCGAGCGCACAGCCCACGCCTGACGCCCGTCCCTGCGCCGCGAGCTGCCCGAGCCGTGCGGGATAACCTCCCCGATGTGCCCGCCCGTCTCCGTGTCGCCGACCCCGCCGCCGTCGCGGCGGCCCTCGCCGCCCGCTCCCCGGCCGACGACAAGCTGCTGGTCAAGCACTTCCTCGCCGTCCTGGCCGAGCGCGCCCCCGGCAACTCCGTCGAGGTCCGGGTCCCTCCCGTCGCGGCGGTCCAGGTGATCCCCGGGGTCCGGCACACCCGCGGGACGCCCCCGGCCGTCGTCGAGACCGACCCGGACACCTGGATCGGCGTCTCCAGCGGAGAGCTCACCTGGCACGAGGCGGTCGCCAGCGGCCGCGTGCTGGCCAGCGGTGAGCGCACCGACCTCACGGCGTACCTCCCCCTCACCACGAGCCCACCGAGCCCACCGAGCCCGACGCACCCCACGACCCGCACCCCGAACGAGGACTGAATGGACATCCGCTCCCTCGGCTTCCGCACCGACCTGCGCCTGCTGGAGATGACCGGCAGCGAGATCGAGGACCGCGGCACCCACCTGGTCATCCGCACGCCGGAGAATCCGACCTATTTCTGGGGCAATTTCCTGCTGCTGCGTGAGCTGCCCGTCCCCGGTGGCGAGCGCGAGGTCATCGGCGCCTTCCACACCGAGTTCCCGCTGGCCGGGCACGTGTCGATCGGTGTCGACGGCACGGAGGACCTCACCGAGGCGCTGCAGCCCTTCGCCGCGGCGGGCATGGAGGTCGACGTCGGGACGGTCCTGACCACCGACACCCTGGCCGAGCCCCGCCCGGTGGCCGAGGGCGTCGTGGTGCGTCCCCTCGAGAGCGACGACGACTGGGAGGGCCGGGCGCGGCTCAGCCACCACCTGTGGTCGAAGACCGACGAGGCGACCTTCATGACCTACGCCCGTCGCAAGAACGACCAGGAGCGGGGTCTCGTCGCGCGCGGCCTCGGTCGGCGGTACGGCGCGTTCGTGGACGACGAGCTCGTCAGCACCGCCGCCGCCTTCGTCACCCACGCCGGCATCGCCCGCTACCAGACCGTCGAGACCCATCCCGACCACCGCCGTCAGGGCCTGGCCGCTGCCGTGGTGCACGCGGCCGGCGCGCACGCGCTCGCGACGTACGGCATCGAGGTGCTGGTGATCGCCGCCGACACCGACGGCGACGCGATCCGGATCTACCGCAGCCTCGGCTTCACCGACGTCGAGCGGCACAACACCCTGGAGCGCCGCGAGGAGGGCTGGGCCTGATCCCCGGGGGTCGGTGCGTCCTACTAGGGTGCGGGCCATGACGATCGACATCCGCGCCCGCCTCGCCGAGGTGCTCCCCGGCATCCGCCAGGACCTCGAGGACCTGGTCCGCATCCAGTCCGTCAGCGCCGACCCGGCCCGCGCCGGTGAGGTCGAGCGCAGCGCCGAGGCCACGCGCGACCTCTTCGCCGCCGAGGGCTTCGAGACCGAGATCGTCCGGGCGTACGACGGCGCCCCGCCCGCCGTCATCGCCAAGAAGGCCGGGCCCGCGGGTGCCCCCACGGTGCTGCTCTACGCCCACCACGACGTGCAGCCGGAGAACGACCACGCCGACTGGGACTCCCCGCCGTGGGAGCCCACCGAGCGCGGCGACCGGCTCTACGGCCGCGGTGCCGCCGACGACAAGGCCGGCATCGCCGCCCACCTGGGCGCGGTCCGCATCTTCGGCGACGAGCTCCCGGTCAACCTGGTGATGTTCATCGAGGGCGAGGAGGAGGTCGGCTCCGACACCCTCGTCGAGCTGCTCAACACCTACAAGGCCCGGCTCGAGGCCGACGTCATCGTCATCGCCGACTCCGGCAACTGGGACATCGGCGAGCCCGCCCTGACCACCAGCCTGCGCGGCCTGGTCCGCATGGACGTCGAGGTCCGCACCCTCACCCACGCCGTGCACTCCGGCATGTGGGGCGGCCTGGTGCCCGACTCGATCATGGCCCTGAGCCGGCTCATCGCCAGCCTCAACGACGATGCCGGCAACGTCGCCGTCGAGGGCCTCTTCTCCGGCCCGGCCGCCGACGTGGAGTACCCCGAGGCCCGGCTCCGTGCCGAGTCCGGTGCGGCCCCCGGCATCGAGTGGATCGGCGAGGGCAGCGTCGTCGAGCGCCTGTGGACCAAGCCGTCCATCAGCATCACCGGTCTCGACGCCCCCAAGGTCGAGGGCGCCTCCAACACCCTGGTGCCGGCCGCCCGCTGCCGCATCAGCATGCGGATCGCCCCCGGCGACACCACGCAGAACGCCGTCGAGTGCCTGCAGCGCCACCTCGAGAAGCACGTCCCCTGGGGCGCCACCCTCGACACCACCGTCGTCGACACCGGCGAGGCCACCCGGATCGACGCCACCGGCCCCGCGTACGACGCCGCGCGCAACGCCTTCGCCGAGGCCTGGGACGGCACTGCACCGGTCGACATGGGCGTCGGCGGCTCGATCCCCTTCATCGCCGAGTTCCTCGAGGCGTTCCCGCAGGCCAGCGTGCTCGTGACCGGCGTCGAGGACCCCGACACCCGCGCCCACGGCGCCAACGAGGGGCTCCACCTCGCCGAGTTCGAGAAGGTCGTGCTCGCCGAGGCGTTCCTGCTCCGCAACCTCGGCGCCTGACGAGACACACCCTTGGAAGTTGACAGTTCTACTGTCATAGTGGGCGGCGGTCCTGGGAGGGACCTCCGCCCCGGGAGGCTGCCGGGGCTGCACCGGATCGGGTGATCCCGCGATGAACGCACCGCACCCCGCCCACACGCCCACCACCACGAGCAACCCTGCCGGCGGCGCCGCCGTCCCCACGACCCTGCCGCTCGACCGCCGACGCTTCCTCGGCTACGTCCTCGCCGGGTCGACCCTCGTGGCCGCCGCCGACCTCGGGGGAGCGGCACCACCGGCCGCCGCCGAGATCCCGACGCCCCCGCAGATCCCCGAGCTGTACGACCTCAACGACATGCTCACGGACGCGGCGCGGCCGACGGCCAACCTCATCACCGTGGTCGTCCGCGAGGACGGCACCGCGACCTTCGCGCTGCCGCGGATGGAGGTCGGCCAGGGCATCACCACCTCCACGGCGATGCTCATCGCCGAGGAGCTCGACCTGCCGCTCGACAAGGTCGAGGTCACGCTCGCCCCGGCGCGCCAGGAGCTGTTGTTCAACCAGCTCACCGGTGGCTCCAACACCACCATCTCGACGTACACCCCGATCCGGGTGGCCGCCGCCGTCGCCCGCGCCGCGCTGCTCGACGCCGCCGCCATCGTCCTCGGCGACACGGTCGCCGGCCTCGTGGCCAAGGGCGGTGTCATCACCGCCCCCGACGGCTCCTCCGTGACGTACGGCGAGTTGGCCGCGCGCGCGGCCAGCCCCACGACCGTCGAGGTCGAGGTCGAGCTGAAGGACGAGGCCGACTTCGCCGTCGTGGGCACGCCGACCAACCGCGTCGACGCCCTCGCCGCCGTGACCGGGCAGAAGGACTACACGACCGACCTGCAGGTCGAGGGCGCCCTCCCGACCATGGTCTGCCGGGCCCCCACGCTCAACGGCACCCCCGTCCGGGTCCGCAACCAGGGCACGGTCGAGAAGCTGCCCGGCGTGACGCACGTGGCCACGGTCAGCACCGGGGTCGCCGTCCGGGCCGAGACGTTCGGGCAGTGCATAGACGCCGTCCGCGCGCTCGACGTGGAGTGGGCCGACGGGCCGGTCGCCGGGGAGAGCGACGCGACCATCCTGCGCAGGCTCCGGTCGGCGCAGCTGCCGATGCCGGAGCTGCCGCCCAACCCGCTGGCCCGGACCGTCGGCGGGGACTTCACGTTCTACTTCCGCAGCAACTCAGCGATGGACACCAACTCCGCCATCGCCGACGTGCGCGACGACGGCGCCACCGTCTGGGCGGGACTCAAGTCCCCGGTCGTGGCGCAGCAGCGGATCGCCGAGAAGCTCGGCATGCGGCCGGACCAGGTGACCGTCAACGTCGTCACCGCCGGCGGCTCCTTCGGGCGCCGACTGTTCTTCGACGCGGCGCTCGAGGCCGCGGAGATCTCGCAGGCGATGCGCCAGCCGGTCAAGCTGATGTGGCACCGCGCCGACGACGCGCGCGTCGGTCGGGGGCACCCGATGGGCACCTGCCGGGTGCAGGCCGTGGTGCTCGGCCAGGAGGTGCTCGCGTTCAACCAGTCGCTGACCTGCGTGGAGACCGACTTCCGCCACGGGCTCGGCGAGATCATCACCGCCAAGGCCGCCGACCTGCCCGGCGGGCTCGGCAACCAGGGGTTCGCGCAGACGATCTTCGCGCTGACCCAGGAGGTGCCCTACGACTTCGGCGCCGTCACCCAGACGATCATCGAGACCGACGACCGCTTCAACACCGGGTCGATGCGCAACATCTACTCACCCGACGTCCGGGTCGCCGGCGAGCTGGTCATCGACCAGATCGCGGCGCGGATGGGGCTCGACCCCTACGAGTTCAGGCGGAAGTTCCAGCGCAACGAGCGCCTTCTCGCCGTCCTGGACAAGGTCGCGGAGGTCGGTGAGTGGGGCAGGCGGATGCCGGCCGGCACGGCGCAGGGCATCGCGATCCACAAGGAGTACAAGGGCGTCTCGGCGTGCCTCGTCGAGATCGACTGCCGCCCGCAGACGACCGGACGGCAGATCCGCGAGGCGGTCACCGGGCCGCGGGTCACCAAGGTGACGTACGCCGTCGACGTCGGCCTCGCGATCAACCCGCGGGGCCTGGAGGCCCAGATGCAGGGCGGCATCAACGACGGCATCGCGCTGGCCCTCACCTCGAGCCTGCACCTGCGCGACGGCCACTTCCTCGAGGCGAGCTGGGACAACTACTTCTACACGCGCCAGTGGAACACCCCGCCCGAGGTCGAGGTGATCGTGATGCCGTCGACGGAGAAGCAGCCCGGCGGTGCCGGGGAGGCCGGCGTCGCGGCGACCTTCGCCGCGGTGGCCTGTGCCTACGCCCGGGCGACCGGGACCGTCCCGACGTACTTCCCGATCAACCACAAGCAGCTCTCCTTCGAGCCCAAGCCCTTCGTCCCGCCGATCCCCGAGTCGCCGACCAACGGCCTCGACCTGACCTCCTGAGGAGCCCCCGCATGCCTCTCCAGACCTTTGTCCTCAACGGCAAGACCGTCACCGTGGACGTCGCCGACGACGTCCGGCTGCTGTGGGTGCTCCGCGACCGCCTCGGCGTCACCGGGCCGAAGTACGGCTGCGGCATCAACGTCTGCAAGGCCTGTACGTCGCACATCAACGGCAAGGCGTTCAACCCCTGCGCCGTCCCCGTCGGCCGCGTCGGGCCCGACGACGAGATCACCACCATCGAGGGGCTGCCCGAGCAGGTGGAGGCTCCCCAGCGCGGCCCGAACGGCCTGCACCCGATGCAGGAGGCGTGGCTGGACCGCGACGTCGCGCAGTGCGGCTACTGCCAGCCGGGCCAGATCATGGCCGCCGTGGCGCTCGCCAGGAAGGTGCGCGAGGAGGGTCGCGAGGTCACCGAGTCCGACCTCGACACCATCCGCAACATCTGCCGCTGCGGCACCTACACGCGCATCCGGGAGGCCATCGTGGACGGGGCCGCACGGATGTAGGTGCCGGGCCCGTAGAATCCATGCGTGCCCACGCCGACGAGCAAGCGCAAGGGCGGTGACGGCCGTCTGACGGCTGCCATCGACCCCCACGACCAGGGCCCCCAGGACGCCTGTGGTGTCTTCGGGGTCTGGGCGCCGGGGGAGGACGTCGCCAAGCTCACCTACTTCGGGCTCTACGCACTCCAGCACCGGGGCCAGGAGTCCGCGGGCATCGCGGTGAGCAACGGCCGCCAGATCCTCGTCTACAAGGACATGGGCCTGGTCTCGCAGGTGTTCGACGAGTCGACGCTCGAGTCGCTCAAGGGCCACGTCGCGGTCGGTCACTCGCGCTACTCCACCACCGGCGCCAGCACGTGGCACAACGCCCAGCCGACGTTCCACCCCACCGCCACGGGCTCGATCGCGCTGGCCCACAACGGCAACCTCATCAACACCCCCGAGCTGGCCCAGATGGTCGTCAGCGCGGAGGGCGGAGAGCACCTCGACCTGCAGATGCGGATGCCGCCCGCGTCCACCAACGACACCTCGGTGGTCACCCAGCTGCTCGCACACCACCCCGGCCAGACGGTCGAGGAGCGGGCCGCCGAGCTCCTCCCGCAGATCCAGGGCGCCTACTCCTTCGTCTGGATGGACGAGCACACGCTGTACGCCGCCCGCGACCCGCAGGGCATCCGGCCCCTGGTCCTCGGCCGGCTCGAGCGGGGTTGGGTGATCGCGTCCGAGACCGCCGCCCTGGACATCGTGGGTGCGTCGTTCATCCGCGAGATCGAGCCCGGCGAGATGGTCGCCGTCGACGAGGACGGGCTGCGCACCCAGCAGTTCGCGGAGCCCGCGCCCAAGCACTGCCTCTTCGAGTTCGTCTACCTCGCCCGCCCGGACACCCTCATCACCGGCCAGCGCGTGCACAGCGTCCGCGTCGAGATCGGCCGCAAGCTGGCCAAGGCGTTCCCCGCCGACGCCGACCTGGTGATCCCGGTGCCCGAGTCCGGCACCCCGTCCGCGATCGGCTACGCCGAGGCGTCCGGCATCCCCTACGGGATGGGCCTGGTCAAGAACTCCTACGTCGGTCGCACCTTCATCCAGCCCAGCCAGACGATCCGCCAGCTCGGCATCCGGCTCAAGCTCAACCCGCTGCGCGACGTCATCGAGGGCAAGCGGCTCGTGGTCGTCGACGACTCGATCGTCCGCGGCAACACCCAGCGCGCGCTCGTCCGGATGCTGCGCGAGGCCGGCGCCCGCGAGGTGCACGTCCGGATCAGCTCGCCGCCGGTCAAGTGGCCCTGCTTCTACGGCATCGACTTCGCCACCCGGGCCGAGCTGATCGCCAACGGCCTCACCTCCGACGAGATCTGCCGCTCGATCGACGCCGACTCGCTGGGCTACATCAGCCTCGAGGACCTCGTCGAGGCCACCTCGGTGCCCAACGACGACCTGTGCCGCGCCTGCTTCGACGGGGTCTACCCGATCCCGCTGCCGGAGCCCGAGCGCCTCGGCAAGGGCATCCTCGAGCCCTCGGCCGACCGGGTCGCGCTGCCCGTGCTCAACAACCCCTGACCACTCGCCGTACCCCACCCCGCAGGAGCGACGTGACCCACCCCGTGCCGCCCACCGACCAGCAGGGCGCCTACGCCGCCGCCGGCGTCTCGATCGAGGCCGCCGACCTGGCCATCGAGCTGATGAAGGGGTCGGTCGCCAAGGCGACGCGCCCCGAGGTGATCGGTGGCCTGGGTGGCTTCGCCGGGCTGTTCGACGCCTCGGCCCTCACGAGGTACGAGCGGCCCCTCCTGGCCACCTCGACCGACGGCGTGGGCACCAAGGTCGCGATCGCCCAGGCGATGGACGTCCACGACACGATCGGCTTCGACCTCGTCGGCATGGTCGTCGACGACCTGGTCGTGTGCGGCGCCGAGCCGCTCTTCATGACCGACTACATCGCCACCGGCCGGGTCGTCCCCGAGCGGATCTCCGCCATCGTCAAGGGCATCGCCGACGCCTGCGTCGTGGCCGGCTGCGCGCTCATCGGCGGCGAGACCGCGGAGCACCCGGGGCTGCTCGAGCCCGACGAGTACGACGTCGCGGGCGCGGCCACCGGCGTGGTCGAGGCCGACCGGCTGCTCGGCCCCGGACGCGTGCGCCCCGGCGACGTGGTGCTCGCGATGGGCAGCAGCGGCCTGCACTCCAACGGCTACTCGCTGGTCCGCCACGTGCTCCTCGGTGCCGGCGGCCCGGGCTGGTCCCTCGACCGGGACGTGGACGTCCTGGGCCGGACCCTGGGCGAGGAGCTCCTCGAGCCCACCCGGATCTACACCAAGGCCTGTCTCGACCTCGCCGCCCAGACCGAGGTCCACGCGATGTCCCACGTCACCGGTGGCGGCCTCGCGACCAACCTCGAGCGGGTGATGCCTCTCGAGGTCTCGGCGACCCTCGACCGGTTCACCTGGTCGCTCCCGCCCGTGTTCTCGCTGGTCGCCGAGGCCGGCGGCGTGTCGCGGGAGGACCTCGAGTCGACGCTCAACTGCGGCGTCGGCATGGTCGCGCTCCTGCCGGCCGACTCCGCCGACCGGGCCATCGCGGTCCTCGACGGCCACGGCATCCCCGCCTGGGTCGCCGGCGAGGTCGCCAGCGGCGGCGAGGGGCGCGTGACGCTCACCGGGGACCACCGCTGACGGCAGCGTCCGGCGGGCCGTGCGCCCGCCCGGGCGTCAGTCCGACAGTGCCTTCTCGACGGCGTCGGCGAAGGGCTCCTGCGCGACCTGGGCGTGGGTGAGCGTCCGCTGGGACACCTCCAGCACCACGGTGTCGGCGGCCGCCACCTGTGCGGCGAGCTCCTCGTCGTCGAAGTACTGGAACCACGCGAAGTCCCCCCGCGCGAAGAGCGGCATCGTGAGGTCGATCGCGGCGTAGGAGAACGAGTCGCCGATGACCAGAGTGCGTCCGGGGTGCAACCCCTCCGCGGGTCGGCTCCGCCACTGCAGGGGGCCCCACTCGTCCCGACCGGGGTCGAACACGGGCCCGTCCGGCACCGCCTCGACCGTGGCTCCGGTGGCGAAGGCGGCCGACCGTGCCTCCTCGACGTCGTTGCTCCCCGCCTCCACGTAGAGGTCGCCGGTGCGCTCGGCGGTTCCTTCGGTCACCACGAGCTGCTCGGCCAGCGTGGGGTCGAGCCGTTCCACCAGCTCCCGGAGCCACAGGCTCGCCCCGTACGACGTCCAGTGGGAGTCGCCGCGCCAGAAGACCTGCTCCCCGGCCTCGTCGGCCGAGCGCAGCAGGGCGAGCGAGTCGACGTAGTGCTCCTCGGTGACCTCACCGAGGAGGTGCTCCTGCCATCGCTGGTTGTCGCGGAAGCAGGCGTCGTGGGGCGTGGTCTCCGGGAGGCGGTCGACCAGGGCCGTCGACTTGTCGGGGGCGACCGTCCAGACCACCTCCCGCCCGGAAGCGGCGATGGTGCTCGCGACCTCCCCGAGCTGCTCCAGGTCCCGGTCGAAGGTCTGCCCGCTGCCGCAGGACAGGTCGAAGTCGGCCCCGAAGAAGAGGAAGCCGTCGCGGCCCTCGACGACGGTGGGTGCCGGCGCGGACGCGGTGTGCAGCGTGGGGGAGGGAACCGCAGCCGGCCGGGTGCGCTCCGTGCGGTCGGTGTCCGACGCCGCGCCGCCGCAGCCGGCGAGAGTCGTCGTGGACAGCGCGAGCAGGACCAGGCAGGAGTGTCGGAGCACCCGCACAGTCTGCCAACCCGGCGGGGACAGGGGTCCGGCCCACCCGATTTCTCGATCGCGTGGCGAATTCACGGCGCCCCGGCGTGCGGGAACAGCCAGGTAACAGGTAGCGTTGTCCTCACGAGAAATTCTTGAGACAGCCCGGGAGCCTTGGTGCCCCGGCCGATTTGCGAGGGGGCTGACCCTATGGGGCGCGGCCGAGCGAAAGCCAAGCAGACGAAGGTCGCCCGCGACCTGAAGTACCGCACTCACGAGACGGACTTCGGGGCACTCGCCAGTGAGCTTCACGGCGACAGCGGCAAGAAGGACGAGCAGGTGGACCCTGAGGTCCTCGAGAAGTGGTCCGACGTCATCGAGACCTCGCGCGACTGACTCGCACACCCGGTCACGCTGACCGGGCGGTTCCGGCGTCGTACGACGTCACGACCGGGCACTTCCGTGCGCCTGCACGGCGCTGACCGGGCACGTGTGTGCGCGTGCAGCGCTGTGAGCGGGCACTTCCGTGCGTCAACGACGACCGGGCACTTCCGGCATCAGCCAGGAAGTGCCCGGTCGGCGGTGCTCAGCCTGCAGGAAGTGCCCGGTCGGCGTCAGGGGAGCCAGACGGAGCGCAGCCGGCCGACGTCGCGCATACGACGCTCGGCGAGCCGGTCGGCCGCGATGGCCGGCGCGACCCCGTCGGCGGTGGCGAGCTCGAAGACGGCCTTGGTCGTGTCGTAGATCCCGGTCGCCCGGGACTTCGCGCGCTCGAAGGAGAACCCCTCGAGCTCGTCGGCGACCTGGATCAGCCCGCCGGCGTTGACGCAGTAGTCGGGCGCGTAGAGGATCCCGCGCTCCTCGAGCTGCTTCTCGACGCCCGGGTGCGCGAGCTGGTTGTTGGCGGCTCCGCAGACGACCTTGGCCGAGAGCACCTCGACGACCTCGTCGGTGAGGGCTCCGCCGAGCGCGCACGGGGCATAGACGTCGAGCGGGCGGGCGACGAGCTCGTCGGTCGACGCGACTGCGGTCACGGCCTCGTGCTCGGCGACCAGCGCGTCGACCGAGGGCTGGTGCACGTCGGTGATGACCACCGAGGCGCCGTCCTCGACGAGGTGGCGCACCAGGTGGCGACCGACCTTGCCCACGCCGGCGACACCGACGGTGCGACCGTGGAGCGTCGGGGCGCCCCAGACGACCTCGGCGGCCGCGCGCATGCCCTGGAACACGCCGTACGCCGTGAGCACCGAGCTGTCGCCCGCCCCGCCGTGGGCGGTGGTGCGGCCGGTGACGAAGGAGCACTCCCGCGCGATGTGGTCCATGTCGACGGAGAAGGTGCCCACGTCGCAGGCGGTGTAGTAGCGCCCGCCGAGGGACTGCACGAAGCGGCCGTAGGCGCGCAGCAGCGCCTCGGTCTTGAGCGTCGCCGGGTCCCCAATGATGACCGCCTTGCCGCCGCCGAGGTCCAGGCCGGCCAGCGCCGCCTTGTAGGACATGCCGCGCGAGAGGTTGAGGACGTCCTCGATGGCGTCGTCGGTGCTCGCGTAGGGGTAGAAGCGGGTGCCGCCGAGGGCGGGACCGAGCGCGGTGGAGTGGATGGCGACGATGGCCTTGAGGCCGGTGGCGCGGTCGTTGCAGAAGACGACCTGCTCGTGCTCGCTGCCGAGGTCGAAGACGTCGACAGAGGGGTTTCCAGACATGGGTGCTGTCCTTCGGTGCGTCGTGGCGGTCGCGGGGTGGTGCGACCCTTGTCGTGACGGTCGCGTGGGTGGTGACCGCCGTCACCTCGAAGGTTAGTCCGACTCGCGCATGATCACGACGTCACCGTGCGTGCCGTAGCCGAGCAGCCGGCCGCCCGACCGGACGCCGTTGAAGGAGACCATCACCCATTGGTCGTCCACGCGGGCGAGGGTGGGCCACGGGATGTTCGTCGGGTACGGCGCGTCCAGCGCGCCGCGCTCGACCAGGTCGGTCCCGAACACCGGGAAGCGCGCCCGCTCGTCCCGGCGCCCGTCCCGCCCGTCGCTGGCCAGCACGAGCAGCTCGCCGTCGACCCGCAGCAGGGTGGTCCCCTCGGTGGCCCGACGATCCGGGGCGGCTGCCACGAGGGTGAGCTCGTCGAGGGACGCGCCGGCCGCGAGCGCGGGGTGGAACCGGAAGAACCGGCTCGCGCTGACGTAGCCGACCAGCCACCGGTCGCCGTCCCGCACCAGGTGCGGGTCCCACACGGCCACCGACGTGAACCCGTCGGTCGGCAGCGGCAGCTCGGTGGTGTCGAGCACGTGCTCGCCGTGGAGCAGGTCGACCGAGGCGTCGACGGAGGCGAGCGTCACCCGCAGGGTGGACGGCTCGCTGCGCGAGGCCCGGGTGGGCTGCTCGAAGTCGCCCCACGTGCTGGTCGCGACCAGCCACCGGTCACCGTCGCGGACCACGTGGGTGGCGTGGTCGCCGTACACCCCGGGCCGGTCCGGCCGCCGGAAGAACACGTCGCCGGTGTGCCGCAGCTCCAGGGTGTCGGGGGAGAGCCGCCACAGGCTCGTGTGGCCGCTGTCGAAGAAGCCCGGACCGGCCGAGGTCGCGCTCAGCCAGAGGTCGCCCTCGTCGCGCAGCGGGGTGCCGTCCGCGTGGCTGACGAGCCGGAGGTCGCGCAGCCCCAGCTGGCCGAAGCCGCCCGCCACCGACGGCCCGGCGGGCAGCTCGACGCGCAGGTCGGAAAGGGCGGCCTCGTCGTGGAGCATGGCGACGTCGACGTCGTCGCGCAGGTCCCGACGGGCCCTTGCGACCCACGCGCCCTCCTCTCGCGACCAGGCGGTGAGGTGGGTGCCGGTGAGGGTCAGCCCGAGCTCGGTCGGCGCCTCGGTCCGACCCATCCGTCGGCTCCGGTGCTCGCTCGTGGTGCCGTCGACCGAGACGGACAGCACCAGGGAGGCGCCGTCGTACGACAGGCCCAGCCGCACCCCGGGGAGGTCCAGCGCGAGCACCGTCGGTGTGGTGGGGGAGGCGAGGGTCGTCGTCGCGGCGACGTACGGCGCGAGCGCGGGCAGGGCGTGCAGCCCGCCCTCGTCGGTGGTGACGCGGGCCCGGGACACCAGCTGGATCGGGCGCAGGCGGCGCACGATCTCGAGGCGGGGCAGCACCGGGCGATTGTCGCAGCCGGTGCCGCCCCGCCCCGGGAGGGTCGGTGCAGGGAGGCGGATCAGCCCAGCGTCATCCGCGGCTCGCCGCCGACGAGCCCGGCGCCGGCGATGGTGCACTTCCCGCTGCGCACGGTGCCGCCGTTCCACGCCTGCCGCACGCACGACCGGGTGGCCATCTGCGCCCAGTAGTTCGGGTGCAGCGACTCCTGGATGTAGTACGGGCTGCCCGAGCCGCAGCAGGTGGAGACGGTGCGGATCTGGTTGATCCACTCGGTCTGGTCGACCGCGCCGGCCTGGGTCCAGGAGGACAGGCCCTTCTCCTCGTAGAGGCCCACGGTGTTCTCGCAGAGCCGGCGGCCGTTGAAGGCCGAGGACAGGTCGAGGGTGCGCACGTTGGTCAGGCCCGAGTCGGTCGCCCCGCCGAGGACGGCGCCGTTGATCTTGGGCAGTGCGGTGGCATTCGCCCAGTCGGCGTCGCGGTTCCAGAAGCCGCAGCCACCCTTGCTCATCCGGGTGTAGCCGGACTCGGAGTAGCGGAAGCCCGACGAGCTCGGCAGCGGCGAGGGGTAGTTCTGGACGAGCAGCGTCCACGCGTTGTCGGCGTACCCGGCGTTGCGCATCGCCGTACGCACGTTCTGCAGGGCGGTCGCGATGGCCGCCCGCTTGGCTGCCACGGCCGAGGCGGTGAAGTTGCTGGCGACCGACGAGTCGTCGTTGCAGTAGTTCTTGGCCCAGGTGGGGGAGGTCAGCCAGTTGGTCACGCAGGTCTGCACGATGGAGGCGAAGTTGAAGTCGTTGCCGCCGATGGAGACGGAGACGAGCTTGACGTTGTGGGTCGCCGCGAAGCCCTGGAGCGCCAGCGCCTGGCCCTGCCTGCCGTTGCTGTTGTAGAAGTCGAGGCCCGGCTTGAAGTTGCCGTCGGAGTCGGTGAAGGTCGTCGTGCGCGAGCCCGAGCAGGCGAGGTTCATGCCCAGCGTCCCCGCCCCGATGTGGGCCTGCGCGGACTTGCTGCGGTGGCAGCGGTTGATCTGCTCGCCCGTGTTGGTGGCGTTGTCGAAGTACGCCGTCCCGCCGAGCGCGTCGGCGCTCGCCGTGGAGGTGTTGGAGGAGCCGGCCCAGCGCCCGGCCTCCCCGCTGATGTAGGAGTCACCGAGGGTGACGACCCACGGGGTGCCCTGGCCGGGGCCGTCGGCCAGCGCCGGGGCGGCGGTGGTGGTGACGGCGAGGCCGGAGGTGAGCAGGGCGAGCACGCTCAGCACGAGCGCGCGAGGACGCGAGAAGTTCATCGTTCTCCTGACGGTGTGGGTGGACGGTGCCGGCCCCACACCGGCGATCGGAGTCTTGTGGCGCCCGTCACACCTGTCAACGACCGTCAGGTGAAGATTGCTGCGACGACGATCAGCCCTCGAGCACGGACGCGGGCAGCTCGATGCCCGGCACGATCTCGACCAGCAGGTCCCGCACCCGCGCGTCGAGGTCGGCGACGATCGTGCGGACCGTCTCGTCGTCCTGGCCGCCCGGGTCGGCCACCGGCCAGTCGCGGTAGGTCACACCGGGGACGAAGGGGCACTCCTCGCCGCAGCCGAGGGTGATCGCCATGGTGCTGGCGGCGATGGTGTCCCGGGTCAGCAGGGTGGGCTCCTCCCGCGAGGTGTCGAGCCCGAGCGACGCGAGCGCCCGGGCCACCTCGGGGTGGATGTGCTCGCCGGGCTGCGTGCCGGCCGACAGGGCGGTGACCCGGCCGCCGGCGTAGTGCTCGGTCAGCACGCGGCTGATCACCGAGCGCCCGCCGTTTCGCACGCAGGCGAAGACGACCTGCGGGGTCGAGGTGTCGGTCATCGGGCATCTCCTGCGGTGTCGGGGTGGGGGGTGGTGCTGCGGAAGAAGCGCCTGGCCCAGAGGCTCACGTAGACGAGGCCCACCAGCACGGGGACCTCGATGAGGGGCCCGACGACCCCGGCCAGCGCCTGCCCCGAGGCGACGCCGAAGACCCCGATCGCCACCGCGATGGCGAGCTCGAAGTTGTTGCCGGCGGCGGTGAAGGAGACGGCGGTGGCGCGGCCGTAGTCGAAGCCGAGGGCGCGGGTCAGCACCATCGAGCCGCCCCACATCAGCACGAAGTACGCGAGCAGCGGGAGCGCGATGCGCACCACGTCCAGCGGCTGGCTGGTGATGGTGTCGCCCTGGAGGGCGAAGAGCAGCACGATGGTGAAGAGCAGGCCGTACAGCGCCGCGGGGGCGATGCGCGGGAGGAAGGTCCCCTCGTACCACTCCCGGCCCCGCGCCCGCTCGCCGAACGTGCGGGTGAGGTAGCCGGCCAGCAGCGGGATGCCGAGGAAGACCAGCACCGACCGGGCGATCTCCCACATGGAGACGTCGAGGTCGGACTGGGCGAGGCCGAGCCAGCCGGGCAGGACCTCGAGGTAGAAGTAGCCGAGCAGCGCGAAGGCCAGGATCTGGAAGATCGCGTTGATGGCGACCAGGATCGCCGCCGCCTCGCGGTCGCCGCAGGCCAGGTCGTTCCAGATGAGCACCATGGCGATGCACCGGGCGAGGCCCACGATGATCAGGCCGGTGCGGTACTCCGGGAGGTCGGGCAGGAGCAACCAGGCGAGCGTGAACATCAGCAGCGGCCCGACCACCCAGTTGAGCAGGATCGACGTCGCGAGCATCCGCCGGTCGTGCGTGACGTGGCCCAGCTCGTCGTACCGCACCTTGGCCAGGACCGGATACATCATGATCAGCAGCCCCACGGCGATCGGCAGGCTGACCGAGCCGATCTCGACGGCGGCCAGGGCGTCGTCGAGGCCGGGCGCGCCGCGCCCGAGCAGGAGGCCGAGCACCATGGCCAGGCCGATCCAGACCGGCAGGAACCGGTCCAGGGTCGACAGGCGTTGGAGGACGGCGTCGTCGGAGCCGGGCGTGGGCTCCTCGCGGACGGCGTCGCTCATGCGTCCACCGTCGTGCGCGCGTCGGCGGCGAACAGGCCCGCCAGCGCGGCCATCGCCTCGGGACGCGCGATGTAGTAGACCCACGTGCCGCGCTTCTCCCGGTCCACGAGCCCCGCCTCGTGAAGCACCTTGAGGTGGTGGCTGATCGTCGGCTGCGAGAGGTCGAAGTGGGGGAGGAGGTCGCACACGCACGCCTCGCCGCCCTCGTGCGACAGCACCAGCGAGAGCAGCCGCAGGCGGGCCGGATCGGCGATCGCCTTGAGCATCGGGACGACGCTCGCGGCCTGCTCCGCCGAGATCGGCTCGCGGGACAGGGGCACGCAGCAGGTCAGCGGATCGGCACCCGGGGGGATGAGCCCGTCGGCGCAGGAGTTCGACATGCGTCGATGTTGACACACATCGATGTGTGGCCGCGCCAAGGGTCCGGTGCATGGCTACGGTGGCCCCATGGTGGTGGAGGTCGACGTCGTCGTCGTCGGCGCCGGTCAGGCCGGCCTGGCCACCGCCTACCACCTCCGTCGGGCGGGCCTGAGCCCCGGCCGCGACGTCCTCGTCCTGGACGCCGACGAGGGGCCGGGCGGCGCCTGGCGGCACATGTGGGAGGGGCTCCGGCTCTTCTCGCCCGCGGCCTACTCCTCGCTGCCCGGCTGGATGATGCCGCCCTGGGACGATGCCACCCGGGGCTTTCCCCCGCGGGACCACGTCGTCGACTACCTGACGCGCTACGAGCAGCGTTACGACCTCGAGGTACGACGCCCGCACCGGGTCCGCTCGGTGGTGCGGGACGCCGGGGGTGAGCGCCTGCTCGTCCGGGCCGACGGGCTCGACGTCGCGGCCCGAGTCGTGGTGTCCGCCACCGGCACGTGGACCCAGCCGTTCTGGCCGGCGTATCCCGGCGCCCGCGACTTCCGGGGGCGCCAGCTGCACGCGGCGCACTACCGGCGCCCGCAGGACTTCGAGGGTCGGCGGGTCCTGGTGGTCGGCGGAGGCAACTCGGGTGCGCAGGTGCTCGCCGAGGTGTCCACCGTGGCCGACGCGACATGGTTCACCACCCGGCCGCCCCGCTTCCTGCCCGACGACGTGGACGGGCGGGCGCTCTTCGCGGCGGCGACCGAGCGGATCGAGGCGCTGCGCCAGGGTCGCGAGCACCCGGGGGTCGGCGGGCTGGGTGACGTGGTGATGGTCGAGAGCGTGCGCGGCGCCCGCGACCGGGGCGTCCTCGTGGCCCGGCCGATGTTCTCCCGCCTCACTGCCACCGGCGTGGTCTCACCCGACGGTGCGACCCACGATGCCGACGCGATCATCTGGTGCACCGGCTTCCGCCCCGCCCTGGGTCACCTCCGGGGGCTGGTCCCGCGCGAGGCGGGCGGCCGGATCCGGGTCGATGGCCCGAGCGGGACCCGGGCCGTCGCCGAGCCGCGGCTCCACCTGGTCGGCTACGGCGACTGGACGGGGGTGGCCTCGGCGACCCTGATCGGCGTCGGGCGGTCCGCCCGGGCCACTGCCGAGGAGGTCGTCGGGCGCCTGCAGCCCTGATCGGCGCACTCAGTCGGCGGCGGCCGCGTCCCGCGGCGTGGCGCCCAGCATGAGCAGGGCGGCGCCCGCGGCGACGAGGGCGAGCACGAGGAACGCGTCGGCGTACGACCCGAGCCCGGCGGCCAGCGCGGCCCCCGCGAAGGGCGCCAGGGCGGAGGCCAGCAGGGCCGGCGCGGTCACGATCCCGTTGAGGGTGCCGTAGGCGCTCGGCCCCCAGCGGTCGGTGACGGCGGTGGCCTGGACGAGCGTGTAGACCCCGCGAGCAAGGCCGAGGATCATCCCGATGCCCACGAGCAGTCCGGCGGACGCCGGCGCCAGTGCCAGCACGGCCGTGGCGACGGCGACCGCTGCCACGACGAGGACGGCGCGCGAGGTGACGGAGGTGCTGGCGGCGAAGCGGGCGTAGGCCAGCCGGCCCGCCACCTGCCCGACCCCGCCGAGACCGAGGGCCAGGGCGGCGGCGTTGCGGCTCATCCCCTGCTCCACGAGCATCGGGACGAGGTTGATGACGACCGCGAAGACCGCCAGGGCCACCAGCGCGTTGGCGAGCGCCAGCAGGACGAACGGTCTGCTGCGGACGGTGGTCGGCACGGCGGACGCGGGGCGGCCGGTGACGGCGGTGCGAGCTGCGGCGCGACCGGTGGTCCGCCAGGGGTGGTCGAGCCCCCACCAGTGCAGCGGCACCGTGATCACGACCAGGGCGGCGAGCAGGACGAGGTAGGCCTGCCGCCACCCCAGCGCGTCGTCGAGCGCCGAGGCGAGGGGTGCGAAGACCGTGCTGGCGAGGCCGGCGACCAGGGTGAGCGTGGTGAGCGCACGCACCCGTCGTACGCCGCCCCAGTGGGTCAGGGCGGCGAACGCCGGCGGGTAGAGGGTGCCGGCCATGGCCGCACCGGTGACGATCCAGCCGGTGTAGAAGACGGTGAGGTCGGGGGCCAGCGCGACCATCGAGAGTCCGGGCACGGCGACCAGCGACGCGCCGGTCATCACCCGGCGCGGACCGACCGCGTCGAGGTGGCGACCCACCCACAGGCCGACGCCGCCGGCGACCAGCTGGGAGACGGAGAAGGCCCCGGTGACTGCCATCGCGGACCACCCCGTGTCGGCGGTGATGGAGGACTGGAGAGCGGCGAAGGCGTAGTAGAGGCAGCCCCACGACACGATCTGCACGGTGCTGAGCACGGTGACGACGCGCCGCAGTCCGACGTCGTCGAGGGCGTCGGACTGCGGGGCGGCGGTGTCGGGGAGGGTCATCGCCCCGCGGTCACTGTCCCGAGGGGCGACCGATGGTGACGAGCTCCGGGCCGGACGTGGGGGCGCCGCAGCACCCGCCACCCGACGCGGTGTCCGCGAGGGCGTCGGGCGCGTCGAAGGCGCCGGCCCCGTTGCACACGCCGGTCTCCGGCAGGACCAGCTCGACGCGTCCGGCCGCCTCGAGGTCGCCGTCCAGGGCGGCGACGACCGACCGCACCTGCTCGAAGCCGGTCATCGCGAGGAAGGACGGGGCGCGGCCGTAGGACTTCATGCCGACGAGGAACAGGCCCGGCTCCGGCTGGGTGAGCTCGCGGTAGCCGTGCGGGGCCACGTCACCGCAGGAGTGGTGGTCGGGGTGGATCTGGTCGGCGAGGGCGCGCGCTGAGCCGAGGGCCGGATCGAGGTCGAGGCGGACCTCGGAGAGGAACGAGAAGTCCGGTCGGAAGCCGGTGACGACGATGACCTCGTCGACGTCCGTCACCTCGGTGCCGTCCACGGACCGCAGCGTGAGGCGCCCGTCCGGCTGTCCCACGACCGCCTCGGTGCGGAAGCGGGTGACGTGCGTGATCGCCCCGCCGCCGGCCGCCGCCCGGGCCTCCTGCCCGAGCCGACCCCGCTGCTCGAGCTGGTCGTTGTCGCCGCCGCCGAACGCGTCTCCGACGCTCGGTCGGCGAAGCAGCCACGAGACCCGGGTGTCCGCGTCGCGCCGGGCCAGCGCGGCCAGGCCGATGAGCACTCCCTGTGCGGAGGCACCCCGGCCGGCGACGGCGACGTGCTTGCCGGCGTACCGCGCGGCCACGGCGGGATCGGCGAGGTCGGGGATGCCGTAGGTGATGCGTACGGCGTGCTCGCGCTCGCCGAGGGCGGGGTAGCCGTCGGCGCCGAGCGGGTTGGGGCTCGTCCACGTCCCGGAGGCGTCCACCACGGCTCGCGCCAGCAGGCGCCGGTGGCCGGAGCGGTCCTGCACGTGCACGGCGAACGCGTCGGTCTCACGACCGGAGTCGACGAGCAGGTCCCGGCCCGCGCGCCCGACGCCGGTGACGCGGGCGTCGTACTCCACGCTCCCTAGGGCGTGGGCGTCGAGCAGCTCGGCCAGGGGACGGAGGTAGTGCTCGCGCCACTCGCCGCCCGTGGGGTAGGCGCCGTCGTCCGGCGCGAACCAGGTGCCGGCGGCGTCGAGGAGCCGCCGGGCGGCGGGGTCGACCAGCTCGGCCCAGGAGGAGAAGAGGCGCACGTGCGCCCACTGACCGACGGCCGCCCCGGCGCCGGGACCGGCCTCGAGGACGACGACGTCCATGCCGCGCTCGACGGCGTGCGCTGCGGCCGCGAGCCCGACGGGGCCGGCGCCGATGATGACCACGGGGTGCTGCATGGGAGTCCTCCAGATCGTCTGCTTCATCGACAGGCGTCGATGAAGTGACTGTATCGATCGAGATCGATGAAGACAAGGTATCCTGCCGACATGACTTCGGCTCCCATCGACGAGCGGCGTACGGCACCGGGCCTTGACAAGGCGGACGCCGAGAGCTACGCCGAGTGGTTCTCCGTCCTCGCCGACCCCACGCGGGTGCGTCTCCTGCACACGTTGTCCACCTCGCCCGCGGGCGCGATGCGCATCGGAGACCTCGCCGAGACCCTCGGCATCAGCCAGAGCACCTGCTCGCACCACTGTCAGCTGCTGCGCAAGGTCGGCTTCGTGGTGGTCGACAAGGTCGGGACCTCGAGCATGGTGTCGGTCAACGCCGCCTGCTGCACGGGCCTCCCGCACGCGGCCGACGTGGTGATGGGCACGCTGTCGTCGCCCCCCTGCTGCCCCGAGGACCTGCCCGCCGACGTCACCACCCGTCCCGTGGCCGACCGTGACATGGAGGCGGTGCTCGCGATCTACGCCGAGGGGCTGGCCACCCGCAACGCCACCTTCGAGACGACGGTGCCCACCGCCCGCCAGATGGCGGCGAGGTGGCTGCCCGGGCTCGCGTGGGTCGCCGAGGTCGAGGGGGAGGTCGTCGGCTGGACCGCGGTCAGCCCGGTGTCCTCGCGCGACTGCTACTCCGGCGTGGGGGAGAGCTCGGTGTACGTCGCCGCGACGGCGCGCGGGCGCGGTGTCGGCAAGGCGCTGCTCCACGCGCAGGTCAACGGCGCCGACGACGCCGGGATGTGGACGCTGCAGACCTCGATCTTCCCGGAGAACCGCGCCAGCCTGGCGCTGCACCACTCGGCCGGCTACCGCACGCTGGCCGTGCGCACGCGCATCGCCCGGCTCGACGGGGAGTGGCGCGACACGGTCCTGCTAGAGCGGCGCAGCGAGGTCTGCTGACCGCGGGCCGCCGGCCCGCCGGCCCGCCGGGTGGCGGCTCGGTCGGTCGAGGAACCAGCCTGGGTGGATGCAGTCCGACGCAGGTGCGTGGAAATGCAGGCCGGCAGCGGCTCGCCAAGCCGAACTTCCACGCAGGTGCGCGGGAGTGCATCTCGGCGCGCCTTCTCGTGCTCACCAACAGCGAAGCGCCCGGTCGGGACGTGACCGGGCGCTTCGCGTGCGTGTGGCCAGGGGCGGGGTCGAACCGCCGACCTACCGATTTTCAGTCGGTCGCTCGTACCAACTGAGCTACCTGGCCAAGCGCGTGGAATGCTACATGAGCGTCGCGGGCACTGCGGAATCGGCCGTGGCCGGCGGTCAGGCGGGCGTGTCCGCCTCGCGGACCGGGAGCTCGACCCAGAACGCGGAGCCCCGTCCGGGCGTCGAGGTGGCGTCGACGGTGCCGCCGTCCCGCTCGGCGAGCGAGCGGGAGAGGCTGAGTCCGAGCCCGGTCCCCTTCACGCCGGGACGGGCGTAACGCACGAACGGGTCGAAGACGTCGCGCAGCTGCTCGTCGGTGAGCCCGTCGCCGGTGTCGCGGACGATGATCCGGAGCCGGGGGTCGCCGGACTCGCCGCGGAGGGCCTGGGTCTGCACGGTCACCGTCCCGCCCGGGTTGTGCACCACCGCGTTGCCGATGAGGTTGGACAGCACCTGCCGGAAGCCGGCGGCGTGCGCCCACACGGTCGGGCCGTGGGGCACCGCGCAGTCCAGCTCGACCTCGGCGGAGCGTGCCGTGGCCCGGTGCCAGTGCAGGACGTCCTCCACGGCGGCGGCCACGTCGACGCTCTGTCGGATCTCCTCGGCCCCCATCGTCCGGCCGGCGCTGAGGAGGTCCTCCACGACGGCCATCAGCTGCTCGCACGCGCGCAGGATGACGGCGCCGTCGCGACCCACGGCCTCGGCGAAGGGGTCGGACTCCTGCTGGCCGGCCTCGTCGACCAGCATCTCGGTGTAACCGACGATGGCGGTGAGCGGGGTGCGGAGCTCGTGGCCCACGGAGGCGAAGAAGTGCTGCTGGGCCTCACGTGTCTGGGCGCCGGCCGCCACGGCGTCGGCGAGGGAGCGGCGGGCCTGTTCGAGGGAGATCCGCGAGGTGAGGGCCGCATGCAGCAACCGGAAGTCTGCGACGACCTCGGCGGGCCAGGGGCCCACGTCGGAGCTGCCTACGGCGAAGCTGCCGTACATGACGCCGTCCGCCACCTGGGCGTGGACCACGAGGCTCCTGATCCCGTTGGCTGACAGCTCCCCGCGGTCCTGGTCCGCCTCGGGGGGCAGTAAGTCGGTGTCCGTCACCACGAGAGCGGCCTGTCGAGCGCGTGGGGACACCCAGGGCATCGACAGGGCAGCCTCGGGGCCCGCGTCCGGGGCGGGAAGGATGGAGCACCGGGTGCCGGGCTTCAGCCACTCCGTCACCCAGGCGCGCTGGCCCAGGTGGACCCAGCCGGTCTCGTCCTCGGGCGCGAAGGTCGTGAGGGAGATGGTCACGACCTCCACTCGTCCCGAGTTCAGGAGATGTCCGGCCACCGCGGAGAAGGCCTGCGCAAGTGGTGTGCCCGTGTCCAGGACGATCGCAGCGATCGTGGAAGCTGCCGCCGAGACCGGAGAGTCGAGCGGCACGTGCTGGATCGCGGCGGAGTCCGTCAACGCTCGACCTCCTCCCGGGGCATGGCGGTGATGCGGGCAGGAGTCGGGAGGATCCCCCGGCTCTGGTCGATTGTGACGGACGACGTCAATGCAAGGTGGTGTCGGCTCGCCCAGTGGGCGACCTCGCGCAGCAGGGCGAGGCCCAGGGTGCGGCCCGGGCACGCGTGCGCCCCGGCGCCGAAGGGCAGCCATGCGCCCGGGCGGACGTCCTTGCGGGCCCAGCGCTCGGGACAGAAGTCGGCCAGCGCGGCCGGGGTGTCCGGCGCCAGGTCGGCGCGGCGACCGAGGAGCAGCGGGCTGACGAGCACCACTGCGCCGGCGGCGAGCTGCTGGCCGGCGACCTCGACCGGCGCCGTGGTCACCCGGGCGGTCAGCCACGTGGGCGGGCTGACCCGCAGCGCTTCCCAGACCGCGTGGTCGGGGTCCACGGGGCCGTCCGGCCGGGCGGCCAGGTGGACGAGCAGCCAGGACCCGGCGGCGATCGGCACCTGGATGCCCGCCGCCAGCATGGTGGCCACGATCGCGGGGGAGTCGGTGATGCCGCAGTCGTCGAGGACCTCCCCCAGCGCAGCCTCCAGCGCGATCCGGGAGCGGTGCTCGGCGCGACGGACGCGGCTCCACCGCCGGGGCGCCCGGGGGCTGGAGATCACCGGTGCGAGGGCGTCGATCCAGGCGAGGACGAGGTCGGCGACCTCGTCGCGCGTCGGGGTGTCGAGGTCGGTGAGCACGGCCGCGCAGGTCGCCCGGGCGACGGGCCGCCGCAGCAGCTCCATCGCCTCGAGCTCCCGGGCGTCCGGGTGCGGGGACGGCTGCGGGGAGTCGGCGGCGGCCACGGCGAGGTGCCACTCGGTGGCGAAGACCGCGCGCCCGCGCTCCACCTCGACCGGGGTGAGAGGTGTGAAGACGTGATGGCCGGTGCGGCTGTCACCGGCACTGGCCGACAGGTCGGTGCTGCGGCTGACGCTGGTGGGGAAGTCGAAGGTCGCGGCGTCCATCAGCACCCGCCGGGACTGCTCCGGCGTCGTCGCGAGCCAAGGTCCGTGGGGTCCCAGGGGGGTGAGCCCGGCCGCCCGTGGTGCGGCAAGGACAGCGCCGAGGCGGCCAGGGGCCGCCTCGGCGCTATCGATCTTGGTGACGGGACACGAGGACCCGTCCACGGGGTGGTGGCTCAGCGACCGGGGCCGCTCGGACGCCAGGAGTACAGCGAGAACATCTGGTCGGCGGTCTTCTTGGCGGCGCGACGCTGGATCAGCTTCGTCATCATCGGGGTGCTCCCTCTTCTCAGGTGTACGACGCCCCAGGGGGTGTGACGTCGTCGGGAAACCCGACCTCCCGGCGGGGCTCCGTGAGCCCAGCGTATCGATGGTAAAGGCCTTACGGGGCAGTTCCGGTGGACTTCCCCTCGATGAGGTCCCGCAGCTGCTGTCCGCGCAGTGGCTTCGGCAGCACGCTGGTCACTCCGAGCTCCTGCAGGACGGCCCGCTGCTCGCCGGCCCAGGCACTCACCACGACCACGTCGAGGCCCTCGCCGCGGTCGGGGTGC
Source organism: Nocardioides sp. Soil777 (assembly GCF_001428425.1). NCBI lineage: Bacteria > Bacillati > Actinomycetota > Actinomycetes > Propionibacteriales > Nocardioidaceae > Nocardioides > Nocardioides sp. Soil777. Next base: position 149,849 of record NZ_LMSN01000012.1, read on the forward strand.
TCACGCAGCCAGCGCACGACGTCCTCGCCGCTCATCCGCGGCATGGTGAGGTCGAGCAGCATGATGTCGTAGGAGTTCTGGGCGAGCGCCTCGACCGCCTCCACGCCGTCGGCGGCCTGGTCGGCGAGGTGCCCGAGACGCACGACCATCCGGGACATCAGGTCACGGATGTCCTCGGTGTCGTCCACCACGAGGAATCGCAGTGGGGCCGCCTGGGTGCTCACACACTGAGGCTAGCGGTGAAGGCGGTCGGGTTTCTCGCGACTTCGACGATGTCCACCACTCGATCTCGCCGATCCCGCACGCGCGTGGGGGATTGGGAGGCCGTTCGGGGGCGCCCTATGCTGTACGACGCCTTCGGCCGCGCGGTTCCGACCGTGCTCACCGGGGGCGGGCCCCCATCGTCTAGCGGCCCAGGACCCCGCCCTTTCACGGCGGTAGCGCCGGTTCGAATCCGGTTGGGGGTACGGCTGTCACACCGGTCGACGGAGCGGGCCACCCTCGATTGGGAGCCCGGGAAGACGATGGGTTAGAGTTCCACCGCTTCGCCTCGCGGAGCAGAAACACCGTCACACCAGCAGTTCACCTGGCCCCGTAGCGCAGTTGGTTAGCGCGCCGCCCTGTCACGGCGGAGGCCGCGGGTTCGAGTCCCGTCGGGGTCGCCACCAGGCCGGCCCGGAGCACACGCTCCGGGCCGGCCTTCTGCATGGGTGGGTGCGGACCGCCCGCCTACGCTGGCGGCATGCCCGTGGAGATCGAGCCCGACGACTTCGACCGCCTCGTGGAGTCCGCGCTGGACGAGCTCCCCGACGAGATCGCGGCGCTGGTGAGCAACGTCGTGGTGCAGGTCGAGGCGGACGCACCCGCCGCCGACCCGGACCTGCTCGGCATCTACGACGGCGTCGCGCTGACCGACCGGGCCGCCAACCACAGCGGCATGCTGCCCGACCGGATCTTGGTGTTCCGCCGGAACCTCGTCGAGATGTGCGACTCGCTCGACGAGCTGCGCGACGAGGTCCGCATCACCGTCGTCCACGAGATCGCCCACCACTTCGGGATCGGCGAGGAGCGGCTGCACGCCCTCGGCCTCGGCTGATCCGAGACCGGTCAGCGCGCGAGGACGAAGCCCAGCGCGGCCGCGGCGACTGACAGCACGACGGTCAGGGCGGCGTACGCCAGGCCCCGCCGGCCGAGGTCGACGGAGTGGACCGCGGCCGAGGAGTAGGTCGTGAACCCGCCGCAGAAGCCGGTGACGAGCAGCGCCCACGCGTCCCCGGAGACGGCGAGCCCGGCGAAGACGCCGGCCAGCCCCGAGCCGACCACGTTGACCACCAGCGTGCCCGCCGGCCAGCGCCCGTCGAGGGCGTGCGCGACGGCGTACCGCAGCGGTGCCCCGACGGCGGCGCCGAGGGCCACCAGCAGCGCGGTCACGCGGCGGCCTCCGTGCGCCGGTGCACGAGGGCCCGGCCGGCCGCGGCCGCGAGTAGGCACAGCAGCAGCGTGCCCGCGGCGTACGCGAACGCCACCAGGACCTCGCCGGTGTCCGCGAGGTCGACGGTCTCGACGGCCATCGCGGAGACCGTCGTGAAGCCGCCGAGCACCCCGGGGCCGAGGAAGCGGGCGAGCGTGGGGGAGCGGCGTACGACGCCCAGCACGGGCAGCGCACCCAGCACCAGGCAGCCGACTACGTTGATCGCCAGCGTGGCCCACGGGACGGAGCCGCCGGCCGTGGCCTCGGTGATCGTCCAGCGCAGCACCGCGCCGATCGCGCCACCGAGCGCGACGGCGAGGAGGTCGCGCGCCGGGAGGGGAGCCCGGGTCACGAGACGTGCTGGGTGTCGACGCGGCCGGTGTCGCCGCCGTCGGCGTGCCACGACCGCGGCCGCTCGCCGGAGAGCTGGCGCACCATCTCGCCGAGGTACCACAGGTGGAACTCGCGCTGGTCGGGCGTGCGCTGCAGGGAGAGCAGTCGCTCGGCCTTGCAGAAGGCGTCGGCCAGGTCGAACATCTCCATCATCGTGGAGACGATCGAGGACGCCTCGGGCTCCATCCGCACCGACACGTCGACGGTGCGGGCCCCGGCATTGCCGGCGCTGCGCACGGCCCGGTGGATCTCGTCGGGGACCTGGCGCTCGTAGCTGGCGAACATGGCCGAGAGGTCGGCGGCCAGCGGGTAGTGGTCCTGGTGGGCGACGGCGAGCAGGCGCAGCTCGCGCCGCAGCTCGTAGTACTGCCGGGTGAGCGAGGAGTAGAGCCGCAGGTCGACGCCGAGGAAGCGGACCTCCTTGGCGGCGTCGCTGACCGCGCGGGGTTCGTCGTCGACGGTGCTGTCGATGACGGCCTGCGCGCCCCCGTCCTCGCGGACCTCGGGCGCCGGCTCGAACCACACGACCTTGCCGTCGGGCTCGATGGAGGCCCCCCACGCGACCGAGCTCATGGCCACGATCGACAGCCCGCGACCGAAGGTCGTCAGGAACTCCTCCGGGTCCGCGGACGGGGTGGGAGGGGTGGGCGGCTGGGACGAGCCGTCGATGACCTCGATGCGCGGGTGGCTCGTCGTCCCCCGCACGCGTACGGCGATCGGCTCGGCGCCGTGCAGGACGGCGTTGGTCGTGAGCTCGGAGACCCCCAGCTCGGCGCACTCGACGAGGTCCTCGCGGCCCAGCTCCACGCAGATGTCGCGCACCCAGCGACGCGCATCCGCCACGGCGCGCGGCGACGCCGAGAGGGGGAGGGCTTGCTTCGTCAGGGGCACTAGTCACTCACCGGGGGAGGATGTGGGTAGTCCAGCGGGGCGTACGTACCCAGCGCAGCCGTCGGTCAAACACGGCAGTCCGAGATTTGTCCGCGAGCTGGCGGCGACTGGCTGAGTTTCTCGTGGGACGCACGAGATCGCGGGATGTGACGCACGGAACCGGACCGACATTTGGGCACCGGTCGCACGAGGCGGGACAATGGTCACGACGGCGACGTTTTCACACGCGCGCGCACTGCTCCAGGAGGAAAGACATGTCGAGTCCCCAGGCCCAGCAGCAGGCACCCCACAAGGTGGTCGTGATCGGCTCCGGTTTCGGTGGTCTCTTCGGCACCAAGGCGCTGCGCAAGGCCCCCGTGGACGTCACCATGGTCGCCAAGACCACCCACCACCTCTTCCAGCCGCTGCTCTACCAGGTGGCGACCGGCATCCTCTCCGAGGGCGAGATCGCGCCCCCGACCCGCGAGGTCCTCAGCGGCCAGAAGAACGCGCAGGTCCTGCTCGGCGAGGTCACCGGTGTCGACCTCGAGGCCCGCACGATCACCAGCCACGTCCTCGGCCGCGAGACCGTGTCGGAGTACGACTCCCTCATCGTCGCCGCCGGTGCGGCGCAGTCCTACTTCGGCAACGACCACTTCTCCGAGTACGCCCCGGGCATGAAGAGCATCGACGACGCCCTCGAGCTGCGCGGCCGGATCTTCGGCGCCTTCGAGATGGCCGAGCTCGGCGCCAACCGCGGCGACGACATCGACCACCTGCTGACCTTCGTGGTCGTGGGTGCCGGCCCGACCGGCGTGGAGATGGCCGGCCAGATCGCCGAGCTCGCGCACCGCACGCTCAAGCGCGACTTCCGGGCGATCAACACCCGCGAGGCGCGCGTGATCCTGCTCGACGCCGCACCCCAGGTGCTGCCGCCCTTCGGCCAGAAGCTCGGCGAGAAGGCCAAGGCCGAGCTCGAGAAGCTCGGCGTCGAGGTGATCCTCGGGGCGATGGTGACCGACGTCGACGAGCGCGGCATCGAGATGAAGTTCAAGGACGGCCGCGTCGAGCGCATCAAGACCGTCACCAAGATCTGGGCCGCCGGAGTGGCGGCCAGCCCGCTGGGCAAGACCCTCTCGGAGCAGACGGGCGCCCCCCTCGACCGTGCCGGACGCATCGGGGTCAACCCCGACCTCACGCTCCCGGGCCACCCCGAGGTCTTCGTCGTGGGCGACATGATCGCGCTCGACAACCTGCCGGGTGTCGCCCAGGTCGCGATCCAAGGCGCCAAGTACGCCGCCAAGGAGATCGACGGCCGGCTCACCGGGAAGGCGCCCCAGGGGCCGTTCAAGTACTTCGACAAGGGCTCGATGGCGATCATCAGCCGCTTCCGCGCAGTGGCCATGGTCGGCAAGCTCCGCCTCACCGGGGTGATCGCCTGGCTGATGTGGCTGGCCGTGCACCTCGTCTACATCACCGGCTTCAAGAGCCGGGTGACGGCGCTGCTGCACTGGGCCATCTCGTTCCTCGGACGCGGCCGCTCCGAGCGCACCACCACCGAGCAGCAGATCTTCGCCCGCACGGCGTTGGCCCGGTTGCGCCGTGGTGCCACCGACCTGGTCTCCGAGCCCGGGGCGTACGACGCCGCGCGCCAGATGATGGAGACCACCCGGCGCGAGGAGCTCGAGGCGATGGCGGCCGAGGAGGCCCGGCTCACCGACTCCGGCGCCCGCGGGGTGCCCGCAGAGCAGCGCTGACGCGCGTCGTACGACTCCCACAGGCCCCGGCGGTGACGCCGGGGCCTGTGTCGTCCGTGACCCTCGCTAGGCTGCGCGTGGGCCATTAGCTCAGTTGGTAGAGCACCGGACTTTTAATCCGTGGGTCGTCGGTTCGAGCCCGACATGGCCTACCGCGACCGACCCCGCCGGGGTTGTCGTCACCTCGTCGTAGCGCATCGGGTGCGCAGAGTTCACGTGCGTGCGCAGATTCACCGTGGGCTCGGAGGTTTCCTTCGCGCGCTTCCTTGGTAGTGTTTGCACCGCAACAGGTGCAAGTTCCAGCAGGTAGACGCCCGCGGAGTTTGTGATCCAACGGCGTTTCAGCTTCGGGCCATGCCAGTCCCGCTAGTCGGAGCGACGTGTCACCGCATCTATTGCGGGATCGTCGAAGTGACGGTCTTTCGCCCGATAACAGGAGTAACACAGCAATGGCTCAAGGCACCGTGAAGTGGTTCAACGCCGAGAAGGGTTTCGGCTTCATCGCGCAGGAGGACGGCGGCGACGACGTCTTCGTGCACTACTCGGCGATCCAGTCGCAGGGCTACAAGTCCCTCGACGAGAACCAGAAGGTCGAGTTCGACGTCACCCAGGGCCCCAAGGGCCCGCAGGCGGAGAACGTTCGCGCCGTCTGACGACACCTCGAAGCCCCGGCACAGCACCTGTTCCGGACTTCTGAGCAGCGAGGCCCTACCCGTTCGGGTAGGGCCTCGCTGTCCGTTCGGGCCATTGTGTTGGCCCGGCATACTTTTTACGATTGGATCAGTTTGAACGTCCGGCCGCGGGGGCACGGTCGTCCTTCGATGTCCGTCCCTGCGAGTGAGCTGGAGGTAGTGGTGCCCGACCAGTTCGACGTGAGCCTCGAGGACGACGACCTCCTCGGCGAGGTGGAGCTGACCACGACGCTCATCATCGCCGCCAGCGAGGCGGACGAGCACCTCTCCCAGGAGGAGATCGACCGCCTCCTGGGCGTGACGCCGCGCCCGCCCGAGCAGCGCGGCTCCCAGGACTGAGTCGCTCGCGACCGCTCAGCAGGTCGCGAAGAGCACCGGCCCGCTGGTGAGGTCGGAGAGCACGTACTGCCCCGGCACCGGTGCCAGGTCCAGCGTCACCACGCCGTCCGCGGCCGCCGCCTCCTCCAGCGTGAAGCGGTCCGCGAAGTCCCCGCCCTGCCCGGGGGCGGGCCCGCTCGCCAGGGTGGCGCGGGTGTCGGCATCGGTGCGTGCCGTGTCGTCGTCCTCGAAGGACATCGCCACCCGGATGTCGCCGTCGGTCCGCAGCGCCATCGCGAAGCCCGTCATCGGGTGCACCTCGCCGGCCTGCTCGAGCAGGGCGTCCGCCTCGGCCTGGTCGTCGGCGTCGGCCGACGCCATCGCGAGCTGCTCGCAGGCGTGGGCGCCGGTGAACACGCTGGCCGCCACGGGGGAGCCGCTCGCCTCCACCACCTCGTCGACGGACTCGAGGGCATCCGCGTCGCCGCGGGCCACCTCGACGGCCGCCTCGAGGGGGGCGACCTGGTCCGAGGTCAGGACGATGCCCTCGTCGGCGAGCAGGGCGACGTACTGCAGCTCGGGGGTGAGGTCGGGGCCGATCCGGGCCAACAGGTCTGGACCACCGGCCCAGACGCCGTCGTCCTCGTCGGGCTCGGTGAAGCCGAGGTCGCGGAGGCGGTCGGCGAGCTCCGGCACCTCGTCGGGGTCGCCCAGGCCGAGGACGTCGACCGCCCCGTCGGGCGACTGGGTGAAGAGCTCCCAGTCCAGCGTGCCGGGCGAGATGCCGAACGCGTCCTGCATGGTGAGGCTCGACCCGACGAGGGCCGACGTCGACGTGACGTCGTCTGCGTACGCCTCGTCGAGGAAGGCGACCACCTGCTCCCCGTCGGGTGACGCGCCGAGGTCGGCGTCGACCAGGCGGCGTACGGCGGTCCAGTCGGTCCACGACAGCCGCTCGGTGCCCGCGGGCGCCAGCGCGACCGCCCGCTGGAGCCGGGTCTCGTCGCCGCCCAGCCAGACCACGAGACCGGCCGCCACGCCCAGGGCCAGCAGCGCCGCGAGGCCCAGCGCGAGAGGGCGACGCATGGGCAGACTCCTTGCCAGGTGGGAAAGTGGTGTGAGACTAGCGTCCATGCCGCCCCGGGATGTGCGCGCTGCAGGCGCCGTGGTGACCCGCAAGGGCGGGGACGTGCTGCTCGTCCACCGCCCACGGTACGACGACTGGTCCTTCCCCAAGGGCAAGGTCGACCCCGGCGAGCACGTGGTCACCGCCGCCATCCGCGAGGTCGCCGAGGAGACGGGCCTCGACGTGCGCCTCGGCCCGCCGCTGCCGGGCCAGCGCTACGGGCTCACCAGCGGGCGCACCAAGGCCGTGTCCTACTGGACGGCGCGGGTGATCGGTGACGACGACGTGAGCCGGTACGCCGTCAACTCCGAGATCGACGAGGTCGTCTGGGTGGCGTGGGACAAGGCTCGCGAGGTGCTGACCTACGACCGCGACCGGGAGACCCTCGACGACGCCCGTCCGCTGCGGCGCAAGACCCGCGCGCTGGTGGTGCTGCGGCACGGGCACGCGCGCTCCCGCAAGGCATGGCGCGACGACGACCGCCGGCGCCCGCTGCTCAAGCCGGGCGGGGTCCAGGCCGAGAAGCTGATCCCGCTGCTCGCCGCCTTCGACGTGACGGCCGTCCACACCTCCTCGAGCACCCGGTGCCTCGACACCGTCGCGCCGTACGCCCACACCACCGGCTGGCCGCTGGTCACCCACGACTGCCTCTCGGAGGAGGACGCGACCCTCGAGGAGGTCGTCGACCTCGTGGACGACCTGCTCGACGAGCCGGACGGGTCGGTGCTGTGCACGCACCGTCCCGTGCTGCCCACCGTGCTGGACGCCGTCGGCGTCCCGGGGGACGTGCGGCTCGAGCCGGGGGAGATGCTCGTCGTGCACCACCGCAAGGGCCGGATCGTGGCCCTCGAGCGGCACCTGCCCTAGCCCGCCTCCGGACCGCGTGGCTAGACCCGACGACGTACCCCAGTCAAGGGGTCCCGGCGGAGTTCATGTGACGGCCGTCTCCTTCCCGGCTGGCCGACGCCAGTCGGCCCGGTCGAGTTCACCGCTCGTTCACCGACGGCGCCGTGCTCGGTCACCTGCGCTCCCTAGCGTCCCGTTCGTCAGCACGTCACCAGACTTTTCAGGAGTTCCGAAGTGAAGCGCACTTCCCACCGCTTGGCCCTTGCGTCGGGCGCGGTCGCCCTCGCTCTCACCCTCGCCGCCTGTGGCGGCGGGGACGCCGGCGAGACGTCCGGCTCCGGCGGCGAGTCCTCCGCGAGCGGCAGCGTCGCCGTCGACGGCTCGTCCACCGTCTACCCGATGAGCGTCGCCGCCCAGGAGCTCCTCAGCGAGGAGAACCCCGACGTGCAGGTGACCGTCGGCGAGTCCGGCACCGGCGGCGGCTTCGAGGCCTTCTGCGCCGGCGACACCGACATCTCCGACGCCTCCCGTCCGATCGAGGAGGACGAGATCGCGGCGTGCGAGGAGAACGGCATCGAGTACACCGAGCTCCAGGTCGCCACCGACGCCCTCACCATGGTCGTGCACCCCGACCTCGCGGTCGACTGCCTGACCGTCGACCAGATCGTCGACCTGTGGGGCCCCAACGCCACCGCCACCAACTGGAACGAGATCGACCCGTCCTTCCCGGACCAGGAGATCTCGCTCTTCGGCCCCGGGACCGACTCGGGCACCTACGACTACATGGCCGCCGACGTGATCGGTGACGAGTCCGAGGCCACCCGCAAGGACTACGAGGCGTCCGAGGACGACAACGTGCTGGTCCAGGGTGTCTCCGGCACCGAGGGCGCCACCGGCTACTTCGGCTACACGTACTACGAGCAGAACGCCGACACCCTCAAGGCGCTCGAGATCGACAACGGCGAGGGCTGCGTCGCCCCGTCCGCCGAGACCGCGCAGGCTGGGGAGTACACCCCGCTCGCCCGCCCGCTGTTCATCTACGTCAGCAACGCGTCGTACGCCGACAACGAGGCCGTCAAGGCGTATGTCGACTTCTACATCGAGAACCTCGCCGACATCGCCGAGATCGGTCAGTTCATCCCGCTGAGCGACGACCTCTACTCGGAGACGCAGTCCAACCTCGAGGCCCTCGGCTCCTGAAGTCAGGGAGACTAGGGAACACTTCTTCACATGAGTAGCAACTCCAGCAGCGGGGCAGGCTCGTCCTTCGGGACGGGCCTGCCGCCCGCTGTCGACCTGAGTGCCAAGTCGCGGCCTCTCGAGCGCGTCATCAGGGTCGTGCTGGTCGCGTCCGCGCTGATCTCGGTGGCCATCACCTTCGGCATCATCCTGGCCCTCATCGAGCCGGTCATCGCCTTCTTCCGCGAGGTGCCGTTCGGTGACTTCTTCGCGTTCGAGGGCGACTTCGCCGTGCTGCCGCTGGTCACCGCGACGCTGATGGTGACCGTCATCGCGCTGCTCGTCGCCGTGCCCCTGGGCCTCGGCGCGGCGCTCTACCTCTCGGAGTACGCGTCGCGTCGGTCACGCAAGATCCTCAAGCCGACGGTCGAGCTGCTGGCCGGAGTGCCGTCCGTCGTGTACGGCTTCTTCGCGCTGACGTTCGTGACGCCCACCCTGCTGCAGGACATCCTCAACGTCGGGGTCGGCTTCACCAACGCCCTGGCCGCCGGGCTCGTCCTCGGGGTGATGATCATCCCCACGATCGCCTCTCTCGCCGAGGACGCGTTCTCCGCGGTGCCCCAGGCGCTGCGGCAGGGCTCGTTCGCGATGGGCGCCAACCGGATGCAGACCAGCGTCCGCGTGGTCCTGCCGGCCGCCCTCTCGGGCGTGGCCGCGGCCGTCGTCCTCGGCATGTCCCGCGCCGTCGGAGAGACGATGATCGTCGCGCTGGCCGCCGGCGCCCTCAAGAACTTCAGCCTGGACCCGCGCGAGGGCATGCAGACCATGACCGGGTTCATGGCGCAGACCGCCGGCGGTGAGAACCCCGTCGGCTCGATCGACTACAACAACCTCTTCGCAGTGGGCATGCTCCTCTTCCTCATCACGCTGGTGCTCAACATGGTCAGCATCAGCTTCGTCCGACGATTCAGGCAGGTCTACTGATGAGCGTTGCCACCACCACGGCGGCCCGCACCGTCAAGGGCACCCTCGCCACGGGCAAGAGCAAGGACCGCTCCACCGCGTCGCTGGTCTTCCTCGTCGCGCTCTGGTTCTCCCTGTTCTTCGGCGTGGTCGTGCTCCTCGCGCTGATCATCAGCACGGCGACCAAGGGCGCCGCCCGCTTCGACATGGAGCTCCTCACCAACTACACGTCCTTGGTGAATCCCGAGACGGCCGGCTTCCGCGCCGGCATCCTCGGCAGCCTGTGGCTGATGCTCTTCACGGCGCTGTTCGCGGTCCCCCTGGGGATCGCCGCGGCTCTCTACCTCGAGGAGTTCGCCGACTCCGAGAAGTGGTGGAACCGGTTGATCGAGGTCAACCTGCAGAACCTCGCGGCCGTGCCGTCGATCGTCTACGGCCTGCTCGCGGTCGCGGTGATGGCCCTGATGGGCTTCAGCGACTCGGGCACCGTGCTGGGCGGGTCCGTGGCACTGGCGCTGCTGATCCTGCCCGTCATCATCATCACCACGCGCGAGGCCGTACGAGCGGTGCCACGCGAGATCCGCGACGGCTCGCTGGCGCTCGGGGCCACGGTGTGGCAGACCACGTGGAAGCAGACGCTGCCGTCCGCGATCCCCGGCATCGCGACCGGCACCATCCTGGGCCTCTCCCGGGCGATCGGAGAGGCGGCGCCCCTCGTCATCGTGGGCCTGGCCGGCTCGATCCGGTTCGACCCGGAGGGCCTCATGAGCAACGCCACCGCCCTGCCCATGCAGATCTACTCGCTGACGTCCCAGTCCCAGGAGGCACTGCGTCAGGCGGCCTCGGCTGCCATCATCGTCCTGCTGGTCATGATCCTCGGGCTCAACGCACTCGCGATCTTCATCCGCAACAAGTTCCAGCGATCCTGGTGAGGAAGAGAACCTCCATGTCAACCACCCCCGCAACCTCCTCCACGAGCCGCACCGACCAGGGCCAGATCGGCTCCCTGGCCGGCGTGCACTCGGACTCCGACCGGGAGCTGCCCGCGCACCCCGCCCAGCCGGTGATGGAGGCCAAGGACCTCAACGTCTTCTACGGCGACTTCCACGCCGTCCACGACGTCAACCTCGCCTACGGTCGCAACGAGATCACCGCGATGATCGGACCCTCGGGCTGCGGCAAGTCGACCGTCCTGCGGTGCCTCAACCGGATGAACGACCTCGTCGCCGGTGCACGCGTCGAGGGCCAGGTGATGTACCACGAGCAGGACATCTACGCGAAGAACGTCGACCCGATCGCGGTCCGCACGCACATCGGCATGGTGTTCCAGAAGCCCAACCCGTTCCCCAAGTCCATCTACGACAACATCGCCTACGGCCCCCGGGTCACCGGCATGAAGGTCGACAACATGGACGACCTGGTCGAGGAGGCGCTGCGCGGTGCCGCCCTCTGGGACGAGGTGAAGGACAAGCTCAAGCAGTCGGCGTACGGCCTCTCGGGCGGCCAGCAGCAGCGGCTCTGCATCGCGCGGACGATCGCGACCAAGCCCGACCTGATCCTGATGGACGAGCCGTGCTCCGCGCTCGACCCGATCGCGACGGCTCGCGTCGAGGACCTGATGCTCCAGCTGCGCAACGACTACACGATCATCGTGGTCACCCACAACATGCAGCAGGCGGCGCGCGTCTCGGACCGCACGGCGTTCTTCACCGCCCGCCCCGACGAGACCACCGGCAACCGGACCGGGCTGCTCGTGGAGTACGACCTCACCTCCAACATCTTCTCCAACCCGAGCGACAAGCGGACCGAGGACTACATCTCCGGTCGCTTCGGCTGACCCCCCTGCTCCTCCCTTTTGTTCCAGCGGCTCATGGTCGTGTCTGCCCGGCGTGCGTTGCGGTTGCCGGGGTAGTACCGGACGTTTGGGTGGCAGTTCTCGGCGTGTCGCCACCTGAAGGTCCGGTACTACCCCGGCGACGGTGCTGCCTGTGGAGAGCGGATCGCACGGAAGCTCGCGGCGGCCCACCATGGCGCAGTGGACCCAGCGCACAGCTCCCAGCCCGGCGCCTGGCCCGCGCGCGGTGAGGGGCCCCGCGAGCAGGTCCGACCCGGACTTGTGTGGCCGGTGCGACGTGACAAGGCCGGCGTGGACGGGCCGACGCCTTGGCAGGCGCGCGGACCGGAGTGGCGCGCAACGAGCCGCGGTCTCTACGTCCCCGCGACGGTCGATCCCGACCTCGTGGAGCAGCGCATCGTCGAGGCGGCCGCCGTCGAGCCCAGCTGTGCCGTCGTGACCGGATGGGCGGCCCTTCGATGGTGGGGCGGGGCGTGGTTCGAGGGCCTGGCCGCCGATGGTCGTACGCCGCTCCCGGTGCCGCTGGCAGCGGGCGACGGTCACGCTCGCCGGACCCAGGACGATGTGTTCGAGATGGTGTGGGAGTTCGTCTCGCCGAAGCACCTGACCCGGCGGGACGGGCTCCGGCTCACGACGCGACTATGGAGCGTGACACTGGCGATGCGGCGCGCCCGGGACCTGGGGGGCGCAGTCCGGATCTTCGACATGGCGGCATACAACGACCTGGTGTCGATCCCGGAGGTCGTGGCCTTCGCCGAGGAGCACCAGGGGACCAGGACCGGGGTCGAGCTGGTGCGCGAGGCGATGGTCTACGCCGACGAGAACGCCTGGTCGCCGACCGAGGTGGACTTCCGGATGGTCTGGCAGCTCGTCGCCGGGTTGCCGAGGCCCGTGTGCAACCGTCCCGTCTTCGACCTCAACGGCCAGCTGGTCGGCACTCCGGACCTCCTGGACCCTGTGCACGGGGTGGCCGGCGACTATGACGGAGCCCTGCACCTTGAGGGGGCGCAGCGATCCCGCGATGTTGCCCGCGAGGCCGACTTTCGGTCGGTGGGACTGGAGCCGGTCACGATGCTCGCCGGTGATCGGCACGACCCGACAGAGGTGGTGCGGCGTCTCCACGCGGCGTACCGACGTGCCCGGGCGAAGCCGCTCTCGGATCGGCGATGGACGATCGAGCCGCCTCGTTGGTGGACGAGAACCGACACGGTGGCCCGCCGTCGAGCCCTCACCCTCGAGCAACGCAGGCGCTACCTACGACTGCGACGCCAGGCGGCCTGAGGGTCTCGTTGCACGCCCGCCCGGCCGCCGGGGGTCACTGCCGGGACGGCCGGGGTAGTACAGGACGTTGGGGTGGCGACACGCCGAGATGAGCCACCCGAAGGTCCGGTACTACCCGAGAAAGCCGGCGAGAAGGCGGGCGGGAGGGAGGAATCAGGGGAGGAAGAGGTGCGCGATCCAGTAGCAGACGGCGGCGACGAGGGCGGCGGCCGGGAAGGTGAGCACCCAGGCGGTCAGGATCGACTTCGCGACACCCCAGCGGACGGCGGAGAGGCGCTTGGTGGCGCCGACGCCCATCACGGCCGAGGTGATGGTGTGGGTGGTCGAGATCGGGGCCTCGAAGGCGTACGCCGTGGTGTAGAGCACCGACGCGGCCACCGACTCGGCGGCGAAGCCGCGCGCCGGGTCGAGGTGGATGATCCGGCGACCCAGGGTGCGCATGATGCGCCAGCCGCCCGACCAGGTGCCGAGGGAGATCGCGGTGGCGGCGGCGAAGATCACCCAGAGGGGGAGGGGGTCGCCCGCGGCGACGTACCCGCCGGTGAGCAACGCCAGGAAGATCACGCCCATCGTCTTCTGGGCGTCCTGCAGGCCGTGGCCCAGCGCCATCGCGGCGGCGGAGACCGACTGGGCGACCTTGAAGCCCCGGTTGGCCTTGGACGGGTTGGCGTTGCGGAAGGCCCACATGATCCCGACCATCGCGGCGAAGCCGAGGCTGAAGGCGACCACGGGGGAGACGAACATCGGGATGACGACCTTGGAGATCACGACGTCCCAGTTGGCGGTGGCGCCCGCGGCGACCGCGGCACCGACGAGGCCGCCGATGAGCGCGTGCGACGAGGAGGAAGGGAGGCCGAAGTACCAGGTGATGAGGTTCCAGGTGATGGCGCCCAGCAGGCCGCACATCACGATCACCAGTCCGTGCGTGCCGGTCCCGGGGTCGATCGTCTCGGACACCGTCTGGGCGACCTTCTGGCCGAGGAAGGCGCCGACGAAGTTCATCACCGCGGCCATCGCGAGCGCGACGCGCGGGGTCAGCGCGCCGGTCGAGACGGAGGTGGCGATGGCGTTGGCGGCGTCGTGGAAGCCGTTGGTGTAGTCGAAGACGAGCGCAACGACGACGACCGCGACGATGATCGCGATTTCCATCTGGGGTCAGGACTCCTTGACGGCGATCTGCTCCACGATGTTGGCCACCTTCTCGAACGCGTCGATGGCGCCCTCGAGGGACTCCACCACGTCCTTGAGCTTGATGACCTCCAGCGCCTTGCGGTCCCCGTTGAAGAGGCCGGCCAGGATGCGGCGGTAGCTGCGGTCGCCGGCGTTCTCCAGCCGGTTGATCTCGATCCAATACTCGTCGAGCGAGCTCATCGTCCGCAGGCCCGGCATCGCGTTGGCCGTCAGCTCGGCGCAGCGCTGGAGGACCTCGACCTGCTCGGAGGTCTCCGGCGGCAGCGTCGTGACGTCGTACAGCAGGACCAGGTCGACCGCCTCGTCCATCATGTCCATGACGTCGTCGAGCGCGCTGGCGAGGGCATAGATGTCCTCACGGTCGAACGGCGTCACGAAGGTGCTGTTGGCACGCCGGACGATCGCGTGGGTGGTCTCGTCGGCAGCGTGCTCGGCGTCGCGCATCTGCTGGGCGACGGCCTCGCGGTCGTTGCCTTCGCTGAGCATCTCGGCCAGCAGGCCCGCGCCCACGACGAGGTGGGAGGCGGCTTCGCTGAACAGCTCGTAGAAGGAACCGTCGACGGGGCGGAAATTCAAACGCACGGAGAACTCCGGGTGAGGGGGGACCAAACGACGCCATGCTAGGGGGTGAGCGTCGCCCGGGGGCAATCGCGCGTCAGCGGCGGCGGCGCTGCCGCGTGATCAGGTCCTCCTGCAGGTGCCTCGACCCCTCGTTGAGGGTCCATTCCCCGGTCGCGTCGAGCTCCCACGCGGAGGTGTCGGCGTCGAACGCGAGGTCGAGCAGCGCCCCCACCTCGGCCACCTTGCGCACCCCGGGCAGCCGCACGAGCACCTCGACGCGGCGGTCGAGGTTGCGGTGCATCATGTCGGCCGAGCCGATCCACGCGAGCGGGTCGCCGTCGTTGGCGAACCAGAACACCCGGCTGTGCTCGAGGAACCGACCGAGCACCGAGCGGACCTTGATGGTCTCGGAGAGGCCGGGTACGCCGGGGCGCAGGGCGCAGATGCCGCGGATGAGCAGCTCGACGGGCACGCCGGCCTGGGAGGCGAGGTAAAGCGCGTCGATGATCGCCTCGTCGACGATCGAGTTGGCCTTGAAGCGGATCCCGGACGTGCGGCCCGCCTGGTGGTTGGCGACCTCGGCGTGGATCTGGGTGATGAGGCCGTCGCGCACGCTGTCGGGGGCGACCAGCAGCCCGTCGTACGTCGTGTTGCGGCTGATGCCGGACAGGTTGTTGAAGAGGTGGGCGACGTCCTCGCCGACGGCGGTGTCGGCGGTGAGCAGCCCGAGGTCCTCGTAGAGCCGCGCGGTCTTGGGGTTGTAGTTGCCGGTGCCGATGTGGGTGTAGCGGCGGATCCCGTCCGGCTCGTCGCGCACCACCATCGACAGCTTGCAGTGGGTCTTGAGGCCGACGAGGCCGTAGACGACGTGGCAGCCGGCGTGCTCGAGCTTGCGGGCCCAGCGGATGTTGTTGGACTCGTCGAAGCGCGCCTTGATCTCGACGATCACGAGCACCTGCTTGCCGGCCTCGGCCGCGTCGACCAGGGCGTCGATGATCGGGCTGTCGCCGGAGGTGCGGTAGAGCGTCTGCTTGATCGCGAGCACGTGCGGGTCGGCCGCGGCCTGCTCGAGGAAGCGCTGCACCGACGTGGCGAAGGAGTCGTAGGGGTGATGCAGCAGCACGTCCTGGCGTCGTACGGCCTCGAACACGTCGACGGGCTTGGCGGTCTCCACCTCCGCGAGCTGAGGGTGGGTGATCGGGAGGAAGGCGGGGTACTTGAGGTCCTCGCGCGGCAGGTCGGCGATCGAGTGGAGGCCGCGCAGGTCCAGCGGGCCCTGGAGCCGGGTGACCTCGTCGCGGGTGACGCCGAGCTCGGAGATGAGCAGGTCGAGCACGGTCGCGTCGATCGACTCCTCGACCTCGAGGCGGACGGGCGGGCCGAAGCGGCGGCGCAGCAGCTCCTTCTCGAGGGCCTTGAGGAGGTTCTCCGCGTCGTCCTCCTCGACCTCGAGGTCCTCGTTGCGGGTGACCCGGAAGGTGTGGGCCTGGAGCACTTCCATGCCCGGGAAGAGCTTCTTGAGGTGCTCGCCGATGACGTCCTCGAGGGGGACGAAGCGCTGGTTGCCGACCGGCACGAAGCGGCTGAAGATCGGCGGCACCTTGACCCGAGCGAAGTGCTCGGTGCCGGACTTGGGGTTGCGCACGACCACGGCCAGGTTGAGCGAGAGGCCGGAGATGTAGGGGAAGGGGTGCGCGGGGTCGACGGCGAGCGGGGTCAGGACCGGGAAGATCCGCTCCTTGAAGAGCTTCTTGCAGATCCGCTGCTCCTCGCGGTCCAGCTCGGACCAGCGGACGATCTCGATGCCCTGGTCGCGCAGCTCGGGGATGATCTCCTCGTTGAAGACCCGCGCGTGGCGCTGCATCAGCTCGCGGCTGCCCTGCCAGACCTGCTCGAGCTGGTCGCGGGGGAGGAGCCCGCTGGCAGCCCGCACGGCGACGCCGGCGGCGATGCGCCGCTTGAGGCCGGCCACGCGGACCATGAAGAACTCGTCGAGGTTGCTGGCGAAGATCGCCAGGAAGCGGGAGCGCTCGAGCAGCGGCAGCGAGGGATCCTCGGCCAGCTCGAGCACCCGCTGGTTGAAGCGCAGCCAGGACAGCTCGCGGTCGACGAAGCGGTCCTCGAACTTCTCGACCGCGGCGATCTCGGCGGCGTCGGGGACGTAGGGGGGCTCGACGTCGAAGGTGTCGGTGGGATGTCCGAACGGCTCAGCCGTGGGGCCGTCCTCGACGGAGGCGCCGACAGTCGTGGGAAGGGCAGTGGTGTCGGACATGTCGTGAAGTGTGTCACCGGATCGTGAACGGTGGGTGGCCGATTCAGTCAGTAGACGAGGGCCTGCACCCCGTCACCGAGGATCTCCTCGGTGAAGACGGCCGCCCCGGCGATCGTGGCACCCTCGACGAGGTCGGTCTCGGCGAGGTCGCGCCGCGCCGCGCACTGCGAGCAGACGGTCAGCCGCCCGCCGGCGAGCACCGCGTCGCGGAGGCCCGCGAGGGGCGTCGCGAGGGGCAGGTCGAAGGCCTCGGCCCGACCCGGTACGCCGAACCAGGCGGCCTCACCGGTGAGCCACAGCGAGACCTCGGCGCCGGACGCGACGGCGGCCGCGGCGACCGTGAACGCCTGGTTGGCGCGCTCGGGATCCTCGGCACCGCAGGTGACCTTGACGACGAGTGGGCGTGGCATGGAATCACCCTAGACTCGTCCCATGCCCTTCGAGCTCCCCGACAACCTGCACCCGAACTGCGGCCCGGTCGCCTGGCTGCTGGGCACCTGGCGCGGCAACGGCCACGGTGACTACCCCACGATCGACAAGTTCCAGTTCGGCCAGGAGCTGATCTTCACCCACGACGGCCGCCCGTTCTTCCACTACATGGCGCGCGCGTGGGTCGTCGACGAGGAGGGCGAGTTCGTCCGCGACGCCGCCATGGAGTCCGGCTTCCTGCGCTGCCCCGAGCCGGGCAAGGTCGAGATGGTGCTCTCGCACAACATCGGCTACTCCGAGATCTGGTACGGCGCCGCCGGTGACGGCAAGCTCGAGATGCACTCCGCCGGCATCGGCTTCACCGAGACGGCCAAGGAGGTGACCGCGGGCTCGCGGATCTACGGCAACGTCGAGGGCGACCTGCTCTACGCCTACGACATGGCCGCGGTCGGCCAGGAGCTCCAGCCCCACCTCTGGGCACGGCTCAAGAGGGCCTGACCCCTGATGGCCGACGACCTCGCCGACCGGCTCCGTGGGAGCGGCTACCGCCTGACCCCCCAGCGGCAGCTGATCCTCGGCGCGGTCGAGCAGCTGGGCCACGCGACCCCCGACGAGGTCCTCGCCGCGGTCCGGGAGCAGGCCAGCGCGGTCAACGCCTCGACGGTCTACCGCACCCTGGAGGTTCTCGAGGAGCTCGGCCTGGTCCGGCACGCGCACCTCAGCGACCGGGCGCCGACCTACCACTCCACCCGGGGCCCGGAGCACTTCCACCTGGTCTGCCGGAATTGCGACCGCGTCCAGTCCGTTGACCCTGACGTGGCGTCCGCACTGCTCGAGGCCCTGCGCCGCGAGCACCAGTTCGAGGTCGACCTCGGCCACCTGGCGATCTTCGGTCGCTGCACCGACTGCCCCCCACCGTCTGGAGACACCGCATGACCTCCCCGCTCCTCGGCCTCCCCGGCGCCGTCGCCGGCGACGGCATCGACGCCCCGGTCGCGGCCCACTACGGGTCCTTCAACGGTGAGCAGCGCGCGCTGGTGACGGGCGGGGGCTTCGTCGACCTCTCCCACCGCGACGTGGTGCGGATCGAGGGACCGGACCGGCTCACGTGGCTGCACTCGCTGACCACGCAGTACTTCGAGGGCCTCGCGCCCGGCACCTGGGTCCAGGCGCTGGTGCTCAGCCCGCAGGGGCACGTCGAGCACGAGCTCACCGGCGTCGACGACGGCATCGCCTTCGTCGCCCACACCGAGCCGGGCGCCGGTCAGGGGCTGGCCGACTTCCTCGACCGGATGCGCTTCATGATGCGGGTCGAGGTCAGCGTGGTGACCGACGACGTGGCGGTGGCCTGGCGCGTCACCGGTGACGGTGCGACGTACGACCTGGTGCCCCGCACCCGCCTGGAGGAGTACGCCGCCGCGGCGGGGCCCGCGGCCGGCCTGTGGGCCTACGAGGCGCTGCGCATCGAGCGCGGCGAGCCGCGCTTCGGCGTGGACACCGACCACCGCACCATCCCCAACGAGGTGGGCTGGATCGGGCCCGCGGTGCACCTGGAGAAGGGCTGCTACCGCGGTCAGGAGACGGTCGCCCGGGTGCACACCCTCGGCCGTCCGCCGCGCCGCCTCACCCTGCTGCACCTCGACGGCTCGGAGAACCGGCTGCCCTCGCCGGGCAGCCCGGTCACCCTCCCCGGCTCCGAGAAGCAGGTCGGCTTCGTCGGCTCCAGCGCCCGCCACCACGAGCTCGGGCCGATCGCGCTGGGCCTGCTCAAGCGCAACATCCCGGTCGACGCGGTGCTCGAGGTCGACGGGATGCCGGTCTCCCAGGAGGTCGTGGTCGACCCGGAGGTCGGGCTGCACGTCCGCCCCCAGCTGTGAGCCTGCTCGGGCGCGTCGAGCAGGTCGCCGCCGCGGCCGAGGCCGCCGACGGGGTGGCACCGCTCGACGAAGCCACCTGGCTGTGGCTCCGGTCCGGTGCCTGGCCCGAGCGCCGCGACGGCGTCGGAGACGTGGTCCGGCCCACGGGCTTCCTGCTGCGCCGGGGCGAGGAGCTGCACCTCGTGGTCCATCCCGACCACCGCGGCCAGGGGCTCGGCCACGCGTCGCTGGCCACCGTGGAGGGGCCCGCCCACGCCTGGTCGCACGGCAACCACCCGGCGGCGGCGCGGCTGGCCACCCGGCACGGCTTCGAGCGCGTCCGCGACCTCTGGGTGATGCGGCGCCCGACGAGCGAGCCGCTCCCCGCGCTCGACGACCCCCGGATCCGGACCTTCACCGCCGCTGACGCCGCCGAGCTGCTGCGCGTCAACGCGGCGGCCTTCGCGCACCACCCCGAGCAGGGGGCCCTCGACGAGGCCGGCCTCGCGGCCCGGATGGCGGAGCCCTGGTGGGACCCCGCCGGGCTGTTCGTCGCCATGGACGGCGACCGGATGCTCGGCTTCCACTGGACCAAGCAGCACGACGCCCGGCTCGGGGAGGTCTACGTGGTCGGCATCGACCCCGCCGCCCAGGGGCAGGGGCTGGGTCGCGCGCTGACCCTGGCCGGGCTGCACCACCTGCAGGCCCTCGGGGTCGAGGAGGTGCTGCTCTACGTGGAGTCCGACAACCCGCCGGCCCTCGCGACGTACGGGCGGCTCGGCTTCACCCACGCCGACGTCGACACCCATGTGATGTACGCGCGGGGCTGAGGTCGGCCGGGCGATCGGGGAACATCGTCCCGCGTGGGTCGGGAGGAACTTCCCCGATGATCACGTCGGGTCGGCGAGATCGCAGGCGGGGCCGCAGGCCGAAGCCGTGCCCTCCCAGCCGCGCCCGCGGAAGACGGCGGCCAGCTGGGCGGCAGTCCGGCAGGGGGTCCCGAAGACCTGCCGGTAGCGGAGTCGACCCACCACCCGCCCTGAGGCCAGGTCGTCGAGGTCCCGGTCGGCGTCGTCGGCGCGGGCCGTGGCCGTGTCGTGGGTGACGCCGTCGAGCTCGACGGCGAGCCCGAGGTCGTCGTACTCGACGTCGCGGTACTCGCGGCCCCGGGCTCCGGTCCGTGGAGCCTGGCGGACGCTCGGCTCCAGCAGCCCGTGCGGACGTACGACGCGGGTGAGGAAGCCGTGCTCGAGCACGCTCTGGGTGCCGGCGTCCAGGTCCTCCACCAGCGCGAGCAGCAGGGACCTCCGGCGCAGTCGGGTGCGTGCCGCCGCCGCGGTGCGGAGCTTCTCCGCGGTGGTGCGTCGCGCGCCGACCACGTCGGCCAGGGCGGAGATGGCCGCCAGGTCGTCGCGCGCGCGGTGCGCGACCTCCAGTGCGGCGAGCTCGACGCGCAGCCGCGGAGGGGAGGCGTTCCAGCGGACCATCCCCGCGAGTCCGCGGACCCGGTGGATCCGCAGCCCCGGTCGTGTCTGGACCCTGCGGGTCCAGTCCACCGCCACGTGCACGGGTCCGACGGGGTCGGGTCTGGCCACGCCCCGGTGGTCGGCCGCGAGGTGGAGTGCGGACCCGAGGTGCAGGGCCGCAGCAGGCCCGGCGTACAGCACCGCAGCCCACGCGCGTTGTGACCAGGTCGGGGTGCCGGTGTGGTTGACGTAGGCCCCGGGGAGGACGGCGACCAGCTCGCGGCGGCGGATGAGGGTGTCGACGCGCGACTTCGTGAGCCCTGCCCCGAGGAGCTGGGCGCGGGAGACGACGCCGTCCTGCACGACCAGCAGGTCGGCGACGGCATCGAGGGACACGCCTGATGCATCCCCGGTGGCGTGGGCGGTGACACCCACGCGTCGCAGCCTGTGGACAACACGATCGGGGAAGATCCTCCCGCGAGGAGCGGGACGATGTTCCCCACTCAGGCGTCCGAGGTCTCCTCGGCCGGCGTGTGCTCGGCGGCCTTGTCCTTGGACGGCAGCACGAAGCGGTAGCCGACGTTGCGGACGGTGCCGATGAAGTGCTCGTTCTCGGGGCCGAGCTTGGCCCTCAGGCGGCGCACGTGGACGTCGACGGTGCGGGTGCCGCCGAAGTAGTCGTAGCCCCACACCTCCTGGAGCAGCTGCTGGCGGGTGAAGACCCGGCCCGGGTGCTGGGCGAGGAACTTGAGGAGCTCGAACTCCTTGTAGGTCAGGTCGAGCGCGCGCCCGCTGACCTTGGCGGTGTACGTCGCGTCGTCGACCACGACCTCACCGGTGCGGATGACGTGCGCGGCCGGGTCGTCGGCCTCGCGCTGGGCGGCGAGGCGACCGATCGCGAGGCGGATGCGGGCCTCGAGCTCGGCGGGGCCGCAGGTGTGCAGCACGACGTCGTCCATCGCCCAGTCGTGCGCGACGACGGCGAGGCCGCCCTCGGTGACGACGAGCAGCACGGGCACGTCGGTGCCGGTGGTGCGGATCAGGCGGCACAGGTCCCGCGCGTGGGCGAGCTCCTGGCGGCCGTCGACGAGGAGCAGGTCCGAGTCGGGTGCCTCGAGCAGCGCGCTGCCCTCGGAGGGGAGGATCCGGACCGAGTGGCCGAGCAGGGCCAGGGCGGGCAGCACCTCGGCCGAGGGCTGCAGGGCGCTGGTCAGCAGGAGCAGGGTGCTCATGTCCGTCTCCTCCGGGTGGGGCGGATAGGGAAGGATAACGAGACATGGAAGCAACCACGGGACGAACGCACGGGGGTGAGACGGCTGTCACCGTGCACTACTGGGCGGCGGCGCGGGCCGCGGCGGGCGTCGCGAGCGAGGACTTCCCCGTCGACGGGCCCGTCTCCCTCGCCGATCTCGTACGACGCGTGGTCGCCGCGCACCCCGGCTCGGACGTCGAGCGGGTGGTCGGGGTGTGCTCGGTGCTGGTCGGCGAGCAGCCCGTCGGATCGCGGGATCCGGGCGCCGTGCTGGTGCAGCCCGGCGACGTCGTGGAGCTGTTGCCGCCCTTCGCCGGCGGGTGATGGTTGCAATCCGGCGCCGGGGGCGTCAGGATCCGCTTGACTCACGCGCGGGGGCCAGTGAGTCGACGGGGTGACCCGTCGTGTCCTCGTGCGGTGTCTTCATCCACCTTCGAAACGGGGACAAGCATGATCGGATCAACCACACGGCGGCCCTGGCGTCGTACCGTCGCGACCGTCGCGGGCACCGCGCTCGTGGCTGCCGGGCTGGGCATGGGGGCAGCACCGGCGCACGCCGCGGACTCGGTCGTCAGCGGCACGCTGACCGACACCCAGGGCAACGCGGTGGAGGGCTTCGTCGACGTCTACCGCCAGCAGACGGACGGCACCTTCGTCGACGTCGGCACGATGTACGCCGACAACGGGTACTTCTCGGGCACCTACACGGACGGCGCCTACAAGTTCGGGGCCACGACGTACGGCGCTCCCTACGCCGAGTTCTACCGCGACAAGGCCGACCTCGCGTCGGCGGACGCGGTCACCGTCGGCGGCGGTGCCACGGCGCTGCAGCCGTGGACCATCGACCGGCCCTACGTGGTCGGCACCGTGACCGACCCGTCCGGGCGGCCGGTGCAGAACACGGCCGTGGCGGCGTTCGACGCGGCCTCGGGTGACCGCGAGGTGACGGACTACACCGACGAGAAGGGCGCGTTCGTACTGCCGGTCGGGTCCGCCCTGGTCAAGGTGTTCGCGGAGGGCAACGGTCGCCTCGCGTCCGAGTGGTACAACGACAAGGCCGACTTCGCGACCGCGGACGGCGTCGCGGGCACGGCCGCGGGCAACCCGATCGCCATCGCGCTCAGTGCCGGTGGGTCGATCTCCGGCCAGGTGCTGAGCGATGCCGGTACGCCGCTCGAGTACGTCCGCGTCGACGCGGGCTCCTCCTCCGACCTCACCGACAAGAACGGCGCCTACCTGATCGAGGGCCTGGACGCCGGCAGCTACACGGTCGAGTTCGACGACGACCTCGACGAGTACGTGGGCGAGTACTACAACAACGCGGCGACCGAGGCCGCGGCCACCCCCGTCGTGGTCGGCAAGGACCAGGCCGTGGGCGGCATCAACGCCAACCTCACCCTCGCCCCGGCGCAGCCGGGCGGCACCCACGAGATCCTCGGCACGGTCAGGGACGACTCGGGTGCCCCGGTGGTCGGCGCCTACCTCTCGGCGTGGAACACCCCCAACGCGCCCGCGAAGGAGCAGGTCGTCGAGTACGCCCGCTCCAACCGCTCAGGTGCCTACGCGTTCGACGACCTCGACCAGGTCGCGGGGGAGAACCAGTTCAAGGTGCTGGCCGAGCACGCCGGCACGGGTGACGACAACGGGTTCGCGCTGTTCGACTCCTGGCTCGGTGGACGGACCAGCTACGACCGGGCCGCCCCCGTGACCGTCGCACCCGGCACCACCGTCCCGGGCGACATCACCCTCATGCGAGCCGGTGGTGTCGAGGGCACGCTGACCGGCGCGACGGGCCTCCCGCTCGACGGCGCTGTCCAGCTGCTGTCGGTCGACGGCGTCAACGGCGGATCGACGTCCACCAAGGCGGACAACACCTTCGAGATGCGCTACATCTACCCGGGCACCTACAAGGTGCGGTTCTCCGACTCCTCGGGCAACCACGTCCCGGAGTGGTGGAAGAACTCGACCTTCGCCAAGTCGACCGAGATCACCGTCAAGCCCGGCCAGATGGTCAGTGGCCTCAACGCCGCTCTGGTTGCATCCCTCGCGGCCACCGAGCGTCCCGAGGCCAAGGGCTACCCGTGGGTCGGCAAGTCCATCTCCGTCGACAAGGGCGAGTGGAACTACGAGACCGGGACGACGTTCTCCTACGAGTGGCTGGTCGGCTCGTCCGTCGTCGGCACCGGCGCGTCGTACACCCCGACCAAGGCGCAGATCGGTGACCGGCTCACCGTCCGCGTCCTCGCGGAGAACGGCCGCCTCGCCGGCACGGCCACCTCGGCCAAGACCAGCAGGATCGGCTACAAGCCGAAGCTCAAGGTCAAGGTCGCGGGCGCCAAGGCGACCATCACGGTCAAGGCCAAGCCGGTCAAGACGAAGAAGGTCAAGGGCAAGGTCGTCGTCAAGGAGATCGTCAAGGTCAAGGACAACGGCACGATCAAGTACAAGAAGATCGGCAAGACCAAGATCGCCAAGGGCAAGGGCACCGTCTCGCTGTCCAAGCTGACGAAGGGCAAGCACAAGCTCGTGTTCTTCTTCCAGGGCAAGGGCAAGGTGGGCTCCACCGAGGTGAAGAAGAAGGTCAAGACCAAGCGCTGACCCGATCCCACGCGCGGTGCCCCGGCGGAGCGATCCGCCGGGGCACCGTCGCGTCCGGGGCCGTCCGGACGACCCCCCGATGGTGCCGTCGCGCCACGCTGCGTGAGGGGCGCGACGGCCTCGTCCGGGTCAGGCCTCGATCGCGGTGCGACCGGAGTCGCTGCTGCTGGTGACCTCGATCTTGCGGGGCTTGGCCTTCTCGGCGACGGGGACGCGCAGGCGCAGGACGCCGCCGTCGTACGCCGCCTCGATGCGGTCGAGGTCGAGGTTGTCGCCGAGCACGAGCTGCCGGCTGAAGATCCCGCGCGGCCGCTCGGAGGCGAGCATCTCCCAGTCGCCGTTGCGGGAGACGCGCTCGGCGCGGACGGTGAGGACGTTGCGCTCGACGTCGAGGTCGATCGAGTCCGGGGCGACACCGGGCAGGTCGAACTCGATGGTGAACGTGTCGCCCTCGCGCCAGGCGTCCATCGGCATCACGGCCGGGCGGTTGGTCGTGCCCAACAGCTGCTGGGCGAGGCGGTCGAAGTCACGGAACGGGTCAGTGGTGCGGATCAACATGATCTCCTCCCGGGGACGCGGTCGCCGCTCGGCGACCTGTATCGTTGGTTACAGGTTTTATATAGCGCTCGGAACGGCGCGGTTCAAGTCCCCCAGAGGAGGAAGCGCGATGACCGGACCACGCGTCGGGGTCTACGCGATCTCGGTGGCCGCCGAGATGGCCGGGACCAACGTGCAGAACCTCCGCGTCTACGAGCGCAGGGGCCTTGTCGCCCCCGACCGGACGGCCGGCGGCACCCGGCTCTACAGCCGCGACGACGTCGACCGCCTCGGCCGCATCCGGGACCTGCTCGACCTCGGGCTCAACCTCGCCGGCATCGCCCTGGTGCTGGAGCTGGAGGCGGACAACGCCCGCCTGCGCGGAGACGTACGCCGCCTGCGGGCGGCCGCGCGGGCGTGATGTAGGTCCGCGGACGGCCCGGAACACGGCGGCGGTCCGCGGCGTTGGGCCCACCATGACCACCGGTGCCTGGATCCTCGTCGCAGCCGTCGTACTGGCGCTCGCCGTCGGACTGTGGCGGGCTGCCACGGACGGCCGGTTCCGCGGCACCCACCAGGTCCGCGGCGCTGACGACGGATCCGGAGGAGCGGCCGGGCCCGAGACCCCCGTCGAGACCCCGCCCGGCGCCGCGCTGGTCGCCGAGGTCGGCGAGACCCTGGGGGAGCGGGCCACGCTGCTCCAGTTCTCCAGTGCCTTCTGCGCCCCCTGCCGGGCGACCCGGCGGATCCTGGCCGACGTGGCCGAGGTCGTGCCGGGAGTGGCCCACGTGGAGGTCGACGCCGAGCACCACCTCGAGGCCGTCCGCCGCCTCGGCGTGCTGCGTACTCCCACCACGATCGTCCTCGCGGCCGACGGCACCGAGGTGACCCGGGCCGCCGGGGCGCCGCGCAAGGAGCAGGTGCTCGCGGCCCTCGCGACCACCGACTGAACGCGTCCAACATGTGGAACGACCATCCACATTCCGAGACGCGGGAATGAACCCGGCTCGCAGATCCCTAGGGTTCACATCATGTCCTCGACCTTCCTGACCAAGCGACGCGCAGTGGACCACTGCCGCGTGCGCTCGGCGCTGTGTCGAATGCGCTGACGGGTCCGTCGATCAACCTCCCCTAAGTCTACCGTTTAAGTGGACTATGCTGGCAGGGATCCGGACTCGAGACAAGCCCATCCCGGCCTTCCCGCAGGAGAGACATGTCCACGATCCACGAGCGCGCCACCGAGCGCGCCGGCACCGCCCCGAGCGCAGCCACGACCGGCGCTCCGGCCGGCATCGACCCGCGCGGTCCCCAGCTCGCGGCGGCGCTGACCGCCGTGGTGCTCGCTGCCGTCCTGCTGCTCGCCCCGCACCCGGCCGGCATCGCGCTGCTCGGCGTACAGACCGTGCTCTTCGCGATCGGTGCGGTGGCCGGGGTGCAGCGCACCCCCCACGCGTGGCTGTTCCGCACCCTGGTGCGGCCCCGCCTGGCCCCGCCGACCGAGCTGGAGGACCCGGCCCCGCCGCGGTTCGCCCAGGCGGTCGGCCTCGCCTTCGCGCTGGTCGGCCTGGTCGCCCTCCTGGCCGGCGCGACGGTCCTGGGGCAGGTCGCGGTCGGGTTCGCCCTGGCCGCCGCCCTGCTCAACGCGGTCTTCGCGTTCTGCCTGGGCTGCGAGGTCTACCTCCTGGTCTCGAGGCTCCTCGCTGGCGCTCGTCGCACCTCGACCACCGAGTCAGCCCGCGCCTGACCGCCTGACCCACAGACACCGACACACCCGTTCACACCCGAGTTCACACACCAAGGAGCAATCACATGAGCCGCGAGTCTTCGCTCGTCACCGCCCAGTGGGTCGAGGACAACCTCGACACCGACGGCATCGTCCTCATCGAGGTCGACGAGGACACCACGTCCTACGACAAGGGCCACATCCGTGGCGCCATCAAGCTCGACTGGACCACCGACCTCCAGGACCAGGTCCGCCGCGACTTCGTCAGCAAGTCGCAGTTCGAGGCCCTGCTGTCCGAGCGGGGCGTCAGCAACGACGACACCGTGATCCTCTACGGCGGCAACAACAACTGGTTCGCCGCCTACGCCTACTGGTACTTCAAGCTGTACGGCCACCAGGACGTCAAGCTCCTCGACGGCGGCCGCAAGAAGTGGGAGCTCGACTCCCGCGAGCTGACCGACGAGAAGCCGACCCGCGAGAAGACGTCGTACACGGCCCAGGAGCAGGACCACTCGATCCGCGCCTTCCGCGACGAGGTCGTGGCCGCGATCGGTGCCCAGAACCTCGTCGACGTGCGCAGCCCCGACGAGTACGCCGGTCGGCTGCTCGCCCCGGCCCACCTCCCGCAGGAGCAGGCCCAGCGCGCCGGCCACGTGCCCACCTCGGTCAACGTGCCGTGGAGCAAGAACGCCAACGACGACGGCACCTTCAAGTCCGATGCGGACCTCACGGCCCTGTACGACGAGGTCGGCTTCGACACCGACAAGGACACCATCGCGCTGTGCCGCATCGGTGAGCGCTCCTCGCTGACCTGGTTCGTCCTGACCGAGCTCCTCGGCCGCAAGAACGTCAAGAACTACGACGGCTCGTGGACCGAGTACGGCTCCCTCGTCGGCGTCCCCGTCGCTCTCGGCGACGAGCCCGGCAAGGCGGACGCCTGATGTGCGGCGCGACTGAGGGCGGCCTGTCGCTCGACGGTGTCGA
This sequence comes from Nocardioides sp. Soil777, assembly GCF_001428425.1. Taxonomy (NCBI): domain Bacteria; kingdom Bacillati; phylum Actinomycetota; class Actinomycetes; order Propionibacteriales; family Nocardioidaceae; genus Nocardioides; species Nocardioides sp. Soil777. Next base: position 177,469 of record NZ_LMSN01000012.1, read on the forward strand.
CGTCGCCAAGGAGGCCGTGATCCAGGGCCAGGTGCTCCGCGGCGAGGACCCCGTCCCCAACGCCTACGTCCGGCTGCTCGACCGCACCGGCGAGTTCACCGCCGAGGTCCCGACCAGCGCCACCGGGCACTTCCGCTTCTTCGCCAACGATGGCGAGTGGACCTTGCGCACGCTGGCCCCCAAGGCCGACCCGGTCGACACCCGCGTGGTGGCGGCGACGGGCTCGGTCGCGGAGGTCGCGGTCGCGATCTGACCACCCAGCAACGACACAGGCCGCCCCGTGGTGATCCACGGGGCGGCCTTCGTCGTCCGCTGCCATGATGTCGCCATGCTGACGGGGAGCCCGGTGTCGCCCGAGCAGGCGCGGGACTTCTGCGCCGGGTGGCCGGGGATGCTGCGTGACCGGCTGGTGTGGTTCGTCGACGAGGTCGACGCCGGGGCGCCCTCGGTGGAGGCGCTTGACGGCCTGGTCGTCAGAGTGGTCGGGCGGATCGGGGAGGACCGGCCGGTGGAGCCCGTCCCCGAGTGGTACGACGCGTCGCTCGCGGCGGCCGGCTGGTCGGCGTACGGCAGCGCTCTGACGGAGGGGCTGATGGCCTGGGTGGCGGAGATCCACGCCGACCGAGCGGGCCGGCCGCTCCCGTGGGTCCTCGACGAGGACCCCACGAGCGCCTACCACCTCAAGCCGGTGGTGGACCTGCCCGGCATCGCGCCGCCCTGGCGACAGGTGATGGGCGCGCTGCGCCTCGCCCAGTCGGGGGGTGACCCCGGTCGCCTGCGGAGCGTCGTGGAGCACAACCTGGCCCAGCTGCCGGACGGGGTGGCCGCGCCGGCGCCGCACGTCGGAGAGGGCGTGGCGGAGGACGCCCTCGTCGAGGTCACGGCCCTCGGCCCCGACCGCTGGCAGGTGTCCTTCCCCGAGGACATCGACTCACGGCTCGGTGGGCGGCGTACGCCTCGCTCGAGGAGAGGCTCGGGGGAGTCGACGGCGTGACGGACGCGTTGATGGAGGACCGCGACCGCGCCCTCCTCAGCACGCGGAGCGACGTGGACGCGTCCCAGCTGGAGCGGCTGCTCGACCGGCTCGTCCGGTCGCTCGGACCGACCTGACGGAGGTTGGCGGCCAACCGCCCCGTAGGGGTGGGCATTCCTTGTCCGGCACCAGCCTGCCCCGCACGATGGGGAGACCCGCCGCTCCCGGCGGGCACCCCCGACGAAGGAGCCGCAGATGATCGAGCAGGACGCCACCACCGAGGCCAAGACCGAGGCCCTGCGCAACGTGGTCGGCCGGGTGACGTCGTGGCAGGAGAGCGCCACCGACGGGACGATCCGCGAGGAGCTCGACTCCGCCCTCGCCGAGGTCGGCATCGACCTCACCGACGCCCAGCGCGAGGCCGTGACCCAGCACATCTCCGACGGCCACGAGGTGGACGTCGCAGCGCTCGCCGCCGACCGCGGCTGACCACGTCACCCCGGAGGGCGGTGTGACGAACAACCCGCCACCCCTCCGGGTCTGACAGCCCGCCCACGACCCTGTGACGGTGGATCGATGAAGGCACTCACCTGGCAAGGCAAGCGCGACGTCCGCGTCATCGACGTCCCGGACCCGCGGATCGAGGAGCCCACCGACGCGATCATCAAGGTGACGTCGACGGCCATCTGCGGATCCGACCTCCACCTCTACGACCCGCTCGGCCCGTTCCTCTCCGCCGGCGACGTGCTCGGCCACGAGACGATGGGCATCGTCGAGGAGGTCGGCCCCGAGGTCACCCACATCGCCCCGGGCGACCGCGTGGTCGTCCCGTTCAACATCTCCTGCGGCCGCTGCTGGATGTGCGAGCGCGGCCTGATGGCCGCCTGCGAGACCACCCAGGTCCGCGAGCAGGACAAGGGCGCCGCGCTCTTCGGCTACACCGAGCTCTACGGCTCGGTGCCCGGCGGCCAGGCGGAGTACCTCCGCGTGCCGCAGGCCCACTTCGGTCCGATCAAGGTCCCCGAGGGCGTCGCCGACGAGCGCTTCCTCTACCTCTCCGACATCCTGCCCACCGCGTGGCAGGGCGTGGCCTACGCCGCGGTGTCCGAGGGCGACACGCTGCTCGTCATGGGCCTGGGCCCGGTCGGCCAGCTCGCCACCCGCATCGCCCAGCACTGGGGCATCCGGGTCCTGGCCGTCGAGCCCGACGCCTACCGCGCCGGGGTCGCCCGCCAGCGCGGCGTCGAGATCATTGACGCGATCAAGCCCGCCCAGATCGCCGCCGCGGTCCGTGATCTCACCGACGGCCGCGGCGCCGACGGCACCCTCGACGCGGTCGGGATGGAGGCGCACGGCACCCCGATCGCCGAGGGCGCGATCAAGTCGGTCGGCTACCTGCCCGACGCGGTCGCCAAGCCGTTGATGAAGACGGTCGGCATCGACCGGCTCGGCGCCCTGCGTGCGGCCATCTCGTCCGTACGCCGCGGCGGCACCGTCTCGATCTCGGGCGTCTACGGCGGCATGAGCGACCCGTTCCCGATGATGGAGATGTTCGACAAGGGCATCAGCCTGCGGATGGGCCAGTGCCACGTGAAGCGCTGGGTCGACGAGATCGTCCCGGTGGTGATGGAGGACGGCGACCCGCTGGGGCTCGAGACGCTCGCGACGCACCGGCTGCCGCTCGCCGAGGCGCCGGCGGCGTACCAGATGTTCCGCGACAAGGCCGACGACTGCCTCAAGGTGGTCCTCAAGCCGTGAGCCCCGACGTACGCGCCCCGCTGCCGCAACCACGCGGTCCGCTCTCGGGGGCGGTCGCGACGACACTGGGCCGTCCGCCCGGCCGCACCCACCTGGCGCCCGACGTGGAGGGCGCGCTGGCCGCGCTCGACGAGGCCGCCGGCTACGTCCACGACGGCGACGCGCAGCTCGCGCTGTGGATGCTGCTCGAGCTGCACCACCGCGGCTTCGAGGGCGTCGACGACGAGTGGGAGTGGCAGCCCGACCTGACCCGGCTGCGCACCGTCCTGGGCCGCCGGCTCGAGGAGGTCGTGCACGCCGAGGTGGCGGACGCCATCACCGAGCACGTCCCCGGCATGGTCGCCGACCCAGCCACGACGTTCTTCGCCGTCGTCGGCGACGGCAGCCGCTCGTCGCTGGCACGGCACGTGCGCCGCAAGGCGAGCCTGGAGCAGTGGCGCGAGCTGCTGGTGCTCAAGTCCGTCTACCAGCTCAAGGAGGGCGACGCGCACTCGTGGGCCATCCCGCGCGCGCACGGCGCCGTCAAGGTGGCGCTCACCGAGATCCAGTACGACGAGTACGGCTCCGGCGACCCGACCCGAAACCACGCCGAGCTCTTCGCCCGGGCCATGGCGGCCAGCGGCGTCGACGCGACGTACGGCGCGCACGTCGACCGGGTGCCGGCCGCGGTGCTGGCCGTCAACAACTTCATGGCCGTGTGCGGGATGCAGCGCCGATTGCTCGGCGCGACGCTGGGGCACCTCGCGATGTACGAGGCGACCAGCTCGCTCCCGCACGGCATGTACGCCGCCGCGGCCCGGCGGCTGGGCCTGGGCGAGGACGTCACGGACTACTTCGACGAGCACGTCACGGCCGACGCGATCCACGACCAGATCGCGGTGCGCTCCATGTGCGCGCCCTACGTCGGCGGCGACGCCGGCCGGGCCGGGCAGGTGCTGCTCGGGGCGATCGGCGGCGCGTGGCTCGACGACCAGATGGCCGACCTGGTCCTGGACGCCTGGCACGACGAGGAGAGCGTGCTGCTGCCCACGCCGCCCGGCCGGGCACGCGGGGGAGCCCCCCGGCTCCAGGTCTGCGAGGACGGGCCGCTGCTGGTGCGCGGCGCCGAGGAGTGGGTCGACCGGGACGGCGAGGTGCACGCGCTGACCCGCCCGGTGACGGCGGTCTGCCGGTGCGGCGGCTCGGCCCGGCAGCCCTGGTGCGACGGCACCCACAAGGTCCGGACCTGACGGTCATTCCGGACCATTCCCTCTCCGACGCCGGGCGCACTAGAGTGCCGCCCGGCGGAGGGGGTGTGTCGATGCAGGACCTGGGTGAAGCCCTGCTGCGCCTCGCGATGCGCCACTCGCCGGTGGGCATGATGGTCACCTCGCCGGCGGGGGAGATGCTGGCGGTCAACGAGGCCGCCTGCGCGATGCTCGGCTACGAGCACGACGAGCTCGTCGGTGCGAGCTGGCAGGACATCACCCACCCCGAGGACCTGGCGACCGACATCGACCTCGTCGCCGCGACCCTCGCGGGCGAGCGGGCGTCGTACCGGCTCAACAAGCGCTACGTCCGCAAGGACGGCGAGGTGCTGTGGGGCGACCTATCGGTGGCGCTGCTGCGCGACGATGACGGGTCGCCGCTGCACTTCATCTCCCAGATCCTCGACGTCACCGAGCAGCGGATCGCGGCCGAGCGGATCGCCGAGGCCAACGCCACCATCGAGAAGCACGCGCGGACCGTGGCGGCGATCTACGACGCCGTCGACGTGGGACTGGTGCTGATCGACCGGTCGGGTCGCTACGAGCAGGTCAACAGGCGGCACAGCGACTTCATGAGGCTGGCCTACCCCGAGGGTCATCACGGGATGGCCGGGCAGACCGGTGAGGTCTTCGAGGCCGACGGTGTGACGCCGATGGCGCGCCAGGACCTGCCGTCGCACCGGGCGACCGCGGGCGACGAGTTCGACGACGTACGCCTGTGGGTGGGCAGCGACCCGGCCACCCGGCGGGCGCTGTCGGTCTCCGCGCGCTCCACCCGGCACGCCGACGGCAGCCTCGCGGGGGCGGCGCTGGCCTACAAGGACGTCACCGACTTCATGCGGGCGCTGGCGGTCAAGGACGAGTTCGTCGCGTCGGTCTCCCACGAGCTGCGCACCCCGCTGACCTCCGTGCTGGGGCACCTCGAGATCCTCGAGCAGCGCCGCGACCTGCCCCACGACGTGCGCCACCAGCTGGCCGTGGTCGACCGCAACGCCGCACGGCTCGAGATGCTCGTCTCCGACCTGTTGTACGTCGCGCAGGAGGCCGATGCGACCCTCCAGGTCCGGCGCATCCCGGCCGACGTGGCCGCGGTGGTGCACGACGCGTTCGAGGCGGCGCGTCCGATGGCAGCCGGCACCGGCGTGGCCCTGTCCGCCGACCTGCCGGACTCGCTGCTCGCCATGTGCGACCCGCAGCGGCTGCGCCAGGTGGTCGACAACCTGGTGTCCAACGGCCTGAAGTACACCGACGCCGGTGGCGAGGTGCACGTGCGGCTCCGCGCGGTCGACGACCGGATGGAGCTGCAGGTCTCCGACACCGGCATCGGCATCGCCCCCGAGGACGTGGCCCGCCTGTTCGCTCGCTTCTACCGGGCGGACACGGAGCGGGTGAAGCTCACGGCCGGCACCGGCCTGGGGCTCAACATCGTGCGCTCGATCGTGGAGGCGTGCGGCGGAGAGGTCCGGGTCGACAGCGAGGTCGGCCGGGGGAGCACCTTCACAGCGTGGATCCCGCTGGTCGTCCCGGGAGACGAGTGACGACCGACCCCCGGCGCAGGTGGTGGGGTCTCGCACTCGGTCTGTATGTCGTCGCGCTCCTCGCCCTCGTCCTCGCGCCGAGCGTGCCGGGTCCCAACCGGGTGATGGCCGAGGTGGTCGAGCTCCTGGTCCGGGCGGGCGTGCCGCGCTACCCGACCGGCGAGGTGGTCGAGTTCGGGCTCAACATCGCGATGGCGGTCCCGCTGACGGTCCTCGCCTCACTGCTGTGGCCGCAGCCCACCTGGCGTGACTGGACGGCCTGGGCGTTCGTGGTCTTCGGGTCGGTCGAGGCCGCCCAGGCGGTGCTGCTGCCCGAGCGGCACGGCTCGTTCTCCGACATCGCCGCCAACACGGCCGGGTGCCTGATCGGGGCGATCGCCGTCGACGTCGTACGCCGCCGGCAGGCGCGGCCGGCGGAGAGCGCCCCGGCCTGATCAGGACCGGGCGGAGCCCTTGCTCTTCTGCTCGGACGCGGTCGTGTCGACGTAGTCGTCGGGCGCGTAGCCGTAGTGGGCGTAGTTGCCCGACCCCACGTTGCGGCGCGACACCCGGTTGAGGATGACGCCGAGGGGCCGGGCGTGCACCGCGTGCAGGTGGTCGATGGCCGAGGTGAGCTCGGTGTCGAGGGTGCGGCCCGCGCTCACCGTGATGAGCGCGCCGTCGGCGTTGTGCGCGACGACCGCGGCGTCGGTGACGGGCAGCAGCGGGGGGGCGTCCATCACGACCATGCCGACGCGGGAGAGATCGGCGACGACGCCCCGCATGGCCTGCGAGCCGAGGATCTCGCTGGGGTTGGGCGGCCGGCTGCCGGAGGTCAGCACGCTCAGGCCGCTGATCTCGGGGTGCTCCTGCACGGCGTCCACGAGCTGCACCCGGCCGGCGAGCACGTCGGTGAGCCCGACGGTGTCGTCGAGCCCGAGGGTGCGCGAGACGTTGGGCCGGCGGAGGTCGCAGTCGACGAGGGTGACGGGCTGGCCCGACAGCGCGATGGCCGCGGCGAGGTTGGCCGCGACGGTGGACTTGCCGTCGCCCTGCTTGGGGCTGGTGACGACGATGGCACGCGGCGGGTTGTCGACGTCCATGTAGGACAAGTTGGTCCGCAGCCGGCGGATCGCCTCGGCGGCCTGCGCGGACGTGCCGAGGCCGCTCGCGGTGACGAAGAGGCCGTCCTGCTTGCCGAGGTCGGGCACGGAGCCAACGACGGAGAGCTGGGAGGCGCGCTCGACGTCCTCGGTCGAGCGCAGTCGGCGGTCGAGGAGGGTGCGGGCCACGGCATAGCCGGCGCCGAGCAGGGCGCCCAGGACCGCGCCGAGCAGCACGTTGCGCTCGACGTTGGGAGATACCGGACTGGTCGGCAGCTGGGCCGACTCGGAGACCTCGATCCGCATCCCCTCGCCGTCCTTGGCCGCCTCGATGTCGGAGACCCGCTCTGCCAGAGCGCCCACCCAGGCGTCGGCCAGCTCCTGGGCGTCCTCCGGTGTGCCGGCGCGCGCGGTGATCTGGATGACCACGGTCTCGGGGGTCTGGGCGGCGTCGATGCTGCCGACCAGGCTCTCCGGCGCGGTGTCGAGCCCGAGGTCGTCGATGACGATGCTGGCGGTCTCACGGTCCTTGGCGAGCACGACGTACGACGCCGCCCGCGACTTGGAGAGCACGTCGTTGAGGTTGTCGAGGCCGGGGTCTCCGCCGGAGCCGGAGGTCACGAAGCCGGACGAGCTGGCGGCATAGACCTTGGGCTGCAGGCTGCTCCAGCCGAAGGCGACGGCAGCGGCCACGATCACCATCGCCGTCACCGCGAGCCAGTGGTTGCGCAGGATGCGCAGGTAGTCGGCCAGTTCCATCGAGTCGTCCCTGTGGTCGGAGGCGGGGCGATTGCCCGCCGCGAGTCTAGGCGCGAGGCCTCTCCCCACGTGGCGCTTCGGCCACTCCGTTACTGGACCAGACCGGTTTTCCACGCCGCGTGCACAGGTCGGAACGGCGTGTGTACGGCCCGTGCACACGCCGCTTTCCTCCCTCATTTGGGCGATTGACTCCAGCCCTCGGGACCACCTGCCACGTCGCCACACGACCCACGAGGGAACCTCTGATGAGCACGAAGCCCCGCCTCCAGCCCACCCGCCGCACCGTCCTGCGCACCGCAGCGTGGACCGCTCCGGCCGTCTCCATCGCCGTGGCCGCTCCGGCGTTCGCCGCCATGTCCAACGAGCCGTCCTGCACCACCGCCGGCACCCGTAACGGTGCCAACTTCTACGCCACCGTCGGCTGCAACATGTCGGTCACCGCGGTCCAGATCGGCGACACCCCTGCTGTCTTCGACGGCATCGCGTGGCACGCCAAGTTGACCGGCGTCGGCCAGATCGGCTCGACCCAGAGCGTCATCGTGACGACGGCCCAGGGCACCGTCACATCATCGGTCACCTTCATCGGCTGACCGTCCTCGCGGCTGGGCGACCCACGGGTCGCCCCGACCGTCTGCGTCCGAACCCCTGTCGACGCATCTACCCGGCCGCTAGGGTCACCGGGTGGATGCGTCCCTACGCATCACTCTACGAGTCATCAGCCGCGCCCGCCGCGACAGCAGGCGGGGGACCGCGGCAGCGGCCGACGCCGCTTGCTCGTCCACCGTCAGCCATGTCGGCAACAACGAGCTCGAGACGACTCGCGGCACCTCGGTGACGGATGACCTGCTGCGCCAGATCGCCCGCAGACTACGAGCCAGTGTCGTTCCGGGGGTCTCCGGCGGGACGTGACTCTGCTCCGTGCCGACGTGCAGGGCGATGACGCGCTCCCGGTGGGGCAGGGCGGCGAGTGCGGCTTGATCCACGACGGTCGGCGCGGTCTCGGGGCGGCCGAGGGCCAGGACGGCGAGGCCGAGCGTGACCAGTTCGTCGTGCCTCAGCCGACGGTTGGGTTGCCATGTCCGGGCGTCCGACGCTAGAAGATGGACGTCGAGCAGGCTGCGCAACCAACGCCATTGGTCCTTGGCGGAGTGGGCAGCCGAGTGCGCCAAGGCGTCGTAGCGCGAGAGCGTGGGCACCTGACGTCCGCCGATGTCGAGCACCTCGCGTCGCCGCCAGAGGTCGTCGAAGCTCGGTGACGTGCTCTTCATGGGGGACAGGTGCCAGTGCAGGTCAAGGATGCTGACGTCGGACTCGAGCGTCAGCTCGTAGCCTGTCCTCACCATGTGTCTCCAGGCCCACGACGGCGCTGGTCGCGGGTACGTCGGGTCGTGGCGCCAGCCCGCACGGACGAGGGCCTCGTGGGCTGCGACGAGGTCCTGGGGCGACACCAGCAGGTCCAGGTCGCCGGCGCCTCGGACTGAAGCGTGCCCATAGGCCTGGGTGGCGAGGGCGAGCCCCTTGAACACCAAGGCCCGGACGTCTGCGCGGGTCAGTGCCTCGAGCGCATGGGCGAGTTCACCCACGAGGACCCTGACCGAGGCGTTGACCCGGGTGCTTGCCGCCGTCATCGCTGCGTCCAGGTCAGTCGGCAGGTCGAGGCGGTGTGAGTGGTGGGCGAGGAACGGCAGCACATGGTGCTGGCGGGCGCTCGCGAGGAACTCGGCTGGGCTGACGTCATTGGGCAGGTGCCACCGCGACTGATGCGTCGACCTGAGGTGGGCCAGGGCTGCATAGAGTGACTCAGTGCTGCGCACTGTAGGCGCCGTCGCCACGGTCGGGGCGTCGTCGATCAGCACGCCGTGGGCGAGGAGGTCGATCACCTGCCCACGGGTCAGCATCTTGGCGTCGCCAGGAGGTGGGGGTGGGCCGAACTCGGCCACGACACTGGACTCGATGCCGTCGATATGCACGGCGACTCCATCCGGGACCGTGTCCAGGATGAAGGTCGCCATTTCGGACAGGACGATCACCTGGCCGTCGACGTAGACCGCTGACCGTCCACCGTCGGTCACGGCGTCCCGAACGTTGCCGCGACGGACCCTCATCGCGGGGTACCGTCAAGGGCTCTGGCCAGCACTGCCTCCAGATCGGCTGCTTCGCGATAGGTGACGCGCTGTGCGCCTCCGGCGCGGCGGAGGACGTCAGCCAGTCGCTGCAGGGGGTGCTCGAGCCTGCCGAGGAACGACACCTGGGGGGCCAACTCGGCCAGGGCGTCGATCATGTCCAAGGGGACCATTCGGGGTGGGCCGTTGTGTGCCGGATCGCGTTCGAGGAGGTAGAGCGCGGCCAGTCGTCCGGAGTGTGCCGAGGTGTTCAGGCCGAGCCGTGAGGGCGCCAGCTGGGTCTTGTACTGGCCGGACTCGATGACCGAGAGCGGCTTGCGGTAGGCGAGAACGACTCCGTCCTCGGTGATTCCCGCGGTCTCGTCCGTGAGGTAGGCGAAGTTCCGACCCAGCGTGATCGCGGCGGTGGTCTTGCCGGTTCCCGACGGTGCGACCAGGACGGCGGTGGCGCCGGTGATGGGGTCCGCGAGGGCCGCGGCGTGGAGCATGACGAGCTCGCCCGCACGGGCGTCGATCGCCTCGCGTGTCACGGCTGGCGAAAGGTGATGCAGAATCTCGTTCATCTCGGCGGAGTGGACGTCGGCGCCCTGGTCGAAGCTGACCGTGACTGTCCTGTGAACTGCCCCGGACGGCGCGCAGACGGCATCGCGCCACGCATCTCGCACCCTCGCGGCGATGGTCGCGTCATCGGACTCGATGACGACGTCGACGCCGAGGCCACGCACGCAGAGACGTTCGCCCGCAACCACAGCCGTCATGGCAGCAGGCTACGGGTATGACTCACGGCTATCCCGGGAATCCCAGCGCTGAGCGGCGACCAGTCAGGGACAACCCGTCAGTGGTGGCACGCGGCGGGGCACCCGCAGTGCTCGTCGCCGGCGATGCTCGTCATGTCGATGACGGCCGAGCACCGGTGGCGCACCAGCACGCGACCCACGTGCCGGACGGGGTGACCGGACTCCTCGTTGTGCCCGCACTCGGGGCAGACAACGGGCTGTTGCTCGCCATGGAGGCGAGGTCGCGGAATGTGCATGATCACATTGGGCACCATCGCGTCTTCCTCAGCGGGAGTCAACGGTGAGAAATCCTCACGATGAGGTATCCCCGCGCAATCATCGGCGCTTGGAATTCGCCAGTTCCAGCAGCAGCCGCTCGTAGCCATCGGTGACGTCGTCCCACCGGTAGGCACGCGAAGCGTGCGTCTTGCCCAAGCTTCCCCGCTCGACGGCCGACTCCGGGTCCTTCTCGTCTGCGGTCATCGCCTCACCCACGGACTGGGGGTCGCTAAAGAACGACGCGTGCCCGGCGGTGACCTCGCGGTTGAAGTTCACGTCGTACGCCGTCACGGGAGCCCCGCAGCCGAGGGCACGGAGGAGCGAGGGATTGGTGCCTCCCACCGAGTGCCCGTGCACGTAGCTCAGGCTGTTGGCGTACAGCTGGTTGAGCACGTCCTGGTCCCACACCGCGCCCAGGAGCCGTACGTCGCCCCGGTCGGCGAGTGCGCGGATGCGCGCCATGTAGTCGTCCCCGTAGGGCGCCGAGCCCACGACGACCAGCGGGTGGTCGTGGTGGGAGGATACGTAGCCCTCGACGATCTGGGCGACGTGGTTCTCCGGCTCCATGCGGGCGACGACGAGGTGGTAGGCGCGTGCTTCGAGCCCGAGCTCGGAGAGCCTGTCGTACCCCGGCTCCAGGATCGGGGCGCCGTAGGCGAGGAAGTGGCTCTCGAGCCCGTACGTCTCCAGGAGGTAGTCGGCGATCCCCTGCGCGTCCGCGATCAGCGGCAGGCCCGACGCGGCCGCCTTCTCCTCGGCGCGCTTGTAGTAGCGGGCGCCGGCGCCCTTCCACTTCTCGCGCTTCCACTCGAGGCCGTCCACGTGGACGGCGGTGGGGATGCGGGCCGCCTTCAGCAGCGGCAGGTACGGGGCGTTGGCCGCGTTGAACACGATCACGGCGTCCGGACGACTGGCCACGGCATGCATCACCGAGAGGCCGCTGTGGCTCAGTGTCTCCAGCGACCGTTTGCGCACGGCCGGGAGGTTGATGAGCCGCATCCCCTTGTGGCTCCGCAGGTCCTGCCCGGGATTGCGGCAGTAGACGTCCACCGCGTGCCCGCGCTCGACGAGTCGCGACCCAATCTCCTCGATGGCCGTCTCGAAGCCCCCGTAGAGGGCGGGGACGCCGCGCGTACCGACCATCGCAAAGCGAAGGCGTTGCGACATCCAGACCTCCAAAGTCTTCTGCTTTCCAACGCTCAATCCTACGCGATGCTGCTCCGAGCGAGATCGTCGGGACGCCACGTCCACGTAGGACGAGGCGCCAGGAACCATTCCGGGACCGTGTTTGCTTCATCCCCACACACCCCGCCGGCGCCTCGGCCTTGGACCGGATGTGAGACAATTCTGGTTCCGCATCCATCCGTGAGGTAACGAATTGCGAATCCTTTTTGATGGCTATTGGCTCGCCGATGGCCCCCCATCTGGGTCAATGGTAGCGCGCGAGATGGTCAAGGCCTGGACAACCGAATTTCCCGAGGATGAAGCAATCGTCGCCATCCCGCGGCATGGGAGGCACTCGGCACTCGCCATCGAGGGGGCATCTTTTGTGACGACAAGACTACGGCTACACCCGGTCATTAATGCGCTAGAACTACCGGCGATTGCTCGCCGAAGCAGGGTCGATGCCGTCCTGAGTCACAACTTCACGGCTCCGTTCAGGAACTCGGGGACATATGTCTACGACCTCATCTTCAAATCGCACCCGGAATGGTTCTCGGGACGAGAAAAGGTGTATCTGTCGACCCTGATTCCTTTGCTTCGCTATGCAAGTGTCGTATTCACTGAGACGATGGTCGAGGCCGCACGGATTAGGACCTATGCCACCAAGAGCGCTGTCGTAACGGGTCTAGGACTTCCGGGCCTCTTCGTAGACGCCCAGAACGCGAGTGAGACCGAGCGCGACTACGTCCTAGTCGTGGGCAGGCTGAATGTGCGAAAGAACCTTCGTCGCACCCTAGAAGGCCTGCTTCTGAGCGGCATGATCGGCCCGGACATGAAGGTCTTGGTGGTAGGAAAGCGAGATGGGGTCGAGGGTGACTACCCAGGCATAGTTCAGGAGGCAATGAGTCGCGGGGAGGTGGTCTTCACAGGCTATGTGAGCGACGCCGAACTCAAGGACCTGTACGTAGGGGCCCGCTTGTTTGTGTGTCTAACTCTCGACGAGGGCTATGGACTTCCTCCACTTGAAGCTCTGAGTCTGGGTGTGTCAGTCTTGGCAAGCGATATTCCGGTGTTTCGTGAAACACTCGGCGGGCACGCAATGTACGTCGATCCGACAGACACAGGCGCCATCTCTCGATCTATAGCGCCAGCACTCGATGCGCTGCGACCGGAGGCAATGGCCTTGGCGCCAACATGGGCCGAGGTTGTCCACATCATTCGTGGCGAACTCTCGCAGTCCGGTGGGAAGGCATGAGGCGTCTCGCTGACCGGATATATCTTGAGCTCCGGGGACGACGATTGCCGGAAGAGGCGACCTTGCGGGATATCTCAGCCTTCGCTAGGTCGAGAACCTTCATGATGGTTCGTGGCCAAGCCGGGTCTTTGCGGTATGGGAGCAGCGGCTTCCCCCATTTCCGGGGAAGACGCGTAACAGTGCGATTTCCCAAGTCTGTGCAGGTGGGCAAGGCCGTCACGCTTGATCAGTCCGCTGTGTTGGACGGATTTGGCGGGACTGGCATCCTGATCGAGGACGGCGTGACCATCGGCCGACACTCCCTGATCTCCGTGAGCGGAGTATTCGGCGAGCCTGGCGAAGGTATACGAGTCGGTGCACGCTCCGCCATCGGTGCAAACAACACGATCTGGGGCCAGGGGGGGGTGACGATCGGTCAAGACTGCTTGTTTGGACCCAACGTAGTAGTGGTGAGCGAGAACCACCGATTTGACGACCCTGTCGTGGCGATAAGATCGCAGGGACATCGACGGTCTCCGGTTGTCATTGGAAACGACTGTTGGGTCGGGGCCAACGTCTTGATCGCCGCCGGGGTAACCGTCGGCGATGGAGCAGTCATTGGCGGAGGCTCTGTGGTTACTTCTGACGTGCCGTCGCGCGCCGTGGTGGTGGGAAATCCCGCTCGGGTGATCAAGTACCGAGGAGCGTCCAGTTGAATATTGCGATACTTCTGGTGTCCTATAATAGCGAGAAATACCTTCGCGCCTCACTAGGAAGCCTTCTGGGGTGCCCAAGCATCAGGGTGTGGGCGCAGGACAACAATTCGTCGGACGACTCCGCGAAGATCCTTTGCGAGCTCGTTGAACCAGAAAACCTCATACTGTCCGAAGGCAATGCCGGTTTCGCTGTGGCTGTCAACGATCTCGCGAGGCGCGCATCGGAATGGTCCGACGTGCTGGTGCTATTGAATCCTGACGCGTCAATTGAGGCAGAGGACGTCCAAGCCCTGGCGGACGTGGCAGCGAACGCATCGATCGGGGCCGTCGGTCCATACATCACCATGCCAGCAGGAGTCAGTCGCGTGGCCTCAGGGGGACGGCTGCCTACGATCTGGCGGATGCTGTGTCACCTAACAGGATTGTCCCACTTGGGCGGCTACTTCTCGGGACACTACTTGACTCCGTCTCAATTGGGGGCCGACAAGACTGACGTCGATTGGGTTACAGGAGCATGCTTGGCGGTGCGCACGGACGAGTTTTTTCGTGTTGGCGGCATGAATGAGCGCTGGTTCATGTATGCGGAGGATATTGACTTCTGTCGTCGACTGAAGGCGATTGGTCTGCGCAATAGGATGGTCAACGTTCCGTGTACCCATCAGCTTGGTGCCAGTGGCGAGCGGGATCGCGTCAACACGGTGTGGGTCGAAAACCTCTACGACCTGTACGCAACATATATGGCCCCTTCGGCTTTGCATTCCTTGGTCTGGAGGGCGGTTGTTGCAGCGGGCTTTTTTGGGCGTAGCGCGATTGCCAGCCTGGGCCATACCCAATACTCCGGCGATAGCGGAGTGAAGAATAGCAGTGCCGAGCGTTATCTCGCCTACGCAGGCGCAGTTCTGCGTGCTGGCAAGGACGGTCGTTTGGCCTCTGAGCGGGTCCCTCGATGATCTCAGAAGATTTGGCGCTGGGCTTCACGCTCGTGTTGTTCGCCATCGGGGTTCTGGCCCTCCCCATGTGGCGGCGTGCGAGGATTCTGTTCTTCCTCTATGTGCTGGCACTGTTGTCCACCGGAGTCGCCATGCCGGGTGCGACTATCCGCCTCGAACAACTCGCGACCTTGAGCGCGCTCATCGCACTCGCATTTTCAAAGAATCTTCGAGTGCCATCAGGTCGAACTTCGAATGCGCTTGTGCTGTGGCTAGCCATACTTCTTGTTTCTAGTCTCTTCATGGCGCCGGTGCCCTCGGCGAGCGTTCGATTCTGGGTACAATTGGTGGGCGGGGTCGCGGCGTCTTTGGTGGTTGCATGCTGGCCGATTGCTGCGCGTGAAAAATTCAGTACCGCCAATGCGGCGGTGGTTGCCTTCTTTGGTCTGTCATTTGCTATCGACCTGGCATCAGAGCGAACCCGACTCTTAGGATTGGCTTTCGAGCCAAATGTTATGGGCGGAACTGCTGCGTTATGGTTGGGTGTTTGTGTCTACGCGAAATCACGCGGCGTCCAGTTTCGTGGTTATGAGGTGTGTGCAGTTTGGCTCTCTCTGGCTGCGGTGGCGTTCTCTACGACCAGGGCAGCCTGGCTGGCGTTAGCTGTGATCATCCCGGTATTCTTCGCTATTAAGTCTCGAGCATCGGTGTCTGCGGCTTTTGTGGGAGTGTTGGCATCAATGGCCGCGGTTATTGGCGCTAATTGGATCGCGATAGGGAGCTGGGCGTTTGAGAGCTGGCAATGGCGACTCCAGAATATTCTCGACGGCGAGGGCGGAACGGGCGCGTACCGTGCCGAGATCTGGGGGACGGCGATGGGAGATATTCTAGATCGACCACTCGCATCTATGCTTATAGGAACTGGGGCAAACTCCTACTCGCAGGTGTACACCATGGATTCGACGGGTGTGGGGGCGGAATATCTCAGTTCGGTGTGGATTTCGTTGCTGTATGACTCCGGTCTGGCTGGTTTGAGTGCATTCATCGCTGCGGTGCTGTTCCTGATGTTTCCCTCGGGGAAGGCTCCTAGTCTTGCCGCCTGGGCGCTCTTCGCGGCATGGGCAATCCCCGGCATGTTTACAAGCATGGTGATTTTCGGTTACGCATGGGGTCTTGTGGCCATTGTGGCCGGGTTGCATGCGGCGCGGCAAGATTCGAGCTCGACTTTGGAGAGCCATGGCGAATATCGTGGACAGTGATGAAGTGGTTAATGGGCGGCCCGTCTACTTAATGACCGCTTTCGCAGTGCATCCCTCGATGCCGAGCGAGCCGGGCGTTGGTTGGCGGTTTCTTCTAGCCGCGGTTCAAGTTGCCAGAGTGCAGGGATTTCGGATCGTCCTCTTAACGATGCCTCGGTCGGGAGAAGCGGTCCGTGCATCCCCGCTGTGGGCGACAATTCGCGATGTGGTGGAAGTCATTGAAGTAACTCCCTACATAAGACCGCGCTCTTTCAGATGGCACGAGCCCCGCTTCACCCGACTCGAGCATCTCCTCTGGTTCGTAGCGAGCCGAAGTGTGGTCCGAGGGTTGGAGCGGAAGACACGGGTGGTGGTGGCGCACCACGTAACCTTCGCTACTGAACTACTGCCATCACCGATCGTCTACAGTGCTGGGTTTCGAGTTTGGGGTCCCGTTGGAGCGGGCGGTGTGCGTGAAGTGTTCCTGTGTGAACCAAGAGATCGAACAAGTTATCTTGAGTATCTGAAACAGTTGATGCGCGACTGCACTGCGGGTCTCCCCGCCAGATGGATGGCACGCCGATCAGACTTGGTGATCGCTCAGAATGCAGCGACTTGCCGCCTCGTCGACTCTGCGCCAACTCCCGCCATCGTATTCCCAAACGTCGTTGTTCCGAGCAGCACGCAGATGGTCCGAGTGGAGGATCAGAAGGTGGATATCCTTTGCGTCGGCCATATCATTCCGCGTAAGCGCGTAGAGGTTGTACTACGCGCCTTGGCCGAGCCAGTGTGCTCCGAGAGAGTGGTACACATCGTGGGGGAAGGGATTTCGGGTTCTGACGAGCGGGTTAAACGACTGGCTCGCAAGTTGGGTGTGGACGAACGAGTTGTATGGCGAGGAAAGCTTGGCCGAGATGAAGTCTTGGCGGCCATGCGTAGTGCTGCGGTGCTGGCTCATCCTTCTGGCCGGGAAGGTGCAAGCGGTGTTGTGGGAGAAGCTGCTGAAGTTGGGTTGCCAATTGTCTGCTTCGAAGGAACCGGAGCGGCGAGCGTGATGAGTGCGGGTGGCAGTCCGGGCATGGCTGTGAAGTCTGGAAGGGATGCAGTCAGGGATTTTGCCAACGCATTGAAGGAGGCTTCTGGACTGCCTCGAGGGGTCGCAGGGGCTTGGACGGAGCGCCGACTGGAGGATCTGATTGATGACATCTGGGTCAGGGCTTCAAGGGGCTCGTAAGTTCAGTGGAGTGACAAAATCTGTGCGCCCGGGCTCGGTACGGAGTGACTGGTCAGCGCTCCTGAGGGTCGCGAGCCGTGATTTCACTCACGAATGGTTGTGGGTTGCCCAGTAGGCTGCGCTGCCTCTATCCAACTGTTGTGCGAGGCCGGCCGGGCCGGCCAGGATCTGCCGCGAGGGATCGCGGCACCCCTCGAAGCGGCAGAATCCGTCGGGTGACGGCGTGAACACCGACGCCAAGGACGCGGTCCAGGTGGCCGGTTGCGTCAAGTCGACGAGAAGACAGCAACCCTTGACCCGGCTCGGTCCCTACGCCTATGGCAATGCGCCGATGCAACTCGTCGTCGGGCTCTAGACCGAATGCACCCGCACCACGGTCTTCCACGCCGGGCGATCCCGCAGCATCGGCGACGTCGAGTACGCCACCGCCGGCCGGGTCGGCTGGTACGACAAGCGACGCCTGCAGCACCCTTGTGATGACATCTCCCGTGGAGTTCGAGCAAACCCGCTGCGCGGCAGGAGCTACAGAGAACTGGGACGGCTTCGCTGCTCGAAAATGGGTCGGTGGTCCACCGACGGCAAGAAGCGCGGCAGGAACGGCAAGGAGCCAGGGCCACCGGTCCACGACGACCTGTGCGCCGTGACCCACCAGTACTGTATGACCCGGCAATGGTTTAAGGCCGACAGCCCGAACGAGAGCTGGCTCAGCGACATCACCGAGCACTGAACCAGCGAAGGCAAGCTTTACGTCCGATCCAGGACGACTACTGCAACCGGATCGTCGGATACTCCATCGACTTCACGGACGAAGTCGTTACTGGCGGTCGCGGCGCTGAGCACCGCTGTCGCTCGCCGATCCTTCGAAAGTGGTGCTCGACTCACGTCGAGCAGGGTCAATCAGACCGTCTTGGCTCGCGATGCCACACCCGAGCGCGGGAACTCGTGCCATCATCGCTGCTCCCCCCCGACTGAACCCATTTCCGAACTGGGCCCCTCCTGATGCGGTATCGCCCGAAGGCTCGAGCGGCAGCCACAGCCTGAATTGCGGTCACCGCCACCTCGCTGAAAGCAATTCCGATCGCGGCGCCGAAAGCACCAAGCGAGAGCGCGCCCCAGAATATGAGCGGTACCCCAATCACCGCGCCAGCCAGCGTGCTTCCTAACACGACCCGGATATGTCCGGTTGGCACCAAAATATGCATTCCCAATGAGGTGTTTACGGAGATTGCGAGGAATGCGATCCCATAGAGAGTGGTAACGGGTCGGCTGGCTGACAGTGTTTCGCCGAAGAGAAGGGTTGTGACGGCTGGTCCCGCTATTGAAAGAAACGCTAGGCCGAAAACGCCCACCAGAGAGTGAAGGCCGAGTGAAATGATCATTCTTCGATTTCGCAATGCGGGAACCTTGATCACCCACGCGACGAGTGCGTTGCTTAGGGCCGCGACAGCCTGAAGGCAGACTCGGAAGACTCGGTCCGCGGAGGTTGCGCTTGCTGACTCTTTGACGCTAGCAGCCGCTCCCACGATTAGAAGCGTCCCCGTTGAGTAGGCTCCGCCAGTTACCACGGTGCACGCCGCCATAAGGTCATCTCGCAGGCCCTCAATTAGGCCGTCTCGCCAACCCCCAGATATCGACGTTGGGCGAACGACAACCAGAGAGAACAGTATGTAACTAAGGGCGATCGCGAGGGAGAGTAGTGCCGGATACCACACCGGATTCCGAGTGAAGGCGATGATGGGAAATGCGACTGCGGTAGCTGCAAGTCGGGGCACGAGGTCATACATAGCGACGTATGAGGCGCGACCAACGCCGATCGCGTACCAATTGGGTGAAAGGCCGCCGAGTGCGGCTGCGATTGCCATCGTGAGGGCCAGTAGTGTCGTCTCGGACGGAGAGACGTTAGTGACGACGGCTATCAGTACGGGCATTACAGCAACGAAGACGCTGCCGCGGACTAGAAGGCTTCGGGAGAACGCCTCCCGGCGTTCGCAGTCTGTTAAACGTGCAATTCGTGCTGGACCGGCGACGTTCCAACCATAACTGACAATTAGAGCGCAAAGGCCGCCAGCCGACTGTCCTATCGCAAGTGCAACCCATCCGTCCGTTCCGGCGGTTCGTGCCAGAATCGGAAGAATTATGAGTGACGCCGCCATTCCTAAAAATGGGAGCATCGCGAAGTTCGAGATCTGGCGCCTCAGGGACACATCTCGCGACACGGCTGTTGACGATTTCACACCGTATCGAAACCCGTATTGTCGAAGCCAAGGTGGCCATGGGCGAAGATCTGCTGCACCTCGCGGTCAAATCGGAGCTTCTCGCCCTCGATCCACCGGACAAATGGCTGCTGGTCGAGTCGCGCAGACGCTACGTCGGTCAATACTCCCTCTAGCGTGCCATTGGCGCTAGCTACAAAGTCGCCGCCGAACGGCACTTTATGGGCCCAAGGCAGAGGAACATCTTCCGAGAAGGCCGCCGATCCGCGTCGTGCGACGATAACTACGGCGCCGCAGAGTGCTGCCTCGCGCGGAATTCTATCCTTCCCAGGGTGGTGCCCCAGATCGATATAGACAGCTGAGGCTGTCAGCGTCTCGATGACCTGAGCCTTCGACATATTTTCGATAGGCACCCATTCTACGTCGGGGCGCATTCTAATAAGCTCGGATACTAGTCTGCCGCCCTTGCGGGGCGCATATGCCACTCGATGTGCGCGTTCGCGCTCGGGGGTCGAGGAAACGAGCGAGAGGATTGCCTCCGAGGTGTAGTCGGTTAGCATGCTGGCCACGATCCCCTTCCGAAGGAAAAGGAATGACCACGCGTATTTCGATTGCGTTAGATTTATTGATCGCGAGATGATCGAATCATATCGTTGGGGGAAAGCGAAATACTTTCCTCGAATTGTTCCGATTGTGGCGTGACCGAGATGGGATCTGGAGAGGGCGCCAGTGCGCTGCCTCAATCGCTCGAGAAAGTATCGAGAGGAATAGTCGACGCTCAACCACCAAATCAACGTCGTGGCAAACGAGAAGCGTTTGAGAAGCCCAATCTGATTCTCTGGCGTCAGCACCAGGCTGTTTTCTGTATCGGGGACGTTGGTTCGAACGGGGGCGTCGTACATTGAGTAAGCCACAACATCAGAATTCGATTCGGTCCCCGGGATCGGGACCAGAAATGCTTGACGTCCAGTTCGACGAACGCTGTCGACTAGTTGGTGGAGCGCCTCGGGGCCACCTGTTTCTAGTCCACGAGGGTAGTAGACATATAGCGTTGTTTCTGGTGACCATTCTAGCTCTGATGGATAATCGCTAAGGATGGCACTCTCAGACGATCTGCTGGTCATCTCCACCTAGCCCTGTGCTCGGAATTCGACGGGAGTTGTAGGACGAGGCGCAGGAAGGAAGTGCTCCTGGGCACCGTGCGAGTCGAAGTTGTCCTGATGAGGTCATCCACAGAAAGTTCACGGCCGGCACTCACGCCTCTCGGGAGTCGTCGACCCCGTGAGCCGTCTTGGCTCGTGGATGCTAGCTTCCCGAATTGATCATCCCGGCGCCAACGGTGACTCCGGTCGCCTCGTCGATCAGGATGAACGACCCCGTGGTGCGGTTCTTCGAGTATGGGTCGCAGAGCAACGGCACGGTCGTGCGCAGCTGGACGCGACCGATCTCGTTGAGACCGAGTTCCTTGGTGTCCTGGTCGCGGTGCAGGCTGTTGACGTCAAGGCGGTACTGGATGTCCTTGACCATCGCCCGAGCAGTGCGGGTTGTGTGCTTGATGGCAAGCTTCTGGCGCGGTCGCAGCGGCTCGTTGGTCATCCAGCAGATCATCGCGTCGATGTCCTGGCTGGGCTTCGGGGCGTTGTTGACGCGGGCGATCATGTCGCCCCGCGAGACGTCGACGTCGTCCTCGAGGCGCACGGTGACCGACATCGGCGGGAACGCCTCGGAGATCTCCTCGTTGAAGAGGTCGATACCTTGGATCGTGGACGTCATGCCGCTCGGCAGCACCACGACCTCGTCGCCGGGCTTCAGCACGCCGCCAGCGACCATGCCCGCGTAGCCGCGGTAGTCGTGGAACTCGTCGGACTTGGGACGTACGACGTACTGGACCGGGAATCTGACGTCCTGCAGGTCGCGGTCGGAGGCGACGTGGACGTGCTCGAGGTGGTGCATGAGCGTGGGCCCGTGGTACCACGGGGTGTTCTCGGACCGGTTGACCACGTTGTCACCCTGGAGCGCCGAGATCGGGATGACCTCGAGGTCGGGGATGTTGAGCTTGGTGGCGAACGCCGTGAACTCGTTGTGGATCTTCTCGTAGACCGCCTCGTCCCAGTCGACGAGGTCCATCTTGTTGACTGCCAGCACCAGGTGGGGGACTCGGAGCAGCGACAGCAGGACGGCGTGCCGCCGGCTCTGCTCGGTCAGGCCCTGACGAGCGTCGACCAGCACCAGGCCGAGGTCGGCGGTGGAAGCGCCGGTGACCATGTTGCGGGTGTACTGGATGTGGCCCGGGGTGTCGGCGATGATGAACTTGCGGCTGGGCGTCGCGAAGTAGCGGTAGGCCACGTCGATGGTGATGCCCTGCTCGCGCTCGGAGCGCAGACCGTCGGTCAGCAGCGCGAGGTCGGTGTAGTCGTAGCCCTTGGACACCGAGGAGGCCTCGACGGCCTCGAGCTGGTCCTCGAAGATCGACTTGGAGTCGAGCAGCAGGCGACCGATGAGGGTCGACTTGCCGTCGTCGACCGAGCCGGCGGTCGCGAAACGAAGCAGGTCCATCGGGGCGCGGCCCTCATGGGCCTCCGCGACGGGAGAGATCTCGGGGCTCATCAGAAGTAGCCTTCCTTCTTGCGGTCTTCCATGGCCGCCTCGGAGAACCGGTCGTCACCACGGGTCGCACCGCGCTCGGTGACCCGGGCGATGGCGATCTCGTCGATGATCTCGGCAGTGGTCGCAGCGGTCGACTCCACGCACCCGGTCTGCGACTTGTCGCCGACCGTGCGGAAGCGGACCATCTTGGTCTCGACGGTCTCGGAGCCCTTGGGCTGCACGGCGTCGGAGAGCGAAAGCCACATGCCGTCGCGGAGGATGACCTCACGCTCGTGGGCGAAGTAGATCGAGGGGATCTCGATCTTCTCCCGGTCGATGTAGTGCCAGATGTCGAGCTCGGTCCAGTTCGACAGCGGGAAGATGCGCATGTGCTCGCCCGGGTGGATGCGCCCGTTGTAGAGGCTCCACAGCTCTGGACGCTGCATCTTCGGGTCCCACTGGCCGAACTCGTCGCGGTGGGAGTAGACGCGCTCCTTGGCCCGGGCCTTTTCCTCGTCCCGGCGACCGCCACCGAACGCGGCGGTGAAGGCGTTCTCCTCGATCGCGTGCAGCAGCGCACCGATCTGCTGGCGGTTCCGCGAGGTCTTGCCGTCGTCGACGATGGTGCCGTCAGCGATCATGTCCTCGACGCTCGCGATGTGGATGCGCGCGCCGAGGCGGTTGACCCAGTTGTCGCGGGTCTCGAGGACCTCGTCGAAGTCGAGGCCGGTGTCGACCTGGAGCAGCGGGAAGGGCAGCTTGGAGGGGTAGAAGGCCTTCTCCGCGAGGCGGAGCATGACGATGGAGTCCTTGCCACCGGAGAACATCAGGACCGGCTTCTCGAACTCGGCAGCGACCTCACGGAAGATGTGGATCGACTCAGCCTCGAGCTGGTCCAGCTGGCTCAGCTGGTAGTCGGGGTGCGTTTGGGTCATGACAGACGAAGGGCCTCTCTAGGGACAGCAGCCCACATCGTAGCCATGGCCCGGCCGATTGACGCACCGGAGCCCGCGGTAAGACGCGTGGCGGAATAGACCGTCACCATCTCGTCTACACCAAGGGAGGTACGCGGTCGGTGTTCTGCGAGCACCGATCGTGGGTCTCAGTTAGAGGGGGAGTCGAGCAGGAGAGTGACGGGCCCGTCGTTGATCGAGGCAATTCGCATGTTGGCACCGAAGACGCCCCGCTCGACGTGGGTGCCGAGGCGCGCCAGCTCGCCACACACGGCCTCGTAGAGCGGCTCGCTCACGGGACCGGGAGCCGCGGCCGACCAGGTGGGACGGCGTCCCTTGCGCGCGTCGCCGTACAGCGTGAACTGGCTGACGAGAAGGACCGGCGCTCCTACGTCGCCGACCGACTGCTCGTCCCGCAGGATGCGGACGTCGCGGATCTTCCGCGCCATCCACGCGGCCTCGACCTCGGTATCGGTGTGCGTCACTCCGAGGAGGACGAGCAGCCCGCCGTCGATGCTGCCGACCACCTCGCCATCGACCGTGACGGAGGCGGAGAGGACCCTCTGGAGCACGGCACGCATGTGGCGACCCTAAGGTGCTCCCATGGCTGAGGGACTGTTGATCACCGTGGCGCCCACGGGCGCCGAGACGAGCAAGGCGGACTGCCCGCAGCTGCCCACCACTCCGGAGGAGATCGCGGCCACAGCCGCGGAGTGCGAGGCGGCCGGCGCGGCGATGATCCACCTCCACGTGCGTGACGGCGAACACGCGCCGACCCTCGACCAGTCGCTGCTGCGCGAGTGGGTCGCGGCGGTCCGCGAGTCGAGCAACCTCGTGGTCCAGCTCTCCAGCGGCGGCTCGGTCCACGACCCGCTCGACAAGCGGCTCGAGGTGCTCGACGCCGAGCCCGACTCGTGCAGCCTGACGATGGGGACCACCAACTTCGGCGACGACGTCTTCAGCAACCCGTGGCCCTTCGTGTGCGAGCTCTACCAGCTCGCGCAGGAGCGTCGGATCGTGCCGGAGTTCGAGCTGTTCGACCTCGGCCAGGTGCACGCCCTCGGGCGGTTGCTCAAGACCTACGGCCTGCCGCACGGCGGCAAGGTGCACTGCGACTTCGTCATGGGTGTGCCCGGCGGCATGCCTGGCAGCGCCGACGCACTGGTGGCCGGCGTGGCGATGCTGCCGCCCGAGGTGACGTCGTGGTCGGCCACCGGCATCGGCCGCACGACCTTGTCGGTGGCGCTGGCCTCGTTGTCCAAGGGAGGACACCTGCGGGTCGGCATGGAGGACGTGCTCACCATCGCGCGGGGCGTGCCCGTCGAGAGCAACCGCCAGCTCGTCGAGCGTGCGGTCGAGCTCGGTCGCCTGGCCCAGCGTGAGCCGATGACGCCTGCGCAGTGCCGCGAGCTGCTCGGGATCTGATCCCCGCAGCGGGCCTCAGCCGGGTAGCGGCAGCGGCACCTGGTGCACGGCCAGGTGGTCGTGGTTGGTGATCCACAGCGCCCGGTCGGTCGCGGCCACACTGCCGCTGCCGGGCGGCAGGTCGATCCAGTGCGTCACCGCTCGGGAGGCGGGATCGACACGAGCCACGGCGGTGTCGGTGCGCAGCCACACCGCCCCGGCACCGGTGGTCAGGTCACCTCCTCCGATCGCGTTGCCGGTCACGGCGAAGGTCTCGGCCTTCGACGAGCGTCCGTCGACACGCGTGATCGAGCCGTCACCCTGGTTCATCACCCACACGGCTCCGAACCCGACGTCCATGAACCGGGGCCGGGGGCCCACCGGGATGCTCGTCCACTCGCGGGACTCGAGGTCCAGACGCTCCACGGTGTTGAGGCTCGTGGGCACCCAGAGCGCGCCGAACGCTGCTCGGACACCCGTCGCTGCGTCGGGGGCGACCAGAGTCTCGGTCACCTCGTTGTCGCTGACCACTGCGATGGTCGGCTCGAGGGGGTCCATGAGGACGTAGACCGTGCCGTCGGCTGCACCGACCACACCCTCCGCCACGGGGCTGGCCGGCAGTGGCACGCGCGCCAGGACCTCACCAGTGGTGGCGTCGAGCCGCAGGAGTGCGCTGGGCGCGCCGGTAGGCACGTAGACCTCGGCATCCGACTCCTCGAGCGCCTGCGTCACGGACCCGCGGACGGGGGTGCGCGCGGTGACCGCGCCCGAGGTGTCGTCATAGCGCACCGCGCCGGGCGCGACCCCCGACACCCAGACGCCGGAGCCGCTCGCCACGGCGAAGTCGGCGAACGGCTTGGCCGTGATCGTGCGGCCGTCCACGTCTCGCAAGGACAACGGGTCGGGCAGGTCACCCGCCGGGAGATAGGTGACCTCCGGGCTGGGCTCCGCGGTTGCAGTAGGTGGGGGATCCGTCGGTGCGGTGTCGCCGCCGTCGTCGGCACAGGCCACCAGTGAGGCAGCCAGTGCTGCCACCACGACGGCGCGGACGATCGCCATGCCACCGACAATCCTCCGTGGCGTCGGTCTGTGCCACGGACTGAGCCGACCGGTCTGGACCGGGCGATCAGTTGTCGGTGCGCTTCATCCCGATGAGACCGGGCTGGAAGCTCGGATCCTCGAGCTCGGCGATGGTGGGCTTGCCGAACATCGGCAGGCCCTCGCTCTTGCGGAGGAAGCCCCACACGATCGGCAGGACGACCAGCACGAAGAGGCCGACGCCGGCGATGAGCATCGGGTGGGTGTCGTCCTCACCGGCACCGAGGGGCGGCCAGCCGGCCTTGTCGAGCAGTGCGACGCCGCTCATGGTGAGCACGACGACGATGCCGCGGCGGATGATCGACTGCGGGACCTTGGGGGCGATCTTGGCGCCGATGAGCGTGCCCGGGACGGATCCGATGAGCAGGGGGATCAGCACGCCCCAGTCGAGGCCGTGGATCGCGATGTTGGAGATCGCGGCGGCCATTACGAGCGGCACCGCCTGGACGAGGTCGGTGCCGACCAGCTTCACCGCGCTGAGCCCGGGGTAGAGCATGAGCAGCGCGATCATGATGACCGAGCCCGAGCCGACGCTGGTGATGCCCACCAGCAGGCCACCCAGGGCGCCGACGAGCAGCGTCGGGAGGATGCGGACCGCGGGGTTGTCATCGACCACGTGGGTGCCGTTGCGCACCCGTTTGAGGTTGATGTAGAGCCGCAGGGCGTAGGTCGCAGCGGCGAAGAGCAGGGCGAACCCGATGCAGAGCTTGAGCGTGCTGTCGAGGTCATCCGGGTCGGCGAAGGTCTTGACCAGGTAGGGCCCGAGCAGGGCCATCGGCACAGACCCGATGATGAGCCACTTGGCGAGCTGCATGTGGGGAGAGCCCTCGCGCTTGTGCACGATCGCGCCGCCGGTCTTGTAGACCGCAGCGGCGGTCAGGTCGGCCGTGACGACGACGGCGGCCTCGCCGACGCCCAGGAAGATCAGCGCCGGCGTCATCAGCGCGCCGCCACCCATGCCGGTCAGGCCAACGACGATGCCGACGACGAACCCCGCCACCACGATCGACAGGGCGGTCAGGGTGATCAGCTCGGCCATCAGTCCTCCTCGGCGAGCGCTTCCACAATCACGCTCAACATTGTCGACATCTTGCCTGCTGCGGCCTCGGCGGCCGCATTCCCGCGCCGGTAGGGGTCGTCGATGTCGTCGTCGGGGACGGGCGCCGTACGCCGCTCGCCGGCCGCCGCGAGCAGCTCGCGACCGCGAAGATCGGGGGCGGCCTGGGCGGCCCGGGCGAACTGCCCCAGCGTGAAGACCTTGCGCAGGGCCTGCGGGTGCTCCTCGAGCACGAAGGCCCGGTGGCTGCTCTCTGCGGTGAGGACGAGGTCGACCTGCTCGACGATCTCGCGGGTCAGGCGACGGCTCCGAAAGCCCTCGTCGGCCGCGTCGAGCGTGCTCGACATCACGGCGTCCATGGGGTGCGCGTCGAAGCCGTGGGTGCCGGCGCTGCTGAACTCGATGCCGTGCGCGCCCATCGCCCGGGCGGCCTGCTCGAGCCAGGCGGAGCGGCAGATGTTGGCGGTGCAGACGAAGAGGACCCGGATGGGGGGTTTCGAGGCTCGCTCCGCTCGCACCTCAACCACCGACGGGGATGCTGCCGCGCCCTGGTCGTGACCCCGCTCGCGCAGCGAGAGGTGGCCGGTCTCGGCCAGGGCCTCGAGAACGTCGTCGAGGGCGTCCTCGATGGTGCGGCCGGTGGTGTCGACGCGGACCGCGGCGTCGTCGGGCTCCTCGTAGGGCGAGGAGATGCCGGTGAAGTCGGGGATCTCGCCCCGGCGGGCCTTGGCGTAGAGGCCCTTGCGGTCGCGCCGCTCGCACTCCTCGAGGGGGGTGGCCACGTGCACGAGGAAGAACTCGCCGCCGGCCTCCTCGACCATGTCGCGCACCGTGGCGCGGGTGGAGGCGAAGGGGGCGATGGGGCTGCAGATCGCGACCCCGCCGTGGCGGGCGATCTCGGCGGCGACCCAGCCGATGCGGGTGATGTTGGTCTCCCGGTCCTCGCGGGAGAAGCCGAGGCCCGCGGACAAGTGTCGACGGACGACGTCGCCGTCGAGGCTGGTGACGGTGCGCTCGCCCTGCTCGAGGACCCGGTCCATGATGGCGCGGGCGAGGGTGGACTTGCCGCTGCCGGACAGGCCGGTGAAGAAGAGGACCAGGCCCTGCTTGCCGGGCTCGGGGAGGTCGCGGTCGACGATGGCCTGGATGGTCGGCGGGTAGGGAGATTTCGAGGCTCGCTCCGCTCGCACCTCAACCACCGAAGGGCCGCCGCCCGCATCGACCACCGAGGAGTCCGAGAGCGCGTGGACGGGGTCGGTGCCGGCGTAGGTCTGCGCGACCCGTACGCCCAGCTGGTGGTCGGCGTCCGCGTCACCGTGGTCGGCCACTGGCACGACCACGACCACGGCGTCGTCGAGGAGGTCGGCGGCGGCCAGCGTGGCGCGGATGAGGGCAACGGGGGAGAGGGCGGACGTGCCGTGGCCGGCGAAGACGAGCAGCAGGCTCGGGCCGAGGCCGCGCACCCCCTCCAGCTGGGTGGCGGTGAGGGCGTCGGTGACGGGCACCACGGTGCGGCCGGCGTGCTGCTCCCGCACCTGCTTGGCGGAGAGGTAGAGCCGGCGGAAGGGGCCGTACTGCGCGTGGGTCAGCGCGGTCACCTCGCCGGTTGCCGGAACGACGACGGCGAGGGGAAGGCCCTCGGGGTCGACCAGCTCGACCTCGTCGGCGACGGCCAGATCTTCCGGCAGGTCGAGGGTGAGCACGCTGCCCGGGGCGTTGAACGCGGTCAGCGGGTGGACGGCCCCGGTGGTGAGGAGCTCGAGGTCGTCGAGCTCGCGCGGGCTGGGGTGGTGCTGGGGTGTCGACACGGGTCAATCCTGCCAGTCCGGCGTCGGTAGCCTGCAGCCATGTCGAGACCAGTGGTGGTGGCCGAGATCGTCCGTTCGGGGTTCGTGGAGGGGCGCCACTACGGATCCGTCGTGGCGCTCGACGCCGGCGGGGGAGTCGACTGGTCGGTCGGGGTGGTGGACGAGCCCGTGCTGCCGCGCTCCTGCAACAAGCCGATCCAGGCCCTCGGCATGGTCCGGGCCGGGCTCGACCTGCCGCCGGACCTGCTGGCGCTCGCCTGCGCCTCGCACTCCGGAGAGCCCTTCCACGTCGAGGGGGCCCGCCGCATCCTCGCGTCCGCGGGGCTGACCGAGGACGCGCTGCAGACGCCGCCCGACTGGCCGGTCGACGACGCTGCTCGCGAGGACGTCATCCGTGCGGGCGGCACGAAGACGTCGATCCTGATGAACTGCTCGGGCAAGCACGCGGCGATGCTGGCCACCTGCGTGATCAACGGCTGGCCGGTCGAGACCTACCTGGCACCCGACCACCCGCTCCAGCAGGTCATCGCCGGCACCTTCGCCGACCTCACCGGCGAGCCGGTCACCACGGTGGCCATCGACGGCTGCGGAGCCCCGCTGCTCTCCACCTCGCTGGTCGGGCTCGCCCGCGCCTTCCGGGCGCTGGCGGTGGCCACCGAGGGCCCCGAGCGCCGGATCGCCGAGGCGATCCGCGAGCACCCGGCGTACGTCTCCGGCACCCAGCGCGACGAGCTCGCGCTGCTCACCGCCATCCCCGGCGCGATCGGCAAGGCCGGCGCCGAGTCGGTCTATGCCGTTGCGCTGCCCGACGGACGCGCCTTCGCCCTCAAGACCGACGACGGCGCGCCCCGGGTGCGCCCCGTGCTGATGGCCGAGGCGCTGCGGCGCTCGGGCGTCCTCGAGCTCGAGGGGGTCGACGCGGACGCCGTACGCCGGACCGGTCAGCACGTGCTGCTGGGCGGCGGCCAGCCGGTCGGTGAGATCCGCGCGGCGTACTGAGCTAGCGCCGATCTCCCAGTCCTGCTTGGGAATGTGAGGGCACTCACGGTCCGCCAGTTTGCATTTGCTAACAGGTGTTAGCACTATGGAGACATGGCCAAGGACAGCAAGGACGGGAAGACCGTCGTCGGCTCCCTCGGAGACTTCCTCAGGGAGCAGCGACTCGCGTCGCGGCTGTCCCTGCGGCAGCTCGCCGAGCAGGTCGGCGTCAGCAATCCCTACCTGAGCCAGATCGAGCGTGGTCTGCGCCGTCCCTCCGCCGAAGTGCTCCAGCAGATCGCCAAGGCACTGCGGATCTCCGCCGAGCAGCTCAACGTGCGGGCGGGGATCGTGAGCCCCGAGCCGGGCGTCGGGGGGTCGGTCGAGCTGGCCGTCCTGGCCGACACCGGACTGACCGAGCGCCAGAAGCAGTCGCTGCTGGACGTCTACGCCTCCTTCCTCGCCCTCAACGGGGGCCAGGCAGGCGACAAGAGCTGATCCGACCCCGACCGCGATCATCGTGATCGGGTCGGTCCACACGTCAACACGAAGGAGCTCCATCATGGCCAAGGCCACCCTCCCGAAGCCCGTTCTCGCCTACGTCGGCGTGACCGACCTCGCCGTCGAGATCGTCCGCGACCTCGTCACCGAGACCCAGACCCGCATCGCGGGCGTCCAGAAGGACGTCACCGCCCGCGTCGCCGACGCGCAGAAGACCGCCGGCGACCCCAAGGCCCTCGCCGACCGCGCCACCACCGTCGTCAACGCTCGCGTCGACGCCCTCGCCAAGGACGCCAAGGCTCGCCGCGAGGCCATCGAGGCCCGCGTCGCCGAGCTCCAGGCCGAGGCCAAGGCCTACCCGGGCAAGGTCCAGAAGCTGGTCGACGACAACGTCGCCACCGCGACCGACACCTACGACGACCTGGTCAAGCGCGGCGAGTCCCTCGTGGGCCGCGTCCGTCGCCAGGAGTCCACCAAGCGGACCGTCTCCTCGGCCAAGACCACCAAGGCCAAGGCCAAGACCACCGCGACCCAGGCCAAGAAGGCCGTCGACGCGGAGACCACCGCCACCAAGAAGACGGTCACCGCCACCAAGACCGCGGCGAAGAAGGCTGCCAAGACGAGCACCAGCAAGACCGCGGCCACCAAGACCGCGGCCAAGAAGGCCCCGGTCCGCAAGGCTCCGGCCAAGAAGACCGTCACGGCCCAGAGCAGCGCCAAGGCCACCGTGACCGCGGCCAAGAAGACCGCGTCCAACGCGACCCAGGCCGTCACCGAGGCCGCCGAGAAGGTCGGCGACTGAAGGACTGGTGCCCTCAGCGGCACCGACGACGACCAGCTGGCTCTTTTCTGAGCTCAGCGGTCTGAGACCCACAGAGACCCCCAGCCCGACGGGCTGGGGGTCTCTGCGCGTCCGGCTGCCTACCTGCCGCTGGTGACCTCGGCGAGGGCGGGGCGCACATCGGCGAGGTAGACGAGGGCCGCGATCGTGAAGGCCAGGTGGATCAGGTTGATCGGGGAGGAGCTGATCAGCAGCACCTGGGCGAGCAGGCCGAGCCCGAGGATGATGCTCCATGCGGGCTTGGTGAGCTTGCCCGTGGCCGTGTAGGCCTCAGCGGGAAAGAGCAGGGAGCTGATGAATGCATAGGACTTCACGGCCAGCAGGGCCAGCATGACGATGAGGTAGACGTAGCCCTCGATCTGGAAGAAGCTCACGGGCCCAGAGTAGTTCAGGCCCGGCGACGGCCGCTCTTGCCGGACTTGGCCGCCTTGGTCTCCGCCTTGACACGCGCCTTGGCCTCGCGGCGTGAACGCTTGCTGCTGGTCTCCGTCTCGGACTCGAACCCATAGCCATAGCCGTAGCCGTAGCCGTAACCGGTGCGGTTCTTGCGGCTCGGAGCCTGGTTGATCACGACGCCGAGCGCCTTGGCGTCGACCGCCTCGAGGCGCTCGATGGAGTGCTGGAGCTGGTCCTTGGTGGTCCGGCCGTGCCGCACGACGATCACTGCCCCGTCGGCCTGGGTGGAGAGCAGCGCGGCGTCCGTGACGGGCAGCAACGGCGGGGCGTCGAGCAGCACCACGTCGAAGTCACGTCGGAGGTCAGCGAGAAGGGCCTCCATGGCGTGCGACTGCAGGAGCTCGGAGGGGTTGGGCGGGATCGGTCCGCAGGCGAGCACCTTGAGACCGGAGTCCTTGTACTCCTGGAGCGCGTCGGACAGCTTGACCTTGCCGATGAGCACGTTGGTCGTGCCCACGGCCCCGTCGAGCTGCAGTCGCTCCGCGATGAGCGGTCGTCGCAGGTCGGCCTCGACCAGCACCACGCGCTGGCCAGCCATCGCTGTGGTCAGCGCGAGGTTGATCGCGGTCGTCGACTTGCCCTCACCGGGCAACGAGCTGGTCATCACGATGACCTTCTGCTCCTCGTCGACCTCGACGTACTGCATGTTGGTGCGCAGCACCCGGAAGGCCTCGGCCCACGGTGTGGCGGAGCTGAGCACCTCGAGCGGTGCCAGGTTGGCGGCGTCGTCGGTGGCGATGTTGCCGAGGATGGGGGCGTTGGTGACATCGGCGATGTCGTCGTTGCTGCTCAGCGAGGTGTCGAGCAGCTCACGGGCCACCGCCAGGCCAAGCCCCAACAGGAGTCCGAGCACAGCGCCGAGGGCCAGGTTGCGCGCCGGCTGAGGTGACACGGCGGCGGTCGGGACGACGGCGTCGTCGACGATGGTGGCCTTGATCGGGGCGCGATTCTTGCCGTCGGGGGTCTCGAGCTCGGTGACCAGGTCGCCGAGCTCCTCGGCGTAGGCCTGGGCGATGTCGCGAGCGCGCTCGGGGTCGGGATCCGTGGCGGTGATCTGGAGGATGACGGTCTCCGGGACGACCGTCGCGGACACCGCCGCGGTCAGCGAGCCCGTGTCGGGGTCGTCGTCCAGCGAGTCACCCACGCGATCGGCCAGCGTCCGGCTGCTCACCAGGTCGGCGTACGACGTCACCCGCTGGGTGGCGAAGAGGTTGCCGGTGTAGGCCGAGTTGGAGTCCGACTCGCCGGTCGACACGAAGAGGCCAGCGGAGGACGCGTACTGCGGAGTCGCCTGGATGGTGAGCAACGCCGCGAGGGCCAGCGTGGTGACAAGGGACGCGACGACGACCCGCCAACGCCGCCGCACAGTGAGCCAGTAATCCTTGAGTTCCACGCTGATCCGTTTCCCGAGACGAGGGTCTGACGCGGACACCCTAAGCGTCGCGGGGGTTGAGTCGGACATCGCCGCGACCGACGGCCACAGGTAGTCTCTCCGGGATCGTCTGACACCTACATGGGGGGAAACCAAGCATGTCGCTGGACTGGGAAGAGCGCCCGTGGGGCTCGTGGCACGTCATCGACCAGGGTGACGGCTACAAGGTCAAGCGCATCCACGTGGCAGCGGGCCAGCGGCTGTCCTACCAGACGCACGAGCACCGTTCGGAGCACTGGGTGGTCATCGCCGGCACCGCAACCTGTGTCGTCGAGGGCGAGACCCTCGTGGCAGAGGCCGGACACTCCATCGACGTGGCGCTCGGTGCCGCGCACCGGATCACCAACGCCCACGACGATGAGCTGGTGATCATCGAGGTCCAGCGCGGCGCCTACACCGGCGAGGACGACATCTGCCGCCTCGAGGACGACTACGGCCGCTCCGACGCCACGAGGTAGCGCTCCAGCCCGGCCAGCGCGTCCTCGGGCTCGAAGCCGGCGGCCCGGATCTTGTCGAGGGCCATGGCGGATCGCAGCGGGCGCGGCGCGAAGGGCTTGTCCTGGGCGAGCGCGCCGGCGGCGTACTCCTCGGTCGTGATCGGTGCGACGTCGTCGGCGGACCGATCGGAGCGCTCGAAGACCGCCTGCGCGACCTCGGCCCACGACATCGCAGGCCCGCCGTTCGAGACGTGGTAGGTGCCGTGGGCGGCGCCGGACTCGAGCAGGTGCCGCGTGGCGCGGACCAGCTCGTCGGTGAACGTGAGCCGCCCGACCTGGTCGGAGACGACGCTCGGGGAGACGCCGTTGCTCGCGAGCCGCTGCATGGTGCGCACGAAGTTGTTGCCCTCGCCGATGACCCACGAGGTGCGCAGCAGGTAGTGCCGCGGGGCGGTCGCGACGGCGATGTCGCCGGCGGCCTTGGACTGGGCGTAGACGCCGAGAGGGCTCAGCGGCTCGTCCTCGGTGTGCTCCTCGGCGGTCCCGTCGAAGACGTACTCCGACGAGTAGTGCACCAGCGTGAAGCCGTGGCGGGAGGACAGCCGGGCCAGGGTGGCCGGCGCGGTGGCGTTGGCGGCCCAGGCGTCACGGCGACCGTCCGGCGTCTCGGCGGTGTCGACCGCGGTGTAGGCCGCGGCGTTGAGGACCACGGCGTACTGGTGCCACGGCCAGGCGGCCACGGCCTCGGCGTCGGTGACGTCGAGCTCTGCGCGGGTGACGCCCTGCGCGCCGGGGAGGGAAGCGACGAGGGCCTTGCCCAGCTGGCCGCCCGCGCCCAGGACCAGCGTCCGCTTCGGCGCGATCGCGGTCGTGGGGTCGAGCTCCGGGTTGTGCTGGTCCTTGTCGGAGATGATCGCCTCGGTCAGCGGGATCGGCCACGGGATGGCCACCGTCGGGTCTTCCAGCGCGAGCGCGGGGTAGGCGATGCCCGGGCGCCAGTGCTCGTTGACGAGGTAGGTGTAGGCCGTCGCGTCCTCGAGCGTCTGGTAGCTGTTGCCGACGCCGCGCGGGACGAAGACCGCGACCGAGGTGTCCATCTCGAGGGAGAAGGTCGCGCCGAAGGAGTCGCCCTCGCGCATGTCGACCCAGGCGCCGAAGATCCGGCCGGTGGCCAGCGAGACGAACTTGTCCCACGGCTCGGTGTGGATGCCGCGGGTGACACCGCGGTCGGCGTTAAAGGAGACGTTGTTCTGCACCGGGCCGAAGTCGGGCAGGCCGATGGCCAGCATCTTCTCGCGCTGCCAGTTCTCCTTGAAGAACCCGCGGGCGTCGTCGCGACGGTCGAGGCGGACCACGACCAGGCCGGGGATGGGGGTCGTCTCGAGCGAGGGAAGGCTCACTGGCCCTTCTCCGCGTACGTCGCCTCGACGGCCTCCTTGGCTGGCCGCCACCAGTCCTCGTGGGTCCGGTACCACTCGATGGTGTTGGCCAGGCCGGACTCGAAGTCCTGGAACTGCGGCTGCCACCCGAGCTCCTGGCGCAGCTTGCCGGACTCGATGGCGTAGCGCAGGTCGTGGCCGGCGCGATCGGTGACGTGGTCGAACGCGTCGGCGGGCTGGCCCATCAGGGTCAGGATCAGCCGGACGACCTCGAGGTTGTTCTTCTCCCCGTCGGCGCCGATGAGGTAGGTCTCGCCGATCTCGCCCTTGTTGAGGATCGTCCAGACGGCCGAGGAGTGGTCGTCGGCGTGGATCCAGTCGCGGACGTTCTCTCCCGAGCCGTAGAGCTTGGGGCGGACGCCGTCGATGACGTTGGTGATCTGGCGGGGGATGAACTTCTCGATGTGCTGCCAGGGGCCGTAGTTGTTGGAGCAGTTGGAGACGGTCGCCTGGACGCCGAAGCTGCGGACCCACGCGCGCACCAGGTGGTCGGAGCCGGCCTTGGACGCGGAGTAGGGCGAGGACGGGTTGTAGGGCGTGTCCTCGGTGAAGCGCTTGGGGTCGTCGAGCTCGAGGTCGCCGTAGACCTCGTCGGTGGAGACGTGGTGCAGGCGCTTGTCGTGCTTGCGGACCGCCTCGAGGATCGTGAACGTGCCCAGGATGTTGGTCCGGATGAAAGGGCTCGGGTCGTGCAGCGAGTTGTCGTTGTGCGACTCAGCGGCGTAGTGCACGACCGCGTCGTGCTCGGCGACCAGCGGGTCGACGACGTCGGGCTCGGCGATGTCGCCGACGACCAGCCGCACCCGGTCCTCGGGGAGGTCGGCGAGGGCCTCGCGGCTCGCGGCGTACGTCATCTTGTCGACCACGGTCACCCGCACGTCGGTGTGCTCCATGAGGTGGTGCACGAAGTTGGAGCCGATGAATCCGGCCCCGCCGGTCACGAGAAGTCGATCCATGCCGGGGAGTCTAAGGTCAGCGCTCCGCGTGCCGTGCCACCAGTGCGAGTCGGGAGGATTCGTCGAGGGTCTCGTCGGTCCACGTCACCGTGCCCCGACCATTCGCGTTCCACCCCTCGGGGAGGTCGTCGGCGGTGAAGCCGTTCGGCAGGTGCACGCGCACGCTCACCGACTGCGGCCGCACCATGCCTTGGGGGTCGAGGTCGAGCCGGTAGGTCAGGGAGTCGCCGTCGCGGACCGCGGCAGCCGGGACGTTGTACTCCAGACGCACGGTGCGTCGGGCCTGCGGCGGCAATTCGATCGTGTGCCGCACGAACGGACGACCGAAGTAGTCGCCGAT
Organism: Nocardioides sp. Soil777; assembly: GCF_001428425.1. Classification (NCBI taxonomy): domain Bacteria; kingdom Bacillati; phylum Actinomycetota; class Actinomycetes; order Propionibacteriales; family Nocardioidaceae; genus Nocardioides; species Nocardioides sp. Soil777. The sequence goes on from NZ_LMSN01000012.1 coordinate 213,018, forward strand.
GGTGAAGTCGATCGGCACGCCGTCGACGCGGGCCACCTCGACGTCGGCGCCGCGGGCCAGGAACGAGCCGACCGAGAGGTTGGACCAGCGGGTGAAGTAGCCCTGCTGCGGATCGGTCCCGGGACCGGCGTACGGCGCGCTGTCGTTGTGGACCTCCACCTCGAGCGTCACGCGCGCGCTGCCGTCCGGGCGCAGGCGGACGTCGCACCGGACCGCGCGCGACTGCCAGTAGTCGGTCTTGCTGGGCACCGCGTTCTGCGTGAAGACGCCGAGGTAGTCGTGCTTCGTTTCGGAGAGGTCGCCGCTGATCGCGAGGTCGTCGAGAGTGCCCTGCACCTCGTCGTCGCGGAAGTAGACGGCGAAGTGCCGTCCGGCAGCGGCGTCGGCCAGGACCCGCACCTTGTCGGGGAGCTGGCCGGCGTCCAGCAGGCGCTCGACGAAGAGCGGCACCAAGGCACGGTTGGCCTGCTTGCGCTCCGCGATATCGGCCAAGGCGTAGTCGTCGTAGCTGCCAATCAGGGTCTCGACCAGGTTGGTGCTGTCGACCCGTCCGTAGCCGGGGACCTCCATCGGCCCGGTGATCTCGGACAGGCGAGCCAGGGCGATGACGTCGACGGCGACGAGGCCGGACATGTTGCGACCGCGCAGGCTCCGCCACGCGTTGAGGGTCTCCTCGCCCGCGATCGGCCACGACGGGGCCATGCCGCCGAGGGCCACCCGGATGGGCCCGCGGTGGAAGGGGTTGCCCTGCACCTTGCGCCAGTAGCGCGGCTGGAACATCGCGGTGTTGGCATCGGTATCGACGGTCTCGCCGATGGTCACCCGGCCGTCGGAGACGGTGACGGGGGCGTACGAGAGGGCCGTGCCACCGGAGTAGAGCAGCTCGGCGGGGTTGAGGATGGCCAAGAGGTACTTGCGCTCGCCGTCGGCGCCGAGGATGTCCGGTAACTCGCGCATCAGGGGCATCAGGTCGCTCAAGGCGTCATGCAAGGGGTCGACCTGCGCGAGTGCCTGGTCGCGAGCGTCGCCGAGCCGTGCCCCCACCGGACCGGTGGCCTCGATGGCCGTCAGGCTGGTGCGCGCCCGAGAGAGCTCGTCCTCGGCGTCGCCCGCGGTGGCGACCAGTCGCTCGAGGGTCGGGATGTCGACGCGACCGCCCTCGAAGAAGGTGGCCTCGTCGCCCGTGATCTCCGGGTAGGCCTCGGCGCCGAGCTCGGCCACAGATACGACGGCGTCGAGGGCGTCGCCGAGGTGTCGCGCGTCGCGGACGCTGGTGCCCACCAGGGGCAGCCACTGGCCGATCAGGCCCGCCGGGCCCTGGACGCCGACCTGGACGATGTCGGTGTGCTCACGGGCCCGGTGCACGGCATCGGTCGCTGCGTCGGTGTCGCCGTCCTCCAGCGCCACCTTCGCCGACTCGAGCTCGGCGCGTGCCGAGTCGGCCGCGTCGGGGACCTGCGCCAGCGACACGCCCAGCCCGGCGAACCCGACGGCGGCGGCCGCGAGCACGACGGGCTTGCGGAAGGATGACAGGGCGGGCACCGGAGCATCCTCTCAGGGGCCCGGTGACGCCGCGGGGGGACGTCGTAACCGGACGCGACTGCCCTAGGGTTGCGACCATGCGCGGAATCATTCTGGCCGGGGGCACGGGGTCGCGACTGCACCCGATCACCCAGGGCATCAGCAAGCAGCTCGTGCCGGTCTACGACAAGCCGATGATCTACTACCCGCTCTCCACGCTCATGCTCGCGGGGATCCGCGATGTCCTCATCATCACGACCCCGCACGAGGCCGAGGGCTTCCACCGGCTGCTGGGCGACGGCTCGCAGTTAGGCGTCAACATCACCTTCGCGGTGCAGCCGAGTCCCGACGGCCTGGCGCAGGCCTTCATCATCGGCGCCGATCACGTCGGCGACGACACCGCCGGGCTCGTGCTGGGCGACAACATCTTCTACGGCACCGGCCTCGGCACCCGGCTGCGCCGCTTCGAGGACCTCGACGGCGCGGCCGTCTTCGGCTACCACGTGGCCGACCCGAAGGCCTACGGCGTGGTCGAGTTCGACGCCGAGGGTCGAGCGTTGTCGCTCGAGGAGAAGCCGGAGCACCCGCGAAGCCACTTCGCCGTTCCCGGCCTCTACTTCTACGACAACGACGTCATCGGCCACGCCGCGGACCTCAAGCCCTCGGCCCGGGGCGAGCTCGAGATCACCGACCTCAACCGGATCTACCTCGAGCAGGGCAGGCTCCAGGTCGAGGTGCTCCCGCGCGGCACGGCGTGGCTCGACACCGGCACGTTCGAATCGCTCAACGACGCGAGCAACTTCGTCCGCACCATCGAAGGACGTCAGGGCTTCAAGATCGGCGCCCCCGAGGAGGTCGCGTGGCGGATGGGCTTCCTGTCCGACGACGAGCTGCGCCAGCGCGCCGAGCCACTGGTCAAGAGCGGCTACGGCGCCTACCTCCTCGACCTGCTCGAGGAGCAGCGCGAGGCTCAGTAGGCCCCGCGGCTGCGGAAGACTGCGCCGAAGGTACGGGCCAGGATCGACAAGTCTTGCAGCATCGACCAGTTGTCCACGTAGTAGAGGTCCAGGCGGATCGCCTCGTCGAAGGACAGGTTGGATCGCCCTGAGACCTGCCACAGGCCGGTCATGCCGGGTCGCACCCGCAGGCGGCGGTGCATGTGGTCGGCGTACGCCTCGACTTCGCTGGGTAGCGGCGGGCGCGGGCCGATGAGGCTCATGTCGCCGCGCAGGACGTTGAAAAGCTGGGGCAGCTCGTCGAGCGAGAAGCGACGCAGCCAGCGACCGGGCGTCGTGATGCGGGGGTCGTCGACCATCTTGAAGAGGCCTTCGGTGTGGCCAATCTCGGCGTGAAGGTCCTGCAGCAGCTCCTCGGCGTTGGTGACCATCGTGCGCAGCTTGAGGCAGGAGAAGTCCCGACCGTCCCGCCCCGCCCGGGTTTGCCGGAAGAGGATCGGTCCGTGGTCGAACGCCCAGACCCGGAACGCCGCAAAGGCTAGGACTGGGGAGAAGGCCACCACGAGGCAGGACGCCACGACCACGTCGAAGGTCCGCTTGCCCCAGCGGACCGCCGCCGCAGAGCGAGGCGGGTCGAGGTGGATCAGGGGAAGACCGCCCACGGGGCGGATCTGTACGCGCTCGCTGGAGACGTCGGTGACGCTCGGCGCGACGACCACCGCCACGTCGCGCTCCTCAAGGTCCCAGACCGCTTGGCGGGTCTGGGCGGAAGAGGTGAAGGCGCCGCCCACGACGAAGACGGTGTCGGCCTTGAGTGTGTCGGCAGCCCAGGCGACCTCGTCGGTGTTGCCCCAGACCCGGATGCCGGACGCCGTGACCTCACGGAAGTCGGTGGGCGGGGTGAGAGCTCCGACGACCTGATAGCCGAGCCACGACTCGCGGCGCAAGACCGCGGCGATCTCGTCGACATGCGATGGGAGGCCGGCCAGGACCACGCGCTGCAGCAGTGCACCACGGCGGCGGGCGCTCTTAAGGAGGGTGCGCATCGTGAACCGCCCCAGCGCCAGGAGGGTCACTCCGCTGAGGAAGGAGAACAGGTACAGCCCACGGGAGAACTGGTACTGGATCAGGTAGCAGAAGATGCCGACGAGGCCGGCGGTGATGAGGGTCGCGTTGATGACGAGCTTGTATTCGTCGGTCCCGGCACCGAAGAGGCGGGACCGGTAGCCGCCGAGCCCGAAGATGACGACCAACCACAGGGCGACGAGGCCTGCGATGGTTTCTGGGCCCACCGGGATGGACGACGAGGTGTTGGGCGGGAAGATCGGCAGAAGACCACGCATGAGACCCCCAGTGGCGACCGCGACGATCATTGCAGCGAGGTCGACTACCAGTGCCGCGACGGGGATTCGGGCCAGAGCCCGTCGCGAGGCCTTGCGAGCGGCAGCCGGCGCGGCCGCGGTGACGAGGTCGGCGCTGGCGCCCCCACCCGGGGTCACTGCGACGGCGGAGCTAGTCCGGTCGCTGATGATCGACATGCGTTGCCCCCCACAGGCCCCCGAAGCAGAGTGGGCCGATCTCGGCCCCATCGGGCGCCAAGCCTGCCATCGGATCGGGACAGGATCACCCGCTTGGTTCAAATGTTTACCAAGGTGTGGTCAAGATCTCCCTGACTGTGGACTTTATTGGGCCTCCGTGCGGCTCAAGAACGCTCGTCGACCACCCCCAGGGGGGTGATTTTCACAAGTGGTGAGACCCGAAACCGGGTGTTCAGGGCCGCTCGAGGTCGGCCGCGACCATCCGCGCGACCACGTCGACGAACCTGACAGTGGGGGACCAGCCGAGAGTCTCCCGGGCCAGCGACGAGTCCCCGACGAGCTCGGTGGGGTCGGCAGGGCGGACGAAGGCCGGGTCCGTGTGCACCAGGGCTTGCCAGTCATCGACCCCGGCAGCGGCAAAGGCTGCGGCCACGAAGTCGCCGACCGTATGGCTCTCGCCGGTGGCGATGACGTAGTCGCGCGGTGTGTCGGCGCGAGCGGCACGGACCATCGCGTCGACGTAGTCCGGGGCCCAGCCCCAGTCGCGGCGAGCGTCGAGGTTGCCGAGCACCAGCTGGTCCGCGCGACCCTGCGCGATGGCGGCCACGGTCGAGGAGATCTTGCGGGTGACGAACTGCGCCGGGCGCCGCGGCGACTCGTGGTTGTAGAGCACCAGGCTCGACGCGTGCAGCCCTCGCTGCCGGCTCACGCCGACCGCGAGGTGCGCGTAGGCCTTCGCCGCGCCGTACGGGTTGAGGGGTCGCACCCAGGTGTCCTCGTCCTGCGGGGAACGGTCGGGCTCACCGAAGATCTCCGCGCTGGAGGCCTGGACGACGCGGACGTCGTGGCCGCGCTCCTGCAGCAGGCGGGCGCTCTCCAGCAGCGCCACCGGTGCCATCCCGTTGACCCGGCTCACCAGGTCAGGGTGCTCCCACGACTGCGCGACCGAGCTGATCGCAGCCAGGTTGTAGACCTCATCGGGGGCCAGGTCGAGCACCAGCCGTCGGGTGGCCTGTATGTCCCCCACGTCCCCCACGTGCAGCACCACGTCGTCGGGACAGTGGACCGGGCGGGCGTCGGACTCCAGCACCAGCGCGTGCACCTCGACCCCGTCGGTCAGCAGGCGCTCGGCGAGGTAGGTGCCGTCCTGGCCGCCGACGCCGGTGACCAGGGCTCGCGTCACCAGCCAGCCTTGAGTGCCGCGAGGTCGGAGTCGACCATCATCCGGACGAGCTCCTCGAAGCCGACTTCGGGCTGCCAGCCCAACCTGGTGCGGGCCTTGGTCGCATCTCCGATGAGGAGGTCGACCTCGGCCGGGCGCATGAAGCGTGGGTCCTGCCGGACGTACTGCTTCCAGTCGTCGATACCCACGTGGCCGAAGGCCACCGTGAGCAGCTCCTCGATGGAGTGCGTCTCGCCCGTGGAGATGACGTAGTCGTCGGCCTCCTCCTGCTGGAGCATCAGCCACATCGCGTTGACGTAGTCGCCGGCGAAGCCCCAGTCGCGGCGGGCGTCGAGGTTGCCCATCACGATCTCGTCCTGGAGACCCAGCGTGATGGCGGCCACGGCTTTGCTCACCTTGCGGGTCACGAACTCCTCGCCGCGACGCGGCGACTCGTGGTTGAAGAGGATGCCGGAGCTGGCGTGCATGCCGTAGGACTCGCGGTAGTTGATGGTCATGTAGTGGCCGTAGACCTTGCTCACGCCGTACGGCGAGCGCGGCCACAGCAGGGTCTCCTCGGACTGCGGCACCTGCTGGACCTTGCCGAACATCTCCGAGCTCGACGCCTGGTAGAACCGCACAGACGACGGGTCGTCGCCGGCGTGCAGGCGCACCGCCTCGAGCATGTTGAGGACGCCCATCCCGGTCACGTCGCTGGTGACGAACGCGTTCTCCCACGAGTAGGCCACGAAGCTGACCGCTCCGAGGTTGTAGACCTCGTCCGGCTGCGAGTCCCGCAGCCCCCGCATCAGGCTGGACAGGTCCGTGAGGTCGCCGTTGTGGAGCTGGACGCCCGGGACCAGGGTCTCCACGAGCCGTCGGCGGGGGTTGTTCTGGCCGCGGATGATGCCGTGGACCTCGTACCCCTTCGACAGCAGGAGCTCCGACAGGTAGAGGCCGTCCTGACCGGTGATCCCGGTGATGAGTGCGGTAGGCATGGCCGCGATTGTGCCAGCCCTACGCAATGGAATGACCCGCGGGCGTCGGTAGGGTGCGCGGCATGAAGATCCTCGTCAGCGGCGGCACCGGCTACATCGGCTCGCACACCGCCATCCAGCTCGTCCAGGCCGGCCACGACGTGGTGATCGTCGACAACTTCAGCAACTCCCAGCCCACCGTGCTGGGCCGCCTCGAGGCGCTGACCGGCACCAGCCTGCCGATGCACTCCTTCGACCTGCGCGACTACGACAAGACCGAGCACCTCTTCGCCGCCGAGGGCTTCGACGCCGTCATCCACTTCGCCGGCTTCAAGGCGGTCGGCGAGAGCGTGGAGAAGCCGCTCGACTACTACGAGAACAACCTCGGCTCGACGTTCTCCCTGGTCCGGGCCATGAAGCGCTACGACGTCGACAAGCTCGTCTTCTCCTCCAGTGCGACCGTCTACGGCACCGACCAGGCCGGCGCGACCGAGGACCGTCGCACGTTCGCGACGAACCCCTACGGCTGGACCAAGGTCATGCAGGAGCAGATCCTCACCGACGTGGCCCTCGCGGCGCCGCACATGCGCATCGCGCTGCTGCGCTACTTCAACCCGGTCGGCGCGCACGTCTCCGGCACCATCGGCGAGGACCCGTCCGACACGCCCAACAACCTGATGCCCTACATCGCGCAGGTGGCGGTCGGGCGTCGCGACAAGCTGAGCATCTTCGGCGACGACTACGACACCCCCGACGGCACCGGCGTCCGCGACTACATCCACGTCGAGGACCTCGCCGCCGGCCACATCGCCGCGCTGGAGAAGCTCACCACCACCGGCGAGCCGGTCAGCGTCTGGAACCTCGGCTCCGGCCACGGCACCAGCGTCCTCGAGCTGCTGAGAGCCTTCGAGAAGGCCGTCGGGCGCGAGCTGCCCTACGAGGTCGTGCCCCGTCGCCCCGGCGACGTCGCGTCGTCGTACGCCGACCCGTCCAAGGCCAACGTCGAGCTCGGCTGGCGCACCACCCGGTCGGTCGAGGAGATGTGCGCCGACACCTGGCGCTGGCAGTCGCAGAACCCCGAGGGCTACACCAGCTGATGCTGGCCACCCTCGGGCTGTCCGTCGCCACTGCGCTGGTCGCGTCCGGGCCGCTGGCCGGCACGACGGTGGTCCTCGACCCCGGCCACCAGCTCGGCAACGCCAACTTCCCGGCGGAGATCAGCCGGCCGGTGCCCGCGGGTGGCTTCACCAAGCCCTGCAACTCGACCGGGACCGCGACCGACGGCGGCTATCCCGAGGCCACGCTCAACTGGCAGGTCTCCCGGCAGCTGCGCGCACGACTGGTCGACCTCGGGGCCTCCGTGGTGATGACCCGGACCAGCAACCGTGCCGACCGGTGGGGGCCGTGCGTCGACGTCCGCGGGCGGGTGGGCAACAGGATCGACGCGGACCTCAAGGTGAGCATCCACGGCGACGGGTCGTACGCCGCCGGGGCCCGTGGCTTCCACGTCATCGCGCCCGCCGCGCGGGCGGGCTGGACCGGCGACATCGCCCGCCCCTCCATGGCCCTGGCCCGGTCGGTGCGCCGCGGGCTGGCGCGCTCGGGGGTGCCGGTGGCCAACTACATCGCCGGGGGAGACGGTCTCGACGTCCGCTCCGACCTCGGCACGCTCAACCTCTCCGACGTGCCGACCGTGATGGTCGAGCTCGGCAACATGCGCCACCCCGACGACGCCCGCCGGATGACGTCGGCGCGCGGACGCGCGGCGTACGCCTCGGCGTTGCTGACAGGGATCCGCCGCTTCCTGCGCTGAGCCGAGCACTGTCGAGGCAGTTCGGCCCGGCTCGCTGCCGACGGGGCGTGGCTTCGGCGGGGCTCGGACCCAGGCGCTGCGAACTGCCTCGTCCGTGCACGCGCCGATCGACGTCCGAGGCCTGTGGATGACGAGGTGCGGGAGGCATCGGCGCCGGGCAGGGTCGAGCCATGAACCCTGCCGAGGCCGTCCGCATGTTCGGTGGCGTCCTCGAGTACGCCGCGCTGCGCGGGCTGGCCAGCCGGCGCGAGATCGATGCGGCTCTCGCGGCCGGGGAGATCGTGCGGCTGAGGCGGGGCACCTACGGCCTGTCGTCCGAGGGAGCGCGCGCGGCGGCTGTCGCGGCCGGGGGTGTCGCCACTCACCTCAGCGCGGCCGGTCACCACGGGTGGAAGGTCAAGCAGGTGCCGGACCGGCCCTGCGTCACCATCGCGCGCAACCGGCAGCGACCCGACGTCGATGCCGATCTGCACTGGGGGACCGTGCCCCTTCACGAGCGACGGGAGGGCTTCGCCACGCCGGTCCGCACCGTCATCGACTGCGCGCGCACCTATGCGTACGACGAGGCGCTGTGCGTCGCGGACTCCGCCCTGCGCTCGGGCAGCGTGACCCGCGAGCAGTTGTTGGCTGCCGCCGCTCGCTCACCGCGCACGGGGCGGTCGAGGGCGGTCGAGGTCGCCTCCCGGGCCGACGGACGAGCGGCCAACCCGTTTGAGTCGTGCGTACGCGCGATCTGCCACGGCGTCGACGGGCTCGACGTGCAACCCCAGGTGCGGGTCGAGGGCGTCGGCCGGGTGGATCTGGCGGACCGGCGACTCAGGATCCTGGTCGAGTGCGACTCCTACGAGTTCCACAGCGACCGGGCGGCGTTGCGCAAGGACATCCGTCGCTACACCGAGGGCGGACGCCGGGGTTGGGTCGTCCTGCGCTTCGCCTGGGAGCACGCGATGTCCGAGCCGGGCTACGTGCACGACGTCCTGGTCGACGTCGTACACCTGCGCACAGCCGAGGCAGTTCCCCGGTCGTCGTGACGCGCTGAGCGTGGCGCGCGCGACGTACTTCACCAACTGCCTCGCCGGTGCGCACTAGGTTGGCGCCATGCCTCTCGACCCGCAGCTCAAGGACATGCTCGCCTTCATCGAGTCGGCGGGCTACCCGCCGATGGAGGAGGGGACCCCGGCCATGGCGCGCCTGGGCATGCGGGCCATGTCGGTCGACATGGTCAAGCCCGAGGACGTCGTGCCGGTCGGCTCGGTCGAGGACCTCACGGTGCCCGGCGGGGCGGGCGAGCGCGACGCGCGGCTCTACAAGCCGGAGGGCGACGGGCCGTGGCCGACGCTGGTCTACCTCCACGGCGGCGGCTTCGTCGTCGGCGACCTCGACACCCACGACCAGACGTGTCGCCGCCTCTGTCGCGACGCCGACCTCGCGGTGCTGAGCGTCGACTACCGGCTGGCGCCCGAGGACCCGTTCCCGGCCGGCCTCGAGGACGCACTGACGGCCACCGAGTGGGCCGCGGCCCACCTCGCCGACCTCGGCGGCGGCGAGCAGCTGGCCGTCGGCGGAGACAGCGCCGGCGGCAACCTCTCGGCCGTCGTCGCCCAGCACCTCGGCGACGTGCTCGCCGCCCAGATGCTGATCTACCCCGCCACCGACGGCGTCGGCGACTACCCCTCCAAGGCGGAGAACGGCGAGGGCCTCTTCCTCACCGCGAAGATGATGCAGTGGTTCAGCGACCACTACGTCCCGGCCGACACCGACCTCGCCGCCGAGCTGCACCGGATCGCGCCGCTGCACGGCGACCACGCCGAGGTGGCCCCGGCGCTCGTCGTCACCGCCGAGTTCGACCCGCTCCGCGACGAGGGCGAGGCGTACGCCGAGGCGTTGCGCGCCGCCGGCGTCACCGTCGAGCAGGTCCGCTACGACGGGATGATCCACGGCTTCGTCGACATGGGCCCGTTCTCCGCGGCGGCCGCCGACGCGGTGACCGACATGAACGCGCGCTTCGGGGCGCTGCTGCGCCGCTGAGGTGCCTCAGCGCACCTCGAGGGAGCGCAGCGCGCTGAGCACGACCCGGAGGTGTGGCACCTCGTGCACCCGCAGCAGGTGGGTGCCGCCGAGGGCCGCGAAGACGGCGTAGAAGCCCTCGGCCTTGCGGAACTCGTCGCCGAAGATGTCGTAGGTGTGCGGCAGCACGTTGCACACCGGCACGCCCAGCGGTCGCAGCCGGAAGGTCTGGGACAGCACCCGGGTCTGGTGCCGCGAGCGGGTCAGCGGGTCGACCAGGTTGCCGTAGTGGAAGCCCATCCCGGGGTCGACGACCACCTTGGTGGCGCCCAGCTCGCGGGCTCGCTCGATGCGCGCGCCGAAGTGCTCCATCAGCACCGGCATCGGGTCGGCGTCCGGCGGCACGTCGGAGGCCTCGCGCACGTTGGCGGTCTCGCCGAAGCACATCACCACCGCGGCGTCGTACTCCGCGGCGAGGGTGAGCATGGCGTCCTCGTGCTCGCGGCCGGTCATGTTGAGGATGCGCGCGCCGGCGTCGAGGCAGGCGGCGACCACGGTGGGCTCGTAGGTCTCGACGGAGACGACGGCCTCGGTGGCGAGCTGCTCGACGACCGGGACGAGCGCCTTGACCTGGTCCTCGGGGGAGACGCGGGCCGCCTGCGCGTTGCTCGACTCGGCGCCGAGGTCGATGATCGCGGCGCCCTGGGCGGCCTGGATGCGGCCCATCCGGACGGCGTCGTCGGGGCTCGTCGCCACGCTCTCGCGGTAGGTCGAGTCGCGGGACAGGTTGACGCAGCCCATCAGGGTCACCGGGCCGTCGCCGATGACCACCTCACCGGCCGGGCTGTCGAGGACGACGGGCTCGACGGGCGCGGACCAGGCGTCGCCGTACTGCGCGGAGAGGGCGGCGAGGTCCGCAAGGGTGATCACGCCTCAGACTGTAGGCGGCAGGATGGAACGCGTGACCTCTCCTCTGGCCCTGCCGCACCTGTCCGACCTGAGCGACGACGAGCTGACGCAGGCCTATGCGCCGCTGGCCGAGCCGTGGCTGCGGGTCAACTTCGTCAGCACCGTCGACGGCGCCGCCCAGGGCGGCGACGGCCTCAGCACGAGCATCAACAACGCCGTCGACAAGCGGGTCTTCGACGCCCTGCGGCGCAACGCCGACTGCCTGGTGGTGGGGGCGGGGACGCTGCGCGACGAGGAGTACGACGTCCCGAAGATCCCGCTGGTCGTCGTGTCCCGGTCGGGGGAGGTGCCCGAGAACCTGCGCGAGGCCCCCGAGGGGCGGATCCTGATGGCGACGACCGCGTCGGCCGACGGGCTGGCCGAGTCGAGGTCGCTGCTCGGGGACGAGCAGGTGCTCGTGCTGGGGGAGGACTCGGTGGACCTCGTGGAGCTCAAGGCGCGGCTGGCCGCGCGGGGCTGGGTCGACCAGCTGTGCGAGGGCGGGCCGGGGCTCTTCGCCGCTGCGCTCGAGGCCGGGGTCGTCGACGAGCTGTGCCTCACCATCGTGCCGCGGCTGCTGGGCGGGGACTTCACCCGGATCACCGCCGGCGCGGACCTCGACGTGTCGCTGACTCCCCACTCGTTGCTGGAGGAGGAGGGGACGCTGCTGGGCCGCTGGCTGGTTGCCGGCGGCCGCAGCAGCTGATCTCCCGTCTTGCTCAGCCCAGGGCGGAGAGCAGCGCCTTGCTGAAGGCGGGCAGGTCGTCGGGGTTGCGCGAGGTGATGAGGTTGCCGTCCTCGACGACCTCCTCGTCCACCCAGTCGCCGCCCGCGTTGCGGATGTCCGTCTGCAGGCTGGGCCACGAGGTGACCCGCTTGCCGGACAGGACGCCGGCCTCGACGAGGGTCCACGGGGCGTGGCAGATCGCGGCGACGGGCTTGCCCGAGTCGACGAACGCCTTGATGAACGCGACGGACTTCTCGTCCATCCGGAGGGCGTCGGGGTTGGCGACGCCGCCGGGGAGGACGAGGGCGTCGTAGTCGTCGACGGAGGCGTCGGCGACGGTCGTGTCCACGGTGCGGGTCTCGGCCTTGTCGAGGTGGTTGAAGAGCTGGACCTCACCGGACTCGGGAGACAGCAGCTCGGCCGTGTGGCCGGCGCCGGTCACGGCGTCCCACGGGTCGGTGAGCTCGACGGCCTCGATGCCCTTGGATGCGGTCAGGAATGCGATGCGCTTGGTCATGCCTCCACGGTGTCTCGCGGGGAGGGGCCGGACAACACACCTGCGGGTGGGGCGGGGCCACGGCCGGTGGGTGGCGGCTCAGAACCCCATGGGGCGGCGGGCGCTAGCCTCACCGCGTGACCGACGACACCACGCCGCCCGCCTCCGCCGACGCAGTATCCGCCGCTCCGCGCATCGGGGACCAGACCATCGCCGTCCTCGGTGGTACCGGCCCCCAGGGCCGCGGACTGGCCCGCCGCTTCGCCACCGCCGGGCTGACCGTGGTGCTCGGCAGCCGCACGGCCGAGAAGGCCGAGGCGACCGCCGCCGAGCTGTCCTCGGCCCTCGGCATTCCCGTGTCCGGGGCGAGCAACGCCGACGCCGCGGCCGCCGCGGACGTCGTGCTGGTCGTCGTACCGTGGGACGGGCACCGGGAGCTGCTCGAGTCGCTCCGCGAGACCCTGGCCGGCAAGGTCGTCGTCGACTGCGTCAACCCGCTCGGCTTCGACAAGCAGGGGCCCTACGCGCTGCAGGTCGAGGAGGGGTCGGCGACCCAGCAGGCCGCCGCGATCCTCACCGAGTCCCGCGTCGTCGGCGCCTTCCACAACGTCTCGGCCGTGCTCCTCGAGGACCCGGCCGTGGAGCGCGTCGAGACCGACGTCCTCGTCCTCGGCGACGACCGCGAGGCCACCACGCTGGTCCAGGAGCTCGCCGACGTCGTCCCCGGCATGCGCGGGTTGTACGGCGGACGGTTGCGCAACGCGCACCAGGTCGAGGCCCTCACGGCCAACCTGATCGCCATCAACCGGCGCTACAAGTGCCACGCAGGGCTGCGCGTCACCGACGTCTGAGGAATGCGACCACGCCGGGAGGTGTTGCGACCGGACGTGGCCCAGACAGTGACGACCCCCGTGCAGGCACCCGACGACTCCCGTCGGGTGTCCGTGCTGCTGGGTCTCCTCTTCGGCCTCGCCGGCATGGGCTCGTCGTCCGCGGCCGTAGCCCTGCCGTTGATGGCGCCCGACCTCGGGGTGAGCGTCGGGACGGCTGCGTGGAGCATCAGCCTCTACGTCCTGATGCTCGCCGTGACGACGGCCGTCTACGGCCGGGTCAGCGACCTGGTCGGCGTACGCCTCCCGCTCGTCTTCGGCATCACCCTGATGACGGTCGGCGCGCTCTCGGCGGCCCTGGCCCCGACCTTCGAGGTGCTGCTCGTCGCCCGGCTCTTCCAGGGCGCCGGAGCGGCGGCCGTGCCGACGCTCGGGGTGGCGGCGCTGAGCGCGCGGTACGCCGGGTCGGTGCGCGGGCTGGCCCTCGGTCGGCTCGCCGGGACCGCCGCGGCGATCAGCTGCCTGGGGCCGCTGGTGGGCGGGGTCGTCGAGCACTCGCTGGGCTGGCGCGCGGTGATGGCGCTGCCGATCCTCGGCGTGGTCGTGATCCCGTTCCTCTGGCACGCGCTGGCCGGCGGCGGCACCGGCGCGCGGCTCGACATCATCGGGGCCGTGCTCGTCGCGGTCACCTCGGGCGGGCTGGTGCTGCTCGTGCAGTCCCCGACCAGCGGGCTCGCGATCGCCGTCGCCGGTGCGCTGATGCTGCTCCTCGGCGCCCCGCTCGTCGCGATGCGGGTGCGCCGCAAGCCGCACGGCTTCCTGCCGATGGCCGTCATCCGCAACGGCAAGGTGGTCCGCTCGGCGGTCGCGGCGGCGTCGATCCCGGCGTCGTGGTTCGCCCTGCTCATCGGTGTCCCGGCCGTCCTGGTCAACGCCGGCTGGGAGCCGTGGGAGGTCGGGCTGCTGCTCGTGCCGAGCGCGGTGATCGCCATGCTCGTCCCGCGATTCGCCGGCCCGCTGCTCGACCGGATCGGGGGCTCCTGGAGCCTGGCGGTCAGCGGCGTCGTGGCCGCCCTGACCATGCTCCTCGCCGCGCTCGGCACCCAGCTCGTCGCGCCCGTCCCGGTGGGCATCGCGGTCGCCCTGGCGACCGTGTCGTTCGGGCTCGGCCAGCCCGCCCTCACCGCGCTGGTCGGTGACGCGGTGCACGCCGACGTCCGTGGCGTGGCCCTGGGCATCGCCACCCTGCTCTTCCTCGTCGGCGGCAGCGTCGGCTCGGCCGTGGTCGCCGGGCTCGGCGAGGTCATCGGGATCCCCGGGAGCCTCGCCGTGCTCGCCGTGCTCCCGGCCGTCGGGCTCCTCGCGCTGGTGCCGGACCTGCGGCGCTCGCGCTGACCGCTCGGGTTCCCGGCAGCCTCGTACTCTCGATGGCATGACCACGCCCGCCCTCACCCGCACGTCCCCGTCCTGGGGGCAGGCCGGTGCGTGGAGCCTCGGGTTCGTGGCGGTGCTGTGGGTCGCGGAGATCGTCGACACCCTGCTGGGCAACCGGCTCGACGCGGAGGGCATCCGGCCGGGATACAGCGACGGGCTGAGCGGGATCGCGTTCGCGCCGCTGCTGCACGCCGGCTTCGGTCACCTCATCGCCAACAGCCTGCCGCTGCTGGTGCTCGGCTTCCTGATCCTGCTCTCCGGCGTCGCCCGGTGGGCGGCGGTCACGACGCTCGTCTGGGTCGTCGCCGGGGTCGGGACGTGGCTCTTCGGCGGCGTCGGGACCGTCCACCTCGGGGCGTCCGGGCTGGTCTTCGGGTGGCTCACCTACCTCATCGTGCGCGGCTTCGTCACCCGTCGCCCCGGCCAGATCCTGGTCGGGATCGCGGTGCTGATGGCGTACGGCGGGGCGCTGTGGGGCGTGCTCCCCGGCCAGCCCGGGATCTCCTGGCAGGGCCACCTCTTCGGCGCGATCGGCGGGGTGCTCGCCGCCTGGTGGCTGTCCGGTGGTCGCCGGGGCGAGCCGGTCGACCGCTACGTCGGCTGAGCGTCAGCGGATCGTGCCGGCGTTGTCCTTGGCGAGCGAGCGGGAGATGACCATCCGCTGGATCTGGTTGGTGCCCTCGAAGATCTGCATGACCTTGGCCTCGCGCATGTAGCGCTCGACCGGGAAGTCGCGGGTGTAGCCGTAGCCGCCGAGCACCTGGACGGCGTCGGTGGTGACCTTCATGGCGTTGTCGGTGGCGACCATCTTGGCGATCGAGGCCTCCCGGGAGAAGGGCTGGCCGGCGTCGCGCAGCCGCGCGGCGTGGAGCACCGTCGCGCGGGCCGAGACGATCGCGGCCTCCATGTCGGCCAGCACGAAGGCCAGCCCCTGGTGCTCGATGATCGGCTTGCCGAAGGTCTCCCGCTCGCGGGCGTAGGCGACCGCGGCGTCGAGGGCGCCCTGCGCAAGGCCGACGGCCACGGCGGCGATGCCGAGGCGACCGGAGTCGAGGCCGGCGAGGGCGATGCGCAGGCCCTCGCCCTCCTCGCCGAGCCGGCGCGAGGCCGGGACGCGGACGTCGTCGAAGCGCATGGTGGCGGTGGCCGAGCCGGTGAGGCCCATCTTGCGCTCGGGCGGGTCGGCGACCAGCCCGGGGGTCGAGGCCGGGACGAGGAAGCAGGAGATGCCGTTGCGGTCGTCGGAGGTGCGGGCCATCACCTTGTAGAAGTCGGCGTGGCCGCCGTGGGTGGTCCAGGCCTTGGCGCCGTTGAGGACGTAGTCGTCGCCGTCGCGCCGGGCCGTCGTACGCATCGCCGCCGGGTCGGAGCCCGCGTGCGCCTCGGACAGGCAGTAGGCACCGAGCAGGTCCCCGCCGAGCATGTCGGGCAGCCACTCGGCCTTCTGCTCCTCGGTGCCGAACGAGTACAGCCCGAAGCACGACAGCGCGTGCACGGAGACCCCGACACCCACCGACGACCACACCGCGGCGATCTCCTCCAGCACCTGGAGGTAGACCTCGTAGGGCTGCCCGCCGCCACCGTGCTCCTCGGGGTAGGGGAGCCCCAGCAGGCCGGCCCGGCCCAGCATCGTGAAGACGTCGCGCGGGAACGTCTCGGTCGCCTCGGCCTCCGCGGAGCGCGGGGCCAGCTCGCGGGTCGCGATCTCGCGGGTGAGGGCGAGGAGGTCTCGCGCCTCCTCGGTGGGCAGCACGCGGCTGGCGGTCATGCGGTGGTCCTCCCGGGGGTGTGGCTGAGGATGCGACGAGTGGGCTGTACCGGTGACGGTGGTCACGCTGCCGATCACCCTAGGCGGCGTAGTCCGTCCGAGCCATTTGCCCATCACCCGCCTCGCGGCTCGTCTGGTCACCTCTACGTTGCGCACCATGGACGACCACTGGCTGCCGTACTCGGCGGCGGCCCTGGCGAGCGGTGCGGTCGCCCTGGTCCTCGGCACGCTGAGCCTCCCCATGAGCTCCGACGACATGGCCCTCCTCCAGAGCGCGCAGGTCGAGGGTGGTCGTTGGATCATGGCGGCGGCGGCCTTCTTCTTCTGCGCCGTCGGGATGGGCCTCGGGCTGCCGACGTTCGTCTTCGCGCTGCCCCGGCGCGGTCGGCGGTTCGGCTACGCGGGCACCACGGTGCTCGGCGTCGCGACGCTGGCGATGGCGGCGTACGGCGCGCTGCTGGTGTTCTTCCAGGCGCTGGCCGTCAACGGGATCATCGACGAGTCGGAGATGGTCCTGCTCGGCGATGACCCGGGGCTGCGTGGCTTCACGGTCGTCTTCGTGGGCAGCTTCTACCTCGGAGAGGCGCTGCTCGCCGTCGGGATGCTCCGGGCGCGCACGGTCCCGCGCTGGGTGCCGGTCCTGCTCCTCACGCACGTCGCGATGCTGCCGCTGACCGGCCGCGTCCCGCAGCTGGCCGCCATCGGCGCGATCGTCGTCGGTGTCGCCTTCATGGGGGTGGCGGTGCACGCCAACGAGCGCTTCCAGCTGGCCCGGGTCGGCCGCGAGCGCTGAGCCCTCCACAGGCCCGGGAATCGGGCTTGACCCTGACGCAGCGTCAGGGCTGGAGGCTGGTCCCATGTCCACCACGCCAGCCATCGAGATCACCGGTCTGACCCGGTCCTTCGGCGACGCCACAGTCCTCCGGGGCGTCGACCTGAGCGTCCCGCCGGGCACCGTCCTGGCCCTGCTCGGCTCCAACGGGGCCGGCAAGACCACCATCGTGCGGATCCTGTCGACGCTGCTGCACGCCGACGGCGGCACCGCCACCGTCCACGGGTACGACGTCGCGAGCCAGGCCGCGGACGTCCGCGCGTCGATCAGCCTCACCGGTCAGTTCGCCGCCGTCGACGAGGTCCTCACCGGGCGGGAGAACCTCGTGCTCGTCGCGCGGCTCCGACGTCTCCCGGACCCGCGCGGGGTCGCGGACGGGCTGCTCGCCCGCTTCGACCTGGAGGACGCGGGCGACCGGCGCGCGGCGACGTACTCCGGAGGCATGCGGCGTCGCCTCGACATCGCCATGAGCCTGATCGGCGACCCGCCCGTGCTCTTCCTCGACGAGCCGACGACGGGGCTGGACCCGCAGTCGCGCAACGAGGTCTGGAGGACCGTGCGCCAGCTCGCCGACGGCGGGACCACGGTGCTGCTCACCACGCAGCACCTCGAGGAGGCCGAGCACCTCGCGGACCGGATCGCCGTCCTGCACGGGGGACGGATCATCGCCGAGGGCACCCTCGCCGAGCTGCGGCAGCTGTTCCCGCCGGCCACCGTCGAGTACGTCGAGAAGCAGCCCAGCCTCGAGGACATCTTCCTCGCCATCGTGGGCGGCGACGCCCCGGACGGAGGAGCCCAGCGATGACCACCCACGTCGTGCACGACACCACCGTGCTGCTCGAGCGGTCCCTGCGACACATCCTGCGCAGCCCGGACACCATCATCACCACGGCCGTCACGCCGATCGCCATGCTGCTGCTCTTCGTCTACGTCTTCGGAGGTGCGATCGAGGTCGAGGGCGCGTACGTCGACTACCTGCTGCCCGGGATCCTGCTCATCACCGTCGCGTCCGGCATCGCCTACACCGCGTTCCGGCTCTTCACCGACGTCTCCAGCGGCATCTTCGAGCGGTTCCAGTCGATGCCGGTGGCCCGCTCGGCCGTGCTGTGGGGCCACGTGCTGACCTCCGTCGTGGCCAACCTGGTCTCGCTCGTCCTCGTCGTGCTGGTCGCCGTGGCGATGGGCTTCCGCACGGGCGCCGGCCTGCTGTCGTGGCTGGCGGTCCTGGGGATCCTCGTCCTCTTCACCCTGGCCCTCACGTGGCTGGCGGTGATCCCCGGGCTCACCGCCAAGACGGTCGACGGCGTGAGCGGCTTCTCCTACCCGTTGATCTTCCTGCCGTTCATCAGCTCCGCCTTCGTGCCGACGGAGGGCATGCCGGCCCCGGTGCAGTGGTTCGCCGAGCACCAGCCGGTCACGCCGATCGTCAACACCATCCGCAACCTCTTCGCCGAGCAGCCGGTCGGCACCGAGGGGTGGATCGCCGTGACCTGGTGCGTGGGCCTGCTCGTCGTCGCCCAGGCGCTCGCGATGCGCACCTACCGTCGCCGGATCGCGTGAGCGACGCCAGACTGTGGCCATGCTGACGATCGGCCAGCTCGCGTCGTACGCCGGGGTGACGGTGCGCGCGGTCCGGCACTACCACGCCACGGGCCTGCTCCCCGAGCCCGAGCGCGACCACTCCGGCTACCGGCGGTACGACGCCGCGGCCGTCGTCGACCTCGTCCGGATCCGCGTCCTGGCCGACGCCGGCGTGCCACTGTCGCGGGTGCGCGAGCTGCTCGGGGCCGACGAGGACGAGTTCGCCGCCGCGGTGGAGGAGATCGATCGGCGGCTGCGGGCGGAGATCCGCGAGCGGCAGCAGCACCGCGAGCGGATCGTCCGGCTCGCGGCCGGCGACAGCCTGGCGCTGCCGCCCGAGGCGGTCGCCTACCTGGACCGGCTCCGCGGGGTCGGCGTGCCGGAGGTCATGGTCGAGGCGGAGCGCGACGCCTGGATCCTGGTGGTCGCCCAGCTGCCGGACCGGATGCCGTTCTACATGGAGATGAAGGACCAGCAGCTCGACGACCCGTCCGTCCGGGAGCTCTACCGCGACCTCGCCGAGGTCATCCGGTGGCCCGCCGACGACCCCCGGCTGGACGGCGTCGCCGACCGCCTGGCCGCGCAGTTCGACCAGGCTCCGGACGAGGCGTGGGGCGAGGAGGCGTTGCCGGACGACCTCGCGGCCCTGCTCGACTCGGTCTTCCTCACGTCCGTGCCGTGCGCGGCGCGGCTGCTCGCACTCCTCGAGGAGCGTGGCTACACGGGGTGGACGAACATCCGGCGTACGCCGACCGGCTGAAGCGCCGACCGGGACCGAGAGCGCCGCCGGCGCGCGCGTCGTACGTCAGCGGGACGCGGGCCGTGCCCGCTCGGCCAGCCGGACCGCCGCGTGCTGCACGAGCGGCAGCTCCTCGGGGTCGCGCGCGGCCTCGTGGGGGATCGCGCCGCCGAGCAGCGCAGCCGGGGTGGCGAGCCAGGCCCAGGTGCGCCACGGGTCGGTGCCCGACGCGAGCAGCGGCTCGAGGACGGCCACCAGCTCGGCCCGGACCTGCCCCTGCTCGTCGAGCTGGAAGGCGGGCACGAGGGTGCGGCCCTCGTCCTGGACCAGCAGCACGGCCCGCCGCTCGGCGGCCTTGTGCAGGGCGAAGCGGGCGGCGTTCTCGGAGATCCCGCGCAGGCGGCCGACCTCGGCGTAGTCCACCCAGCCGCCGTCGAGCAGCGCGGCCCGCACCCTGCCCTCGCGGCGCAGCCGCACCAGGGCGATCGGCACGGCGTGGGTGGGGTCGTCGCCCTCCGAGCGCAGGAGCACGTCGAGCTCCGCGAGCCGGTCGTCCGTGAGCGGCTCCCCGGTGACGGGGTCCGTCCAGTGCACCGTGCCGGCGTCGTCGCGCTCGTACGTCGGCAGGCCGGCCGCGGCGAGCTGGTCGGCCAGGCCGAGCTCCTCCAGCCACGCGGCCAGGCGTCCGGCGAGGTCGCCGGAGCCCGGGGCGGGGCGGGAGGAGTCGGGGAGGTCGGTCACCGGGTCAGCGGTCCTACTTGGAGGCCTTGCGGGCGTGCGAGGCGGTCTTGGCGCGGGCGTTGGCGTCGAGCACGACCTTGCGGATGCGGACCGAGTCGGGCGTGACCTCGACGCACTCGTCGTCGCGGCAGAACTCCAGGCACTGCTCGAGGGACAGCTTCTTCGGCGGGATGAGCTTCTCGAAGTTGTCGGAGGTGGCGGACCGGATGTTGGTCTGCTGCTTCTCCTTGGTGATGTTGACGTCCATGTCGTCGGCGCGGGAGTTCTCGCCGATGATCATGCCCTCGTAGACCTCGGTCGTCGGCTCGACGAACATGATCCCGCGCTCCTGCAGGTTGGTCATGGCGTACGCCGTCGCCGCACCCTTGCGGTCCGCCACCAGCGAGCCGTTGGTGCGCGAGCGGATCTCGCCGGCCCAGGGCTCGTAGCCCTCGGAGATGCCGTGCGCGATGCCGGTGCCGCGGGTGTCGGTGAGGAACTCGGTGCGGAAGCCGATGAGGCCACGCGCCGGCACCAGGAACTCCATCCGGACCCAGCCGGTGCCGTGGTTGGTCATCGACTCCATGCGGCCCTTGCGGGAGGCGAGGAGCTCGGTGATCGTGCCGAGGTACTCCTCGGGCGCGTCAATGGTCAGGCGCTCGAACGGCTCGTGCACCTTGCCGTTGATCTCCTTGGTGACCACCTGCGGCTTGCCGACGGTGAGCTCGAAGCCCTCGCGGCGCATCTGCTCGACGAGGATGGCCAGCGCCAGCTCACCGCGGCCCTGCACCTCCCACGCGTCGGGGCGCTCGGTGGGGAGGATGCGCAGCGACACGTTGCCGACGAGCTCCTGGTCGAGGCGGTCCTTGACCAGGCGGGCGGTGACCTTGCCGCCCTTGTAGCGGCCGACCAGCGGCGAGGTGTTGGTGCCGATGGTCATCGAGATGGCCGGCTCGTCGACGTGGATGAGCGGCAGCGCGACGGGGTTCTCCGCGTCGGCGAGGGTCTCGCCGATGGTGATCTCGGGGATGCCGGCGACGGCGACGATGTCACCGGGGCCCGCGCTCTGGCCGGGCTGGCGCTCGAGGCCCTCGGTGACGAGGAGCTCGGTGATCTTGACGTTCTTGACCGACCCGTCGCGACGCATCCACGCCACGGTCTGGCCCTTGTTGAGGGTGCCCTCGTGGACGCGGACCAGCGCGAGCCGGCCGAGGAAGGGGGAGGCGTCGAGGTTGGTGACGTGCGCCTGCAGCGGCGCGCCCTCGGTGTAGACGGGCGCCGGGATGGTCTCGAGGATCGTCTTGAAGAGCGGCTCGAGGTCGCTGCCCTCGGGCATCGTGCCGTCCTCGGGGGCGGTGAGGCTGGCGATGCCGGCGCGACCCGACGCGTAGACGACGGGGAAGTCCAGCGCGTCCTGGCTGTGGCTCTCGTCGAGCAGGTCCATGAACAGCTCGTAGGTCTCCTCGACGACCTCGGCGATGCGGGCGTCGCTGCGGTCGGTCTTGTTGACGACCAGGATCACCGGCATGTCGGCGTTGAGCGCCTTGCGGAGCACGAAGCGGGTCTGGGGGAGCGGGCCCTCGGAGGCGTCCACGAGGAGCACGATGCCGTCGACCATGGACAGGCCGCGCTCGACCTCGCCACCGAAGTCGGCGTGGCCGGGGGTGTCGATGATGTTGATGACCATCGGCTCSCCGCCGCCCGCCGGACCGGCGTAGTGCACGGCGGTGTTCTTCGCGAGGATCGTGATGCCCTTCTCGCGCTCGAGGTCACCGGAGTCCATGACCCGCTCGGCGACGCTCTCGGCCTGGTGGGCCGTGAAGGCACCGGCCTGGCGGAGCATGGCGTCCACGAGCGTGGTCTTGCCGTGGTCGACGTGGGCGACGATCGCCACGTTGCGGAGGTCGGAGCGCTTCTGGGGCATGGCAGTACGACGTCGCTTTCGCTGGGGTATGTCGGGGCGCGGTGTCCACAGCGCCCGTGACCCGGAGCCGGGCCGTCGTCGAGTCTAGTGGCGCCGGGCCGTGGGCCCGATTCGGCGGCGTGTGACGTGCAGCCCTTCTGCCGGGCCCTTCCCGCTGTCGGTCCGGTGGGGTAGGCCTGACCCATGACTTCTTCTCGGGAGACCCAGCACACCGCCCCGTCCTGCACCTTCGTGCCGCCCTACGTGCTCGAGCGGATCGGGTCCGGCGATGCCCTCGCTGCCGACGCGGCCTTCCGCGCCCGTCGTGAGCAGGCGGCCTCGGCCCGCGCGGCCGCCGTCGGCCCGGGGTCGGATGTCGCCGCCCCGGCGGCCGCGGCGGACCAGCCGGCCTGGACGGTCCACACTGCCGGCAACCGCGAGGTGCTGCCCGGGCGAGCCGTGCGCACCCCGGGCACCCCCGCGTCCGGCGACGTCGCCGTCGACGAGGCGTCGGCGGGGATCACCGCGACCCTGGAGATGTTCGCCGAGGGCCTCGGACGCACGTCGTACGACGACGCGGGCGCGATGGTGAGCATCACCGTCCACTACGGCCGCGACTACGACAACGCGTTCTGGGACGGCACCCAGCTGGTCTTCGGCGACGGTGACGGGGAGATCTTCGAGCGGTTCACCAAGCCGGTGGACGTGCTGGCCCACGAGTTCGCCCACGCGGTCACCGAGTCCACCGCCGGGCTCGTCTACCGCGGCCAGTCCGGCGCGCTCAACGAGTCGGTGTCCGACGTCTTCGCGATCTGCCTCAAGCAGCGGCTGCTCGGCCAGGACGCGGCGTCCGGCAGCTGGCTGATCGGCGAGGACCTGTTCCTGCCAGCCGTGCAGGCGCGCGGGCTGCGCGACATGGCCGCCCCCGGCACGGCGTACGACGACCCTCAGCTCGGCCGCGACCCCCAGCCCGACCACATGGACCGCTTCGTGGAGACCACCGACGACAACGGTGGGGTGCACATCAACTCCGGCATTCCCAACCGCGCCTTCCACCTCGCCGCCGTGGCGCTCGGCGGTACGAGCCTCGAGGGCGCCGGCCAGGTCTGGTACGACGCGCTCACCTCCGGCGACGTGTCACCCCGCGCGGACTTCGCGTCCTTCGCCGCCGCCACGATCGCGGCCGCCAGCGCCGGCGACGGCGCCGGCGCCGGCGACCGGGCCGAGGCCGTGCGGGGGGCGTGGGAGGAGGTGGGGGTGACGCCCGCGGGATCGCCAGGGCGCGCGCCGGGGGTGCCGGCCGGGAGCACGCCGGGGGCGTCGGCCGAGGCGCCTGCGGCGGGCGCGCGAGTGGTGCGGGTGCGGCGCAGCGGCGGCTTTGCCGGCCGGACCTCCGAGGGTGAGGTCGACCTTGCCCTCGCCGGCGACGACCCGCGCGCGGCCGCCGTCGCGGACATTGCCGATCGCGTCGACCTGGCGGGGGTGGCCCCGCGCAAGCCGATGCCCGACATGTACCTCTACCGCTTCGAGATCGGCGACCGCACGGCCGAGGTCTGCGAGCCGCTGCCCTCCGACCTGGCCGAGCTCGCCCGCCTGGTCCTCGAACCCGGCGACGGCACCCACTGAGGGTGGCTCGGGTGTTGCGCAGGTGCGCAGCTATGGGGAGGGGACGGAGGGCTTGGTCGCGCAGGTGCGCAGCTATGGAGAAGAGACCGAGGGCTCGGTCGCGCAGGTGCGCGAGCGACGGGGTGGTCCTCGTCTGAGAGTTGCGCACGTGCGCAGCTATGGAGAGGGGGCACGGGGTCTTCCCTGCACGGGTGCGCAGCTATGCCGAGGCCGCCTGGGGCCTTCCCTGCGCAGGTGCGCAGGTAAGGGGTGTTGGCCCCGCCTGAGAGTTGCGCAGGTGCGCAGGCAAGGCGTGTTGGCCCCGCCTGGAGAGCTGCGCGGGTGCGCAGGCAAAGGTCGTCGGGCCCACCTCAGAGCTGCGCACGTGCGCAGGTGCGCGGGTCAGCCGACGCCGCCGACTCTCTCAGGCCAGGGCGCGGTCGAGCGCGGCCTGCACGTGCAGCGTCGTACAAGGGAAGACGGGCAGCTCGGTGTCGGCCTGTCGGATGAGCAGCTCGAGCTCGGTGCAGCCGAGCAGCACACCGCCGGCACCCGCGTCCCACAGCTCGTCGATGAGCGAGACCACGCGCCGGCGGGTCCGGTCGACGATGCGGCCGTGCACCAGCTCGCCGTAGATCGCGTCGTTGAGCCACTCGTGGTGTCGGGCGTCCGGGACGATGACCTCGGGGCCGCCGTCGGCGATCCGGCTGATGAAGAACGGGTCGTTCATCGCGACGGTGGTCCCGATGAAGGCGACCTTGTCCATGCCCGCCGCGGTGCACGCGTCGGAGACCACGTCGGCGAGGTGCAGCAGCGGGATGTCGACGGCTTCGGCGACCTGGTCGGCGACCTTGTGGAAGGTCGTCGTGCACAGCATCAGGAAGTCGGCGCCGGCGCGCTCGACCCCGACCGCGGCGTCGGCGAGGAGGGTGCCGATCTGGTCCCACTTCTCGTCGTCCTCGAGGTGGGTCAGCTCCGCGAAGTCGACGGTGCTGAGCACCAGCTTGGGGGACGAGAGCCCGCCGAGCCGTTCCTGCACCCCGACGTTGAGGTCGCGGTAGTACACCAGGCTGGATTCCCAGCTCATGCCGCCGATGAGTCCGATGGTCTGCACGGGTGCAGTCTGGCACGCCGCTCGGACCCCGGTCCGGTCCGTGGACCGGGTGTCACCGGCGTCGGCGGGCCGCGTGGACCGCCGCGCAGCGAACCGCGTGGACCCCCGCGTCAGCGAACCGCGTGGACCCCCGCGCAGCGAACCGCGTGGACCCCCGTGTCAGCGGATCCGGTGGACCTTGTGCTGGGCGGCCTGCGCGCGCGGCTTGATGACGAGCTCGTCGATGTTGACGTGGGCCGGCCGGGTCGCCACCCAGGCGATGGCGTCGGCGACGTCGTCGGCCGAGAGCGGGTCGGGCACGCCGTCGTACACCGCGTCGGCCGCCGCCTGGTCGCCGCCGAAGCGGACCAGGGCGAACTCCTCGGTGTGGACCATCCCGGGCGCGACCTCGCTGACCCGGATCGGTTCGCCGTTGAGCTCGAGGCGCAGCGTCTGGGTGACCGCCTTGGTGGCGTGCTTGGCCGCGGTGTAGCCGCCGCCCTTCTCGTAGGAGACCCGGCCGGCGGTCGAGCCGACGTTGAGGATCAGGCCGTCGCCGCTGGCCCGCAGGGCCGGGAGCAGGGCCTGGGTGACGCGCAGCAGGCCGAGCACGTTGACGTCGTACATCGCGCGCCAGTCCTCGACGTCGGCCTCGTCGACCGTGTCGGAGCCGAAGGCGCCGCCGGCGTTGTTGACCAGGACGTGCAGGGCGCCGTCGCCCGCCTCCGCGACGGCTGCGGCGAGCGCGGCCACGGAGGCGTCGTCGGTGACGTCGCAGGCGACGGCGCGCCCGCCGATCTCCTCGGCGAGGGCCTCGATGCGGTCGGTACGGCGGGCGGCGCACAGGACGTGGAAGCCGGCGGCGGCCAGGGCGCGCGCCGTGGCAGCGCCGATGCCGCTCGAGGCGCCGGTCACGACGGCGGTCCGGGTGCGCTGGTCGGTCGAGTGGTGGGTCTCGGTCATGGCGCCATGATGCAGGATGTGCGCCGTGATCATCGCGGCAGCAGACGGCTCGGCCCTCGGCAACCCCGGACCAGCGGGATGGGCGTGGTACGTCGACGACGGCTGCTGGGCGTCCGGCGGCTGGGCCCGCGGCACCAACAACATGGGCGAGCTGATGGCGGTCCTCGACCTGCTCCAGCAGACCGCGCACGTCGACGACGAGCTGCACGTCTACTGCGACAGCACCTACGTGATCAACGCCGTCACCAAGTGGATGGCCGGCTGGAAGCGCAAGGGCTGGAAGACGGGCGGCGGCCAGCCCGTGAAGAACGTGGAGCTCATGAAGGCGCTCGACGAGGCGATGGAGGGTCGTCGGGGGCGGGTGAAGTTCGAGTGGGTCAAGGGCCACTCGGGTCACGTCCTCAACGAGGCGGCCGACAAGCGCGCCAACGCCGCCGCGTCGGCGTACCAGGCGGGCCGGGTGGCCGACCCGGGTCCCGGCTTCGCCGGCGCCTCGGTGAGCACCGTCCCGCAGTCGGGACCGACCGTGGTCGAGGAGGAGCCGGACCTCTTCAGCGACCTCGACGCCGAGGCCGCGCTCTCCGACGAGGAGCAGGTCATCGCCCTCGAGCGCTCGCTGCTGACCGATGGGGTGCGCTCCGACCGCGCGACCGTCGCCGCGCTGCTGCACCCGGAGTGGCAGGAGATCGGCCAGTCGAGCCGGCTGTGGACCCGCGAGGAGATCCTGGCCGAGATCGGCCCGCTGGGCACCGAGACCACCCTCGACGTGGTGTCGACCGACCGGCTCTCGCCGGACTCGGTCCTGCTGCTGTGGCGCAGCATCAGCGACGACGGCAGCGTGCTGCGCAGCTCGATCTGGGTGCGGACCCCCCACGGCTGGCAGCAGCGCTTCCACCAGGGCACCCCCGAGGCCTGAGCCCGCCCTCGCCGGTCGAGCGGCGTCGAGACCCCGGTCACACCGACTGGCAAAGGTAAGCCTTACCTTCTATCGTCTGGCGGGTGACCACCGCCCCCCAGGTGCGCCCGACCCCGGCGTCCCTCATCGCCCACCTCGCCTCCTTCGGCGAGCGACGGGCCCTGGTCACCGCCGACGGCACGGTCTCGTACGCCGAGCTCGCCCGCCGCGTCGAGGAGGTCGCCGCGACGTACGCCGGGGGTCGCCGGCTCGTGCTCCTCACGCCGGGCAACGACGTGGACTCGGTCGTCGAGTACGTCGCCGCCCTGGCCGCCGAGCAGGTCGTCCTGGTCTCCTCGCCGGCTGCCGCCCCGGGACTGGAGCAGGCCTACGCCCCCGACGTCGTCGCCGGCCCGCAGGGTCGCGAGTGGCGCTCGGACGAGTCCCGGCACGCGCTCCACCCCGACCTCGCGCTGCTGCTCTCGACCAGCGGCTCGACCGGATCGCCCAAGCTGGTGCGCCTGGCGCGCGACGGCGTGCTGGCCAACGCCGCGGCCATCGCCGAGACCCTCGGCATCCGCGACACCGACCTCGTGGCGACCACCCTGCCGCTGCACTACTGCTACGGCCTGTCGGTGCTGCACAGCCACCTGCTGCGCGGTGCCGGGTTGCTGCTCACCGAGCTGTCCGTCGTCGACGAGTGCTTCTGGGACCTGGTCCGCGAGCACGGTGTCACCACGATCCCGGGCGTCCCGCACACCTTCGAGCTGCTCGAGCGGGCCAGCTTCGCCGACCGTGACGTGCCGTCCGTGCGGGCGCTCACCCAGGCCGGCGGCCGGATGGCCCCCGAGCGGGTGCGCGGCGTCGCCGAGCTCGGCCAGCGCCGCGGCTTCGACCTCTTCGTGATGTACGGCGCCACCGAGGCCACCGCCCGGATGAGCGTGCTCCCGCCCGACCTCGCCCTCGCGGCGCCGGAGTCGATCGGTCGCCCGCTGACCGGCACGACCTTCGAGCTCGCTCCGGTCGAGGGTCTGGACGGCCTCCAGCCCGGCGTCGGCGAGCTCGTCTTCCACGGCCCCAACGTGATGATGGGCTACGCCGGGTCGCCGGCAGAGCTGGCCGCCGGACGCACCGTGGACGCGCTGCGTACGGGCGACCTGGCCCGCCGCCGCCCCGACGGGCTCTGGGAGGTCGTCGGCCGGACCAGCCGGATCGCCAAGGTGTGCGGCCTGCGCATCGACCTCGACCGGGTCGAGCGCACCCTGGCCCTCGCCGGGACCGTCGCCGCCGTCGCGGACGCGGGGGACCGGGTCGTCGTGGGGGTCGTCGACGGCGCGCGTCCCGTCGACGCCGAGGCCGTACGCCGCGACGCCGCCGACGCCGCCGGGCTCGCCCCGACGGGTGTCGAGGTCGTCGTGCTGCCCGACCTGCCGCGGCTGGCCAACGCCAAGGTCGACCACCGGGCGCTGGCGGCCCTGGCGACCGTGACCGGGACGACCACGTCCGCGCCCGACGTACGACGCGAGGCGACCGCCGACGACGTGACCGCCCTCCTGGCCCGGCTGCTCGGTCGTCCCGAGGCGACGCCCGACGACTCCTTCGTGGCCCTCGGCGGGGACTCGCTGTCCTACGTCGAGGTGTCCCTGCGGCTCGAGGAGCTGCTCGGCCACCTGCCCGCCGGCTGGCCCACCATGACCGCCACCGCGCTGGCCGCGTCGACCGACGAACGACGTCCCGGCCGCCCCCGACGGGGCGTCGCGGTCGAGACCAACGTCGCGCTGCGGGCGCTGGCCATCGTCACGATCGTGGGCTCGCACGCCAACCTCTTCACGCTCCTCGGCGGCGCGCACGTGCTGCTGGCTATCGTCGGCTTCAACCTGGGCCGCTTCCAGCTCGGCGACCGCTCGCGGACGGAGCGGACCCGGGCCGTGCTGCGCGGGCTCGCCCGGGTCGTCGTGCCCTCGGTGCTCGTCATCGGCGCCGTGGCCGCGGTCTCCCGCGACATCACGTGGAAGCAGGCCGCGCTGCTGACCGCCTTCACCGAGTGGAGCTGGTCGGAGCCGCGGTGGAGCTACTGGTTCATCGAGGCGCTCACCCTGGCGGTGCTGGTGCTGGCCGCGATCCTGGCCGTCCCGGCCGTCGACCGGGCCAGCCGACGGCACCCGTTCACCACCCCGGTGGTGCTCACCCTCGTGCTGCTCCCCACGCGCTACGACCTCGTCGGCATGCCCGGCGACCACGTGCACCGCGCGCACGGCGTGCTGTGGCTGCTCACCCTCGGGTGGGCCATGTCGCAGGCCCGCACCACCCGCCACCGCCTGGTGGTCTCCGGGCTCGTGCTGGCGCTGGTGCCCGGCTTCTTCTCGGTCGGCGGCCTCGACCGGCACGTCTACCTCACCCTCGGGCTGCTCGCGCTGACCTGGGTGCCGCAGGTGCGGCTCCCCGCCCTGGTCGCCCCCGTCGTCGGCGTCGTGGCCGCGTCGTCCCTGTGGATCTACCTGTTGCACTGGCGGGTCTACCCGTGGTTCGAGGTCGACTTCCCGCTGCTGGCGACCCTGCTGTCACTGGCCGTCGGAGTGGCCGCCGCGGTCGTCGTACGCCGGGGCGGAGCTGCCCTCGCCGGGGTGAGGCGCCGGGTCGGGAATCGCTGACACCCTGACGGTGTTGTGCTCGGTCGGCGCCCCTCTCGTGTGGCGAGATCCGTGACCGGGCGCCCTGAGGAGAGGACGTCGCGTGGACCGGGTCGCCATGATCAGCCTGCACACCTCGCCGCTCGACCAGCCGGGGACGGGCGACGCGGGCGGGATGAACGTCTACGTCATCGAGCTGTCCCGGCGCCTGGCGCGCCAGGGCATCGCGGTGGACGTCTTCACCCGGGCCACCTCCTCGGCGCTGCCGCCGGTGGTCGAGGTGCCCGGCACCGACGGCGCCGTGCTGGTGCGCCACGTGGCGGCCGGCCCCTTCGAGGGGCTCACCAAGGCCGAGCTGCCCGGCCAGCTGTGCACCTTCGCCCGTGAGGTGCTGCGCGCCGAGGCGGCCCACCCGCTGGGCCACTACGACGTCGTGCACTCGCACTACTGGCTCTCCGGCCAGGTCGGCGCGCTCGCCCGCGACCGCTGGCAGGTGCCGCTGGTGCACTCGATGCACACCATGGCCAAGGTCAAGAACGACGCGCTGGCCGAGGGGGACACCCCCGAGCCCGCCGCCCGGCTGATCGGGGAGGAGCAGGTCGTGCAGGCCGCCGACCTCCTCGTCGCCAACACCGACCTCGAGGCCAAGCAGCTCATCAACCTGTACGACGCCGACCCCTCGCGCGTCGAGGTCATCCACCCCGGCGTCGACCTCGACGTCTTCCGCCCCATGGACCGGGCGGAGGCCCGCCGGGCGCTCGACCTGCCCGCCGACGCGGTGGTGCTGATGTTCGCCGGCCGCATCCAGCCGCTCAAGGCCCCGGACGTACTTCTCCGGGCGGTCTCGGTCCTCCTCGACCAGGACCCCTCGCTGCGCTCGCGCCTCGTCGTACCCGTCGTCGGCGGTCCCTCCGGCAGCGGGCTCGAGCACCCCGAGTCGCTCGCCCAGCTCTCGGCCGACCTCGGCCTCGACGGGGTGGTCCGCTTCGTCCCGCCCGTCGCCCAGGACGACCTGGCCCGCTGGTGCGCCGCGTCGACGGCGGTCGCCGTGCCGTCGTACAACGAGTCCTTCGGGCTGGTCGCGGCGGAGGCCCAGGCCACCGGGACTCCCGTGGTCGCGGCCGCCGTGGGCGGTCTGACGACCGTGGTGGCCGACGGCCGCAGCGGTCTGCTCGTCGACGGCCACGAGCCGCGCGACTGGGCCGCGGCCCTGCGCCGGCTGATCGACGACCCCGCGCTCGCCGCCCGGCTCGGGCAGGGCGCGCTGGAGCACGCCCGCGAGTTCTCCTGGGAGCGGACGGCCGAGCGCACCCTCCACGCCTACCGCGAGGCGCGCACCCTCATGCGTGATGAGATGACGGTGTGAGCGACCCCGCCATCGCCGGCACCATCCGCGACTACCTCGACGGCAACGGGATCGAGTACGTCGAGGACCGCCCGGGCGTCTTCTCGCTGACGCTGCCGGGGGAGAAGAAGCTCCAGACCCCCGTCCGCCTCGACGTCGGCGAGCACGCCCTCGGCGTACACGCGTTCGTGTGCCGCAACCCCGACGAGAACCACGCCCGCGTCTACCGCTGGCTGCTCGAGCGCAACCTGCGGATGTACGCCGTGGCGTTCGCCGTCGACCACAGCGGTGACATCTACCTCGACGCCCGGCTGCCGCTCTCCGCGGTCACCGACGACGAGCTCGACCGGCTCCTCGGCTCGGTGCTCACGCACGCCGACGAGTCCTTCAACGCCATCCTCGAGCTCGGCTTCGCCACCTCGATCCGCAAGGAGTGGGAGTGGCGGATCTCGCGGGGGGAGTCGACCCGCAACCTGGACGCCTTCCGGGGCTGGCTCGAGGCCGGGACCGATCCGGAACCGACCTAGGCCTTCGGGACGGGTGCAGCACGCCGGGTGAGCAGCACCCCGACGATCGCCAGCGCCCCGCCGACGAAGGTGAGGGCCGGCGGCACCTCGTCGAGCAGCGCCCAGGCGATCAGCGTCGTGATGGCCGGCACCAGGAAGGTCGTCAGGGAGAGCTTGCCGGCGTCGGTGTGGGTCAGCGCGAAGGCCCACGTCGTGAAGGCGACGGCCGTCGGGAAGACGCCGAGGTAGACCGTCCACCACAGGGTCGCCCCGCCCTCGGTGACGACGTCGACCAGGTCGTGGGCGAACGGCAGGCAGACCAGGGCGCCGATCACGAACGACACGAAGACCACCTGCACCGACGGGATCCGGCGCAGGAGCGACTTCTGGCTCAGCACGCCGACGGCGTACATCGCGGCCGCCACCACCACGAGGAGGACGCCGACCACGTCGCCCTCGCCGCCGCCCGAGTAACCCCGGGCGATGACAGCGACCCCGGCGAAGCCGATCACCATGCCGATCAGCAGCCACTTGTGGAGGACCTCGCCGAAGATCCAGACGGCCATGAAGGCCACGATGATCGGGCCGATCTGGATGATCATGGCCGCGGTGCCGGCGTCGACGCGGCGCTCACCCTCGTTGAGGGCCAGGTTGTAGATGCCGAACCACCCGACGCCGCAGGCGGTGAGCAGGATCCACTCGCGTCGGGTCGGCTGCACCCACCCGCGGCGCAGGACCAGCGGCAGGACCACGAGCGCCGCCACGAGCAGCCGACCGGCGCCGAGCGAGCCGGGGCTGATGTCGTGGGCGACGTGGCGGATGACCACGAACGCCGACGCCCACATCACCAGCGTGATGGCTCCCGCGGCGGCGGGGAACCACGCCGGGTGCGTCGGCGCCTGGGGCTCGGCGTGCTGCGTGACGGTCATGACTGAAGACTACGGACGCGCATGACGTCCCCGCGAGCGGGTTTCGGACGTCGTACGACGAGATCCCGCCGGACCGCTCAGAGGTCGAGCTTGTAGCCCAGCCCCCGCACGGTGACGAGGTACTTCGGCTCGCTCGGGTCGGGCTCGAGCTTGGCGCGCAGCCGCTTGACGTGGACGTCGAGGGTCTTGGTGTCGCCGACGTAGTCGGAGCCCCAGACCCGGTCGATGAGCTGCCCACGGGTGAGCACCCGGCCGGGGTTGCGCAGGAACATCTCGAGGAGCTCGAACTCCTTGAGCGGCAGCCGCTGCTCGACGCCCTCGACGGTGACGACGTGGCGCTCGACGTCCATCCGGACCGGGCCGGCCTCGAGGGTGTCGGGGGCGAGGTCGGGCTCGTGGCCGCGGCGCAGGACGGCGCGTATCCGGGCGACGAGCTCGCGCGGCGAGTAGGGCTTGGTGACGTAGTCGTCGGCGCCGAGCTCGAGGCCGACGACCTTGTCGACCTCGTCGTCCTTGGCGCTGACCATGATCACCGGCACGCTCGAGGTCTGGCGGATCGCCCGGCAGACCTCGGTACCGGGCAGGCCGGGCAGCATCAGGTCGAGGAGCACGATGTCGGCGCCGTTGCGCTCGAACTCGGTGAGCGCGCTGTTGCCGTCCGCGGCGATCGCCACCTCGTAGCCCTCCTTGCGGAGCATGTAGGCGAGCGCGTCGCTGTAGCTCTCTTCGTCCTCGACGACGAGTACCCGGGTCACGGGCGTACCTCCTGGCTGGGTTGCCCGGCGGCGCCGGGACGGATGGGGGGTGGGCTCGTGGGGCGTCGACCGGAGGTGTCGCGGGGGGCGACGACGGTGACGGGCGCGGTCGGGCCGGCGAGCCGGGTGCTCGACTGCGAGCTGAGGGGGAGCGTGAGGGTGAACGTCGATCCCTGGCCCTCGACCGACCACACGCTGACCTCGCCGCCGTGGGTGGCCGCGACGTGCTTGACGATGGAGAGCCCGAGGCCGGTGCCGCCGGTGGAGCGGTGGCGCGCGGGGTCGACGCGGTAGAACCGCTCGAAGATCCGGTCGATCTCCCGTGCCGGGATGCCGATGCCCTGGTCGACCACCGAGATCTGCGCGGTGTCGCCCATCGACTTGGTGGAGACGAGCACCCGGGAGCCGCCGTTGGAGTAGTGCACGGCGTTGGCCACCAGGTTGCTCACCGCGGCGCCGATCTGCTCCTCGGACCCGAAGACCTCGAGCTCGTGGTCGCCGCGGGTCACCAGGGTGATGTCCTTGGCGGCCGCGTCGATGGCGCTGGCGTCGACCGCGGCGGCCACGACGTCGTCGATCCGCACCTGCACCGGCATCTCCAGCGGGTCGTCGCCCTGGAGGCGCGACAGCTCGATGATCTGCTGGACCAGCCGGGAGAGCCGGTCGCTCTCGTGCAGCATCCGGCGGGCGAAGCGCTGCACGGCCTCGGGGTCGTCGGCGGCCTCGTCGACCGCCTCGGCGAGCAGCCGGATCGCGCCGACGGGGGTCTTGAGCTCGTGGCTCACGTTGGCCACGAAGTCGCGGCGCACGGCCTCGACCCGGCGCTCGCGGGTGCGGTCCTCGACCAGCGCCAGCACGAGGCGCGAGCCCAGGGGGGCGACGCGCGCGATCACGGTGCGGGCGGACGAGCGGTCGCCGGCGAGCTCCATCTCGGACTCGCGGATCTGGCCGTCGCGGCGTACGACATGGATGAGGTCGCGCAGGTCCTCGACGAGGATCTCGTTGCCGCGCACCAGCCCGAAGGCGTACGCCGGCGCGGAGGCCTTGAGCACGTGGTCGTCGGCGTCCACGACCACTGCGGAGGAGCGCAGCACGGACAGCACGGCGGCCACGCCGGGCGGCACGAGGGGCTCGTCGACGTGCGGCAGGCGGCGCTGCTGTCGGTCGCTGATGTGCCAGGCGAGTACGGCGCCGCCGGCGACGATCGCCCCGATGACAGCAGCCAGCGCTGTCTGGGTCGTCGGGTCCACGTGTCGATCGTACGCACGTGGCGGGGCTACGATCCGCCCCTGGACGCCATGGCGCCAGTCCTGTGCCCAGAGTTCACCACGCGTTCACCGCAGGCGGTCGGGAGGGCACGTCGGGCCACCTAGGCTGCGGGTCATGCGTGAGGCCTTCCATGACCAGCTCGATGCCGTCTTCACCGATCTCGCCGACATGTGCGGTCAGGTGGAGGTGGCCGTACGCCGCGCGACCGAGGCGCTGCTGAGCGGCGACGCCGCCGTGGCCGAGCAGGTCATCAGCGCCGACGAGGCCGTCGACGCCAACCGTGAGCGGATCGAGGACAACGCCTTCGCGCTGCTGTCCCTCCAGCAGCCGGTGGCCGGCGATCTGCGGATGATCGTCTCCGCGCTGCGGATGGTCAGCGAGCTCGAGCGGATGGGCGACCTGTCCGTCCACGTCGCCAAGATCGCCCGGCTCCGGGTCCCCAACGTGGCCGTGCCGGACGAGATCCGTCCCACCCTGGAGCGGATGGCCGAGGTCGCCGAGGACATGGTCCGACGGGTGCGCGCGATCATCAGCGACCGCGACGTCGACGCCGCCATCGAGCTCGGCCGCGACGACGAGATCATGGACCAGCTCCGGCGCCGCTCCTTCGCCCAGCTGCTCAGCGACGACTGGTCGCACGGCGTCGAGGCGGCCGTCGACATCGCGCTGCTCGGGCGCTACTACGAGCGGATCGCCGACCACGCCGTGTCGGTGGCCAACCGGGTCGTCTTCGTCGTCACCGGCCAGCAGCTCAACCGCAACGACGACTGAGCGTCGTACGCCGGGTCGGCGGCGCCTAGTTTGGGACGACCTGGTGGCTCGATCGCCCGGATCGCCCACCATTTCGTCCCAAACTACCCGCGGGCGGCGGGCGTGATTCCGCGAGCGAGCTAGCGGCCCTGGTTGGCGACGGCGGCGGCGGCGGCCGCGGCGGCCTCGGGGTCGAGGTACTCGCCACCGGCGACGGTGGGGGCCAGCGACTCGTCGAGGCGGTAGACCAGCGGCATGCCGGTGGGGATGTTGAGCCCGGCGATGTCCTCGTCGGAGATCCCGTCGAGGTGCTTGACCAGGGCGCGGAGGCTGTTGCCGTGCGCGGCGACGAGCACCGTCTTGTCGGCCTTGAGGTCGGGCACGATCTCGGCCTCCCAGTAGGGGAGGAAGCGGGCGATGACGTCCTTGAGGCACTCGGTGCGCGGCATCTCGTCGCCGAGGTCGGCGTAGCGGGGGTCGCCCACCTGGGAGAACTCGTCGTCGTCCTCGATGGGCGGCGGCGGGGTGTCGAAGGAGCGGCGCCAGAGCATGAACTGCTCCTCGCCGTACTCCGCGAGCGTCTGCTTCTTGTCCTTGCCCTGGAGGGCGCCGTAGTGGCGCTCGTTGAGCCGCCACGACCGCTTGACGGGAATCCAGTGGCGGTCGGCCGCGTCGAGCGACAGGCACGCGGTGGTGATCGCGCGGC
Source organism: Nocardioides sp. Soil777 (assembly GCF_001428425.1). NCBI lineage: Bacteria > Bacillati > Actinomycetota > Actinomycetes > Propionibacteriales > Nocardioidaceae > Nocardioides > Nocardioides sp. Soil777. The sequence goes on from NZ_LMSN01000012.1 coordinate 248,416, forward strand.
GCTGGAGGGAGGTGTGCACGACGTCGGGGAGCAGCCCGGCGTCACGCATCAGCTCACCGCCGCGGACGGCCTCGCCGCGGCCCTTCTCGGTGAGGTCGACGTCGACCCAGCCGGTGAAGAGGTTCTTGGCGTTCCAGTCGCTCTCGCCGTGGCGGAGCAGGACCAGGGTGTACGTCATGGGTGGATCTCCTCCGTGCGGGGCGGGATCAGTGCGAGGACTCGGTCTCGGCGCTCTCCTCGACCGGGAGCGGCTCCCCGTCGAGGCCCTCGAAGTAGCCGTGGTTGTCCACGACCGGGACCTCGACGACGGTGTTCTCGCCGTTGTCGAAGCCGAGGCTGACCTCGACGAAGTCACCGGCCTCGAACTCGCCGGTGACCTGGATGTCGGCCGGCGGCTCGGCGAGGTTGACCAGCGCGCCGGGCGCGATCTCGACGGGCTCGAACTCGGCCGCCGTCACGTCGCCGCCCTCGGTGGCACCGAGCTCGGTGAACGTCGCCGGCTCCGTGGTCGAGTTGTTGGAGAACGACGCGATGAAGGTGCCCGAGCCGGGCTCGGTGGACACCACCACGGCGCCCAGCACGTCGACGGCGCCGTCACGGTTGTTGGCGCCGTTGGCGGGCGTGTAGTACCGGTCGGTGGCGTAGTCGAACCCGCACGACGTCAGGGCCGGCGCGGTGAGGGCCAGCGCGGCGGCGGTGAGCGCGAAGGAGCGTCGGAGCTGCATGGCGCACAGCCTAGCGCCGAGTCAGGTGAGGCCGACGGCCTGCCCGACAACCAGCATCGCGACGACCACCACACCGGTCAGGACGCTGGCCAGCACGAGGAGTCGCGGGGCGCCGGTGCGCAACGCGATCCGCAGCGGGAGGTGGCGCAGGCCGTCCTGGTGGTCCGGCACCAGGCCGGGCAGCGCACGCAGCACGTGGACGCAGACGCCGAGCAGCGCCGCCAGCACGGTCATCGCCACGGTCGGGGGCGTGTCGCTGCCCTGGCCGTCCCACCCGCCGTACGCCAGGTAGGCGGGGTAGAGCGCGAACTGGACCGCCCACGGCAGCCACGACAGGACGCCACCGCGCAGCAGGCGGTTGCCGAGGAGGCCCACGCCCACCGCGAGGAGGTAGGCGCCCGCGGCGACGACGCCCGCGGACACGGAGAGGGGTACGACGAGCAGCGCCGCGCACAGCAGGGTGAACCACACCGTCCCTGCCTCCAGCAGCCCCGCGGCCACCGGCTTGCCCGGCGTCCCGTGCCGCGCGTCTCGCTCCCGGTCGACCAGGTCGTTGTCCCAGCCGAGGATCGCCTGCCCGACCAGCACCGTGGCCGCGACGAGGCCGATCTCGCGCAGCGGGCGCCCCGCCAGCGCGGCGGCGGCACCCATCGCGAGGGCCGTCAGCACCGCCTGCCGGGGGTGGGCGGCCCGCACCAGCAGCACCGGCAGGGTGCGGGCGAAGCGGGAGCCGCGACGGGCGGTCTCGGCCTGGGTCGACATGCCCCGAGTATCGGACACTCCGGCCGATCGGTGGGGACATCCGGACCGATCCGCGACCGTCGGCGGGGCCCGTCGTGGGCCTCCCCGCGCCTCCGCATAGGGCGGCCCGCACCACACGATCCAGCGTCTGTCAACCCCCGAGAGGGCCTCTGACCTGCACAAACGATGAGGGAGGTCCTCGGAACGCGTGTTAAGATGGTCACCTAGAAAGAGGGGTACAAGTACATGACTTTCACCGTCGGCGAAACGGTTGTCTACCCGAATCACGGGGCTGCTGTCATCGAGGAGATCGAGACGCGCACCATCAAGGGAGAGGACAGGGAATACCTGGTCCTCCGCATCGTGGCCCAGCAGGACCTCGTGGTCCGCGTCCCGGCCTGCAACCTCGACCTGGTCGGCGTCCGCGACGTCGTCGACAAGGAGGGCCTCGACCGCGTGTTCGACGTCCTCCGGGCCGCGCACGTGGAGGAGCCGACCAACTGGTCGCGCCGCTACAAGGCCAACCTCGAGAAGCTGCACTCCGGCGACGTCATGAAGGTGGCCGAGGTCGTCCGCGACCTGTGGCGCCGCGAGCGCGACCGCGGCCTGTCGGCCGGCGAGAAGCGGATGCTCGCCAAGGCCCGCCAGATCCTCGTCTCCGAGCTGGCGCTGGCCGAGCACACCAACGAGGACAAGGCCGAGGCCATCCTCGACGAGGTCCTCGCCTCCTGAGCAGGTCCTGACACACCTCTGACGAGGCCCCCGGCACACGCTGCCGGGGGCCTCGTCGCATGTCCGGGGCGGGTCGCCGTGGACCGGCCGGTGGTCCTACGGTGGACCCACCATGAGCGAGCACCCGTACGACGAGCGTGAGCTGCCCCCGGCCCTGGGCCTGGTGCTGGACGAGGGCCGCGGCGCCCTGCCCTACGCGCTGATCCACGGTGAGGCGCTCGTCGCCTGTGCCGCCTGGGCCCTCGGCGACGCCGGGGTGACCCCCGTCGACGTCGGGGTCCCGTGGTCCAGCCTGCAGACCGTCGACGAGGCCGTGGTGCTGCACGACGCGCTCTGCCCGATGACCCCGGCCGCGTTCATCGCCGACTGCGTGGAGCGGTCGCTCGCGCACGACGCCGTCGTGGTCGCCGTCCGCCCCGTCACCGACACGGTCAAGCGGGTCGAAGGGGGCTTGGTGGGCGAGACGGTGGACCGCGAGGGGCTGCTGGCCCCGTCGTCGCCGGTGGTGCTGCCGCCGTCGGTGGTCCGGGCCCTCGACGACTTCCCGGGCCACGACCTGGCCGCGATCGTGGCCCGCCTGCGCGAGCACCACGTCATCGAGACCGTCGAGGCGCCGCCGGAGGCGCGCCGGGTGACGTCCGCCGAGGAGATCGCGCTCCTCGAGGCGCTCACCGGTGAGGCCCCGCGACCCTTCTAGGGTCGGGCCGCCACGAGCCGGGCCGCGAGGGCGACGTCCTCGGGGAAGGTGATCTTGAGGTTGAGCGGCGTGCTCGGCACCGCCGCGACGTCGTCGCCCGTGTCGCCGCTCGCGTAGCGGACGAAGCACGCCGCGGTGTCCGTGCCCTCGAATCCGTCGCGGGCGGCTGCGTCGTACGCCGCGAGGAGGGGGCCGGCGCGGAAGGCCTGCGGGGTCTGCACCGTCCCCAGTCGACCCTCGACCGGATCGAGGCCGGTCGTGAGCAGTCCCGGGGCGGGCACGACCGGGATCGCGCCTCCGTGCTCGCGCGCGGCGGCGACGGTGGTGGTGAGGAGGTCGCGACCGGCGAGGGGCCGGGCGCCGTCGTGGATCGCGACGACGTCGATCTCGCCCTGCTCGATCTCGCGCGCGAGGACTCGCAGGGCGGCGTGCTCGGACCGGTGCCGGGTGTCGCCCCCGGTGACGACGAGCACCTCGTGGTCGCCGAGGTGGGGCCCGAGGGCCTCGCCGACAGCGGCCTGCTCGCCGTCGCGCACCACCACGACCACGCGGCGTACGTCGTCGAGGGCGAGCGCGTCGCGCACCGACCAGGCGAGGACCGGGGCGTCGCCCAGCGGGAGCAGGACCTTGTTGACCTCGGCTCCGACACGGGTGCCGGAGCCGGCGGCGAGGATCACGACAGCGGCGGGCACGGGGTGATCGTGCGGCCCGTGAGGTCGTGAGGACAAGTTGACACGTCGGTGAAACAAACCGGCCGGGGGGCGAAACGTGGGCTGCCTAGCGTCCACGGAGTCCGCTCGAGAACCCCGAGGAGCCCCCGTGTCCACCACCACCGACACCGCCCCCACCGCCGTCGCCGCACCCCCGGTCCCGCCGCGCGGCGGGGTCACCATCGACGAATGGCACCCCGAGGACGAGGCGTTCTGGGAGTCGGTCGGCCGGCCCGTCGCCCGCCGCAACCTGATCTGGTCGATCTTCTCCGAGCACCTCGGCTTCTCCGTCTGGCTGCTCTGGTCGGTCAGCGCGGCGATGCTGCCGCGGATCGGCTTCGACTTCACGGTCTCCCAGCTCTTCGTGCTGGTCGCGATCCCCAACCTGGTGGGCTCGCTGATCCGGCTGCCCTACACGTTCGCCGTGCCGAGGTTCGGTGGTCGCAACTGGACGGTGATCAGCGCCTCGCTGCTGCTGGTGCCGACGCTGCTCTTCGCGTGGGCGGTGCAGACACCGGGGACGCCGTACTGGGCGTTCTGCCTGATCGCCGCGACGGCCGGCCTCGGTGGCGGCAACTTCGCCAGCTCGATGGCCAACATCAACTTCTTCTACCCGCTGCGCAAGAAGGGCACCGCGCTCGGCCTCAACGCCGCGGGCGGCAACATCGGCGTGGCCTTCATCCAGTTCTTCCTGCCGATCATCGTCGGCGGCGCCGGGGTCTTCGGGCTGGTCCAGGCGAAGGACGAGCTGAACCTCGAGCGGGCCGGCTACCTCTACGCCGGACTGGCGATCGTCGGAGCCTTCGCGGCCTGGCTCTTCATGAACAACCTCAGCGGGGCCAAGTCGTCGCCGCGCGAGCAGCTCGCCGTGGTCCGCTACCACCACACCTGGGTGATGTCGTTCCTCTACATCGGCACCTTCGGCTCGTTCATCGGCTACTCCGCCGCGATGCCGCTGCTGATCAAGATCAACTTCTGGAACCAGCCAGTCCCCGAGGTCCCCGGGATCGGCATCAACTTCGCCTACTACGCCTTCCTCGGCGCACTCGTGGGCTCGATCGCCCGACCGTTCGGCGGCTGGCTCGCCGACAAGTACGGCGGCGCCCGGGTGACCTTCTGGACCTTCGTGGCGATGATCGTCGGCACCCTGGCCGTGATCGTCACCCTGCGCCAGCTCACCCCGGTCCCGCCGTCCGAGGTCCCCGCCGACCCGAGCACGTTCGTCTACTCCGAGGCCACCCGGGCCGCGGTCGAGGCCAACTCGACGATCTTCCCGTGGTTCCTCGCGGCGTTCCTCTTCGTCTTCGCCGCGACCGGCATCGGCAACGGGTCGACGTACCGGATGATCCCGCTCATCCTGCAGCGGCAGGCCGAGCACACCACGACCCCCGAGACCCGGCGGGCCGACATGGCGCGGGCCACCAAGGAGTCCTCGGCGGTCATCGGGATCGCCGGTGCGGTGGGCGCGATCGGTGGCTTCCTGATCCCGCTGACGTTCGGCTCACCGTGGGTGACGGACCCGGTCGAGGCGGTCAAGATGGCGTTCGGGGTGTTCGCCGGGTTCTACGTCGTGTGCCTGGCGACCACCTGGTTCTTCTACACCCGTCGCGTCACCGTGGCCGGGCGGGCGCCGGCGCTCGCCACCGCCGACGTCTGACCAGCCCCTCCACCCATCCAGCCATCCCTTCGACCGATCCGGGGACACCGTGACCGACACCCACTGCCCCTACTGCTCGCTGCAGTGCGGCATGCGGCTGACGGGGCGTCGTACCCCCCAGGTCGAGGAGTGGCCCGAGTTCCCCGTCAACTCCGGGGCGCTCTGCCGCAAGGGGTGGAGCGCGGCCGGGCTGTACGGCGGTCGCGAGCGGCTCACCACCCCCCTCGTGCGGGACCGCGCGACGGGCGAGCTGAGCCCGGTGTCGTGGGACGAGGCGCTCGACCTGGTGGCCGGTCGCCTCGCCGCACTGCGCGCGGAGCGGGGCGCCGACTCGGTCGCGGTGTTCGGCGGGGGAGGGCTGACCAACGAGAAGGCCTACCAGCTCGGCAAGCTCGCTCGCGTCGCGCTCGGCACCTCCCAGATCGACTACAACGGCCGCTGGTGCATGTCGTCGGCGGCGTCCGCCGGGATGCGGGCCTTCGGCCTGGACCGGGGGCTGCCGTTCCCGCTGTCCGACGTCGAGGAGGCCGACGTCGTCGTCCTCGTCGGCTCCAACCTGGCCGAGACCATGCCACCCGCCGCACGCCACCTCGACGCGCTCCGCGCCCGCGGCGGGCAGGTCGTGGTCATCGACCCGCGGCGTACGCCGACCGCGGACCGCGCCGACGTCTTCGTGCAGCCGGTCCCCGGGTCCGACCTCGCCCTGGCGCTCGGCGTGCTCCACCTGCTCGTGGCGGGCGGGATGGTCGACGAGGAGTACGTCGCCGCCCGCACCACCGGGTGGGCGGAGGTCCGCGAGTCGGTCACCGGCTGGTGGCCCGAGCGGGTCGAGCGGGTCACCGGGGTGCCGGCCGACGAGGTCCGGGCGCTCGCGGAGCTGTTGGCCGGCAAGCCCCGGGTCATGGTGCTGACCGCCCGCGGGGCCGAGCAGCACAGCACCGGCTCCGACACCGTGCTCGCCTGGATCAACGTGACCCTCGCGCTCGGGATGCCGGGCACGCCGGGCGCGGGCTACGGCTGCCTCACCGGGCAGGGCAACGGGCAGGGTGGGCGCGAGCACGGCCAGAAGGCCGACCAGCTGCCCGGCTACCGGATGATCGACGACCCGGCCGCCCGGGCCCACGTGGCCGGCGTCTGGGGCGTCGACCCGGACTCGCTGCCCGGCAAGGGGCGCTCGGCGTACGAGCTGCTCGACGCGCTCGGGCAGCCCGGCGGTCCGTCGGCGCTGCTGGTCTTCGGCTCCAACATCGTCGTCTCCGCCCCCCGGGCCACGCACGTGACCCAGCGGCTGGAGTCGCTGGACCTGCTGGTGGTCGCCGACATGGTGCTCTCCGAGACCGCGGCGCTGGCCGACGTGGTCCTGCCGGTCACCCAGTGGGCCGAGGAGACCGGCACCATGACCAACCTCGAGGGCCGGGTGATCCTGCGGCAACGGGCGATCAGCCCGCCCGCGGGCGTCCGCTCGGACCTGGACGTGATGGCGGGCCTGGCGTCTCGCCTCGGGTCGGCGGGCGTCTTCTCGACCGACCCCGAGACCGTCTTCGAGGAGCTCGGCCGGGCCTCCGCGGGCGGGAAGGCCGACTACGCCGGGATCACCTACGACCGGATCCGCGACGAGCACGGCGTCTTCTGGCCGTGCCCCGAGCCGGGACACCCGGGCACCCCGCGGATGTTCCTGGGCGCCTTCGCGCACCCCGACGGCCGGGCCCGCTTCCTCGCCGTCGACCACCGCGGGCCCGCCGAGGTGCCCGACGCGGACTACCCGGTGCACCTCACGACCGGCCGGGTGCTCGCGCAGTACCAGTCCGGCGCCCAGACCCGGCGGGTCCGCGACCTGCCCGACACCGGGCCCTTCGTGGAGCTGCACCCGATGCTCGCCGGACGGATCGGCGCCGTGGACGGCGAGCCCGTCACCGTGGCCACCCGGCGCGGCACGATGACCGCGCCGGCGCACGTGGTGGCCACCATCCGCCCGGACACCGTCTTCGTGCCCTTCCACTGGGTGGGGGCCAACCGGCTCACCAACGACGCGCTCGACCCCGCGTCCCGGATGCCGGAGTTCAAGGTGTGCGCGGCAGCGGTGAGCGCATGATCGAGGGCATGCGGGAGCGCCTGGTCGTCGTCGGGGGCGGGATGGCGGCCGTCCGGCTCGTGGAGGAGCTGTGCTCGCGCGGGTACGACGGCGCGGTCACCGTCCTCGCCGACGAGGACCACGCGCCGTACAACCGGATCCTGCTGTCGGCCGTCCTCGAGGGCACCCACGGCCCGGACGCGCTGACGCTGCGCTCGGCCGCGTGGTTCGCCGACCGGGGGGTGGACCTCCGCCTCGGCGCCCGGGTGCTCGAGGTCGACCGCGAGACGCGGGAGGTGATGCTGGTCGACGGCGAGCGCCTCGGCTACGACCGGCTCGTGCTGGCCACCGGGTCCATCCCCACGCTCCCGCCGATCCGTGGGCTGGTGCGTCGCGACGGCTCGTTGCACCCCAAGGTCCACGCGTTCCGCTCGCTGGCCGACTGCCGGCGCCTCGACGACGTGGTCGCCCCCGGCCAGCGCGCCGTCGTGGTCGGCGGCGGCCTGCTCGGCCTCCAGGTCGCCCGGGCGCTCACCGTGCGCGGCGTGGCGACGGAGGTGGTCGAGGGCGCCCCGCACCTGCTGGCCTCCCAGCTCGGCGCCGCCGGTGGCCGGGTGCTGGCCCGTGACCTGCGCCGGCTCGGGACCGAGGTCTACACCGGCTCGCGGGCGGTCGCGATGACCGAGGAGGGCCTGCGGCTCGACACCGGCTACGAGCTGGGCGCCGACCTCGTCGTGCTCACCGCCGGCGGTCGGCCGTCCACCGCGCTCGCGCGCCGGGCGGGCCTGATGGTCCGCCGCGGCGTCGTCGTCGACTCCACGCTCGCCTCGGTCACCGACGGGCGCATCCACGCCATCGGCGACTGCGCCGAGCACCGCAACCGCACCACCGGCTTCGTCCCGCCGGCCTGGGAGCAGGCCGGGGTGCTGGCCGCCGTGCTCTGCGGCGAGGACGCGGCGTACGACGGCTCGCGCAGCGTCGCCCGGCTGCGCGCCACCGGCCTCGACGTCGCCGTCCTCGGCGACCCCGAGCACGCGCAGGGCGAGGTCGTCGAGATGACGAACCCGATCGCCGGCTCGCACCGGACGCTCGTGGTGCACGGCGGCCGGATCGTCGCCGCCGCGCTCGTCGGCGACCTCTCGCGCGTCGGCCTCATCACCCAGCTCTACGACCGGGGCACCGTGCTCGGTCCCGACGAGCCCGGCCAGCTGCTGCTCGGCGAGCCGGCCTCGGCGCCGGTCAGCCTGCCCGACGACGCCGAGGTCTGCGCCTGTGCGGGCGTCAGCGCGGGGACGATCCGCGCCTGCGCTTCCTACGCCTCGTGCCGGGAGACGACCCGGGCGACCACCGGCTGCGGAGGTTGCGAGTCCGTCGTACGCCGCCTGCTCGGCGAGGACGTCGCGGTCCCGGTGGGCTGAGACGCGCACAACAGAGGCAGTTCATGCCCGGCGCCGGCCGCGCCGAGCGTGGACGGTGGCTGACGGCCGGCGAACTGCCTTCGTCGTGCTTGGGGGCCGAGCGACCTACCGCCGGGTCGGGTGCGGCCGGCGGAGCGTGTCGGGGAGGAGCCGGGCGCCCGGACCGGCCTCGTCGAGGACGTCGCCCGGGTTGGAGAAGGCGCAGCTGCGCAGGCTCAGGCACCCGCAGCCGATGCAGCCGTCGAGCCCGCTCTTGAGCCGCTCGAGCGCCGCGATCTGGTCGTCCAGCCGCTGCCGCCAGTGCCGCGAGATGCGGTGCCAGTCGGCCTTGGTCGGGTTCCTGTTGCCCGGGAGCCGGGAGAGCTCGTCACGGATCTCGACGATGGTGAGTCCCACGTTGGAGGCGGCCCTGATGAAGGCCAGCCGCCGCAGCACGCTGCGCTCGAAGCGCCGCTGGCCGCCGGAGGAGCGGTCCGCCTCGATCAGTCCCTCGGCCTCGTAGTAGCGGATCGCCGACGCCGCAAAGCCGCTGCGACGCGTGATCTCGCCCATCGGGAGCAGGTCTCTGGGATCCATCGCTCCACACCTCCAGACCTCAACCTCACGTGAGCATGACCTATCGTGCCACGGCATCCGAGGGGAGTGTCGTCCCGAAGCGCACGTCGGGGAGAGCGCGCTGCGTGTCAGCGGTGGCGGGACAGTCCCTCCAGCACGGCCCGCAGCGGCGGCCACTGGTCGCGCCCGCGGCGGGTCACGGCGTACGCCCGCAGGCGCGCGCCGGGATCGGCGAGCGGCATCACCGTGACCCCGCCCCGGGTGGTGCGACCGAGGGGGAGCAGGGCCAGGCCCAGCCCGGCCACGATCAGTCCCTCGACCAGGTCGAGGGAGTCGATGCGGTGCGCGACGCGCGGGGTGAACCCGGCCATGGACGCCAGCGTGCGCAGCACCTCCTCGTCGGCGGTGTGGCGCGAGTTGACGATCCAGTCGCGCTCGGCGAAGTCCGCGAGGGGGAGCGGTCGCTCGTGGGACGGCATGCCCACGCCCCACTCGACCTGCCACAGGGGGACCACGTCGTACTCCGATCGCCACGCGGCGGGCGCGATGTCGTAGTCGTAGACGAGCGCGAGGTCCACGTGGTCCCGGGCCAGGAGGTCGAACGCCTCGAGCGGCTCGTGCTCGTGCACCCGCACGTCGACGCCCGGGTGGCGCCGCCCCAGGTCCGCGATGGTCGGCAGCAGCGAGCGCTCGATCGCGGTCGCGAACCCCGCCACGCGCAGGACACCGGCGGGCTCGGCGGTCGGGTCGAGGTCGAGCCGCGCGGCGTCCACCGCCGCCAGGATCGCCACGGCGTGCTCCGCCAGCCGGTGCCCGGCCGGGGTGAGGCGCACCCGCCGCCCGTCGGGCTCCACCAGGGCGGTGCCGGCCTCGCGGGCCAGCGCGGCGATGCCCTGGGAGACGCTCGAGGTGGTCGTCCCCAGCACGGCCGCCACCTCGCCCATCGACCCCAGGCGGGAGAGCTCGAGCAGCAGCCGCAGCCGGCGGACGTCCATGCGGGCATTGTGCTGGATCAGTGAACGATGTGTCACGGATTCTCACGTGGACGCACACGGTGGTGCGGGTGTCGACTGGTGTCATGACCTCGTCGCCCGCCCGCTCCGGTGCCTCCATGGCCGTCGCGTCCATGCTCTGCGTCCAGCTCGGCCTCGCCGCCTCGGTCGGCCTCATCGACGACGTGGGTGCGGCCGGCGCAGCCTGGCTCCGGCTCTTCTGGGCGGGCGTGCTGCTCCTCGTGGTCGTCCGTCCGCGCCCCGCGCTCTTCGACCGCGAGGCGTTCTGGGCGAGCGTCGCCCTGGGTGTCGTGACCGCCGGGGTGACCCTGCTCTTCATGGCCGCGGTCGCCCGGCTGCCGCTCGGCACCGCGAGCGCCCTCGAGTTCCTGGGACCGCTCGGCGTCGCGATCGCCCGCACCCACGGGGTCGCCCGCGCCTGGGCCCTCGTGGCGGCGGTCGGGGTCCTCTGCCTGACCCAGCCGTGGGCCGGGACCGCCGACCCGGTCGGGGTCGCGTTCGCCCTCGCGGCCGCGGTCTGCTGGGCGGCGTACATCCTGCTCACCCAGAAGGTGGGCGACTCGGTCAACGGGATCGCCGGGCTTGCGATCTCCATGCCCGTCGCGGCCCTCGTCGCCACCGTCGTCGCCGGTCCCGGACTGGTCGGACAGCTCACCCCCGAGCTGATGGTCGCCGGGCTCGGCCTCGCCATCCTCCTGCCCGTCGTGCCCTTCACCCTCGAGCTGCTGGCGCTGCGCCGCATGACAACGGGGGCGTTCGGCACCCTGATGGCGCTCGAGCCGGCGTTCGCGATGGTCATCGGCCTCGTCGTGCTCCACCAGGTCCCCAACCTGCTGGCCGTGGCGGGGATCGGCTTCGTCGTCGCGGCGGGCATCGGCGCCGAGCGCAGCGGGGCACGTACGCCGACCGTCGCGCCGGCCGCGTCCGGCGGCCAGGAGGGCGTCGGCGTGCCGACGCAGCTGTGAGGGGCGTGAGTGAGGGTTTTCCTCCCTGAAACATGAGGTAACACCCACCACAACATCGCGAACCTAGCGTCGTGGCATGAGGCACACGCGCTCCACCCTCGTCGTCGTCGGCCACGGAATGGTCGGCCACCGTTTCGTCCAGGCTGCCATCGAGCGCGGCCTGACCGAGACCCACGACATCGTGGTGATCGGCGCCGAGCGTCGCCCGGCGTACGACCGCGTCGCCCTCACCAGCTTCTTCGCCGCGGAGAGCGCCGACGAGCTGTCGCTGCTGCCCGAGGGGGCGTACGACGACCCGCGCGTCACCCTGGTCCTCGACGCCGAGGTGACCGAGATCGACCGCGCCGGCCGTGCCATCACCTACGTCTCGCCGGCCCCCGGCAACGTCACCGAGCCGCTCACCAACCCCGGCCGAGTCGAGACCCTCGCGTACGACGCGCTGGTGCTGGCCACCGGCGCCGCGCCGTTCGTGCCGCCGGTCGAGGGCCGCGACAAGGACGGCTGCTTCGTCTACCGCACCATCGAGGACCTCGAGGCGATCCGGGCCGCCAGCGGGTCCGCCACCAGCGGCATCGTGATCGGCGGGGGACTGCTCGGCCTCGAGGCGGCCAACGCGCTCGTCCAGCTCGGCCTCGAGACCAACGTCGTGGAGATGGCGCCCCGGTTGATGCCCGTGCAGCTCGACGGCTCGGGCGGTGCGACCCTGGTCCGCCACATCGAGAAGCTCGGCGTCCGTGTCCACGCCGGCGTGATGACCGAGGCCATCACCGGCGACGACGCGGTGACCGGGCTGCGGGTCCGTCCCGCCGGCACCGAGGAGGGGGCCGAGACGACCACGGTCGACGCCCAGGTCGTGGTGTTCTCCGCCGGCATCCGGCCCCGGGACGCGATCGCCCGCGAGTGCGGCCTCGACCTGGCCGAGCGTGGCGGCGTGCTCGTCGACGAGCAGTGCCGCACGTCCGACCCGCACATCTTCGCCATCGGGGAATGCGCCGCCCCGGGCGGGCGTATGTACGGCCTGGTGGCCCCGGGCTACGCGATGGCCGAGGTCGTCGTCGACGCCCTGCGCGAGGGCCCCGGCACCTTCACCGGCGCCGACATGTCCACCAAGCTCAAGCTGCTCGGCGTCGACGTGGCCAGCTTCGGCGACGCCTTCGCGACCACGCCCGACTCGCTGGAGCTCGTCTACTCCGACGCCGTCGCGGGCGTCTACAAGAAGCTCGTCGTGGCCGAGTCGAAGGACGGCACGTTCCGCCTCCTCGGCGGCATCCTGGTCGGTGACGCGTCGGCGTACGGCGTGCTGCGACCGCTCGTCGCGAGCGGCATCGCGCTGCCGGCCAACCCGGAGGAGCTGATCCTCCCGGCCAGCCGCGGGGGCGTGGAGCTCGGCATGCCCGACGAGGCGCAGGTCTGCTCGTGCAACGACGTCACCAAGGCCCAGATCGTGCACGCGGTCGCGGAGGACGGCTGCGAGACCGTCGCGGACGTCAAGAAGTGCACCCGCGCCGGCAGCACCTGCGGCAGCTGCGTGCCGCTGGTCAAGAACATCGTCGAGGAGCACTTCGCCGCGGTCGGCAAGGTCGTCGACAAGGGCCTGTGCGAGCACTTCCGGCTCACCCGCCAGGAGCTGTTCGACGTGGTCGCGGTGCACGGCTACCGCCGCTTCGACGACATCGTCGAGGCGCACGGCACCGGGCGCGGCTGCGACGTCTGCAAGCCGGCGATCGCGAGCATCCTGGCCAGCCAGTTCAACGGCCACGTGCTGGACACCGACACCCGCCAGCTGCAGGACACCAACGACGCCTACCTCGCCAACATCCAGCGCAACGGCACCTACTCGGTCGTGCCGCGCATCCCCGGCGGCGAGATCACGCCCGACAAGCTCATCGTCATCGGCGAGGTCGCCCGCGACTTCAACCTCTACACCAAGATCACCGGCGGCCAGCGGATCGACCTCTTCGGCGCCCGCATGGAGGAGCTGCCCGCGATCTGGCGCCGGCTCGTCGACGCCGGCTTCGAGTCCGGCCACGCCTACGGCAAGTCGCTGCGCACGGTGAAGTCGTGCGTCGGCTCCACCTGGTGCCGCTTCGGCGTGCAGGACAGCGTGGCCCTCGCCATCGCCCTGGAGCTGCGCTACCGCGGGCTGCGCAGCCCCCACAAGCTCAAGGGGGGCGTCAGCGGTTGTGCGCGCGAGTGCGCCGAGGCGCGCAGCAAGGACTTCGGGATCATCGCCACCGAGAAGGGCTGGAACCTGTACGTCGGGGGCAACGGCGGCGCCGTACCCGTCCACGCCCGGCTGCTGGCCGGCGACCTCGACACCGACACCCTGATCTCCTACCTCGACCGCTACCTCATGTACTACATCCGCACCGCCGACCGGCTCCAGCGGACCGCCGGCTGGGTCGACTCCCTCGAGGGCGGGCTCGACCGGGTGCGCGAGGTCGTCGTGGAGGACTCGCTCGGCCTCGGTGCCGAGCTCGAGGCCGAGATGGCGCGGCACGTCGGGTCCTATTTCGACGAGTGGAAGGCCACCCTCGAGGACCCGGCCAAGCTGTCGCGCTTCGTGTCGTTCGTCAACGCGCCGGACACCCCCGACCCAGCGATCTCCTTCACCGAGGAGCGCGGCCAGATCAAGCCGGCCGACAGCGAGGGCCCGGTCGTCCTCGGCGCCACGATCCCCGTCGGCGCCCCCGACGCGGCAGGGGTGTCGTGATGGGCGCCGAGTGGGAGCGGGTCTGCCCCGTCGACGACCTCGAGGTGGAGCGCGGCGTCACGGCGCTGGTGCACGGCCAGGCGATCGCGATCTTCCGCACCCACGACGACGAGATCCACGCGCTGGGCAACTACGACCCCTTCGCCCGCGCCTCCGTCCTGGCCCGCGGCATCGTCGGCACCCGCGCCGGCGTGCCGTTCGTCGCCAGCCCCATGCACAAGCACGCCTTCGACCTGCGGACCGGCCGTTGCCTCGACGACGAGACCCACAGCGTCCCCGTGTACGACGTCGTGGTCGAGGACGGCGTCGTCCTGGTCGGCCGCCGCAAGCAGGCCGTCGCGTGACGGTGCGTCCCCTGCTGTCCGGGCCTGCGGTGGACTCCGAAGTGACCCCTGACGAGGCACCCTCGGGCACCTCTCGACCCCTCGAGGGCTACCGGGTCGGGGTGACCGCCGCCCGCAAGGTGGACGAGCAGATCGCCCTGCTCGAGCGCCGCGGGGCGCACGTCGAGTGGGCGCCGTCGCTCTCCCAGGACCCCAACCAGGTCGACGACGCCGAGCTGCGCGCGGCCTCCGAGCGGCTGCTCTCCGAGCCGGTCGACATCTTCGTCGCGACCACCGGCATCGGGATGCGGACGTGGTTCGACGCCACGGAGGCGTGGGGCCTCCACGACGCGCTCGTCGATGCGATCGGCGCCGCCGAGGTGCTGGCCCGGGGGCCCAAGAGCGTCGGGGCGCTGCGGCGCCGCGGGATCCGCGAGCTGTGGTCGCCGGGCTCGGAATGCTTCGAGGACGTGCTCGCCCACCTGCGCGGCCGCGACCTGCGCGGCCGACGGATCGTGGTGCAGGAGCACGGGCAGTCGCTCTCGATGGTCGCCCACGCGCTCCAGCGCCAGGGGGCGCGCGTCGAGGTGGTCACGGTCTACCGGGTGCAGAGCGCCGAGGACCCCGAGCCGATGTTCCGGATGGTCGACCTGATCGCCGACCGCGAGCTCGACGCCGTCACCTTCACCTCCGCCCCCGCGGTGGCCGCGCTGATGGAGGCGGCGGGCGTGACCGGCCGCCGCGACGAGGTGATCGCCGCCTGCCAGGCCGACGTGATCGCCGCGTGCGTGGGTCCGGTGACGGCGGCGGCGTTCGAGATGTGGGGCGTCCCGAGCATCACGCCCGAGCGGTCGCGGCTCGCGGCCATGATCAAGCTGCTCGAGACCGAGCTGCCGTCGCGCAAGAACGGGTTGTCGCTCGAGGTGGCCGACCACACCCTGCTCATGCACGGTGACCTGGTGCTGGTCGACGGGGTGGAGGTGCACCTCTCACCGGCGCCGCTGGCGGTGCTGCACGCCCTGGTCGTCAACCCGGGCCACGTGGTCTCGCGCTCGGAGCTGCTCGCCGCGCTGCCCAGCGGGACCGCCGGGTCGGAGCACGCCGTCGAGATGGCGGTCGCCCGGCTGCGGGCGGCGCTCGGCACGCGGGTGGTGCAGACCGTGGTCAAGCGGGGCTACCGCCTCGCGGTCGGCTCGTGACCTCGCCGTGACCGTTTCGTGACCTCCGTGGTTGGTCGTCGTACGGCTCTGATGTAACGCGCTGTTGCGCCAGCTCCACCGCCCACCGGTGGGGTGCGGAGCACTCGTGACAGCGCGTGACATGAACCGGGGTGGTGGCGGGTCGGCGGTGGGGAACCAGATCGGCGTACGGCGACCCGGCCCGGCGGCGCTCGTTCCCCGCCCGCCCACCGCGACCGGTGGCGCGAGCAGGAGTGGGACGACTGACCCCGACGAGTGTGCGTGGATGCACCATCCGACCTCGTCCCAGGGTGCATCCACGCACACTCGTGGACACAGCGGGACGTGACTGCCGGGCCGTACGCCGCGCGGCGAAGTGCACGGGTCGGTCGTGGACACAGCGGGACGTGACTGCCGGACGCCGTACGCCGCGCGGCGAAGCGCTTGAGTCGGTCGTGGACGGTGAGCGTCCGCCGCGCCCCGGACCGACGCCGACACCCCAGATGCGGGCGCCGTACGACGACCCGGAAAGGCGGCTCACGTTCCCCACCTGCCCGCGGCGACCGGTGGCGCGAGCAGGAGAGTGACGACTGACCCGAGGAGTGTGCGTGGATGCACCATCCGACCTCGTCCCAGGGTGCATCCACGCACAGTGGTGGCCACGGCCGGACGTTGCCGGACGTCGTACGCCGCGGCGAGGCGGCGGTGGCGGGGTGGGGAACCAGATCGGCGTACGACGATCCGGCACGGCGGCTTTCGTTCCCCACCCGCCGCCAGCGGCCGGCCGTCGTACGGCTGGCATGTCACGCGCTGTTGCGGGAGCTTCGCCACCCACCGGTGACGTCCGGAGCACGCGTCACAGCGCGTGACAGCGGTGGCGGCGCGGCGAGCGGTCAGGCGCGCGGGGCCACCAGCGCGGTCGCGATGGCGGCCACGCCCTCGCCGCGGCCGGTGAGCCCGAGACCGTCGGTGGTGGTGGCCGACACCGACACCGGCGCCCCGACCGCAGCGGTGAGGGCCGCCTCGGCGTCCGTACGCCGCGGGCCGAGCCGCGGCGCGTTGCCGACGACCTGCACCGCCACGTTGCCGATCTCGAAGCCGGCCTCGCGGACCCGGCGGGCCGCCTCCGCGAGCAGCGTGGCCCCGGAGGCACCGGCCCACGCGGGCTCCGAGGTGCCGAAGTGAGAGCCGAGGTCGCCGATGCCCGCCGCGGAGAAGAGCGCGTCGCACGCCGCGTGCGCCGCGACGTCGGCGTCGGAGTGACCCTCGAGGCCACGCGGCTCGTCCGGCCAGGACAGTCCGGCCAGGTGCATCGGCACACCCTCGACGAGGCGGTGGACGTCGGTGCCGATGCCGGTGCGCGGGAGGGTCACGGGGCCCATCATGCCGCCTGGTCGTCCGCCGACCGCACGTGAGGCGCCGTCGGACAGAATGGCCCCATGAACCCCTCGTCGCGCCTGCCCTGGGCGCTTGCGGGCATCGTCACCGGCATCGCGGGCCTGGCGACGAGCTACGCCGTGGCGATGGTGCTCACCATCCGCGAGTCGCCCGTGGTGGCCGTCGCGGAGCTCGTCATCCGGCTCACCCCCGGTGCCCTCGCCGAGCAGGCCATCAGCCTCGTCGGCCAGCTCGACAAGCCGTTGCTGGTCGGTGGCATCGTGCTCTTCCTGCTGGCGATGTTCGCCCTCGCCGGCCTGCTGGCCCGCACGTCGTGGCTGAAGCCGCAGCTGGTGTGGCTCGGCCTGGCCACGGTCGGCGTGGTCGCGGTCCTGCTCCAGCGGGGCGCGGGCGGGGTCGACGTCCTCCCCGTCCTCGTCGGCCTCCTCACCTGGGTGGCTCTGCTCCCCGCACTCACCGCGCCGCTGCGGATGGGGGAGTCGCACCCCGAGCTGGAGTCACGCGAGCGGCGGGTCTTCCTCATGGTCGCGGGCGTGCTCGGCGTCGCCGCCGTGGGTGTCGCGGTCGCCGGCCGCGTCGTCGGCGCCGGTCGCCGGCACGTGGTGGAGAGCCGGCGGCTGCTCCGCCTCGACGAGGTCACGCTCCCCGAGCCGCCGTCCGGCGTCGCGTCGGGCCTGGCCGAGGTCACCTCGTGGCAGACGCCCAACGACGACTTCTACCTGATCCACACGGCCATCTCGGTGCCGGCGATTGAGCCCAAGGACTGGCGCCTGCGCATCCACGGGATGGTCGACCGCGAGCTGGTGCTCACCTACGACGACCTCATCGCCCGGGGGCTGACCGAGTCGTGGGTGACCCTCAACTGCGTGTCCAACGAGGTCGGCGGGGACCTGATCGGCAACGCCTGGTGGAGCGGCGTACGCGTCGCGGACCTGCTCGCGGAGGCCGGCGTCCGTGGGGACGCCGACTGCGTGCTCCAGACCTCGGAGGACGGGTGGAACTGCGCCACCCCGCTCACCGCCCTCACCGACGACCGGGGCGCGATGCTGGCCGTCGCCATGAACGGCCGGCCGCTGCCCATCGAGCACGGCTTCCCGGTCCGGACCGTGGTCCCGGGGCTCTACGGCTACGTCTCGGCGACCAAGTGGGTCGTCGACTACGAGGTGACCCGCTTCGGTGACGTCGCGGCCTTCTGGACCGAGCGCGGCTGGTCCGAGCTGGGGCCGGTCAAGATCGCCTCCCGCATCGACGTGCCCCGCTCGGGCGCCGACGTCGACCCGGGCACCCTCGACGTGGGCGGCATGGCCTGGAAGCAGCACACCGGCATCGAGGCGGTCGAGGTCGCGCTCGACGGCGGCGCCTGGGAGCGCGTCTCGCTGGCCGCCGCGCCCACCGAGGACACCTGGGTGCAGTGGTCCGGCACCGTCGACGTCACCCCGGGGGACCACACGCTGCGGGTGCGCGCGATCGGCAAGGACGGCGACGTGCAGACCGGCGCGATCGCGGACGTCGTACCCGACGGGGCGACGGGCTGGCACACCGTCGACTTCAGCGTCCGCGACGAGTGACGCGCCGCGTCAGCGGTTGATGACGTACGTCGTCCCGCCGCTGGCGTTGATCCAGATGTCCTCGAGCTGGTCGCGGTCGTAGACCCGGCGGACCGCTCCGTTGGTGGCGCCGGCGGGGTCGTTGACCACCACGTCGCCGTCGGCCTCGAAGCCCACGACCACGAGCAGGTGGCCGTTGCTGGACGAGATCGGGGCGCCGGTGAGCTGACGGGCGCCGAAGGCCACCGAGATCACCAGCGGGACGCCGGCCACGATGAAGTCCTCGGCCTCGCGCAGGTTGCGCAGCCGGGTGACGTAGGCGTCACCGGTGGTGAGCGTGGCGGCGTACGCCGTGTTGAACGCCCAGTTGCCGGTGCCGCCGTAGCGGTGGTCGTAGACGAGCCGGGCGGTGTGGTCGACCTGTGGGTCCGCGTGGCCCGCGGTGACCGCCGGGAAGGGGCCGGGCTGGAGGCTGTAGTGGCCGAGCACCATCGCGGTCGAGGTGGGCGAGCACCAGGCTTCGCCGCCGCCGCCCCACTGCGGGTAGTGGCCGGAGTGGGTCATCTGGGAGTACGCCGGGACGTCGAGGACCGTGCCCGCCGCCGGGCCGGGCGTGGACGTGGGCGTGCTGCCACGAGGAGCGATGGCGCTGGCCACGGCGCCGACGCGGTCGACGCGCACCAGCGGCTTGGTCGTGGCGCTGCGGTAGAGCGTCACCCGCACCTGCCACTGGGTGACCGGAGCCGCGGCGACCCAGGTGTCGACGTTGACCCGGCCGAGGTCGTCGGACTGCGAGGCCAGCGACTGGCGGCGGACGGCGGGGTTGTCGAGGGCCCACTCGGCCATCGAGTCCCAGCTGGACGTGCGGCCGTCGGCGGTCCGGGCCCGGACGGCGACCTTGACCACGCTGTCCCCGGTGGTGAGGGCCTCCCACGACGGGATGAGCTCGGTGGCACCGAAGCCGGGCGACGCCCAGGGCGAGGTCCAGCTGCCGGCCTGGTAGGCCCGCCCGTGCAGCTTGCCGGTGCGGGGCTTCTTGAGCAGCAGCGAGCCCTTCGCGGTGCGGACGCCGCGCATGGTGCCGGCGCGCCAGTCGCGGCCCCGGCTCCACGAGGTGTGCTGGATGCCGGAGGCGGCGCGGCGCTCGGCGACCACCGGAGCACCGGGGTCCGCGGACGCGGACACGGTCACCGGGGAGAGGGCGCCCGCGAGCAGGGCGAGCACGGGGACGGCGAGCAGCGGGCGTCGTACCAGGGAAGGGGCCACGCGACCACGCTAACCCGCAGATGCCCCACCTGTCCCACGAGTCACAGCGCCCGGTCGAATCGTTGTGTCGACCCGCCGCCCCTAGACTTGCCGGGTGAATCTGAGGCTCCACGACACTGCGACCCGCGAGGTCCGTGACTTCGTCCCCCTCGAGGAGGGGAGGGCGGGTATCTACGTCTGTGGACTCACCGTGCAGTCGGAGCCGCACGTCGGCCACGTGCGCTCGGCCGTCAACTTCGACGTGCTGCGCCGCTGGCTGACCGCGAGCGGCTACGACGTGCACTTCATCCGCAACGTCACGGACATCGACGACAAGATCCTCGCGAAGTCCGCCGAGCAGGGCCGCCCCTGGTACAACCTCGCCTACGCCATGCACGCCGAGCTCACCAAGGCGCTGGCCAGCATCAACGTGCTCCCGCCCACCTACGAGCCCGGCGCCACCGGCACGGTCCCGGAGATGCTCGAGCTCATCGAGACGCTCATCGAGCGCGGTCACGCGTACGCCGCGGAGGACGGGTCCGGCGACGTCTACTTCGACGTGCGCTCCTGGCCGTCGTACGGCGAGCTCACCCGGCAGGGCCTCGACGACATGGAGCCGGCGGAGGACGCGGACCCCCGCGGCAAGCGCGACCCCCGCGACTTCGCCCTGTGGAAGGGCTGGAAGACCACCGAGCCCGAGTCCGCCGCCTGGCCCGCCCCGTGGGGCCGCGGCCGCCCGGGCTGGCACATCGAGTGCTCGGCGATGGCCAGCAAGTACCTCGGCCCCGCCTTCGACATCCACGGCGGTGGCGTCGACCTGCGCTTCCCCCACCACGAGAACGAGCTGGCCCAGTCCCGCGCGGCGGGCAAGCCCTTCGCGTCGTACTGGATGCACAACGCCTGGATCACCACGGCCGGCGAGAAGATGAGCAAGTCGCTCGGCAACTCGCTGCTCGTGCCGTCGGTGCTCGAGCGGGTGCGCGGCATCGAGCTGCGGTTCTACATGGTGAGCGCGCACTACCGCTCCCACGTGGAGTTCAGCTTCGAGGCGCTCGACGAGGCGGCCACGTCCTTCCGACGCATCGAGAACTACCTCGAGCGCGCGGCCGCGCTGCTCGGAGAGGTCCCGTCGGACGGCATCTGGTGCGCCGAGTTCGTCGCGGCCATGGACGACGACCTCGGGACGCCCGCTGCCGTCGCCGCGATCCACGACGTGGTCCGCGAGGGCAACAAGCTGCTCGCCGACGGTCCCTCCGACGCGCTCCGCGGCAACGCCGCCTCGGTGCGCGCCATGCTCGGCGTGCTCGGGCTCGACCCGGCCGACCCCGGCTGGACCGACGGCAGCAACGGCGCCGAGGCCGAGCAGCTGCGCGGCGCCGTCGACGTACTCATCACCGCACTGCTCGAGGACCGGGCCCAGGCGCGAGCCGACAAGGACTGGGGTCGCGCCGACGCGATCCGGGACCGGATCAAGGCCGCCGGCATCGAGATCGAAGACACGCCCTCCGGGCCGAAGTGGAGCATCTGACATGCCACGGATTTCGAGGCTCGCAAGCTCGCACCTCAATCACCGAAAAGGACACTGACGTGCCAGGCAATTCACAGCGCAAGGGCGCGATCCGCAAGACGGGCAAGGGCCCGACGGCCGGATCGGGCGGGCGCGTCAAGCGCGGCCTCGAGGGCAAGGGCCCCACGCCCAAGGCCAAGGACCGGCCGTACCACAAGGCCCACAAGGACGCGAAGCGCGCCGAGCGCTCCGGGCGCACCGAGACCACCCGTCCCAAGCGGCGTACGACGAAGTCGACCGAGGCCGAGTGGGTGGCCGGGCGCAACTCCGTCGTCGAGGCGCTGCGGGCCGGGATCCCGATCACGTCGGTCTACGTCGCCGAGGGCGCCGAGCGCGACGGCCGGCTGCGTGAGGCGTTCAAGATCGCCGCGGAGCAGGGCTACTCCATGATGGAGGTGACCCGTGGCGAGATGGACCGGATGACCGGTGGCGCGGTGCACCAGGGCCTCGCGGCCCGGCTGCCGTCCTACGAGTACGCCCACCCCGACGACCTCCTCGACCGCGCCGCCGAGATGGGCGAGAAGCCCCTCATCGTGGCCCTCGACTCGGTCACCGACCCGCGCAACCTCGGTGCCGTCATCCGCTCGGCGGCGGGCTTCGGCGCCCACGGCGTCCTGATCCCCGAGCGCCGGGCGGCCGGCATGACCGCGTCGGCGTGGAAGACCAGCGCCGGTGCCGCGGCCCGCATCCCGGTCGCACAGACGGTCAACCTCACCCGGCAGCTCAAGGCCTACCAGGACGCGGGCTGCATGGTGGTCGGCCTGGCCGCCGACGGCGACGTCGCGCTGCCCGACCTCGAGCTCGCCGACGGCCCGCTCGTGGTCGTCGTCGGCTCCGAGGGCAAGGGCCTGGGCCGCCTCGTGACCGAGACCTGCGACCAGCTCGTCTCGATCCCGATGGCCAACCAGCTGGAGTCGCTCAACGCGGGAGTGGCCGCGTCGGTGACGCTGTACTCGATCGCGCAGGCGCGCGCCCGGGCGTGAGCCGCACCCGCCTGATCCCCACCGTCGCCGTGGCGGTGGGGTGCCTCGTCGTCGCGGTGGTCGCGACGGTCACCCTGTTCCTCTCCGGGAGCAGGACGATCGTCGTGGCCAGCCACGACGCGACGGTGCAGCCGACCCTCGACGGGGACGTCGTGGTGCGCACCGGGCCGCTGCTTCCCGACGTACGCCGCCAGGGCGACGGACCCGTGGGCGTCGAGCTCGTGCTGGGCAAGACCGAGGCCGTCTCGGCCGACGAGCTGATCGACCGCTACGCCTTCATCGCCAGCCAGCCCGAGGCCCAGGTGGCCAAGGTGGAGGCCGCGGTCCGGGACATCGCCGTGTCGGCCGCCATCCGCGGCCTCGGCATCGGCCTGGTGCCCCTCGCCGTCTGGCTGCTCCTCGGACCGCACCGGCGCGGCGAGCTCTTCCGAGGGCTGCGCACCCGCCGCGGCGCCGTGGCCGGGGTGCTCCTCGTGGCCCTGCCGCTCGCCCTCTGGCAGCCGTGGGACGGGGACGCGGAGACCCAGGAGGCCGAGCAGGACTGGATCCCGCTGGGCACCTTCCTCGGCGCGGCCGTGCCGCTGCCCTCCGAGGCCGACGGCATCGAGGTCCGCACCGGCCCGACGACCACCCAGACCCGCCGCCTGATCGGCAGCGCGGTGAGCACCTACGACAAGAGCAAGGCGTTCTACGCCGAGGCGGCCGAGGCGGCCGCCGACCTCGAGCTGCGCCGGCCCGAGGAGGGCGAGACGGTCGCGCTGCTCGTCAGCGACCGCCACGACAACATCGGCATGGACCCGGTCGCCCGGGCGATCGGCGACGCGGGCGGCGCCACGGCCGTGCTGGACGCCGGCGACGACACCTCGACCGGCCAGCCGTGGGAGGCGTTCAGCCTGGACTCGCTGGACGGTGCGTTCGACGACCTCGACCGCTGGGCGATCGCCGGCAACCACGACAACGGGCCGTTCGTCATCGGCTACCTCGCGGACCTGGGCTGGACGACCTTCGACGGCGAGCCCGCCGACGGCCCCGGAGGCGGGCTGGTCCTGGGCGTGGACGACCCCCGTGCCAGCGGGCTCGGCGACTGGCGCGAGGAGACCGGCCTCAGCTTCACCGAGGTGGGCGAGCGGCTGGCCGACGCGGCCTGCGCCTCCGAGGAGCGCATCGCGACCCTGCTCGTGCACGACGCCAACCTCGGCCGCGAGACCCTGGCCCGCGGTTGTGCCGACCTCGTGGTCGGCGGCCACACCCACGTCCAGCGCGGACCGGAGGCGGTGCTCGGCGAGGACGGGCAGGTCGGCTGGACCTACACCAACGGCACCACCGGCGGCGCGGCGTACGCGATCGCGGTCGGCAGCAAGCCGCGGCGCGACGCGGGCGTCAGCCTGGTGACCTACGGCGAGGACGGCCGCCCCGTCGGGGTCCAGCCGGTCCGGCTCCAGACCGACGGGACCTTCGTCGTCGGCGACTTCGCGCCGCTCGAGTACGCCGGGCCCGAGGTCGGCTGAGGAGTCCCCGGCGCGTCGTACGCCGTGTCGTCGGGGCGATGTCGGTACTCCGTGGTAATCCTCGGAGCATGTCGGGGGGCCGCACGATCACCGTGGACGACGCGACCGCGCTCGACGGTCCCGACATCGACGTCGCCGCGCGGGTGGCCTGGGTGCTCCGGATGGCCCGGACGACCTCGGCGAGCGGCACCCAGCTGCGGGCCCTGGCCGACGAGCTCGGGACCAGCGCCGCCCGGTTGTCCCGCATCGAGACCGGCCAGCTGCGCGACGGCCGGGTGGTCGACGGCTACGAGTCCGCGCTCGGCCTGGTGGAGGGGTCGCTGCGGGCGCCCATCGACATCCTGTGCCGCACCTTCCCGCAGGTCAGCCCGCGCGACGCCGACCCGGGCAGCCGCATCGAGACCGTCCGCGAGCTCTCCCAGCTCACCGAGCGGCTGCAGGGCGCCGTCCCCGTCACGGGCGGCGAGTGGCTGCGCTGGGCACGGGCCACCGCGTCCCCGGGCAACATCGGCCTGCCCGAGCGGCAGGGCCTCGAGCTGCTGACCCGGCTGGTGTCCGAGCTGGCCCGGTCGGTCTCCCACGGCTACCCCTCGCGCTACGAGGCGCTGTCCCTCGTCCGCTGCAGCGCCTACGGCCACCTCGTCCTCTCGGTGACCCAGGAGGAGGTGGCCCGCACCCACGCCCAGGGTCTCGGCGACCTGATGAGCGCCGTCGGCGAGGCGGTCACCGACGACGCCCTCGACTGGTGCCTCGCCCTGCTGGTCGACGAGCGCGAGTACGTCGCCCGGTGCGGCGCCCTGGCGATCGAGAACATGGGGCAGATCAGCGGCACCCCCTTCTGGGAGACCGTGTCGCCCCGGCTCCTCGAGGCCCTGGAGGCCACCGAGCCCGGCTCCTCGCAGGAGGAGTGGGTCACCCACCTCATCCGGCTCGTCCCCCGTGACGTCTGGCGGAGCAACGGCCTCGTCCCGGCGCGACCGCTCCCGCCGGCCGCCCCGGTGCCGACGATGAGCCGCGACGAGTCCAACGCGCTGTGGCGCGAGTGCGTCGCCGCGGCCCGCGCGGTCGGCGACGAGACGGGTGTCGGCGAGCAGCCGATGCTGGCGCGCCTGCTCTACGACATCTCCTTCGGCCACTGGGAGACGCGGGCCGTCACCGCTTACATGCTGCTCAGCGGCCTCCCCGTCCTCGCTGGCCCGGCCGGCCAGCGGGTGGCCGCCCTGGTCGAGGCGACCGAGGACCCCCGGATCCGGGCCCGCGGCGCGCGCCGGCTCCTCGGCGTGCTGCACGGTCACGACATCCCGCTGGTGCAGCGGTGGTTCACCGACCCCGACCCCGGACTGCGGGGCGCGGCCCTGGGCGTGGCCGGGTCCGCCGGACGCGACATCCCGGCGGACGTCCTCCACACCGGGCTGCGGGACCCCGACACCCGGCGGCTGGCCATCTACGCCGCCGGGATGAGCGGCCACCCCGGGCTCGCCGGGATCGCGGTGGCCCCGGACCTGCCCGCGGACGTCCGGGCGGCGGCGCGCTGGTGGCTGGAGCAGGGCGGCCGGGTGGCCGAGTGAGCGCTCAGAAGTAGTCGCGGACGTGCACGCGCCGGCCGCCGAGGAGCGTGTCGAGCAGGAGGTCCGAGGTCGTGTCGCCGCTCATCAGCCCGGCGGCCCGCACGTCGGCGCAGCCCTGGGCGCCCGAGCAGAGCAGCGCGAGCCCGCGCGAGGACAGCACCGGCCCGCCGTACGACGCGTCGCCGGGTGTGCAGGTCGAGACCCCGTCCGCGGTGGTGAGGACCCAGTGGCCGTCGGTCGTGCCCAGCGGGTCGCCGGCCACGGTGAAGGCGACGCGCGCGTCGAGCGGTCCGAGCCGCAGCCCGGTCAGGGCGCCGGCCACGTCGTGCACGCGCAGCATGTAGGGCATCTGCCGGGTGACCCGCCACTCCGAGAAGGGCAGCGCGAGCCGCACCGGGTCGTCGCCGGAGGTGCTCAGCCGCACCCGGCCGGTGACCGAGGCGTGGCTGCCGAGCATCGCCCACAGGGAGCGGGTGGCGCCCGCATGCAGCGAGACCAGGTCGTCGACCACGATCGTCGCGCTGTCGTCGTACCCGGTCCCGCGGTGCCAGCTCGCACAGCCGACCACGGTGTCGTCGACCACCGCGAGGGTGATCGCGGTGAACGACGCGACCAGCTCGTCGGGGTCGGTGGGGAAGGACGGGCCGGTGCGGGTGAGCGGTCCGTTGTGGGCGGCGGCCCAGGTCGCGTAGAGGCGGCGTACGTCGTCCACGTCGGCGGCCGTGGCGCGGCGCAGGGTGACCGTCGGGTCGGGGCTGACGCGGCTCAGCCGGTCGGTCGCCAGCTCGACCTCGAGCAGGCTGGTGACGATCTCGTAGCCGTAGCGGCGGTAGATGGCGGGCGCCGTGGGGTAGAGCGTCGACACGACCTCGCCCCGCTCCCGCAGCCCCTCGTCGAGCACCGTCGCCATCAGGGCGTCGAGCAGGCCCTCGCCGCGACTCTCCGCCGCGACCGCTACGCCGGCGATGCCGCAGGTCGGGACCTCCCGGCCGTGCCACCAGGAGTGGTACTCGCGGCCCATCACGCGCGCGACGAGGCGGTCGCCGTCCCACGTGCCCCACGAGTGGCGGCCGGGCAGTGGCCAGGTGTCCGGTGAGGGCGGCGTGTAGCCGGCGGGCAGGTCGCCGAAGGCCTCGGTGCTGAGGGTGATCGAGGCGCCGATGTCGTCGGGGCCGAGGGGACGCGGGTCGGTCATGCGTCCTCGGCGGCGCCGGAGCCCGTGCCGCCCCCGCTCCCCGCGACGTCGGTGTCGGCGGCGATCAGCTCGTCGGGCTTCTTCGTGAGCACGGTGTCGATGTAGTCGCGGGCGGTCTCGAAGATGCCGACCTCGTGCCCGGCCCGCTCCGAGAGGTACCACCGGTGGACGAGGATCTCGTGGTAGATCTCGGCCGGCTCGAGCTTGCCGCGGGCGTCGCGGGGGACCATCTCCATGATCGGCTCGAAGAACTGCGTCATCCAGCGGCCGGCGACCAGGTGCCGGTCCTCGCGGCCGAGGTCGTAGTGGGCGGTGAAGGACGCGAGGTCGTTGAGCAGCCGCCGGGCCTGGTTGTCCTCGACGTTCATGCCGGTGAGGGACTGCAGCTCGCGGCGGTGGTGCCCGAGCTCGACGACCTTGGGCTGGATGCGCACCCGGTCGCCGTCGAAGTCGGTGACGATGTCGAGCTCGTCGACGTCGAAGCCCATGTCGTTGAGCCGCTCGATGCGGCTCTCGATGCGCCACATCTCGTCGGCGGTGAACTCCTCCTCGCTGGTGAGCTCGGCCCAGAGCTTGTCGTACTGCTCGCGCAGCCGGGTGATGACGGCGAAGTTGTCGAAGTCCTCGCTCACCGTGCCGCTCGCCTGGAGGTCCATCAGCTCGGCGAAGATGTTCTCGGTGCCGACGGTGAGGTCGTAGTCACGCATCCGGTCGCTCACGTCGTGGTGCAGCTCGCCGGTCTCGGCGTCCACGAGGTACGCCGCGAAGTCGCCGGCGGCCCGCCGGAACAGCACGTTGGACAGCGAGACGTCGCCCCAGTAGAAGCCGGAGAGGTGCAGGCGCACGAGCAGCACCACGATGGCGTCGATGAGGCTGGGCAGGTTGTCGGCGGTCATGCCGTGCGAGAAGAGGCTGCGGTAGGGCAGCGAGAACCGCAGGTGCTCGGTCATCAGCGCCGCCGGCAGCTCCTCGCCGTGCTCGTCGACCCGACCGGCGACCACGCCCTGCGGCACCACCGCGGGCAGGCCCTCACGCTGGAGGTCGCGCAGCAGGCGGTACTCCCGGAAGGCGATGTCCTCCTGCGTCTCCTTGACCGCGTAGGTCCGGCTGCCGAGCCGGACGATGCGGACGACGTGACGGCTCAGGCCACGCGGGAGCGGGACGACGTACTCGTCCGTCCACTCCTCCAGGGGCGTCGACCACGGCAGCTTGATGATCGCCGGATCGGGACGACTCGCCACGATGCGCAGGGCCATGGTCGGCAACCTACTCCCCGGCGGCCCGGTGGGGCGCGGTCATCCGTCGAGGCGCCAGACGTCCAGGCGGGCGCCGGCGGTGGCCGGGACGACGACCTCGTCGCCGGGCCCCTCCAGGTCGACACCGCCCGGCTCGGTCCCCAGCAGGTGCGTCGCGCGGTCCGCCGTGGGGAGCGTGAAGGTCTCTCCACCGGCGCGTCGGGCGACCACCAGCAGGCGCTGACCGTCGAGCTCACGCACGAAGGCGATGGTGTCGTCGTCGACGTGGGCCCAGCGCAGCCCGCCGTGGCGCAGGGCGCCGTAGGAGCGGCGCAGGCGGGCGAGGTGGGAGTACGTCGCGAGCGTGTCGGTGTCCCACTCGTCGCGGCGGTGCCACGACATGGTGCGGCGCGAGTCCTCGCCGGTGACGCCCTCGAGGCCGATCTCGTCGCCGGCGAAGATCATCGGGACGCCCGGCATCGTGAACTGCAGGCCGGCCGCCACCCGGTGCACGTCCGCACTGCCGACCATGGTGCGGATCCGGGCGGAGTCGTGGGAGCCGAGGATGTTCCACGACTGTGAGGTGGCCCGCCAGCCGAAGGCCGCGTGCCAGGCGCGGAACGTCTCGACGACCGCCCCGCCGGGTCGCCGGGGGACCTGCACCGGTCGGCCGAACGCCCGCGCCGGGGTGGCCGGGTCGCGCAGCCACGACCACAGCGGCCAGGAGAAGCCGGAGTAGTTCATGGTGCCGTGCCAGCCGTCGCCGTCGATGTCGCCGGTGGCGTCGTGGTTGTGCTCGCCGATGACGAGCGGGTCGTCGCGCAGCTCGGCGGCCGTGTGCCGCGCGGCGCGGGCCACGTCGTGCGCGACGTCGAGGGCGCCGAGGCGCCCGGTCATGTTGGCCACGTCGATCCGCCAGCCGTCGACGTCGTACGGCGGTCGCAGCCAGCGCCCGACCACGGAGTCCGGGCCCTCGACCATCGCGGCCCGCAGGTCCGGGTCGCCGTGGTTGACCTTGGGCAGGGTGGTGTGGCCCATCCAGGTCGCGTAGGTGCCGTCCGGCTCGAAGTAGTAGTAGGAGCGGGTCGCGGCGGTGGGGTCGGCGGCCGCTGCGGTGAACCACTCGTGGGTGTCACCGGTGTGGTTGGTGGTGAGGTCGCCGAGGATCCGCCAGCCGCGGGCGTGCACCGCGGTGGACAGCCGCTCGTAGGCCTCGTCGCCGCCGAGCAGCGGGTCGACCCGGTCGAAGGTGGTCGCGTTGTAGCGGTGGTTGCTCTCGCCCGGGAAGACCGGGGTCGTGTAGACGATGTCGGCGCCCACCTCCTCGACGTGGTCGAGGTGCTCGGTGATGCCGTCGAGGTCGCCGCCGAAGAGCTGGAGCGGGGTGCGCGGGTCGAGCGGCTCGAAGATCACCTCGTCGTCCCAGTCGGCCGCGATCGCCCACTCCGGCGTCGGTCGCTCGTCGGCCGCTGCGGAGCGCGCGAAGCGGTCGGGGAACACCTGGTAGACCACGCCATCGCGGCCCCAGTCCGGTGCGGCGGAGTAGGCGCTGATGAGGTGGTCGGTCGCGTCCGGGACGTCGATACCCACGATGCCGGCCGCGGTGAGCCACTCCTGCTCGTGCTGTCCGTCGACGCCTGCGCGGACGAGGAGGAAGCGGTAGTGGGTCACCGGGTTGTGCACCGGCAGCTCACCCGACCACCACGTCGTGTCGCCGTCGGTCGTCGGCGTCATCGCGTGGAACACCGGCTCCGCGTCGTACGTCGTCCGCAGCCACACCGCGTCGACCGGATCGGCGGTGCTGGTCCGGACCCGGACGGTCACCACGTCGCCGAGGCGCGGGGACTCGTCGGAGACGTGGAGGGGGGAGCCGTCGTGGTGCGGCAGGTCGAGCAGGGACATGCGCGCATTCTCGCAGGAGCCGGCGTCTAGGATTGCCGGCGCTGCGTCAGCGCAGCAGGCCGCGTTAGCTCAGGGGTAGAGCACCAATCTTGTAAATTGGGTTGCGAGAGTTCGAATCTCTCACGCGGCTCCGATCTTCTGTGTGGCTTCAGTGCCACCTGGTGACACCGAAGCCACACACTCCGGGGAGCCGCGGTGAGCGGTGGCCCAGCCACCTTCGTGCGCGAGCCGGTGTGGCCAGCTCACCGACACCGGGGTGTCCGTCAGCGGACCTGCGTGACCTCGAACTGCAGCTGCGGGTGCGCGAAGGCGTCCTGCGACTGGATGAGGCGCAGCTCGCGCTCGCCGGAGTCGAGGGTGTTCTGCAGCAGGTCGAAGACCGAGCTCACGGTGGCGGCCAGGGCCTCGGCCGGCGAGCCGGTGGAGTGCAGGTGTGCGGTGAAGAGGGCGGCCGTCACGTCGCCCGAGCCGTTGGCCTTCATCGGCAGCCGCGGGGTCTGGACGATCCAGGCGCCGCCGCGGGTCACGGCCATCATCTCGAGGGTGTCGGCGGGCGCGTCCGGCCGCTCGACGCTGGTGACCAGCACGGTCGACGGTCCCATGGCCATCGCCCGGTCGGCGGAGGCAAGGGTCGAGTCGAGGTCGGCGGGTGCGGTGTCGGTGAGGAAGCCCAGCTCGAACTGGTTGGGCGTGATCACGTCGGCCGCCGGCACGACCCGCTCGCGGATGATCGGGGGGATGGCCGGGTCGACGAAGCAGCCCGACGTCGCGTTGCCCATGACCGGGTCGCAGGTGTAGGTCGCCGCCGGGTTGGCCGCCTTGACGCGGGCGACGGCGTCGAGGATGACGTCGGCGATGCCGGCGCCGCCCTGGTAGCCCGAGAGCACCGCGTCCACCTGGCCGAGCACGCCGCGGTCCTCGATGCCGGTGATCACGTCGGCCACGTCGGTCGGCGGGATGAGCGGACCGCGCCACGCGCCGTACCCGGTGTGGTTGGAGAAGTTGACGGTGTGGACCGGCCAGACCTCGTGCCCGAGCCGCTGGAGCGGGAAGACGGCCGCGGAGTTTCCGACGTGGCCGTAGGCGACCGAGGACTGGATCGAGAGGACCTTCATCCCACCGAGACTAGTGACGGGGCACTCGAGGGTGTGAACCCACGGGCCGGACGACCTGCAGCGAGCGGCCGCGGCTACCCGGGGAGCCGCCAGTCGACCGGGGTCCCGCCCTGCTCCTGGAGCAGCCGGTCGACGCGGGAGAACGGGCGGGACCCGAAGAAGCCCCGCGACGCGGACAGCGGGGAGGGGTGCGCGGACTCGACCCACGGGATCGACCCGAGCATCGGCTTGAGCGACTGGGCGTCGCGGCCCCAGAGGATCGCGGCGCACGGTCCGCCGCGGGCGGCGAGCACGTGGATCGCCCGCTCGGTGACCTCCTCCCACCCGCGGCCGCGGTGCGACGCGGCCTGGCCGGGAGTGACCGTGAGGACCCGGTTGAGCAGCATCACGCCCTGGTCGGCCCAGGCGGTGAGGTCGCCGTGCGGGGCGGGCGTGATGTCGAGGTCCGCCTGCAGCTCGGCGTAGATGTTGGCCAGCGACCGTGGCACCGGACGCACGTCGGGGGCGACGGCGAACGACAGCCCGATCGGGTGGCCGGGGGTCGGGTAGGGGTCCTGGCCGACCACCAGCACGCGGACGTCCGCCAGCGGCCGCTCGAAGGCCCGCAGCACGTGGTCGCCGTCCGGGAGGTAGCCACGCCCGGCGGCGATCTCCTCCCGCAGGAAGCGCCCCATCGCCTCGATCCGGTCCTCCACGGGGGCCAGCGCCTCCGCCCAGTCGGCCGCCACGAGTCCCCGGTCCACCAGTCCCTGCAGAGTGCTCACGCGACGACGCTAGCCGGTCCCGTACGACGCGGGGCCGCGGTCCGGCGCGCGGCCGGCGGGCGGTCCTACACTGGCGGGCATGCTGGAGGGGAGCCGCGGGACCGGGGTAGCCGCGCGCCGCAGCGCGGCCCGGCGGGTGCCGCGCCAGGAGCGGAGCCGACGCCGCGTCGAGCAGATCCTGGACGCCGCCTCCCGCCTCGTGATCGAGCGCGGCGTGGACGCGCTGACGACCCGGGCGATCGCGGAGGCCTCCGAGGTCCCGGTCGCGTCGCTCTACCAGTACTTCCACGACAAGGAGGACATCCTGCTCGCCCTCGTCGAGCGGGACCGGGCCGAGATGGACGAGCAGCTGCTGGCCGACCTGGCCGGCCTCGACGAGCTGTCGCTCTCGGCCCTCGTCGAGACCGCGATGCGGGCCTTCACCAAGGTCTACGCACGCCGTCCGGCCTTCGTGGAGATCTGGCTGCGCGGTCGCGACAACCCGGCGATCCGGGACCGCGGCCGCGAGCACAGCGTCGAGATCGCCTCCAACCTCCTGCAGTTCGCCGAGGCCGCCGGGCTGCTGTCGCACGACGTGCCGCCCAAGATCGCCCTGCTCGCCGTCGAGGTGGGCGACCGGGTCTTCCAGCTCGCCTACGCCCAGGACCTGGAGGGGGACCAGGAGCTGGTCGAGGAGGGCATCCGGATGGTCGCCGGCTACCTCGCGCCCTACTCGCGCTGAGTCCCGTCTCGAGCCCGCTCGGCGGACGCGCCTCAGCGCACCGGCCGCGAGAGCCGGTCGAGGAAGGCAACGAGCAGCGCCTCGCGCATCGCGGGCGCGGCCACGTCGAGCATGGCGTTGACCTCGGCCATCCGCCCGGGCAATGAGAGCGACCCGTCCGCCGACTCGCCGACGAGGCCGGAGGCGGCCAGCAGCCCGTCGAAGTCGTCGTCGCCCAGGGTGGCCGGGTCGAGCGACTCGATGAAGGCGACCACGCCCTCGTCCACGGCCACCGGGCCGGCCGCCTGCGCCGCAGCGACCGACTCCCCGAGGGCGGTCGTGAAGTCGTCGAGCCCGGCGAGCGTCGCTGCGCTCACCGAGAGGTGCACGCTGGCGGGCTGCCCGTCGTACGACAGCTGTGGCTGGACGTACCACCCGCGCGCGACCATCTCGTCGGTGAGCGTGAAGGGGTCGCACGTGTCGTCGGTGGCCAGCGCGACGAGCGTCGACTCCGGGGGCGCGACGACGCGCAGCGCGGGGACGGCCTCGACGGCGGCGACGATCCGGTCGACGGCCTCGAAGACCTGCGCGGCCAGCCGGAGGTAGCCGTCGTCGCCGATCGCGGTCACCACCGCCCAGGTGCCGGCGATCGGCCCGCCGGAGCGGGTGGACTGGGTCGTCTGGTTGAGCATCGTGTAGCCCGGCCACGCGGCCGAGGCGAAGAACTGCGGCTTGCGCAGCGCGGCGTCGCGGTGCAGCAGCAGCGAGGTGCCCTTGGGGGCGTAGGCGTACTTGTGGGTGTCGACGCTGATCGACGTCACGCCCTCGACCGCGAACGTCCAGGGCGTCACCGGCCGCCCCAGACGGACGGCGTACGGCAGCACCCAGCCACCGATGCAGGCGTCGACGTGGCAGCGGACGCCGGCGGCGTGCGCGGCGGCCGCGATCTCGGTCACCGGGTCCACCACGCCGTGCGCGTACGACGGGGCGCTGGCCACCACGAGCACCGTGCGGTCGTCGATCGCGGCGGCCATCGCGGCCGCGTCGGCGCGGAAGTCGGCTCCGACGGGCACCAGCACGGCCTCGACGCCGAAGTAGTGCGCCGCCTTGTGGAACGCCGCGTGCGCGGTGGCGGGCAGGACCATGGTCGGCCGCTCCACGTCGGGCCGGGAGTCGCGCGCACCCTGCACGGCCAGCAGGATCGACTCGGTGCCCCCGGACGTCACCGTGCCGACCGCGGAGTCCGGGGCGTCGAGCAGGCCGCAGGCGACTCCGACGAGCTCGTTCTCCATCCGGAGCAGGCTGGGGAAGGCCGTCGGGTCGAGGGCGTTCGAGCCGGCGTACGCCGCCACGGCCTCGCGGCCGATCCGGTCCACCTCGGCGTCGCCGCCGTCGTACACGTAGGCGAGCGTGCGGCCGCCGTGGACGGGCAGGTCGTCCGCCTGCAGCTCGCGCATCCGGTCGAGAGGGTTCGTGTCGGCGGGGTTCATGTCGTGGCCTCCGTGGTCGCGCGGGCGACGGCGTCCGCATCGAGGGTGTAGCGGCGCAGCCAGTGCAGGCTGAGCAGGGTCAGGGCGGCGGGCAGCAGCGAGAAGCCGAGGGTGATCGCGGTGAGGGCCGACCCTGGCTGCGTGACCTCCCCGCCCTGCGATGAGACGTAGCCGCCGAGGGCCAGCACGACCGCGAAGACCGCAGGGCCCAGCGCCAGCCCGAGGGTCTCGCCCGCGGTCCAGACGCCGGTGTAGACGCCGGCGCGGTTCTCGCCGGTCCGCGCGGCGTCGGTCGCGGCCGCGTCGGGCAGCATCGCCATCGGGAAGACCTGGCAGCCCGCGTAGCCCACGCCCACCAGCCCGACCGCCGCGAAGGTGACCGCCGACGGCGCGTACGGCGCGAGTACCGCCACCGCGGCACCGGTCGCGAGGACCAGGGAGGACACGGTGTAGCCGCGCTGCTTGCCGACGCGCGCGCCGTACCGCGCCCACAGGGGCGTGAGGACCAGCGCCGGGCCGACGAAGCAGACGAAGAGGATCGTGGCGGCGCCGCTCGACCCGAGCACGTCCGACGCCAGGTAGTCGACCCCGGCGAGCATGCAGCCGGTGGCCAGCGCCTGCAGGACGAAGGTCGTCAGCAGCAGCCGGAAGTCGCGCGCGGTGGCCACGATCCGCAGCTGCTCGCGCAACGACCCCGCCCCTGCGGCGACCGCGCCGATCGGCGCGCGCCGGGTGCCGACGTACGCCGCCAGGACGCCGACGCCGATGAGGACGGCCATCGCCACGCCCATCACGCGGTAGCCGTCCCGGCCGCCGACGGCGTCCCGGATGAGCGGCGCCGTGGCCCCGGCCAGCATGATCGTGAACGCCAGGATCGCCACGCGGGCGGTCATCAGCCGGGTGCGCTCGTCGTACGACGACGTGATCTCGGCGGGCATCGCGACGTAGGGGACCTGGAAGAAGGCGTACGCCGTCGCGGCCAGCACGAAGAACACCAGCACCCAGCTCGCCTCGAGGACCTGCGAGCCCAGGTCGGGTGCCGCGAAGATCAGCGCGAAGGCGCCGGCCAGCATCACCCCGGCGCGCAGCAGCCACGGGCGCCGGGGACCGGCGGGGTCGACGGTGCGGTCGCTGATCCGGCCCGCGACCGGGTTGAGCAGCACGTCCCACGCCTTGGGGGCGAAGACGATGAGGCCGGCCCAGAGCGCCGCGATGCCCAGGGTGTCGGTGAGGTAGGGCAGCAGCATCAGGCCGGGCACGGTCCCGAAGGCACCCGTGGCGACCGACCCGGACCCGTAGCCCCAGCGCACGCTGCGCGGCAGCGTGCCGCCGGTGTCGTCCATGCCGCGACTCTAGGGCCGCGGACCCGCTCAGGTGCCGAGCGAGCGGGACCCGGCCGAGCCGTAGCGACGGGTGGGGTTGGCGCCGATGGCGTCCGAGGCGGGCGTCGCGTCCTTCGCCGGTGCCTTGTGGGTGGTGGTCTTGCGGACCGCCGGCGGCTTCTTCGCCGCCTTCTGCCCGGCTGCCTTCGGGGCGGCGTCCTTCTTCTTCGTCTTCGCCTTCTTCGTACGCCGCGGGGTCGGGGCGGGCGCGTCGTCGCTGGACCACTGCTCGATCCACTCGTCGAGGACCCGCCAGGTGCTGCCGCGGGCGGCCCGGCCGGTGAGCATGCCCAGGTGCCCGCCGGGCACGATCTCGAAGCGGACCTCGCGGGCGCCCTTCAGCAGGTCGAGCACCGGGCGCACCGCGGCCACCGGCGCGATGCCGTCGGTGGCGCCGGCGAAGACCAGGACGGGGGCGGTGATGGCGGACAGCTCGATGGTCCGGTCGCCGAGCTCCATCGCGCCGGCCGCGAGCGAGTTGCCCTTGACGAAGCGGTGGTAGAGCTGGCCGAAGGTCCGGCCGGGGTAGGCGATCATGTTGGCCGTGAAGCGGTCGACCGCCTCGAGCTGCGCGAGGTAGTCGGTGTCGTCGAGGTGCGTCACGACGGCCACCGGCTTGGTGACGACCTTCTGCACGGACGCCGCCGTGAAGGCCCAGTTGACCAACGGCTGCGGGATCCCGCCGAGCGCGCGGTAGCTGCGGGTGAGCAGCCCCCGCCCGTCGGTGAGGTTGAGCAGGGGACGCATCGGCGCCACCAGGGGCACCTTCTTCACGTCGACGGGGGAGCCGACGACGGTGAGGGACGCGATCGGCAGCTCGGGCTGGTCGGCCGCGGTCAGCATCGCGAAGATGCCGCCGAGGCTCCAGCCGACGACGTGCACCGGCCGTCCGCCGGCGTGTGCCGACACCTCGCGGATCGCCTGGGGGAGGACCTCGTCGACCCAGTGCTCCATGCCGAGGTTGCGGTTGCGGAAGGACACCTGGCCGTACTCCACCAGGTAGGTCCGGCGACCCAGGGAGACGAAGTGCTCCACCAGCGAGCAGCCCCGGCGCAGGTCGTAGCAGATCGCCGGCGCGGCCAGCGGGGTCACCAGCAGCACCGGGTCGCCCGACTCGTGGACGGTCGCCGCCGGCCGGTAGTGGTAGACCTCGCGCAGCTCCCCGTCGTCGATCAGGGTGCGTGGCATCGGGCGCAGGTCGGCCAGGCCGCCGTACAGCACCTTGTGGGCGACGTTGCCCGCCGCCGCGACCAGCTGGTCGGGCTTCGGGGGGAAGAGGTCCATGGGGGCGAAGATACGCCGGGTCACCACGCCCCGGGGGAGGTTGCCCGCGGACCGGGTCAGGACTAGACACGACCCATGAAGTGGAACCTCGCCGCCCTCGGGGCCGGCGCCCTCGCCGGCCTCGTCGCGCACGACGTCACCCAGCGCAACCACGCGATCATCCGCAACTTCCCGGTGGCCGGCCACCTGCGGTTCTTCCTGGAGCGCTTCGGACCCGAGCTGCGGCAGTACATCGTGACCAGCAACGACGAGGAGCGGCCCTTCAGCCGCGACCAGCGGCGGTGGATCTACGCGAGCTCCAAGCTGGAGAACAACTACTTCGGCTTCGGCACCGACAACGACATGGAGCGGGTCGAGGGCTACCCGATCATCAAGCACCGGACCTTCATGGGCCCGGGCGCGGCGACCATGCCGCACGCCGACGAGGAGATCACCCTGCCGAGCGCCAAGGTGATGGGGGCGGCCCGGGGCCGCCGGCACGCCTTCCGCCCGGCCTCGGTGGTCAACATCTCGGGGATGAGCTTCGGCTCGCTGTCCGGCAAGGCGATCGAGGCGCTCAACCAGGGTGCCGCGCTGGCGGGCTGCTTCCAGAACACCGGCGAGGGCGCGCTCTCGCCCTACCACCGCAACGGCGGCGACATCGTCTTCCAGATCGGGACCAGCTACTTCGGCTGCCGCGACGAGCAGGGCCGCTTCGACCTGCCACGCCTCGTCGACCTGGTCCAGTCGGCGCCGGTGCGGGCCATCGAGATCAAGCTGTCCCAGGGCGCCAAGCCCGGCCTCGGCGGCATGCTGCCGGGCGAGAAGGTCAGCGCCGAGATCGCCGAGATCCGCGGCATCCCCCAGGGCAAGGACTGCGCCTCCCCGAGCCGGCACGCCGTCTTCGACGACGTGGACTCGATGCTCGACTTCGTGGAGACCGTCGCGGACGCCACCGGGCTGCCCGTCGGCGTGAAGTCGGCGGTCGGCAACATGACGCTCTGGGACCAGCTGGTGGAGGCGATGGCCGCGGGCGGCCGGGGCGTCGACTTCGTCAACATCGACGGCGGCGAGGGCGGAACGGGCGCGGCGCCGATGATCTTCGCCGACTCGGTGGCCTACCCGTTCCGGATCGCCTTCAGCCAGGTCTACCGGCGCTTCGCCGCGGCCGGCCTCACCGACGACGTCACCTTCATCGGGGCGGGCAAGCTCGGCATCCCGGAGAACGCCGTCGTCGCCTTCGCCCTCGGCGCCGACATGATCAACGTCGGCCGCGAGGCGATGATGTCGATCGGCTGCATCCAGGCCCAGAAGTGCCACACCGACCACTGCCCGGTGGGCATCGCGACGCAGAACCCGCGCTACACCTTCGGCCTCGACGTCGAGCTCAAGAGCGTGCGGGCGGCCAACTACGTCCGGTCGCTGCGCCGCGACCTCCTCAAGGTCTCCGAGGCCGTGGGGGTCGTGCACCCCGGGCTCATCACGCCGTGGGACGTCGACATCCTCACCGGGCACCGCTCCACCGAGGCGCTGCACGACGTCTACGGCTACGAGGACGACTGGGGAGCCATCGGTCCCGACCTGCGCACCACGATCGAGGAGATCATGATGGCGCAGGGCGAGTCGCCGCTGCCCCGCCCGACCACCCGCTGACGCCGGCCCCGGAAGCGGCCTCGAGCGCCCGTCGTACGCCGCTCAGCTGCGGCGGGCGGGCCGCACGCTCTTGTCGTGCTCGTGGCGCCCGGTGGCCAGCTCGTCGAGGAACTTGTCCGCCCACGCCGCGACGTCGTGCTCGACGACCGTCTTGCGCATCGCCCGCATCCGGCGGGTGGTCTCCTTGGGCTCGGCGTGGAACGCGTCGAGCAGGGCCTGCTTGATGCCGTTGATGTCGTAGGGGTTGACCAGGTAGGCCTGCCGGAGCTCGTCCGCGGCACCGGCGAACTCCGAGAGCACCAGCGCGCCGTCGGACTCGTAGCGGCAGGCGACGTACTCCTTGGCGACGAGGTTCATGCCGTCGCGGAAGGGCGTGACGACCATGATGTCGGCGGCCCGGTAGAGCGCCGCCATCTCCTCGCGGGGGTAGGAGGAGTGCAGGTAGGAGATGGCCGGCTTGCCGATCTGCCCGAGGTCA
The DNA here is from genome assembly GCF_001428425.1 of Nocardioides sp. Soil777. Lineage (NCBI taxonomy): Bacteria > Bacillati > Actinomycetota > Actinomycetes > Propionibacteriales > Nocardioidaceae > Nocardioides > Nocardioides sp. Soil777. Next base: position 286,907 of record NZ_LMSN01000012.1, read on the forward strand.
CCGTTGAGGCGGCCCACGAGCCGGTCGATGTCGTCGCGGAGGATGCGGTACTGCTCGACCCGCTCGCGCGACGGGGTGGCGACCTGGACGAAGACGGCGTCCTCCACGTCGAGCTCGCCCTCGGCGATCAGCTCGCCGAAGGCGCGCAGCCGGGCCACGATGCCCTTGGTGTAGTCGAGCCGGTCGATGCCCAGGAAGACCTTGCGGGGACTGCCGAGGGCCTCACGGATCTCGTCGGCCCGCTCCTGGACGGCCTCGGAGCGGGCGAGCTCCTCGAAGCCCGCGGTGTCGATGGAGATGGGGAACGCCGCGGCCTTCACGGTCCGGCCGTCGGGCAGGTAGACGAGGTCGCGGTGCGTCTTGTGGCCCACGCGGTGCCGGACGAGCCGCACGAAGTTGCCCGCACCGCCCGCGAGCTGGAAGCCGATCAGGTCGGCGCCCAGCAGCCCCTCGAGGATCTGCCGGCGCCACGGCAGCTGGCTGAAGAGCTCGGCCGGGGGAAAGGGGATGTGCAGGTAGAAGCCGATGCGCAGGTCGGGACGGAGGTCGCGCAGCATCTGCGGCACCAGCTGCAGCTGGTAGTCCTGGACCCAGACGGTGGCGCCCTCGGCGGCGACCTCGGCGCTCTTCTCGGCGAAGCGCCGGTTGACCGTGACGTAGGAGTCCCACCACTCGCGGTGGAACTCCGGCTTGGCCACGACGTCGTGGTAGAGCGGCCACAGGGTGCCGTTGGAGAAGCCCTCGTAGAACTCCTCGACCTCCTGGGCGCTCAGGTGCACCGGCACCAGCTGCAGCCCGTCCTCGACGAAGGGCTCGAGGTCGTCGTCGGGGGCGCCCGGCCAGCCGATCCAGGCGCCGTCGTTGGCCCGCATCACCGGCTCGAGGGCGGAGACCAGGCCGCCGGGGGAGCGCCGCCAGTCGTTGGTGCCGTCGGGATTGGTCACCCGGTCGACGGGGAGTCTGTTGGCGACGATCACGAGGTCGGCGCGGCCTGGAGTGGTCACGGGCCTCACCCTAGCGAGCCGCGCAGCACCCCTGAGGGGGTCGCTACTGCACCGACACGCCACAAGCCCCTGCGACTCGCCGAAGGCGAATGACATCGCTGTGGTTCGTCACCTAGAGTGGTGCCACAGCAGTTCCTTCGAAGGGGAGACCGACATGGCCGACGCCGTCCAGCACACCGGCGCGCACGAGCCGGGTCACGAGCCGGGAGCGCCGGGCCTGACCCAGCGTGACAGCGACATCCTCGAGTTCGAGCGCCACTGGTGGAAGTACGCCGGCGCCAAGGAGCAGGCGGTCCGCGAGAAGTTCGACATGTCGTCGACGCGCTACTACCAGGTGCTCAACGCCCTCATCGACCGTCCCGAGGCCCTCGAGGCCGACCCGCTGCTGGTGCGTCGTCTGCGCCGGCTGCGCGCCTCCCGCCAGCGCCAGCGCTCGGCCCGCCGCCTCGGCTTCGAGCTCTGAGCAGACCCATGACCGCCTCTTCCCCGCTCCGGTCCCGCACGTCCTCCGCCTCCTCCCGCCGCCGTGACGAGCGCGGCGTCGCGTTCCCCTCGCCCGTGGTGATGCTCAGCATCATCGCCGTCGCGATGGCCGGCTTCGCCTTCGTCGCCACCTCCGACGAGGAGCCCACCGAGCGGCGCATCACCACGGCGTCGGCCCCGGCCACCGAGACCCCGGCCCCGACCCCCGAGGTCGTCCCGACCACGCCGGCCCCGACCAAGAAGCCCAAGCCGCAGGTCAAGCGCGGAGAGGTCTACGTCGAGGTCTACAACAACTCCGGCATCAAGGGCCTCGCCGCCGGCACCGCCGCCAAGGCCACGCAGGTCGGCTGGCAGGTCGTGGGCGAGGACAACTGGCAGGGCGTCATCCCGGCCTCCACGGTCTACTACCCGGCCCGTCTCCAGGCCGCGGCCAAGCTGCTCGCCCTCGACCTGGGCATCCAGCGGACCGCGCCCGCGGTCGAGCCGATGCGGATGGACCGCCTCACGGTCATCCTCACCGTCGACGCCGCCTGACCGGTCCCGACCGCCCCCACGGACCGGACTGGTTGTCCGGTCTTCAACCGGTCGTGGTTGGCTGAGGGGCATGGAGTTCACCTCCCCCGAGGCCCGTGAGCGGTACGACGCCCTCGTCCGCGCCGTCGACCAGGTCGTCGTCGGCCTCGACTTCGACGGCGTCCTCTCGCCGATCGTCGACGAGCCGAGCGAGGCGCACATCCACCCGGACGCGCCCGAGGTCCTCGTCGCGCTGAGCGACGTCGTGCGCGCGGTCGCGGTCGTCACGGGACGCCCGGCCCGCCAGGCCCTGGCCCTCGGCGGCCTCGACGAGGTCGGCGACGCCATCGGCGACCACGGCAAGGAGCTCTTCCTCTTCGGGCAGTACGGCAACGAGCGCTGGTCCTCGACCAGCCGCCGGGTGATCTCCCCTCGGCCCCCGCACGGCCTGTCCACCTTCGAGCGCGAGCTCCCCGGCCTGATGCGGCGTGCCGACGCCGGCGACGCCCACGTCGAGGAGAAGGGGCTCGCGGTCGCCGTGCACACCCGTCGCCTCGACGACCCGGCGGCGGCGTTCGAGCGGTTGCTGCCGCCGATGCGCGAGCTGGCCGCCCGGCACGGCCTCGTCGTCGAGCCGGGTCGCAACGTGATCGAGGTCCGCTCGGACGGCATGCACAAGGGCCACGCGGTGGAGACCCTCGTGCGCGAGCAGTCGGCCGGCGGCTTCCTCTTCGCCGGGGACGACCTCGGCGACATCGAGGCCTTCGAGGCCGTCGCCGCCCTCCGCGAGCAGGGACTGCCGACGCTGCTGGTGGCCGCCGCGTCCGACGAGCAGTCGGCCCTGGTGCCGCTCGCCGACGTCGTCGTACCCGGTCCCGACGGGGTGCTCGACCTGCTGCGCCAGCTGACGGCCGACGCCGTCGCCCGCACCTCCTGAGTGGCGTGCGGCACGTCTCTCCAGCATGTGGACTCGATGTGCACATGCTGAGACGACCTGCCTAACCTAGAGACCTCATCACGAGGGACTGAGGGAACGGCCCGACGACGTCCCGGCAACCGCCACGAACCTCCTGCCGCACGCGGCAGTCGTGGAAACGGTGCCAATTCCGTCCCGGAGCGAAAGTCGCCCGGGGTAGATGAGAAGGAGGACGAGTCATGACTGCCGTTGCAGAGAACACCAGCCAGAAGACCGGCCACACCCTGCGCGAGGGAGCCTTCGGCAACGCCCGGGCGCTCGCCTGTCGCGAGTGCGGCCACGAGGTCGAGCTCGGCCCGTTCTACGCGTGTCCGGAGTGCTTCGGCCCGCTGGAGGTCTCCTACGACTTCCCGGTCGTCACCCGCGAGGAGATCGCCGCCGGGCCCAACAACATCTGGCGCTACAAGGCGCTGCTGCCGGTGCCCGACGACATCGAGCAGAGCAAGAACACCGAGCCGGGCTACACCCGGCTGCTCAAGGCCCACAACCTCGGCCGCGAGCTCGGCATCGACAACCTGTGGGTCAAGGACGACTCGACCAACCCCACCAACTCCTTCAAGGACCGCGTCGTCGCCTGCGCGCTGAGCGCGGCCATCGAGCTCGACGCCAAGGTCTTCGCCTGCCCGTCGACCGGCAACCTGGCCAACGCGGTCGCCGCGGCCGGGGCCCGGGCCGGGATCAAGACGGTCGTCTTCATCCCGAGCAACCTGGAGAAGCCCAAGCAGGTCAACTCGGCCGTCTACACCGACAACCTCGTCGCGGTGAACGGCAACTACGACGACGTCAACAAGCTGGCCTCCGAGATCGCCGGCGAGGAGGAGGGCTGGGCGTTCGTCAACGTCAACGTCCGTCCCTTCTACGCCGAGGGCTCCAAGACGCTGGGCTACGAGATCGCCGAGCAGCTCGGCTGGCGGCTGCCTGACCAGATCGTCATCCCGGTGGCCTCCGGCTCCCAGCTGACCAAGGTGCACAAGGCCTTCCAGGAGCTCATCACCCTCGGCCTCGTCGAGGACAGGCCCTACAAGGTGTACGGCGCCCAGGCCACCGGCTGCTCGCCGGTCTCGGTCGCCTACAAGGCCGGCGTCGACGCGATCCGCCCGGTCAAGCCGGACACGATCGCCAAGAGCCTGGCCATCGGCAACCCCGCCGACGGCATCTACGTGCTCGACATCTGCCGCCAGACCGGTGGCGCCGTCGAGGACATCAGCGACGACGAGGTGCGCGAGGGCATCCTGCTCCTGGCCCGCACCGAGGGGATCTTCACCGAGACGGCCGGCGGCACCACGGTCGGTGTCCTCAAGAAGCTCGTCGAGAGCGGCCAGCTCGACCCGACCCTCGAGACCGTCGTCATCAACACCGGGATGGGCCTCAAGACCCTCGATGCGGTCTCCGACCACGTCGGCCCGCGCGCGACCATCGACCCGTCGTACGGTGCCTTCACGGCCGCCGGCATCGTCTGAGTTTCGAGGCTCGCTCCGCTCGCACTCAACCACCGATCCAGGAGAGACACCCGTGAGCGTTTCCGTCCGCATCCCCACCATCCTGCGCACCTACACCGGCGGCGAGTCCGAGGTGAGCGCCTCCGGCACCACGCTGGCCGAGGTGCTCGACGACCTCGACGCCCGCTACGCCGGGATCAAGGGCCGCATCCTCGACGAGGCGGGCAGCCTGCGCCGCTTCGTCAACGTCTACGTCGGCAACGACGACGTGCGCTTCCTCGACAACCTCGACACCGCGACGCCCGACGGCACCCAGGTCTCGGTCATCCCGGCGGTCGCGGGGGGCTGAGCGGCGGGTCTACTCGGCCCGTACGTCGATCAGCGCGGCGTTGCCGCGGGAGTCGATCCGCACCTCGGCGACCGCGCCGTCCCGGAGGACGCGCTCCATCTCCGCGGCCTCGTCCTGCGGGAGGAACCAGCTCTCGATGCCGCAGCGGATCTGCCACATGGTGTCGTCGCAGGCGAGGTAGGTGCCGGAGTCGGGCCGCTCGCGGAGGTAGTCGGTCGCCACGCTGTGGCCGTCCTCCTCGGTGAGGACGATGTAGAGCGCGCCGCTCTCCCCGTCGTCCATCGAGCCCTGCCCGCCCCCACCGTCGGTGGAGAGGTCGTGCCGCAGGTCGGGGTAGCCGAGGGTCACGTAGGCCCCGCGGAAGGGGTCGATCGGGTCGACCGCTTCGACTCGGAAGGTGTGCGTCTCGCCGGTGGCACGGGCCGAGATCTGGGGGGCGACGCCGACGACGACCAGGGCGGCCTGGACGGCGACGACGACCCCGACGGTGAGCAGGCGGTTCATGAGTCGGCTCCTTCGAGGTTGGCGGAGATCCCGCGGCGGGCCCGGTCGAAGAGGAACCCGGTGCCGAGGAACACCAGGCCCAGGACGACGAAGAGCCAGGCGCCCTGGATGATCGCGGCGAAGACGGCGAAGCTCTGGAAGGTCGTGAAGACCACCAGTGCGACCATCGCGATCGCGGTGAGGGCCGGGGTGTCGCGCAGCGTGCCGAGCGCCGCCAGGCCGACCGCCACGACGACGTACGCTGCGACGCCCACGGCGGCGTGCGCCCAGTCGGCGGCGTCCACCGACGAGGTGTCGGTCCCGGTGTCCCAGAGCACCATCAGGACGGAGAAGGCGAGGACGCCGAGCGCCCCGAGCGGCTCGAGGCGGGCGGTGCCCCGCGCGACGGCCAGCGCCGCGGCGGCCGCGGCCAGCGCGGCGACCAGGCCGAGGACGAGCCACACGTTCCACTCGAAGCCGTCGGTGGTCGTGTAGGGGATGGCCGCGGCGAACAGGGTGACCATGGCCAGGGCGCACCCGACGGTGCGCCAGATGGCCGCGAAGTCCTCCAGCCCGCGGTCGTGGACGACGGCCAGCGACACGGCCAGCACCGACGCCGTGCCGATGGCGAGCACCGCACCCGCGCCGCTCCCGGACTCGGCCAGGGGCTGCCAGATCCACCAGACGAGGCCGGTGGCGATGCCGACCAGCAGGGGCATCACCGCGCGGGTCAGGTAGCCGTGCAGGAGGGTGCCGGCCGACCATAGCCCCAGGAGCACCGGCTCGTAGGCCGGCACCTGCATCGACTGTGCGGCCTGGAAGATCGTCGCGCCGAAGGCCAGCGCGGCCAGCAGCCGCAGCGCGCCGAGCACCCCGGGCGTCAGCCGCGGTGCCGCGAGCTCCCCGCCGACGAGGAAGGCCAGCCAGAACGCGGCCACGACGGCGAAGCGGAGCAGGGGCGGCAGCTGGTCGAGGTTGGCGGCGACCAGCCAGATGAGGCCCACGCCGACGAACAGCGCCCCGAGGGCGAGGAGGAGGCGCCCGAGCGAGAAGCGCCGGGTCTCCGAGACGGTGCGGTAGCGATCGGAGATGGCGGCGGCCTGGGTCGCGTCGACGATGCCGGCGGACTGCCAGTCGGCGAGCTCGCGACGCAACCAGCCGAGCTGGACCGCGGTCGCGGCGCGACGGTGGTCGTGCGGTTCCCTCTGCGGGGTGGAGGTGGTCATGTCTCCACTGTGGCCCTTCGCGGAGGTGCGCACATGAGTACGAAGTCCTGTTCCGATCGTCCGTTCGGACCAGTCCGTCGCGTCCCCGACGGCCGCCCCTCGACCGCCGTTGGCCCGGCGTTCGGTCGCGTCTGGTTGAAAGCGCCCATGACGACGAGCGGGACCGCACGGGGCTGGGCGCGGCTGGGACTGGGTGCGGCGACCCTCGGTGCGATCGCCGGCGCCGCGGCGTACGGCGCGCGCGAGCTGCTCACCCGCCAGGCCGCCGTCGCCCGCACCCGTATCAACCACCACGCCCTCGGCGAGGTCGCCCCCGACGCGGACAAGGTCTGGAAGAAGCGGTACGGCGACCCGGTCGAGCTGCTCGTCCTCGGGGACTCGATCGCGGCCGGGCTCGGCGCCGACGCCCCGAAGCACACGCTCGGCGGTGGCCTGGCCAGGCGCGTCGCCAAACGCACCGGGCGCGGCGTACGCCTGCACACCGCGGCGCGGGTCGGGTCGGAGAGCTCCGAGCTGGCGGGGCAGCTGGCCGGGCTCCCTCCGGGCTACCGCGCCGACGTCGCCGTGATCGTGGTCGGCGGCAACGACGTGACCCACCGGGTGCCCACCGCGGACTCGGTGCGACACCTCACCGAGGCGATCGAGCTGCTGGGCGAGCGGGGGACCCCGGTCGTGGTGGGCACCTGCCCGGACCTCGGCGCCCTGCGGCCGGTGCCCCAGCCGCTGCGCTCCCTGGGCTCCCGGGCCTCACGGCAGCTGGCGGCCGCCCAGCGCGACGCTGCCCTGGCGACCGGCGCCCGGGCGGTGTCGCTGGCGCACGTGGTCGGGCCGTTCTTCATCACCAACCCCGACGAGATGTTCAGCCTGGACCGGTTCCACCCCAGCACCCACGGCTACAAGCGGACGGCGTCGGCGATGCTGCCCTCGGTGCTGGCCGCGCTCGGGTACGCCGAGACGGTCCCGTTCGGGCACCACGCGCCGGCACGGTCACCCGGGCCGAGGTCCGGGCCGGGGTCTCAGCCGGGCGGCGGCTCCGCCGTCTCGTAGCCCCAGCCGGCGCTGCCGTCGTCGCGCCACCGGTCGCGGGGGTCGACGTCGGGCTCGTCGGTGACCGTGCGCAGGAGATCCTCGGCGGCGTGGGAGTTGCCGGGCGTCGCGGCCGCGAGCAGGGCCTCCTCGCCGTCGGCGTCGTTGAAGTCCGGCGGCACGACGAGGAGCCGCAGGGTCGTGCGGTCCGTCGTCAGCACGTCGACGTGGTGCGTGTCGTCGTGCGGCAACGAGCAGGTCTCGACCTGGCGGCCGGCCACCCGCACGTGGGGGACGGCGCCGTCCCAGTCGGGCGGGGAGTAGAGCACGCGGGTGATGCGGCCGAGGTGGGCCGGGAAGTGGTCGACCAGGTCTTCGACCTCGGTGGCGAGGTCGCGGCCCCGCGGCCACCAGCCCCCGTCGAGGTGGCCGGCTCCCGCCGGGGTCACGACGCGGAGGCGGAGCGGACCGCGGTCGACAGCCGCCGGGGACGCAGGAGGGGACGGGGTGGGCGTCGACATGGCGACCGCCTTCTCGACCGGTGGCCGCGCTCCGGCGGAGGCGGTGGGCGGGTCGTTGCCCTCGACACTACGTCCTCGGCGATCAGGCCGCCGGGCGGCTGGCCACGGTCGGGAGGCCGATGGACCCGATGGCGTCCCAGTCGTCGGTCACGAGCACCACGTCGCGGCCGCGGCGGGCGAGCAGGCTGGCCGCGATGGCAGCACGGAAGCCGCTCCGGCAGTGCACCCACACCTGGCCCGCGGGGAGGCGGCCGATGGCGCCGTCGAGGTCGTGCAGGGGGACGTGCATCGAGTCGGGGAGGTGCGACGCGTGGTACTCCGCGTCGAGGCGCACGTCGAGGGTGACGCTGCCGCGCGGGCTGCGCGAGTACGTCGCCCAGTCGGCGACGCGGTAGTCGGTGCTGTCGAGCCAGGTGTCGACCGGGCCGAGGAGGTGCGTGGCCCGCACCGTCATCCCGATCTGGGCGAGGTCGTGCACGCCGGCGGCGAGGTCGTCGGGGGAGTCGCTGACCAGGACGACGTCGGTGCCCCACGGCACCAGCCACCCGGCGTACGTCGCGAGCTGCGGGCAGTCCTCGATGTTGACCGAGCCGGTGAGGTGGGCGCGGGCGAAGGCGTGCCGCGAGCGCAGGTCGATCACCCAGGAGCCGGCGCGGACCGCGGCGTGCACCGCGACCTCGTCGACCTCGGTCGGCGGCAGCACCGGCGTCGCCCCCGCGCCGGCCCGGTTGAGGGCGGACATGTGGCGGTAGTAGCGGGGGACCGGGCCGAAGCCGGCCACGAGCGCCTCGACGTAGGTGTCCCGCGGGGTCCGGAGCACGGGGTTGGTCCCGCGCTCGTCGCCGATGGTGCCGTGCACGCCGCCCCCGGGGACGGTGGCGGCGCAGAGGCTGCCGAAGCCGTGGGTGGGGTGGAGGCCCACCCTGTCGTCGAGCGCGCCGAGCTGGCGGGCGCTCTCCCACTGGGCCCGCCCCATCATCCGGCTCAGCAGCGGGTCGACCAGGTCGGTGCGGCCGACCGTGCCGTGCAGCAGGCTGCCGCCCGAGAACACGGTGCGGGCCCCGGACTCGGGATCGGTCACCAGGAACGACTGGTGGTGCAACGTGTGGCCGGGCGTCGACAGGACCTGGACGACCAGGTCGCCGACACCGAGGATGTCGCCGCCGCGCACGCCCAGGCGGTCGACGTGCACCTGCTCGTCGGCGGAGAGCCAGTAGTCGGCCCCGTGCCGGCGGGCCAGGCCCGGGGCGCCGGAGACGTAGTCGTTGTGCACGTGGGTGTCGGCGACCGCCGCGATGCGGACGCCCGCCTCCTCGGCGGCGAGCTCGAGCGGGCGCCAGTCCCGCGGGGGGTCGACGACCAGGGCGTGTGCCCCGTCGTGGACCAGGTGTGCGTGGTTCCCCAGCTCCGGGACCTCGACGACGATGACCTCCATGATGCTCCCCACTGTCTAAAGTCAACCAACTTACTCATATTAAAACAGACGCGGACCACCTCGTGCCGCAGCGGCGCCGAAGTGCCCGCCCGGCGCCGCCTAACCTCTGACGGTGCCCACCACCGTGCTCGCCGGTTTCCTGACCGGTCTCTCCCTCATCGTCGCCATCGGGGCCCAGAACGCCTTCGTGCTGCGGCAGGGGATCCGGCGCGAGCACGTGGGTGCGGTCGCGCTGCTCTGCTCGGCCGCCGACGCCGCGCTGATCCTCGCCGGCGTGACCGGCATCGGCACGATCGTGGAGCGGGTGCCGGTGGTCCTGGACGTGGTCCGCTGGGCGGGGGCGGCCTTCCTGCTCGGCTACGCCGTCCTCGCCCTGCGTCGCGCGGTGCGCCCCGGCGAGCTGCACGCGGCCACCGGTGGCGCGCGGGTCGGGCTGCGCCCGGTGCTGACCACGGCCGCCGCACTGACCTTCCTCAACCCGCACGTCTACCTCGACACCGTCCTGCTGCTCGGCTCGATCGCCAACCAGCACGGTGACGACGGGCGCTGGTTCTTCGCGGCGGGGGCGGTGCTGGCCAGCTTCGTCTGGTTCTTCGGGCTCGCGTACGGCGCGCGCCGCCTGGCGCCGCTCTTCGCCCGGCCCGCTGCCTGGCGGGTCCTGGACGGGGTGATCGCCGTCGTGATGGCCGCCATCGCGCTCTCCCTCGTCCTCGGGGGGTGAGGGCGGCCGACCCCCGGTCGTTAGGGTTCCGTCGTGGTCTCCCTCTCCCCGCACCAGGTCGTCTCCGCCGTGCGCCGCCGCCTCCCGGGTGCGGCGCCCGAGGGCGTCGTGCCGCCCACCAGCGAGACGGCGGAGCCGACGCCGCAGCAGCGACGTCGCGAACGCCGGCGCCGGCTGCGGGCGATGACCCTGACCGAGCTGGCCGAGGAGTTCGGCACCGACAAGTGGGGCGTGCACCGCTACACCCCGCACTACGAGCGCCACCTCCAGCACCTGCGGCGTCGTGAGTTCACCCTGCTGGAGATCGGGGTGGGCGGCTACACCCGGCGCAAGCGCAGCGGGGCGTCGCTGAAGATGTGGCGCTGGTTCTTCCCGCGGGCGACGATCGTCGGTCTCGACATCGAGGACAAGTCCTTCATCGACCAGGGCCCGATCGTGACCTACCGCGGCGACCAGACGGACCCCGACGTCTTCCGCCGGATCTTCGAGGAGCGGGGCGTCCCGACGGTCGTCATCGACGACGGCAGCCACGTGCCGGCCCACGTCCGCGAGACCTTCTCGATCGTCTTCCCGCTGCTCCCCGACGGCGCGATCTACTGCATCGAGGACACCCAGACGTCGTACTGGCCCGCCTGGGGCGGCCAGCTCGACCCGCGGGCCCGGGGGACGTCGATGGACATGGTCAAGGACCTCGTCGACGGCCTCAACCACGAGGAGCTGCTCGTCGAGGGCTACGAGCCGACCTACACCGACACGCACGTCCGGGCGGTGCACTGCTACCACAACCTCGTCGTCATCGAGAAGGGTGACAACCGCGAGGGCACCAACCGCGACACCAGCTCCGGGCACTTCCACGGCAGCTCGCCCGACCCGGCCGCCAGCGCCGCCGCGACCCCCGAGGAGACCCCGTGACCGTCCTGCTGGCCACGTGCGCCGACCTGCCCCACGGCGAGCCCGGGAGCGAGGCGCTCGACGCAGCCCTGGCCGCCCGCGGGGTCGACCACGCGTGGGCGGCGTGGGACGACGAGGCCGTCGACTGGGACGCCGCGGACCTGGTCGTCGTCCGGTCCACGTGGGACTACGCCACGCGCGCCGAGGAGTTCCTCGGCTGGACCCGCTCGCTCGACCAGTCCCGCCTCCTCAACGGGGCCGACGTCTTCTCGTGGAACCACGACAAGGCCTACCTCGCCGACCTCGGGACGCTCCCGGCGGTCCCGACCCGCCTCACGTCCTCGCCGACGGAGTTCGCCGCCGCCATCGAGGAGTTCGGCACGGCGGTCGTCAAGCCGCGCGTCAGCGCCGGCGGCGCCGGGCTGATCGTGGTCTCGGACCCGCACGACCCCCGCCTCGGCCAGACCCTCCGCAGCCACCCGACGTACCCACCGGTCGGCGGTCCCTGGATCGCCCAGCCGCTCGTCGAGTCGGTGCGCACCCACGGGGAGGTGTCGGTCTTCGTCATCGGGGGCCGCGTGGTCTCCCAGGTCGACAAGCTGCCCGCCGGCGACGAGGTGCGGGTGCACGAGGAGTTCGGCGGCGCCTCCCGGCCGGTGCCGATCGACCCGGTGGTCGCGGAGGTCGCGTCGCTCGCGGACGCCTGGCTGGCCGAACGCTTCGAGCGTCCGCTCGACTACGTCCGCGTCGACCTGCTGCTCCACGACGACGAGTGGGTGGTCTCCGAGCTCGAGCTGATCGAGCCCGGTCTCTACCTCGACGTGCTGCCCGCCAACGCCGACCCCTTCGCCGACCTCGTCGTCGCCCGGCTGGGGTGAGCCGCATGGAGCACACCTACGCCCTCGACCTCGAGTGGAAGGGCAACCGGGGCAGCGGCACGAGCGGCTACCGGGACTACGCGCGCGACGTGGTGCTGCGGGCGGCCGGCAAGCCCGCGCTCGAGGGCTCGGCGGACCCGACCTTCCGCGGCGACGCCTCCCGGTGGAACCCCGAGGAGCTGCTCGTCGCGGCGCTGGCCCAGTGCCACCTGCTGTCCTACCTCCACATGGCGGTCACCCACGGCGTCGTCGTGACGTCGTACGCCGACTCGCCCGTCGGCACCATGGCGCAGGAGGGGATCGGCGGGCACTTCACCCGGGTGCTCCTGCGCCCGGTGGTGACCGTGGCCGACGAGTCCCAGGTCGAGGTGGCCCTGCGCATCCATCGGGAGGCGGGCGAGGCGTGCTTCATCGCGTCGTCGGTGAACTTCCCGGTGGAGCACGAGCCGACCGTCCACGTCGCGCCCTGAGCTGTTTGCACTCGCCGGGGTCGAGTGCTAAACATGAGGCTGGCACTCTCATCATGTGAGTGACAACTCGGCATCGGTGATCGCTGAGGTCCGCACGTCGACGGGAATGGTCCGTCGGTCCGTGCGGGTCGTCCGTCGCGGGCAGCCCACCGACGCCACCCACACAGACTCATCACGAAGGAAATCGCTGAGTATGGCCAAGCTGATTGCTTTCAACGAGGAAGCCCGTCGCGGCCTCGAGCGCGGGATGAACACCCTCGCCGACGCGGTGAAGGTGACCCTCGGCCCCAAGGGCCGCAACGTCGTCCTGGAGAAGAAGTGGGGCGCCCCCACGATCACCAACGACGGTGTCTCGATCGCCAAGGAGATCGAGCTGGAGGACCCCTACGAGAAGATCGGCGCCGAGCTGGTCAAGGAGGTCGCCAAGAAGACCGACGACGTCGCCGGTGACGGCACGACGACGGCCACCGTGCTGGCCCAGGCCATGGTCCGCGAGGGCCTGCGCAACGTCGCGGCCGGCGCCAACCCGATGGGCCTCAAGCGCGGCATCGAGGCTGCGGTCACCGCGGTCTCCGAGCAGCTGCTCTCGATGGCCAAGGAGGTCGAGACCCGCGAGCAGATCGCGGCCACGGCCACCATCTCCGCCGGTGGCGACACCACCGTCGGTGACGCCATCGCCGAGGCGATGGACAAGGTCGGCAAGGAAGGCGTCATCACCGTCGAGGAGTCGAACACCTTCGGCATCGACCTCGAGCTGACCGAGGGCATGCGCTTCGACAAGGGCTACATCTCGGCCTACTTCGCCACCGACCTCGAGCGCATGGAGGCGGTGCTGGAGGACCCCTACATCCTCATCGCCAACTCCAAGGTCTCCACGGTCAAGGACCTCCTCCCGCTGCTGGAGAAGGTCATGCAGTCCGGCAAGCCGCTGCTGATCATCGCCGAGGACGTCGACGGCGAGGCGCTGTCGACCCTGGTCGTCAACAAGATCAAGGGCACCTTCAAGTCGGTCGCCGTCAAGGCTCCCGGCTTCGGTGACCGCCGCAAGGCCATGCTCCAGGACATCGCCATCCTCACCGGTGGCCAGGTCATCTCCGAGGAGGTCGGCCTCAAGCTCGAGTCGGCCGGCATCGAGCTCCTCGGCCAGGCCCGCAAGGTCGTCATCACCAAGGACGAGACCACCATCGTCGAGGGCGCTGGCGACCAGGGCCAGATCGAGGGCCGGGTCAACCAGATCCGCGCCGAGATCGAGAAGTCGGACTCCGACTACGACCGCGAGAAGCTGCAGGAGCGCCTGGCCAAGCTGGCCGGCGGTGTCGCGGTGATCAAGGTCGGCGCGGCCACCGAGGTCGAGCTCAAGGAGCGCAAGCACCGCATCGAGGACGCCGTCCGCAACGCCAAGGCTGCGGTCGAGGAGGGCATCGTCGCCGGCGGCGGCGTGGCCCTCGTCCAGGCGGGCACCGAGGCCTTCCTCAAGCTCGACCTGTCGGGTGACGAGGCCACCGGCGCCAACATCGTCAAGGTCGCCATCGAGGCCCCGCTCAAGCAGATCGCGATCAACGCCGGTCTCGAGGGTGGCGTCGTCTCGGAGAAGGTGCGCAACCTGACCCCGGGCCACGGCCTCAACGCGGCCACCGGCGAGTACGTCGACATGATCGCCGAGGGCATCATCGACCCCGCCAAGGTGACCCGGTCCGCCCTCCAGAACGCCGCCTCCATCGCGGCGCTCTTCCTCACCACCGAGGCCGTCGTGGCCGACAAGCCCGAGAAGGCTCCGGCCATGGGCGGCGGCGGTGGCGACATGGGTGGCATGGGCGGCATGGACTTCTGATCGCCAGGTCATCCGCGGCGAAGCCGCGGGTGACCGTGGGCGATCAGGTTGAGGAGCGTCGACGCACTCCGGAACGCAGTGACGGAGTGCGGGACGCGTCTCGAAACCGGTCCACCAGCCCTTCCAGCTCCACCAGCAAGGCCCCCACCTCCGGGTGGGGGCCTTGCTCCGTCTCCGGACACGTCGGCTTTGGCACCATGCCCCCATGAGCCCCGTCGAGCTGCTCCGGTCCCCGACCCTCACCGACTCCGCGCCCTACGCCTGTGCCGCCCGCGCCGGCGACCTCGTCCTCACCGCCGGCGCGTGCCCGCTGGACGCCGCCGGCGACGTGGTCGCGCCGGGTGACGTGGCCGAGCAGGCGCGTCGCGTGATGGCCAACCTGGTCACCGCCCTCGCCGACGCCGGCTGCGGCCTCACCGACGTCGCCCGGACCACGGTCTACGTCGCGTCCTCCGACCGCGCCGACCTGGTCGCCGCCTGGGAGGTGGTGCGCGCCGCCTTCGGGGAGCACGACGCCCCGAGCACCCTGCTCGGCGTCGCGCTGCTCGGCTACCCCGACCAGCTCGTCGAGGTCGACGCGATCGCCGTGCGTCCCTCCTGACCGCTGGGGCCACGCCGGGCCGCCGAGCCCGCGGGATCGGGACGTAAGTCCCTACGCCTCGACCTCCCGGTGCCCGATGGTGGACACGGGGTCGCCGTACGCGCTACCCATGGACCAACGGGAGGCGCCGCATGACGGCACGGCACGACGCAGAGGCCACGACCGGGACCCCCACCACCACGGGTGGTCCCGTGCTGATGCTGGTCCTGGCGACGCTGGGCTTCGCCGTCAACTTCTGGGCGTGGGCCCTGATCAGCCCGCTCGGGCCGATGTTCCGCAAGACCGGGGCGCTGGGCGAGCTGTCCGAGTCCGACGTGGCGCTCCTGGTGGCGGTCCCCGTGCTCGTCGGGTCGCTGGGCCGGATCGTCGTCGGCGCGCTGACCGACCGGTACGGCGGCCGGGTGATGTTCCCGCTCGTCTCCGCGGCCACGGTGATCCCGGTGCTCTTCATCGGGTTCGTGGCCATCGACTCCTACACCCTGCTGCTCGTGGGCGGGTTCTTCCTGGGGATCGGCGGCACGGCCTTCGCCGTCGGGGTGCCCTTCGTCAACGCGTGGTTCCCGCCCGAGCGGCGTGGGCTCGCGATCGGCATCTTCGGAGCGGGCATGGGCGGCACCGCCATCAGCGCGCTCACCACCGTCAAGCTCTTCGAGCGCGACGAGAGGCTGCCGTTCGTCATCACCGCGATCGCCCTCGCGGCGTACGCCGTCGTGTCGTGGGTGCTGCTGCGTGACGCCCCCGGGCGCGTGGTGCCCACGACGTCGCTGGCCTCACGACTCGTCGCCAATGCCAAGCTGCCGATCACCTGGCAGGCCTGCATCCTGTACGCCGTCGCGTTCGGCGGCTACGTCGCCTTCTCGGTCTACCTGCCGGCCTACCTCATCACCGCCCACGGGCTGACCCCGGCGGACGCCGCCAACCGGATGGCGGGGTTCGTGGTCGTCGCGGTCCTGTGCCGCCCACTCGGCGGTGCGCTCTCGGACCGGTTCGGCCCGATCCCGGTGCTCGCCGCCGTCTACGCCCTGGTCGCGCTGTGCGCCGCCGTGGCGGCCGGGACCCCTCCGCTGGACGGCGCCGGCACGGTGGCGTTCCTGGCCATGGCCGCGGCCCTCGGCGCCGGCAGCGGTGCCGTCTTCGCCCTGATCGCCCGGGTGACCGAGCCGGCCCGGGTCGGTGGGGTGACCGGCCTCGTCGGTGCGGCCGGCGGTCTCGGCGGGTTCGTGCCGCCCCTGCTGATGGGCTACGTCTACGGCCAGACCGACTCCTACGCCATCGGGCTGTGGCTGCTGGCGGCCACCGCCGCGCTCACGCTCCTGCTGACCCTCACCGTCGTCCGTCGTACCGCCGCCGCATCGGAGACCGCATGACAGCGCTCGAAGGCCCCCTCACCTCGGCCCTGATCGGGGGCCGGACCTTCTTCACCAAGGCGACGGCGTCCGAGGACGGCCGGGCCCTGTTCAAGAAGGGCGGCCGGGAGGGGGACGCGTTCTACCGCGACCGCTGGAGCCACGACAAGGTGGTCCGCTCGACGCACGGGGTCAACTGCACCGGCTCCTGCTCGTGGAAGGTCTACGTCAAGGACGGGATCATCACGTGGGAGGCCCAGCAGACCGACTACCCCTCGGCCGGCCCCGACAAGCCCGAGTACGAGCCCCGCGGCTGCCCCCGCGGCGCCGCGTTCAGCTGGTACACCTACAGCCCGACCCGGGTGCGCTACCCCTACGTCCGGGGCGTGCTGCTGGAGCTCTTCCGCGCCGCGAAGCAGAAGTACGGCGACCCCGTGGTCGCCTGGGGCTCGATCGTCCAGGACGAGGAGCAGGCCCGGCTCTACAAGAAGGCGCGGGGCAAGGGCGGCCTGGTCCGCGCCAGCTGGGACGAGGTGGCCGAGATCGTCGCCGCGGCCCACGTCTACACGGTCAAGCGCTGGGGCCCGGACCGGATCGCCGGGTTCTCCCCGATCCCCGCGATGTCACCGGTCTCCTACGCCTCGGGATCGCGCTTCCTGGAGCTCATCGGCGCCCCGATGCTGTCCTTCTACGACTGGTACGCCGACCTCCCCAACGCCTCCCCGCAGATGTTCGGCGACCAGACCGACGTGCCCGAGTCGGGGGACTGGTGGGACGCGGGCTACCTGATCATGTGGGGCTCCAACGTCCCGATGACCCGCACCCCGGACGCGCACTGGATGACCGAGGCGCGCTACCGCGGCCAGAAGGTCGTCGCGGTCGCCCCCGACTACGCGGAGAACGTGAAGTTCGCCGACGAGTGGGTCACCACCGCCCCCGGGACGGACGGGGCGCTCGCGATGGCGATGGGCCACGTGGTGCTCAAGGAGTTCTTCGTCGACCAGGACGTGCCGTTCTTCACCGACTACAACAAGCAGTACACCGACCTCCCGAACCTCATCTGCCTCGAGCCCACCGGCGACGGCGCCTACCGTCCCGGCAAGTACCTCGTCGCCGGTGACATCGAGCACCCGGAGGGTGGCGCGGAGAACGCGATGTGGAAGCCGGCCGTCATCGACGCCGGCACCGGCGAGGTCCGCATCCCGCAGGGCGCCATCGGCCACCGCTTCGGCGACGAGGGGCTGGGCCGGTGGAACCTCGAGCTGGGCGACATCGACCCGGCGCTCACGATGTACGCCGACCGCGAGGGCGGGACCCGCGAGTCCGTCGAGGTCGAGCTGCCGCGCTTCGACGACCCCGACGGCAAGGTCCGCCGGCACCGGCGCGGCGTACCGGTCGCGAGGGTGGGGGACCGGCTCGTGACCACGGTCCTGGACCTGATGCTCGCCCAGTACGGCGTCGCGCGCGACGGCCTCCCCGGGGAGTGGCCGACGGGCTACGACGACCCGACGGACCCAGCGACCCCCGCCTGGCAGGAGACCCACACGGGCGTCCCCGCTGCCCAGGTCGAGCGCCTGGCCCGCGAGTGGGCGCAGAACGCGATCGACACCGAGGGTCGCGGGATGATCCTGATGGGGGCCGGGGTCAACCACTGGTTCCACTCCGACCAGATCTACCGCGCGATGCTGGTGCTCACCACGATCACCGGCTGCCAGGGCCGCAACGGCGGCGGCTGGGCGCACTACGTGGGCCAGGAGAAGATCCGCCCGATCATGGGCTTCCAGCACATGGCCTTCGCTCTCGACTGGCACCGCCCGCCGCGGCACATGAACCAGACGGCGTACTGGTACGTGAACACCAGCCAGTACCGCTACGACACCTTCAGCGCAGACGACCTGGATGCCGGCACCGGCATCTTCGCCGGGCGGACCGTGATGGACCTGCTGGCGCAGTCGGTGCGCCTGGGCTGGAGCCCGAGCTACCCGACGTTCGACCGCAGCTCGCTGGCCCTCGCCGACGACGCGGACGCCGCGGGCATGGAGGCGCCGGCGTACGTCGCCCGGGAGCTCAAGGCGGGCACCTTGAAGTTCGCGGTGGAGGACCCCGAGGCGGAGGACAACCACCCGCGCATCCTGTCGCTGTGGCGCTCCAACCTGCTGGGCTCCTCGGCCAAGGGCAACGAGTACTTCCTGCGCCACCTGCTCGGCACCGACAGCGCGGCGACCGCCGTGGAGGCGCCGCCGGACATGCGCCCCCGGGACGTCGCGTGGCCCGACAAGGCGGCCGAGGGTCGCCTGGACCTGCTCACCACGATCGACTTCCGGATGACCAGCAGCACGATCTTCAGCGACGTGGTCCTGCCGGCGGCCACCTGGTACGAGAAGCACGACCTGTCGACCACCGACATGCACCCCTTCATCCACTCGTTCAACCCCGCCATCGCCCCGCCGTGGCAGACGAAGTCGGACTGGGACACGTGGAAGGTCATCGCCGAGAAGTTCTCCGAGCTCGCGGTCACCCACCTCGGCACCCGCAAGGACGTGGTGGCCAAGCCGCTGTGGCACGACACCCCCGAGGCGATGGCGAGCGAGCACGGCGTGGTCAAGGACTGGAAGCTCGGCCCCGACCACCCGGACGGCTGCGACCCCGTGCCCGGGAAGACGATGCCCGTCATCGCGGTCGTCGAGCGCGACTACACCCAGGTCTTCGAGAAGATGACGTCCATCGGCCCGCTGCTCGAGAAGGTCGGCATGCTGACCAAGGGCGTCGCGTACGACGTGAAGCGCGAGGTGGACATCCTCCGCACCCGCAACGGCGTCGTCCACGGGGGCGCCGGCGACGGCCAGCCCAAGGTCGAGACCGACGTGCAGATGGCCGACGCCATGCTGCACCTGGCGGGGGTGTCCAACGGCCACCTCGCGACCCAGGGCTTCCGGTTCCTGGAGAAGCGCACCGGCACCGAGCTGGCCGACCTCGCCGCCGAGCACGAGGGCAAGCAGATCACCTTCGCCGACACCCAGGTCGCCCCCGTCCCGGTGATCACGTCACCCGAGTGGTCGGGCTCCGAGTCGGGCGGTCGCCGCTACGCGCCGTTCACCATCAACATCGAGCGGCACAAGCCGTTCCACACCCTCACCGGCCGCCAGCAGTTCTACGTCGACCACGACTGGTTCCTCGGGATGGGCGAGATGCTGCCGGTCTACCGGCCACCCCTCAACATGACCGCGCTCTTCGGGGAGACGCCCATCGGCGAGCAGAACGAGCTCGGCGTGTCCGTGCGCTACCTGACGCCGCACAACAAGTGGTCGATCCACAGCGAGTACCAGGACAACCTCTTCATGCTGTCCCTCTCGCGCGGCGGCCAGTCGGTGTGGATGTCCGACCGGGACGCGGCCAAGGTCGGGATCAAGGACAACGACTGGATCGAGATGGTCAACCGCAACGGCGTGGTGGCCGCCCGGGCGATCGTCAGCCACCGGATGCCGGAGGGGACGGTCTACATGCACCACGCCCAGGACCGGCTCATCGACGTGCCGCTCACCGAGCGGGACGGCAAGCGCGGCGGCATCCACAACAGCCTCACCCGGATCCTGATGAAGCCCAACCACATCGTGGGGGGCTACGCCCAGCTGTCCTACTTCTTCAACTACATCGGCCCGATCGGCAACAACCGTGACGAGGTCACCATGATCCGCAGGCGGACCGCGAAGGTGGAGTACTGACATGGGTTTCGAGGCTCGCTGCGCTCACACCTCAACCACCGAGGGGGCATCGGCATGCGTGTGATGGCGCAGATGGCGATGGTCATGAACCTCGACAAGTGCATCGGGTGCCACACCTGCTCGGTCACCTGCAAGCAGGCGTGGACCAACCGCTCCGGCACCGAGTACGTCTGGTTCAACAACGTCGAGACCCGGCCCGGCCTCGGCTACCCGCGGACCTACGAGGACCAGGAGGAGTGGCAGGGAGGCTGGGTGCGCAAGCCCAACGGCCGGATCGCGCTCCGCTCCGGTGGCCGGCTCAAGAAGCTCCTCACGATCTTCTCCAACCCCAAGCTCCCGTCCATCCAGGACTACTACGAGCCGTGGACCTACGACTACGAGACGCTGCTCAACTCACCGCAGACCGACACATTCCCCGTCGCCCGGCCCAAGAGCCTGCTCACGGGCAAGGACATGAACGTCGAGTGGTCGGCCAACTGGGACGACGACCTCGGCGGCTCGCAGGAGCACGCCGCGCGCGACGTGATGCTCCGGGGCATCGAGGAGAAGGTGAAGCTCGAGTTCGAGCAGACCTTCATGTTCTACCTTCCCCGGATCTGCGAGCACTGCCTCAACCCGTCCTGCGCGGCCTCCTGCCCCTCCGGCGCGATCTACAAGCGCGAGGAGGACGGCATCGTCCTCGTCGACCAGGACCGCTGCCGCGGCTGGCGCATGTGCGTCTCCGGCTGCCCGTACAAGAAGATCTACTTCAACCACAAGACCGGCAAGGCCGAGAAGTGCACGTTCTGCTACCCGCGGATCGAGGTCGGCATCCCGACCGTGTGCGCGGAGACGTGCGTGGGCCGGCTGCGCTACATCGGCCTCGTCCTCTACGACGCCGACAAGGTGCTCGAGGCCGCGTCGATCGAGGACGAGCACGCCCTGTACGACGCCCAGCGCGGCTGCTTCCTCGATCCCGAGGACCCCGACGTACGACGCGCGGCCGAGGCGGCGGGCATCCCCGCCGACTGGATCGAGGCGGCGCGGAGGTCGCCGGTGTGGGCGCTGATCAACACGTACGAGGTGGCCCTGCCGCTGCACCCGGAGTACCGCACGATGCCGATGGTCTGGTACATCCCGCCCCTCTCGCCGGTCGTCGACGTCGTCCGCGACACGGGCGAGGACGCGGAGGAGCGGGGCAACCTCTTCGCCGCCATCGACACGCTGCGGATCCCCGTCGAGTACCTCGCCAACCTGTTCACCGCCGGCGACCCCGAGCCCGTGACCAAGGTGCTCAAGAAGCTCGCGGCGATGCGCTCCTACATGCGCGACATCAACCTGGGACGCGACCCCGACGACTCCATCCCCGCGTCCGTGGGCATGTCGGGGGAGACCATGTACGAGATGTTCCGGCTGCTCGCCATCGCCAAGTACGACGAGCGCTACGTCATCCCCCCGGCTCACGCCGAGCAGGCGCACGCGCTCGAGGAGCTGGCCACCGACTGCCCGGTCTCGGACCAGGGCGGTGGTCAGCAGGACCTGTTCGGCGAGGGGTCGGGCTACCCGACGCCGGTCGCGGTGGAGAACTTCCGGATGCTCCAGGACCGGCAGACGTCCGACACGCTCGCCTCGCCGGGCGACAAGGCGTCGCGGGTCAACCTCCTCAACTGGGACGGCAAGGGTGCCCCCGACGGCCTCTTCCCGGCGCGGAAGGACGACTGATGTTCCCGTTCCCGCGCCGCAGGCCCCGGGCGGACGCCGTACGCCCGGTCTGGGCAGCCCTGTCGGTGCTGCTCGACTACCCGACGCCCGCGCTCGTGGCGTCGCTGGACGCCGTCGAGGCGCTGGTGCCCGGCCACCCCCGCCTCGCGCCCCTGATCGCCCACCTCCGGGAGACCGAGCTCGGCGCGCTGCAGGAGGAGTACGTCGCCACCTTCGACCACACCCGCAAGTGCGCGCTCTACCTCACCTACTTCGCGTACGGCGACACCCGCCGTCGCGGGATGGCGCTGGTGCACTTCAAGGAGGCCTACCGTGCGGCCGGGGCCGAGTGGGACGAGTCGACCGGTGAGCTGCCCGACCACCTGTGTGCGGTGCTGCAGTTCGGGGCGACCGCTGACGCCGACGCCGCGTGGCGGCTGCTCGAGGACCACCGCGCGGCCGTCGAGATGCTGCGGCTCGCGCTGACCGGGTGGCGCAACGACGACGGCACGACGGGGTCCCCGTGGGCCGCGGCACTGCTCGCCCTGTGCGACACCCTCCCGCCCCTCGAGGGGGACGAGGCCGACGCCGTACGACGCCTCGTCGAGCAGGGGCCGCCGGCCGAGGAGGTCGGCCTGGAGGGCTACGGCTCCTCGCCGATCATCGCGCCCGCCACCATCCCCGTAGGAGCGCCGAGATGAGCACCTTCCTGTGGGTCATCGTCCCCTACCTGTGCCTGGCGACCTTCGTGGTCGGCCACGTGTGGCGCTACCGCTACGACAAGTTCGGCTGGACCACCCGGTCCTCCCAGCTCTACGAGGACCGGATGCTGCGGCTCGGGTCGCCGCTGTTCCACTTCGGCATGCTCGGCGTCGTCGGCGGTCACGTGATCGGGCTGCTGGTGCCGCGGTCGTGGACCGCGGCGATCGGCATCGACGACCACCTCTACCACTACGTCGCCGTGGGTGGCGGGCTCGTCGCGGGGGTGGCCGCGCTCGTCGGGATGACGATCCTGATCTACCGACGACGCACCGTCGGCCCCGTGTTCTCGGCCACCACCGTCATGGACAAGGTCATGTACGCCTTCCTCGGCGCGGCCATCGTGCTGGGCATGTGGAACACGATCGCGGGCTCGATCTTCAGCCTCGGCGGGGAGTACAACTACCGCGAGGGCGTCTCGGTCTGGTACCGCTCGTTCCTCGCCTTCCAGCCCGACGCCGAGCTGATGGCCGACGCGCCGATCGGGTTCCAGTTGCACGCCCTGGTCGCGTTCGGGCTCTTCGCGCTCTGGCCGTTCACCCGGCTCGTGCACGTCTTCAGCGCCCCGATCGGCTACCTGACCCGGCCCTACATCGTCTACCGGTCCCGGGACTCCCGGCCGGGCCAGCCCGGCAGCACGCCGTCGCGGCGCGGGTGGGACCGGGTGGGCTGAGGTGTGTGAGTACTGCGGCTGTCGCGGGGTGCCCCCGATCGCCGAGCTCATGGAGGAGCACGACGTCATCCTCGTGGACGCCCACGAGGTGCGTACGGCGCTGCGCACCGGCGACCGCACCGAGGTCGTCGAGCGACTGCGGCACCTGGCCTCGCACCTCGACCCGCACGTCCGCCGGGAGGAGCAGGGCATCTTCTCGGCGCTGCGCGACCAGGGCGACTGGGCCGACGAGGTGGCCCAGCTCGAGGGCGAGCACCGGGGTCTCGACTCCGCCATCGCCGGCCTCGACGTCCGCGACCCCGACTTCGACCGCGACGTCCTGGCCCTGCTGCTGGAGCTCGAGCGGCACGTCGAGCGGGAGAACCTCGGCATCTTCCCGGTCTCGGTGGTCACCCTCGGTGCCGCCGGCTGGGAGCTCGTCGAGCGCGCGCGAGACGACATCCCGACCTTCCTGCCCGACGTACCCCGATCGGCCCTTCCGGGCCGGTGACACCCCACGACGAGGAGACATCCATGGAATCCACCTCCCTGACCCACCTGGCCGAGGAGCAGCTGGCCCACGCCCGCGCGTCCAGCAGCGGACGGGCCTCGGTCACCGTCTTCGGCGGCCGTGAGCACGACATGCGGCAGACCCTCATCGCGCTCGTGGGGGGTCGCTCGCTCGGTGAGCACGACGCCCCGGGCGAGGCCAGCCTGCAGGTCCTGGCCGGCACGGTCCGCCTCACCGCGGGCGACGAGATGTGGGAGGGCGCCGCCGGCGACTACCTGGTCATCCCGCAGCACCGGCACGACCTGCACGCCGACACCGACGCCGCGGTCCTGCTGACGGTCGCCACCCGGGCCTGACGGGCCGTCCCGTGGCGAGCGGCACGGCCCTCGACGCCTGCCGCGTCTGCACGTCCGACGCGCCGTGAGCTCCGGCTCGAGGGGCGGGCCACGCCCCTCTACGGTGGCGGCATGACGACGGGACTGCTGCTCGCCGCCGGAGCCGGCCGCCGGATGGGCACCCCCAAGGCCCTGGTGCACGACGTCGACGGCACCTCGTGGCTGCGGCGCTCCGCCCAAGCACTGCTCGACGGCGGTTGCGCGCCGGTCCACGTGGTGCTGGGCGCCTCGGCCGACGAGGCGCGCGTGCTCCTGGAGGACCTCCCCGTCGAGGTGGTCGTCGCCGACGACTGGGACGAGGGGATGGGTGCCAGCCTGCGTGCGGGGCTCCTCGCCGTGGGCGACACCGACGCGGTGCTCGTCTCGCTCGTCGACCTGCCCGACGTCGACGCACCCGTCGTGGCGCGGGTGCTGGGGACCGGGACCGGGCGCGCGGTCCTCGCGCGGGCGGCGTACGACGGGGAGGCGGGGCACCCGGTCCTGCTCGGCGCCGACCACCTCGCCCCCCTTGTGGCGACGCTGCACGGCGACGTCGGGGCGAAGCCCTACCTGGCGGCGCACGAGGTCACCCTCGTCGAGTGCGGGGACCTCGCCACCGGCGCCGACCGGGACACCCGGTGACCGACCGGTGACCGCTCCGCGCCTGCAGCCGCTCACCCGCGCCAAGCTGGCCGGCCAGGGCGAGGAGGGAGCGGCCTGGCACCGCGACCTGCCCGGGGTCCTCGCCGCGCTCGAGGAGCGCTGGCAGGTGGCGATGGGCCGCCCGCTGCCCGGCGGGAGTGCGTCGTACGTCTGCCGCGCGACGACCCGTGACGGGCAGGAGCGCGTGGTCAAGGTCGGGGTGCCCGGCCACGACCTGGTCGCCGAGGCGCGGGTGCTCGGGGCGGCCGGGGGACGCGGCTACGCGCTGCTGCACGGCCACGACCCCGAGCACGACGCGGTGCTGGTCGAGTCGCTCGGACCCGCCCTCGCGCAGTCCGGCGCACCGCCCGAGCGGGCCATCGCCCTGCTGACCGACACCCTGCGCGAGGCGTGGCGGCTGCCGCTGGACGCCGTTCCGCCGGGGGAGGACAAGGCGGTGAGCCTGCGCGCCCTGGTCGTCGACCTGGACGAGCGCCTCGGCCGGCCCACCGACCGGCGGGTCCTGCGCGCCGCGCTGGCCCACGCCGACGCGCTGGCCGGGCACGACCCGGCCACCACCGTGGTCCTCCACGGCGACGCCCACCCCGGCAACGCGCTGCCGGTGACGGCGCCGCGGGAGGGTGCGCCGGCCGGGTACGTCTTCGTGGACCCGGACGGCTTCCGCGGCGACCCGGCGTACGACGCGGGCGTGGTGCTGCGCGACTGGTGCTCGCACCTGACCGGTCCCGACGCGCGGACGCGCCTCGACGGCTGGTGCGACCTCGTCGCCGAGCGCACCGGCACCGACCGCGACCGGGTGCGGGCCTGGGCGTTCCTCGAGCGCGTCTCCACCGGGCTCTACGTCACGTCGTTCGGCGCCGAGCGGGTGGGCCGGCCGTTCCTGGAGACCGCCGCGCACCTCCTCGCCCGGCGGTGACGGGGGCTCAGCGTCGACGGATGCGGAACTCGTCCCGGGCCGTGGAGGGGTCGACCACCCGGCGACCCTGGACGATCTCGACCTCACCGGCGGCGGCCAGCCGGCGGGCCGCCCTGCGGGCCGGCTCGACCAGGGCGCTCCAGTCGGCGCCGTCCGCGACCACCCGAGCGGCATCGGTGCCGCTGATGCCCGCCGACCGTCCACGCGCCGCGAGCAGGCGGACGATCGCGGCCTCGAGCGCCTCGTCCTCGGGGGTCGTTCGGCGCCTGCGGCAGCCCTGCGAGCAGTAGCGCACCGAGTCCCAGTCGCGCTCCCATTCTTGCGCCACTCGATCGTGCGCCCGCAGGACGCGCAGGTCTTGGGCTCGGGGGTGCTCACCCGACCAGTCTGCCGGGACGACGGGCGTTGCGCGGACCCCGACAGGGCCGGGGTGCGGACGCCAACGTCCGACCAACGTGGGGGTCGTAGCCTGACCGACATGGACACCGGTCTGAGCTCCGCCGCCGACGTCGCAGCACGCCTCGGCGCCACCGGCTACCTCGCCGACGAGGAGCTCGCCACCATCGTCTTCCTCGCCGACCGCATGCAGCGGCCGCTGCTGCTGGAGGGCGAGCCCGGCACCGGCAAGACCGCGCTCGCGGAGGCGCTGGCCGCCACGCTGGACCTGCCGCTCATCCGGCTCCAGTGCTACGAGGGCATCGACGCCACCCAGGCGCTCTACGACTGGGACTTCCCGCGCCAGATCCTGCACCTGCGCGCGCTCGAGGCGGCCGGCGCGGAGAGCAGCGCGGAGGAGGCCGAGAAGAGCCTGTACGACGAGCGCTTCCTGCTCGCCCGCCCCGTCCTCGCCGCGCTCCAGCAGTCCCCGGCGGTGCTCCTCATCGACGAGGTGGACCGGGCCGACGACGAGTTCGAGGCGTTCCTGCTCGAGGTGCTCTCGACCTGGCAGGTGACCATCCCCGAGCTGGGCACGGTCAGCGCGCCGACCCCGCCGATCGTGGTGCTGACCTCCAACCGCACCCGCGAGCTCCACGACGCGCTCAAGCGGCGCTGCCTCTACCACTGGATCGACCACCCGGGCCTCGAGCGCGAGGTCGAGATCGTGCGCTCGCGGGCGCCGGAGGTGTCGGAGACGCTGGCCCGCCAGGTGGTCAACGTCGTCCAGCAGTTGCGGGACCGTGACGACCTGCTCAAGCCGCCCGGGGTCGCCGAGACCCTCGACTGGGCGCGGGCGCTGCACCACCTCGGCACCACCGACCTCGACCTGGCGACCGCCGCGGCCACCCTGGGCGCGCTCGTGAAGTACCGCGAGGACGCCGACCGGGTGCGCCAGGCGCTCGACCGGATGCTCACGCCGTGACCGGCACCGTCCTGACCACGATGCCCGAGGACGCCGGCCCCGCCGACGCGCTACCGGCGCTCCTCGGCTTCACCCGGGCCCTGCGGGCGGCCGGGGTGCCGGTCACGCAGGACCGCTCCCACGCGTTCCTCGAGGCCACGGCCCTGGTCGGCCTCGACGACCGCCGTGCGACCTACTGGGCCGGGCGCGCCACCCTGTGTGCCGGCCCCGACGACCTGGCCCGCTACGACCAGGTCTTCGAGGCGTGGTTCGACCCGCGCGGCGAGCTCCCGCGTCGCCGCGACAGCGGACCCCCGGTCCCCGCGGCGATCGCGCTGCCCAGCATCGACGCGCCCGGCGAAGGGGACGCCGACGAGGACGACGAGGTGCTCCGCGCCAAGGCCACCACCTCCGACGTGCTGCGCCACCGCGACGTGGCCACCCTGGACGCCGCCGAGAAGCAGCGGCTCGCCGCGATGTTCGCGACCCTGCGGCCCACCGCGCCCACGCGTCGTACGGCCCGGCACGAGCCCTGGCACCGCGGCCGCCTGGACGCGTCGCGCACGCTGCGCGACTCGCTGCGCCGGATGGGCGAGCCCGGCGACCTGGCCTGGCGGCGCCGCCGGGTCCGTCCGCGCCGCATCGTCCTGCTGGTCGACGTGAGCGGCTCGATGAGCGGGTACGCCGACGCGCTGCTGCGCCTCGCCCACCGCTTCGTCACCGCCCAGCCGCGGGTCGAGGTCTTCACCCTCGGCACCCGGCTCACCCACGTCACCCGCGCGCTGCACCACCGCGACCCGGACCGGGCGATCGTGGCCGCCGGCGAGGCCGTCCCCGACTGGTCCGGCGGCACCCGGCTCGGCGAGACCCTGCGGGTCTTCATGGACCGCTGGGGGCAGCGCGGGATGGCCCGCGGCTCGGTCGTCGTGGTCTTCAGCGACGGCTGGGAGCGCGGCGACGCGGCCCTCCTGGGCGAGCAGATGGCGCGGTTGCAGCGGGTCGCCCACCGGGTCGTGTGGGTCAACCCGCACCGCGGCAAGGCCGGATACGAGCCGGTCCAGGGCGGCATCGCGGCCGCCCTCCCGCACTGTGACGACTTCGTGGCCGGCCACTCGCTGGCGGCCTTCGCCGAGCTCGTGGAGGTGGTCGGTCGTGCGTGACGTCCTGGGCGAGCTGATGGCGTGGTGGGAGGCCGGCGAGACCGTCGGCGTCGGCACCGTGGTGGCGACCTTCAGCTCCGCACCCCGTCCCGCGGGCGCCTCGATGCTGGTCGGACCCGACGGCACGGCCGTCGGATCGGTGTCCGGCGGCTGTGTCGAGGGTGCGGTCTACGAGCTCGGCCAGGCGGTCGTCGACTCCGGCGCGCCGGTCCTCGAGCGGTACGGCGTCTCCGACGACGACGCGTTCGCCGTCGGCCTGACCTGCGGCGGCATCCTCGACGTGTACGTCGAGAAGGTCTCGCGCGACACCTTCCCCGAGCTCGGTGCGATCGCCGCCGACATCGAGGCCGGCCGTCCGGTGGCACTCGCCACCGTCATCGACCACCCGGACCCCGCGTGGCTCGGGCGTCGCATGGTGGTCCGCCCCGACCGGGACGCCGAGGGGTCGCTGGGGTCGCCGCGCGCCGACGACGCCGTGCACGACGACGCGCTCGGCCTGCTCGCCGCCGGCAGCAACGCCACGCTCACCTACGGGCCCGACGGCGAGCGGCGTGGCGAGGGGATGCGGGTCTTCGTCTGGGGCTTCGCGCCCAAGCCCCGGATGCTGGTCTTCGGGGCGATCGACTTCGCCGCGGCCGTGGCCCGGGTGGGGTCCTTCCTCGGCTACCACGTCACCGTGTGCGACGCCCGGCCCGTCTTCGCCACCACCAGCCGCTTCCCCGACGCCGACGAGGTGGTCGTCGACTGGCCGCACCGCTACCTCGACGCGGAGGTCGAGGCCGGGCACATCGACCGGCGCACCGTCGTGTGCGTCCTCACCCACGACCCCAAGTTCGACGTGCCGCTGCTCGAGGTCGCGCTGCGACTGCCCGAGGTCGCATACGTCGGGGCGATGGGTTCGCGGCGCACCCACGACGACCGGATGCAGCGGCTCCGCGACGCCGGGCTCACGGACGAGGAGCTCGACCGGCTGAGCAGCCCGATCGGACTCGACCTCGGTGCCCGCACCCCGGAGGAGACGGCCGTCTCCATCGCCGCCGAGATCGTCGCCCGGCAGTGGGGCGGCACCGGCCACCGGCTGGCCAGCTCCAGCGGCCGCATCCACCAGGACCCGCACACCCCCCGCTGACCGCCAGCTGGTCCGGCCCGCTGCCCCAGACCAGTGCCACGGTCAGGTCCGGCGCGCTACCGTGACCACCGTCACACCCGAGCAGCGCGCAGCACACCGTGTGGGGGACCATGAGCACCGACCGCGACCTGCGGGACCGCCGGCTCGAGGCCGTGCAGGCCTGGACCGCCTTCGTCGAGCTGGGCGACGAGGCGAGCGACCGGGTGCGTCCCGAGATCCGGGACAGCTGGCAGCTGTCCACCGGTGCTGTCACGCCGGACCTCACGGAGGCGCCGCTGGCCGACGAGTCCGACACCGCGGCCTACTGGCGGCAGTCGCCCCTCCAGACCGCCGTCGAGCGCGTGGAGGCCGACCTGCGACGCACCGCCGAGGACGGCGACCTGGTCATCGCCATCACCGACGCCGAGACCCGCATCCTGTGGACCTACGGCGGCCGGGTGATGCGCCGCAAGGCCGAGACCGTCAACTTCGTGCCCGGTGGACGCTGGGACGAGCGCAGCGTCGGCACCAACGCGCTGGCCATCACCAGCCGCACGGGCGACCCGTCGATGGTCTTCAGCGCCGAGCACTACGCCTCGATCGTGCACAACTGGGTCTGCTGGGCCGCGCCCCTGCACGACCCGGTGAGCGGCGAGCAGCTCGGCGTCATCGACCTGTCGACCACGTGGGACCGCACCCACCCGATCGGACTGGCCACGGCGCGCGTGATGGCGCGCCTCATCGAGACCGCGATGCCGACCGGGCGGCGTACAGGCCTCACCACCGTCGCGCCCTCCGAGCCCGGGCTGACGCTCTCGCTCCTCGGCACCGCCGAGGCCTGGCTCGACGGTCGCCGGCTGCTGCTCAACCGGCGCCAGACCGAGATCCTCGCCCTCCTCGCCATGCACCCGCAGGGACTCTCCCTCGAGCACCTCCACACGCTCGTCTACGGCGACTCCGCGGTCACCACCTCGACCCTCAAGGCCGAGGTCTCCCACCTCCGCTCCGCCCTGGGCGGACAGCTGGCGTCACGCCCCTACCGGCTCACCCTGCCGGTCGTCACCGACATCGACGAGGTGCAGCTGCTGCTGCGTCGCGGCGACGTGCGCGGGGCCGTGGCGGCGTACGGCGGCGACCTGCTGCCGGGCACCAACGCCCCGGCCCTCGTCGAGATGGGCGACTACCTGGCGGTGAGCATGCGCGAGGCGTTGATCGCCCACCCCGACCCGGAGGCCGTGCTGCGCTACAGCGAGCTCGCGCCGTACGACACGCACGTCGTCGAGGTCTGCCTCGACCACCTCGGCCTCCGCGACCACCCCGCCAAGGCCCTGCTCCGGGGCCGGCTGGCCGTCTCCGAGCGCTGATCCCTGCGCGGCTCCGGGCCGGCGGTAGGCGGTGGTTGATAGGAAGTGCTCATGCGCCTGCCCGTCCCCGGACCCCGTGACCTCCTCGCCGTCATCGAGAAGGGCGCGGACCAGGTGGACCAGCTCCTCGGGGCCGTGCCGCGGGTGCTGGCCCTGCTCGACCAGGCCGAGGTGCTCCTCGTGCGTGCCTCGGCGGCCGTCGACGCCGTGGAGGCGGTGACGCGCGAGGCCGAGACCGTGGTCGTGCACACCGACGCCGTCGTCGACCGGGCCGAGGCGCTCGTCGTCCGGGTCGACCGGGTGGTCGACGGCGCTGCCACGGTGGCTGATCGCGCCGACGCCATGGTCGCCCGCACGGTCGTGCTCCTCGACGCCCTCGAGCCGCCGCTGACCACGTTGCAGCCCACGCTGCAGACGCTGGCCGACACCACGCATCCCGAGGAGGTCGCCGCCCTCGTGCAGCTCATCGACCACCTGCCCGACCTCACGGAGCGCATCGAGCGCGACGTGCTGCCGGTGATGACGACCCTGGGCACGGTCGCTCCCGACCTGCACGACCTGCTCGACGTCTCGCGCGAGCTCAACGAGATGCTGGGCAAGCTCCCCGGTCTCGGCCGGATCAAGCGCCGGGTCGAGGAGGAGCAGGCCGCCGAGTAGGCCCCAGCCCCACGGCCCGGGCCGTGCTCCGACCGGGGTTCACGGTGACGGGTCCTGCCGCGCCAGCGCCGCGGCGAGCTCGGTGCGCGAGCGGAAGCCCCGCTTGCGGTAGACGCTGCTGAGGTGCCGCTCGATCGTCTTGGGGCTCAGGAAGAGCGAGGCCCCGATCTCGCGGTTGGACAGGCCCTGGGCGGCGAGCAGGGCGACGCGGGTCTCCTGGGAGGTCAGCGGCGCCTCGCCGGGGGTGTGCCGACGGTGGGCGGTGGCGCCGGTGGCCGCCAGCTCCCGGGCGGCGAGGTCGGACCAGTGGTCGAGGTCCATGGCGGCGAAGGCGCGAGCCGCCGCATCGAGCTGCTCGCGGGCGGCGATCCGCTGCCCGGTCCGCCGCAGCCGCCCGCCGTACGCCAGTCGGGTCCGCGCCTCCTCGAACGGGTCGTCGGCCGCCGCGTGTGACTCGAGGGCGGCCTCGAACAAGTCGCGGGCCGCGGAGTCGTCCACGGCGCTCCAACCCTCGCACCGGTGCAGCAGGGCGCGGGAGAGCGCGGGTGCCGACACCGGCGTCGCGGCGGCGTACTGCGCGGTGAGCGCCCGGGCGTCGTCCGTCCTCCCGAGGCCGGTGTAGGCCTCCACCAGAAGCGGCGCGATCCCGAGCGGCTCGCCCGACGACCCGACCCCGCCGTCGATCTCCAGCCGTGCCTCGAGCAGCTCCACCGTCGCGTCGAGGTCGCCGCGGCAGACGGCGCAGAACGCCGCCGTCAGGGCCTGGTGCGCGGCGGCGGTCGTCGTCCCCGCCCGGTCGGTGAGCGTCCGGGCCCGGGCCAGCGAGGCGCGGGCGTCGTCGTGCAGGCCCCGCGCGGCCTGCTGCCAGGCGAGCATCTCCTCGGCGACCGAGGCGTCCGCGGCGTAGCCCAGGTGCTGCGCCAGCTCGGCGGCCTCGCCCGCATCCGCGAACGCGCCGGTGTGGTCGCCCAGCCAGGCCCGGCCGGAGGCCCGGATCGCCAGCAGCGGCACCAGCACGCCGACCGATCCCCGCCGCCGCAGCTCCTCCAGGCGGGGGGTGCCCGCGGTCACCGCGTGCTCGACCTGCCCGGTGAACGCGCTCGAGATCGCCATCAGCAGCAGCGCGAGGGCGTCGTGCCGCAGGGCGGGCAGGTCCGCCAGTCGTCGTACGTCGGCGAGCCGGGCCACGCCGGCGACCGGGTCCCCGGTGAGGACGAGGGCGACGCCGCCGGTGAAGGCGGCGAGCAGCTGCTGCTCGGGGTCCGTGGTGTCGGCGACCGCGTCGATGCGGTGGGCGCAGTCCACCAGCCCGGCGACGTCGTTCAGGCGGAAGCGGGCCACCGCCAGCTCGGTCAGGACCCGGACCAGCAGCAGGCCGTCGAGCAGGCGGGAGGCGGCGTCCAGGTGCTCGACCGACCGGGGCACCGACCCGGCGTACTGCTCCAGCATCCCGAGCGTGAACAGCGCCTCGCCGCGGGCGCGGTCGGGTGCGTCCTCGGCCAGCACCCGGGCCACCAGGCGCCGGACGCGGCCGACGTCACCGGCCACGAAGGCGTCGTGGGCCGCAGCGGCCAGCCGCCGGGCCGCCAGGTCGTGGTCGTCGGTGAGCGTCGCGGCCCGCTCGAGCGCCGCCGAGGCCGCGGCGTACCCGAGCCGGTGCCGGTCCGCCTGCGCCAGCCGCTCCAGCTCGTCGGCCACCCGAGCGTCGGTGCCGACCGTGGACTCGGCGCGGTGCCAGGTCCGGGCCCGGTCGCCGGCGGGCAACGCGTCGGCGAGGGCCTCGTGGGCCGCCCGCCGCTCCGCGGGCGTGGCCAGCTCGAGCACGGTGCTGCGCAGCAGGGGGTGCCGGAACGCGTGCTGCCCGTCCTCCTGCACGAGCACGCCGCGCTCGCGGGCCTCGTCGAGGTGCCGTGCGGCCTCGTCGGGACCGGCGAGGGCGGCGAGGGCGGCGGTCCCGCTCGCCGACGACGGGCCCGACAGTGCCAGCAGGAGCACTGCCCGTCGGGCCGCGGGGGAGAGTAGGACCACCGAGGCAGCGTGCCACTTCCGCACCCGCTCGCCGGCGGGCAACGTCTCGGGGATCGGGGCCGTCCCGAGGAGCTGCGCGGCGTCCAGCCGCGTCGACACCTCGAGCAGGGCGAGGGGGTTGCCGGACGTCTCGGCGACGAGGCGGTCGAGGACGGCCGGCGAGGTGGCGCGCGGGAGCAGGCCCGCGGCGGCGTGGGCAGGGAGGCCGCCGAGGGTGAGGACGGGCACGTCGTGCACGAGCCCGGACGGGACAGAGCCCGCACGGCCGGCCAGCAGGAGGGCGACGGCGTCGGGACCCAGCCTGCGGGCGGCGAAGAGCACGGCCACCGACGACTCCTCGTCCAGCCACTGCAGGTCGTCGACGACCACCAGGACCGGGCGCCGCTCCGCCGCCGCGGCGAGCAGGGAGAGTGTCGCCGCCCCGACCAGGAAGCGGTCCGCCGCGCCGGAGGGCCGGGGCGACCAGCCGAGGGCGGCACCCAGCGCCGCGGCCTGCGCCTCGGGCACCTCGTCCAGCTGGTCGCGCAGCGGGTGCAGCAGCTCCAGCAGTCCGGCGTGGGCGAGGTGGGACTCGGACTCGACCCCGGTCGCCGTCAGCTGGGTGAATCCGCTCGCGCGGGACCGGGCGGCGCCGAGCAGCGTCGTCTTCCCCGCCCCGGGATCGCCCTGGAGGAGCAGCGTGGCGCTCCCGCGGCCCGTGGCCTCCGCCAGCAGGGCGTCGATGCGGGCGAGCTCCGCCTCGCGCCCCACCAGCCCGGGGGCCGGGGTGAGGGATTCCCCGGACGCGACGCGGTCGCTCCCGGTGCGACCTTCGACCGGTGAGCCATTGTCCTGAGGAGGCCCTGGTGCTGACATCGACCACGATCCTAGAGATGCTCGGCCGGTCGCTCCGGCATCCCGGCTGGGCCTACGTCAACACCTGGCACCACCCGCCCCTGCTGGGGCTGCGGCAACCGCCGCACCAGGACGTCGTACGACGCGATGCGCGCGCCACGGGGGAGGACGGTCGCCGTGCCTGACGCTGCGGCGACCGTCCCCGCCGAGCCCGTCCGCTCCGGGCCCGCCTTCTCCGGTGTCGTCGACCACCTGGGCCTGTCGGTCACCGACCTGGACCGCAGCGAGGACTTCTACACCTCCGTCCTCGGCCTGCTCCGCCTCGCCGACTTCGGCCACGCGCGCATCCTCGTCCACCGGCCGACGTCGTTCATGCTCGCGCTCGTCCGGCACGAGGGGGCCGACCCCGGGCCGTTCACCGAGCTGCACACGGGGCTGGACCACGTCGGGTTCTCCGTCGACAGCCGCGACGAGCTGGTGCGGTGGCAGCACCGACTGGAGGAGCTCGGCGTCGAGCACACCCCGGTCCGGGACATGGAGTTCGGCCACCACCTCAACTTCCGCGACCCCGACCACATCGCGCTGGAGCTCAGCGCCTCCAACGAGATCGCCCTGGGGTGGCTCGCCGAGCTCCGGGACCGCGAGATCCCGCGCGAGGAGATCGACGCGCGGCTGGGGGACCACCTCGCGTCGCTCGCCCGGGCGTGACCTATGCCGTCTCGACCACAGGAGCCATCAGCAGGTCGCGCAGCTGCGCCAGCCCGTCACGCATTCGGGCAGCGGCGGCGCCCGACGGCGCCTGCGTGAGCAGCCCGACCTCGGTGTGGGTCCGCCCGTCGCAGTAGGCGAGCTCGACCGCCTCGCGACGGACGTCCGGCAGCTGTGCGAGAGCGGTCCGGAGTGACGGCGTGGACGACTGGTCGCCGCGGCCCCGACCCATCGGCGCGTCGGAGCGCAGGCGGTCGACCGCACGCCGGTGGGTGGTCGCCATCGCCCGGGCGAGGGCGCTGCCCTGCGTCGGGTCGAAGTGGGGGGCGGTCCGCCACATCTCGAGGAACGCCGCCTCGGCGACCTCCTCCGCCCGGCGTGGCTCGCCGAGGACCTGCAGGGCCAGGCCGAGCACCCGCGGCGCCAGCGCGTCGTACAGCTCGGCGAACGCGGCGGTGTCCGACCGTCCCGCAGCCACCAGCAGTCGATCGAGGTCCCTCACCCGAGCGCCCCGGGGAGGCGGAGGGGGAGGGAGAGGGGTGGCGTCCATGGGGGTCCTCTTCTGCGTCCGTGCATCGACAAGTACCTCGCGCACAAGTGGATTGGGCACAAGGTAGCGCATCTCGTGCGAGGATGGGCGCCATGGCGGAGACCGACACCCCGGCACCGTGGGGGACCGACACACCGGCACTGTCGGGGACCGACACACCGGCACTGTCGGAGCAGCTCTGCTTCGACCTGTACGCCGCGTCGCGCGCCGTCACGGCCGCCTACCGCCCGGTGCTCACCGACCTCGGCCTGACCTACCCGCAGTACCTCGTGCTGATCGTGCTGTGGGACGAGGGGTCGTGCACCGTCCGGCACCTGGCCGACGAGCTGCGGCTCGACCACGGCACCCTCACGCCCCTCCTGCGACGGATGGAGGTCGGCGGGCTCATCGCCCGCAGGCGCGACAACGCCGACGAGCGCTTCGTCGTCGTCACCCTCACCGAGCGGGGTGACGCGCTGCGCCAGCACGCCTCCCGGATCCACTGCGACATGAAGGACGCGCTCGGTCTCGACGAGGCCGAGTTCGCGGCGCTGCAGACCACCCTGCGCCTGCTCACCGCCCGCGTGGGCGACTGAGTCCCCACGCCCCGGCACTCCAACCTTCCTCCAACCACGCGCACCTAGCGTGACGGGCATCACAGCCCGTCACCTACGTGAAGGCAGGAACTCGATGGCCAGGATCGATCTCACCGTCGACGGAGCAAAGGTCTCCGACGACGTCGAGCCCCGCATGCTCCTCGTGCAGTACCTCCGCGAGAAGCTCGGCAAGACCGGCACCGTGATCGGGTGCGACACCAGCAACTGCGGTGCCTGCACGGTGCACCTCGACGGCCGGAGCGTGAAGAGCTGCAACGTGCTCGCCGTCCAGGCCAGCGGCCACGAGGTGACCACGATCGAGGGCCTCGCCGACACCCACGAGGGCGGCGACCTGCACCCCGTGCAGGAGGCGTTCCGCGAGTGCCACGGCCTCCAGTGCGGCTTCTGCACCCCGGGCATGATCATGCAGGCCGTCGACCTGCTCGCCGAGAACCCGTCGCCCACCGAGGCCGAGGTCCGCGAGGGCATGGAGGGCAACCTCTGTCGCTGCACGGGCTACCACAACATCGTCAAGAGCGTCCTGCACGCCTCCTCCAGCACCGCGGGAGGTGCCCAGTGACCGCCGTCGAGGACCGCCCCGACACCTCCGCCAAGGAGATCGGGCGCGACCGCCGCCGCAAGGAGGACCAGCGCCTCATCACCGGCCGCACCCGCTGGACCGACAACATCGCGCTCCCGGGCATGCTGCACATGGCGATGGTCCGCAGCCCCTTCGCCCACGCCAAGATCGTCTCCATCGACACCGAGGCCGCCAAGGCCTCCGAGAACGTCGTGACCGTGCTGACCGGCGCCGACCTCGGCGAGGCCCAGGGCGTCTGCATCAACGCCTGGGCGATCACCACCGACCAGGTCGCCCCGACGCACGTGCCGATGCCGACCGACCGGGTCGCCTTCGCCGGCGAGACCGTCGCCGTCGTCGTGGCGCGCACCATGGCCGCCGCCCGTGACGCCGCCGAGCTCGTCGACGTCGAGTACGACGAGCTGCCGGCCGCGCTGGACCTCAAGAAGTCCGCGGCCGACGAGGTGCTCGCGCACCCCGACCTCGGCACCAACAAGTCCGCCTTCTGGAAGTTCGACTCGGAGGAGGCGGGCACCGGCGGCAACGTCGACCAGGCCATCGAGAAGGCCCGAGGCGACGGCATCGTCATCGAGCGCGAGTACCGCCAGCAGCGCCTCATCCCGGCGTTCATGGAGCCCCGCTCGACCGTCGTCGACCCGACCGGGGAGCAGATCACCATGTGGTCGGCGACCCAGATCCCGCACATCCTGCGCTTCGCCCTCGCGGCGACCACCGGGGTGCCCGAGTCCAAGATCCGGGTCATCGCGCCCGACGTGGGCGGCGGCTTCGGCGGCAAGCTCCAGCAGACGCCGGAGGAGATGATCACCTTCGCGGTCGCCCGCCGGCTCGGCAAGCCGGTGAAGTACACCGAGACCAGGTCCGAGTCCCTCATGACCGCCCACCACGGGCGCGACCAGTGGCAGAAGCTCACCCTCTCGGCCGAGAAGGACGGCACCGTGACCGGCCTCAAGGTCGAGCTCACCGCCGACCTCGGCGCCTACGTGTCCCTCGTGGGCGGCGGCGTGCCGGTGCTCGGCGCGTTCATGTTCAACTCGATCTACAAGTTCCCGTCGTACCAGTTCAACTGCCAGACGGTCCTCACCAACAAGACCTGGACCGACGCCTACCGCGGCGCCGGGCGACCCGAGGCGACGTACGCGATCGAGCGGTTGATGGACGAGCTGGCCGCCGAGGTGGGCGTCGACCCCCTGGTGGTGCGCGAGAAGAACTGGATCACGCACGAGGAGTTCCCGTTCACCACCGTCGCCGGGCTCGAGTACGACACCGGCAACTACGAGGCCGCGACCGAGAAGGCCAAGGCCAGCTTCGGGTACGACGAGCTCCGCGCCGAGCAGAAGCGGCGTCGCGACTCCGGGGACCGCATCCAGCTCGGCATCGGCGTCTCGACCTTCACCGAGATGTGCGGCCTCGCCCCCAGCCGGGTGCTCGGCCAGCTCAACTACGGCGCCGGCGGCTGGGAGTACGCCAGCGTGCGGATGCTCGCGACCGGCAAGGTGGAGATCACCACCGGCACGTCGGCGCACGGCCAGGGCCACGAGACGGCGTTCAGCCAGATCGTCGCCGACCGGCTCGGCGTCGCCTTCGAGGACGTGGAGATCCTGCACGGCGACACCCAGGTCTCGCACCGCGGGCTCGACACCTACGGCTCGCGCTCGCTGGTCGTCGGTGGCGAGGCGCTCGTCCGGGCGGCCGACAAGGTGATCGAGAAGGCCAAGCCCATCGCGGCACACCTGCTCGAGGCCTCGGTGGACGACATCGAGTTCAGCGCCGGTCGCTTCGGCGTCCGGGGCACCGACCAGGGCCTGGCCATGGCCGACATCGCGATGGCCGCCTTCGCGGCGCACAACCTGCCCGACGGCGTCGAGGCGAGCCTCGACAGCGACGCGACGTACGACCCGGTCAACTTCAACTACCCCCACGGCACGCACCTGTGCGCGATGGAGGTGGACACCGAGACCGGCGGCGTGCTGATGCGCAAGTACAGCTGCGTCGACGACATCGGCACGGTCATCAACCCGATGATCGTCGAGGGCCAGGTGCACGGCGGCCTCGCCCAGGGCATCGCCCAGGCGTTGTGGGAGGAGGCGGTGTACGACGACTCGGGGACCCTGGTGTCCGGCTCCTTCGTCGACTACCTGCTGCCCACGTCGGCCGACACGATCAGCTTCGACGTGCAGCACAACTCGACCGCCTCGACCACCAACACGCTCGGCACCAAGGGCGTCGGCGAGGCGGGCACCATCGCCTCGACCCCGGCGGTCGTCAACGCCGTCGTCGACGCGATCCGGCACCTCGGGATCAACGACATCCAGATGCCGTGCACCCCCGAGCGCGTCTGGCGTGCCATCCACGACGTGGGTGGCAGCGGCACCACGGACACGGAGGGGGCGGCCATGCCGCACTTCGACGAGTCCACCGGCATGCAGGGCACGACGGACCGCACGGACGGAGCAAGCTGATGATCCCCACCCAGTTCGAGTACCTCGCGCCCACCAGCGTCGAGGACGCCCTCGCGGCGCTCGCCCAGCACGGGGACGACGCCAAGGTGATCGCCGGCGGGCAGAGCCTGCTCCCGGTGCTGCGGATGCGGCTCAACGCCCCCGAGGTGGTCATCGACCTCGGCGGCATCGAGGCGCTGCGCGGCGTCCGCGAGGACGGCGACGCCCTCGTCATCGGCGCCATGACCACGCACCACACCGTGCTGCACGACCCGTTGGTCGGCGAGCACGCCGCACTCCTGGTCAAGGCCGAGCACCAGCTCGCCGACGCCCAGATCCGGCACCGCGGCACGATCGGCGGCGCGCTGGCGCACGCCGATCCGGCCGGTGACCTGGGGGCCCCGTCGCTGGCGCTCGGCGCCGAGTTCGTCATCGCCGGCCCGGGCGGGACCCGCACGGTCGCGGCCGACGACTTCTTCGTCGACCTCTTCGAGACCGCGATCGCCGAGGGTGAGCTGCTCACCGAGATCCGGGTGCCCAAGCACACCGGGTGGGGCGCGCACTACGAGAAGTTCGTGCGCGTCGCCCACCAGTGGCCGATCGTCGCCGTCGCCGCTGCGGTGCGGGTCGAGGGAGGGACCATCGCGGAGGCCCGGGTGGGCCTGACCAACATGGGCTCCACCCCGCTCCGGGCCCGCGCGGTCGAGGAGGCGCTGGTCGGGCAGCCCGCCACCGAGGACGCCGTGGCCACGGCCGCGGCCCGTGCCGCCGAGGGCACCAACCCGCCCTCCGACCTCAACGGTGCCGCCGACTACCGCACCCACCTCGCCAAGGTCCTGACCCGGCGCGCCGTGCTCGCCGCCGCAGGGGCGTGAGCGGATGGAGCTGACACACCGCTTCACCGTCCCGACCGGCGTCGAGGAGACGTGGGCGCACTTCGAGGACATCGCCTCCGTGGCGGAGTGCTTCCCCGGTGCCCAGGTGACCTCGGCGGACGGCGACTCGTTCGCCGGGTCGGTCAAGGTCAAGCTCGGTCCGATCGCCCTCGTCTACAACGGCAGCGGCACCTTCGTGGAGAAGGACGAGGAGGCCAAGCGCTTCGTCGTCGACGCCAAGGGCAAGGACAAGCGCGGCAACGGCACGGCGGGCGCCCATGTCACGGTCTCGATGGCCGACGCG
Organism: Nocardioides sp. Soil777; assembly: GCF_001428425.1. Classification (NCBI taxonomy): domain Bacteria; kingdom Bacillati; phylum Actinomycetota; class Actinomycetes; order Propionibacteriales; family Nocardioidaceae; genus Nocardioides; species Nocardioides sp. Soil777. The sequence continues at coordinate 326,918 of NZ_LMSN01000012.1, forward strand.
GACGGCTCCACCGACGTGTCGGTGCAGACCGATCTGGCGATCACCGGCAAGCCGGCGCAGTTCGGACGCGGAGTCATGCAGGACGTGTCGGACAAGCTGCTCGGCCAGTTCGTCGCCTGCCTCGAGCAGCGGCTGACCGCCGGCGACGAGCCGGACGACGTACCGCAGCCGGTGGCGGCCGCCGCCCCCGCGGCGGCGGTCGACGACGGTCCTCCGGCCGCGGAGCCTCCCCCTCCGGCTCCGCGGCCGGTCCCGCCGCCGCGGCCCCAGCAGCCGCCCGCCCAGCCGGAGGCGCTCGACCTCGGCAGCGCGGTCCTGCCCGTGCTCGCCCGGGCCTACTGGAAGCAGGGGGTCGGCGCGCTCGTGGTCCTCGCCCTGCTGTGGAGGCTGCTGCGCCGGTGATCTTGCCCGGTGTGGGAATCTGAGGGCATGAGGACGACGCGGGGGACCGCTGGCCTGGCCGTGACCGTGCTGACGGGCGCCCTGCTCCTGGGCGCCTGCGGTCGCGGGGTCGACGGCCCCGACCCCTCCACCGAGGTCACCCCGGTGACTTCGGGGGAGGGCAGCGTGACCTCGCTGGAGGTCACGCCCGCCGCCGCCGACGCCCGGTGCGCCGTCCCGAGCGTGGAGCTGCTCCAGACCCAGGACACCGCCTTCGAGGGCACCGTGACCGAGGTCGGCGACGGGACCGCGACGCTCGACGTCGACACCTGGTACGCCGGGGAGGACGAGACCGACCGGGTGCGCGTCTCGACGCCCAGCCGCGAGATCGTCGACCTGTTGCTCGCCGTCGACTTCCAGGAGGGCGGCACCTACCTCGTCAGCGCCAGCGACGGACAGGTCAGCCTGTGCGGCCTCAGCGCCGAGAAGGACGACCTCCTCGCCGGGCTCTACGACGAGGCGTACGCCGGCTGAGTGCCGGCCGCCTTCAGAAGACGTTCAGCGGGCGGAACTGCACCGACATCCTCGGCCCGGCGTTCGCCACCTTGGGGACGGCGTGCTCCCAGGTGCGCTGGCACGAGCCGCCCATGACGACGAGGTCGCCGTGGCCCAGGGTGACCGCGATCGAGTCGCCTCCGCCGCGCGGGCGCAGGGCCAGCCGGCGCGGGTCGCCCAGCGAGACGATGGCGACCATCGTGTCCTGGGTGCGGCCACGGCCGATGGTGTCGCCGTGCCAGGCCACGGAGTCCCGGCCGTCGCGGTAGTAGCAGCACCCGGCGGTCACGAACGGCTCGCCGAGCTCGGGGAGGTAGTGCGCGCTGAGGGCCTCGCGGGCCTCGGTCAGCACCGGGTGCGGCAGCGCCTCGCCGACGGCGTACGTGTGGACCAGGCGCGGGACGTCGACCACCCGGTCGTACATCTGTCGGCGCTCCGCCCGCCACGGCACGTCGGCGGCCATCGCGGCGAGCACGTCGTCGGGGGCGACGAGGAAGTTGCGCTGCACGTCGATCCACGCGCCGCGGGTGAGCACCCGGCGGTCGGGGGCGAGCGGGGAGACGGCCGGCACCTCGGCCGTGTCGAAGAGCGTCGACTGGAAGTCCACGCGACGACGATACACCCGTGGTCGAACAGGTGTTCGTAGGTGCACGCGTGTCCGGGTGGGTGTCGGGGGCGGCTCAGGGGGATACCCGGTAGCGACGAGTTGGAGGTGTGCGGGATCGTTTCCACCATGACGACCACCGGGGACCGACCCGTCGCGGCACGGGTGCGCAACCTCACCAAGACCTACGGCTCCGGCGACGCGATGGTGCGGGCGCTGGACGACGTGAGCCTGGACCTCGTCGAGGGCGAGTTCACCGCGATCATGGGCCCGAGCGGCTCCGGCAAGTCGACGCTGATGCACTGCTGCGCGGCCCTCGACAACGCGACGTCGGGCGAGGTGTGGATCGGCGACCGGGAGCTGAGCGGGCTCAAGGACAAGGAGCTCACCCGGCTGCGGCGCGACGAGGTGGGCTTCGTCTTCCAGAGCTTCAACCTGGTCCCCACCCTGACCGCGGAGGAGAACATCCTGCTCCCGCAGTCCATCGCGCGGCGCAAGCCGGATCGCGAGTGGTACGACTCGGTCATCGACACCGTCGGCATCCGCGACCGCCTGGGCCACCGGCCCAACGAGCTCTCCGGCGGCCAGCAGCAGCGCGTCGCCGTGGCGCGGGCGCTCGCCGGGCGGCCGCGGATCGTCTTCGCGGACGAGCCCACCGGCAACCTCGACTCGCAGTCGGGCGCGGAGGTGCTCGACCTGCTCCGGCGCAGCGCCGGGGAGCACGGGCAGACCATCGTGATGGTCACCCACGACCCGGTGGCGGCGTCCTACACCGACCGCGTGGTCTTCCTCGCCGACGGCCGCGTGGTCGACGATCTGCGCGACCCCGACCGCGACAGCGTCCTCGAGGTCATGGCCCGGATGAGTGCCCCGGTGGCGGACTGATGTTCCGCACCGCGCTCAAGAGCCTGCTGGGCCGCAAGGTCCGGCTCCTGATGAGCACGTTCGCGATCGTGCTGGGCGTCGCGTTCGTCGTCGGCACCCTCGTCTTCAGCGACACCCTCAGCCGCAGCTTCACCGCGCTGATGGCCTCGACGGTCGGCGACGTCGTCGTGCGCCCGGTCGGCGCCTCGGGGGAGTCGGAGCCGTCCGCCCGCACCGTCGACTCCTCGCTCGTCGGCGAGCTCGAGGGCGTCGAGGGGGCCGCCCGCGTCGACGGCAACGTGACCGCCTTCGGCGTCTTCGTCGTGGACGAGGACAACAAGGTCGTCGGCGGCCAGGGCCCGCCGGCCATCGGCGCCAACTGGAACGACGCCCCCGCCGGCCACGACCTCGAGGGGATGTCGGTCATCGGCGGCCGCGAGCCGGAGCGGGCCGGCGAGGTGCTGCTCGACTCGAAGACCGCAGGCGAGGCGGGCTACACCATCGGCGAGGAGGTCCACCTCGTCACCAGCGGCGAGCAGGCGGTGCTGCGCCCGACGCTGGTCGGCATCGGAGGCTTCCCCGAGGGCGGCTCGCTCAACGGGGCGACCTTCGCCGCCTTCGACACCCGGACGGCGCAGCGGCTCCTGCTCGAGGGTGAGGACGCCTTCACCGACATCTGGGTCACCGCCGAGCCGGGCACCAGCCAGGAGGAGCTCGCGGCGAGCGTCACCGAGCGGCTGCCCGACGGCGTGGAGGCGGTGACCGGCGACGAGGCGGCCGACGAGGCCGCCAGCGCGATCCAGGAGGCGGTCGGCTTCCTCACCACCTTCCTGCTGATCTTCGCGGGCATCTCGCTGGTCGTCGGCGGTTTCCTCATCGTCAACACGTTCTCGATCCTGGTCGCCCAGCGCAGCCGCGAGCTGGCGCTGCTCCGCGCACTGGGGGCCAGCAAGCGGCAGGTGACCCGGATGGTGATGGTCGAGGCGTTCGTCCTCGGCGCCGTCGGCTCCACCATCGGCCTCGGGCTGGGCATCCTGCTCGCGATGGGCATCCGCACCCTCTTCGGCCAGTTCGGCCTCGACCTGTCGGGGCAGCCGCTGATCGTCGCCCCACGCACCGTCCTCGCGGCGTACGCCGTCGGCATCGTCGTGACCATGGTGGCCGCGTGGCTGCCCGCCCACCGGACCGGCCGGATCGCGCCCATCCAGGCGATGCGCGACGACGTGGCCATGCCCGAGTCGTCGCTGCACCGCCGGCTGGTCGTCGGCGTGGCCATGATCGTCGCGGGCGGGGCCGCGCTCGCCGCCGGCCTCATGGACGTGGTGCCGCGTCCCGGCTGGTTCGTCGGCGGTGGCATCCTCCTCGTCCTGCTCGGCGTCGCGGCTGCCAGCCCGGTGATCAGCCACCCGTTCCTGGCGGCGGCCGCGTGGGTCTACGCGCGGCTCTTCGGGACCGTGGGCCGGCTCGCCGGACAGAACAGCCTGCGCAACCCGCGTCGTACGACGGCCACGTCCTCGGCGCTCATGATCGGTCTCTCGCTGGCCTGCACGATGGCGATCGTGGGGGCGTCGGCCAAGGCCAGCGTCGACCAGACCATCGAGGAGAACTTCGTCGGCGACTACGTCGTGAGCTCGCTCTTCGGCCAGCCGTTCTCGCCGCGCGTCGCGCGGGACATGGCCGAGGTCGACGGCGTCGACCACGTGTGGGCGCAGCGCTTCGCGATCACCGGGTCCGGGGAGGACTCGCAGGGCGTGGCGGCGCTGGACCCCGCGGCCTTCGGGCAGGGCATCGACCTGACGATGGTGGACGGCTCCGCGGGCGCGCTGCGCGACGGCACGGTGATCCTCGACGAGGAGTACGCCGGCGAGGAGGGGTTGGCGGTCGGTGACACGTACGACGTCGTGCTCGCCGACGGGCCGCGCGACCTCGAGGTGGTCGGCATCTACGCCGAGAACCCGATCCTGATCTTCCCGGCCGTCACCACGCCCCAGACGCTCATCGACGCGGGCTACCGCGACGCCGACAACTTCCTCATCATCGACACCGACGGCTCGGCGGCGGTGCAGGGCGACCTCGAGGCCCTGGTCGCCGACCTGCCGATCGTCACGGTCAAGGACCAGCAGGAGTTCGCCGAGGAGCAGCGGGCGCCGATCGACCAGCTGGTCCTGATGATCTTCGCCCTGCTGGGGCTGGCGCTGCTGATCGCGGTGCTCGGCATCGTCAACACGCTGGCCCTCTCCATCATCGAGCGCACCCGCGAGGTCGGCCTGCTGCGGGCGATCGGGGTGAGCCGGGCCCAGCTGCGCCGGATGGTCACGCTGGAGTCGGTGGTGATCGCTGTCCTGGGCGCCGTCCTGGGCGTGGTGATGGGCATCGGCTTCGGGGTGGCGCTCATGCACGCACTGCGCGAGGAGGGGCTCGAGGTGATCGACGTGCCGGTCGGCCAGCTCGTGATGTTCCTCGTCGTCTCGCTGGTGATCGGGGTGCTGGCCGCGCTGCTGCCGGCCCGTCGGGCGGCCCGGCTGGACGTGCTCAAGGCCATCAGCACCGACTGACCTTTACCATTCGCTTGTCGAAAACGTGTTCACGACCCTCCGGTCCGACTTACCCTTCCTAGCGTGGACACCGTGGACGTCAGGCCTGCCGAGCGCAGCCTCAAGCACGTGCAGGTGCGGGAGTACGTCCGGGACCTCCTCGCCGCTGCAGAGCCCGGCACCGCCGCGCCTTCCGAGCGTGAGCTGGTCGCCCAGTTCGGCGTCGCCCGGATGACGGTGCGCCAGGCGCTGGACGCACTGGTCGGTGAGGGGCTCCTCGAGCGGGTCCCCGGCCGGGGCACGTTCGTCGCCCAGCCGCGCCACCGGATCGGCCAGCTGACCTCCTTCACCGAGGACATCCGGCGCCGCGGCATGCTCCCGGAGTCCCAGACCCTCCTCGCCCGCCGCGAGCAGGCCGGCCCGGGCGTCGCCCGCGCGCTGTCCATCACGCCGGGTGACGCGGTCATCCACTGGAAGCGCCTGCGCCGCGCCGACCAGCAGGTCGTCTGCATCGAGGACGCCTACCTCAACGAGGTGCTGCTGCCCGGCTTCCTGCAGAGCGGGATGCCCACCAGCCTGTACGACGCCCTCGAGGTCCGCGGCCTGCGTCCCAACTGGGCCGAGGACTCCATCTGCGCCGACGGCGCCGACGCCGAGGAGGCCGGGCTGCTGGAGCTGACGGTCGGCGCCCCGGTGCTCCGTCACTCCCGCCGTGGGCTGCTCGGCGACAAGCCGGTCGAGGTCTCGCGCACCGTCTACCGCCCCGACCGCTACACCGTCTACGTGCAGCTCGGCGGGGACTCCTAGGCCTCGAGCCTGCTGATCTCGGCGGTCGCGTTGGCGCGTGCCGTCCCCTCCCACAGCCGCGCCCCCGCGGCAGTGGCGAACAGGCGCGGGCCGTCGAGCAGGTCGCGGAGCACCGCCGCCCGGCCCACGGCGAAGTCCTCGTCGCCCACGCTGGCGTACTCTCGCCGGACCCCGTGCGTGTACTCCCGGTAGCGCTCCTCCGGCGCCGCCAGGATCGCCAGGTCGGCGTCGCTGAGCACGCACGCGTTGCGGTCGTCGGGGAACGGCCGGTGGTGCTCCGTCATCCGCACCAGGCGGGCGACCTCCGCGGCCGGTGGTTCCGGGAGAGCGCGCTCGGCCCACTGCGCCGAGCGCTCCTCGGCGTCCGGGAGGGCGTCGTACACGGCGTCGTGGAACCACGCCGCCAGGACCACCGGCACCCGGTCGAACCGCTCACCCGCCCGGTCCAGCTCGTCGATGCGGTCCAGCACCTCGGTGAGGTGCCTCAGGTCGTGGTAGCCGTCGCGGTCCCATGCCGTGAGGAGGGCGTCGCGTACGTCGTGCAGCGTCGGGATCGGCCACCGGTCGGCGAGGTCGGGCACGTCCCCGACCCTATCCGCGCCGTCCCGAGGAGGCGCGCCAGCGCAGTCTCGAAGGGTCGAGACCAGTCCCTCTCGGTGGTTGAGGTGCGAGCGCAGCGAGCCTCGAAACCCCGCCTCCCGCCCGGGCGGGACGGTGCTGTCGGTGGTTGAGGTGCGAGCGCAGCGAGCCTCGAAACCCCGCCTCCCGCCCGGGCGGGACGGTGCTCTCGGTGGTTGAGGTGCGAGCGCAGCGAGCCTCGAAACCACGCCGGCCCTGGGTCCGTGAAAGTCGTCGAAAGTCGTGTCCACCATCCGGTCAGAACCGGTCTTCCCGACCTCTGATTGTCGGTGGTCCCTGATTGGCTTGGGTCATGTCATCGATCACCGCAACCGCTCTGCCGGACTCCCCGGCCGAGCTGTTGCGTGCGGTGAAGGAGTCGCGTGATCGGGCCGCGGCAGAGGACGTGGAGATGATGCGTCTGGCGGTGCACTGGGCGGGCCTGCACATCGCGGACCCGGAGTTCGCGGAGGCCTGCTTCACGTCTCCGAAGACGTTCGCCGGCGAGGGGTCGCCGAGCATTGATGAGTTCTGCGTGCCGGAGTTCGCGACGATGCTGGGTCGGACCAACGACAGTGCGGGGCGGTTCCTGACCGAGTGTGTCGAGGTCGCCTACCGCCTCCCCAGGTTGTGGGGTGCGGTCCTCGGTGGGCTGGTGGCGGGGTGGCGGGCGCGGATCATCGCGCAGACCACCCTCGCCCTGACTCTGGAGGCCGCGACTCATGTGGACGAGCAGGTCTTCTGGTGCGCGTCGCGGCTGACGCCGTCGCAGCTGTGTCGGGTGGTCGACGAGGCGCGGGTGCGGTTCATGCCCGACGCGGTGCAGCAGGCGTTGGAGGACTCGGCGGACAAGCGGCATGTCACGTTCGACACCGAGCAGGCGTCGTTCGACGGGACGATGCACCTCGAGGCCGACCTGGAGATCCCGGRCGGAGCACCTCGCGAAGCTCGGGTCCACCGACACCGCCGACGGACGCCGCGCCACCGCGCTGGGCGACCTGGCCCGGCACCAGTTCACCATCGGCTTCGACGACCCGGACCACAGCGGCGACACCACAGGAACCAACACCGGCCAAGCCTCCGGCGCTGACGCATCACTCGTTGGTCAGGACCCCATAGGGCCAGTCGCGAAACCGCGGTCGTCTGGGACATCCGGCAAGGCCACCAAGCCGGTGACGCAGATCCACCTGTATGCCCACCTGTCCGCGGACGCGATCACCCACTTCGACAACCCGGACGCTCCGGACGAGGCGTTGTGCGGGCGGATCGAGCAGGGCGGCCAACGGTTGCTGTCGGTGGACCAGATCCGGGCCTGGTGCGGCCGCCCTGACGTGCAGGTGGTCGTCAACGAGGTCATCGACCTCCGCCAACGCCTCGAGTGCCACGGCTACAAACCGACCCCGAGGATCCGGGAGCACGTGATCGTCCGGGACGGGACCTGTGTGTTCCCATGGTGCGGCCGCAACGCGAGGCTCTGCGACCTGGACCACTGATCCCGTACGACCACGACAATCCGGAGGACGGTGGTCCGACGGCGACCGACAACCTCGCGCCGTTGTGCCGCAGGCATCACCGGTTGAAGACGCGTGGGCGGTGGCGGTACGAGATGACCGAGCCCGGGGTGTTCGTCTGGACCAGCCCGCTCGGCAACGCCTACCTCCGCGACCACACCGGCAGCCAGTCGATCGGCCGCGCCCGGCCAGAGCCCGCCACCTCCGCGCACCCGCCCGACCTCTGACCACCACGCCCCGGACCCCGCCCGAGTGACACCGGCGGGGCCACAGGCACGTTCGATGAGCGCGTTGACGACGCTGGCTGCGACGTCGAGTGTGCGCAACGGCACCAGGCTCGCTCGCTCAGCGGTGCTTCCACGCACTCTCGTCGATGACCTCCCGGCCTGCCCGACCGAGTCATCGGGACCACGCGGACACAGCCCGTGAGACCGCCGGGCCGTGGACGGTTCGGATGGCCGGGAGGCGGAGGACACGGGGCCTACAGTCCTGCATGTGCTGGTGCCCTACGACCCGCGATGGCGAGACCTCTTCCGGTCAGCGGCCGCGCAGCTCCACGAGCTGGGAAACGCGGTCTGGGTCATCGAGCACATCGGGTCGACCGCAGTCCCCGGCATGACTGCCAAACCCGTCATCGACCTCGCGGTGCGCGTGGATGACGAGCGCGACTACCGCAGGCATCGACCCGGACTCGAACGAGGCGGATGGCGCGCCGGTAGCAGCGTACGTAGCCACCCCGTGATGGTCAGGGAGGTCGAGGGAACACGGGCCCACATCGCCCACTTCTTCGACAGTGCGCAGTGGCCCGAGGTCAACCAGCGCCTCTTTCGCGACTGGCTGCTGAGCCATCCTCTCGATGCCCGACGCTATGAGGACGCGAAGCGGCGGGCGGCCGTCGCGACCAGTTCAGGGCGCGTCGCCTACAACGAGGGGAAGACGGCGTTCGTGCAGGAGATCGTCGATCGAGCCAGGAGTGAGCGCGGCCTCCCGGCGGTGAACGTCTCTGACAAGTAGCCGCACCAGCACCCGGGCTCAGGAGCCGAAGAAGTAGTTCACCGCCATGCCGGCGACCATCAGGACCAGGAGCGGCAGCAGGACCCAGAAGTACGTGGTGTCGATCCACTTCGGCTTCTCGTCGGGATCCCAGGGACCCTGGGGCCGGTCGCTGCCGGGGTTGATGAGCATGAGGCGCACTCTTGCACAACGGCGCCACCGCGCAGGTCCATGACGGGCCCGGTTCGGGCGTCACAACCGGCGCATGGTGAACAGCGTGGTTCCGCGCTCAGGGTCCACCTCGGTACGACCCGTCTCGGTGAACCCCAGCTTGGCGAGCACCCGCCGAGAGGCCGTGTTCCAGTCCCACACCGTGGCCCAGAGGCGCGCATGACCGGACGACCTCGCCCAGTCCAGGACCGCCAGCGACGCCTCGGTCGCGTACCCCTGCCCCCAGGTCCGGCGCAGCAGCTCGAAGGCGAGCTCCGGCTCGTCGTCCGCACCGCGCCCGCTGTCGACCAGCCCGCAGTAGCCGATCACGTCACCGGCGGACCTCCGCTCGACCGCCAGCAACCCGGTCGTGCGCGGCGACCCGGTCGTGGGCGCCGGCGCGCCGGCGCGGATGGCCTCCTCGAGCTCGGCCACCGTGGGGTGTCCGTCCGCGTCGATGCGGCGGTGCGCTGGCACCCGTGGATCGCGCTCGGTCCACAGCTCCCGCTGGACGACGGCCTCGTCCACCCGCCACGGCCTCAGCAGCAGGCGATCGGTCTCCAGCACGAACTCACGGTCCGGTGCCGCCCCCTCGGTGCCCACCTCAGCTCGCCGGGTCCGCCTCGAGGTCATCGCTGTCGATGATCCGGTAGGCGTAGCCCTGCTCGGCGAGGAACCGCTGCCGGTTCTGCGCGAAGTCCGCATCGACCGTGTCGCGCGAGACGATCGTGTAGAAGTGCGCAGTCTTGCCCTCCGCCTTGGGCCGCAGCAGGCGTCCGAGGCGCTGGGCCTCCTCCTGGCGGGAGCCGAACGACCCGCTCACCTGGATCGCCACCTCCGCCGAGGGCAGGTCGATGGAGAAGTTGGCCACCTTGCTGACCACCAGCAGCGAGATCTCGCCCGAGCGGAACGCCTCGAAGAGCCGCTGGCGCTCCTTGACGGGCGTCTCGCCCTTGATGACCGGGGCGTCGAGCACCGCGGCGAGCTCGTCGAGCTGGTCGATGTACTGCCCGATCACCAGCGTCGGCTGCGTCGAGTGCTGGTCCACCAGCTGCCGGACGACGTCGATCTTCTTGTGGGTGCACGACGCGAGCCGGTAGCGCTCCTCGGGATCGGCGGTGGCGTAGGCCAGCCGCTGTCCCTCCGGCAGGGTCACCCGCACCTCGACGCAGTCGGCAGGCGCGATCCAGCCCTGCGCCTCGATGTCCTTCCACGGGGCGTCGTACCGCTTCGGCCCGATCAGCGAGAAGACCTCGCCCTCCCGACCGTCCTCGCGCACCAGCGTCGCGGTCAGCCCGATCCGCCGCCGGGCCTGGAGGTTGGCCGTCATCCGGAAGATCGGCGCCGGCAGCAGGTGCACCTCGTCGTAGACGATGAGGCCCCAGTCGCGGGCGTCGAGCAGCTCGAGGTGCGTGTAGACGCCCTTCCGGCGCGTGGTGAGGACCTGGTACGTCGCGATGGTCACCGGCCGCACCTCCTTCACCGACCCGCTGTACTCGCCGATCTCGTCGGCGGTCAGCGACGTGCGCTTGATGAGCTCGTCCTTCCACTGCCGCGCGCTGACGGTGTTGGTGACCAGGATCAGCGTCGTCGCCTGGGCCTGCGCCATCGCGGCCGCGCCGACGATGGTCTTGCCCGCACCGCAGGGGAGGACCACGACGCCGGAGCCGCCGTGCCAGAACGACTCGGCCGCCTCGCGCTGGTAGGTCCGCAGCTCCCACCCGTCCTCGTCGAGGGCGATGGCGTGCGCCTCGCCGTCGACGTACCCGGCGAAGTCCTCCGCCGGCCAGCCGAGCTTGAGCAGCGCCTGCTTGAGGTTGCCGCGCTCGCTGGGGTGCACGGCCACCGAGTCGTCGTCGAGCCGCTCGCCGAGCATGCCGGCGATCTTCTTGGCGCGCAGCACCTCCTCGAGCACCGGCCGGTCGTTGCTGCTCAGCACCAGGCCGTGCATCGGGTGCTTCTCCAGCCGCAGCCGGCCGTAGCGCGCCATCGTCTCGGCGACGTCGACGAGCAGCGCGTGCGGGACGGCGTACCGGCTGTAGCTGAGCAGCGCGTCGACCACCTGCTCGGCGTCGTGGCCGGCGGCGCGCGCGTTCCACAGGCCCAGCGGCGTGAGCCGGTAGGTGTGCACGTGCTCGGGGGAGCGCTCGAGCTCCGCGAAGGGGGCGATCGCCTTGCGGCAGTCGGCGGCCCGTTCGTGGTCGATCTCCAGCAGCAGGGTCTTGTCGCTCTGCACGATCAGGGGGCCGTCATTCACCGCCCCAGCCTACGGAGGCCCGCAACGCGGGCACCCGGCGTACGCCGCGCGTCAGCTCGCGGCGGCCTTCTGGCGGGCGCGGTACGCCGCGACGTTGGCGCGCGAGGAGCACCGGTCGGAGCAGTAGCGCCGGGACTGGTTGGGCGAGGTGTCGACGAAGACGTTGTCGCACGAGCTGGCGTGGCACACGCCGAGCCGGGTCGCCCCGAGGTCGCAGACCAGGGTGGCCAGGCCCATGAGGGACTCGCCGATGAGCAGCTCGGCCACCGACGCCGACCGGTTGGCGACGTGCATGTGGAGGTGCGACGGGTCGTGGTCGCTGATCATCGGGGTCACCGGGTGCAGGGCCAGCAGGTCGTTGAGGTGCGACACCACGACCGGCACCTCGCCGGCCTCGGAGGCCTCGAAGACCGGCCGCAGCTCGACCTGGAACTCCTGCAGGGAGGCCACGTCACCGGGGGTGACCGACGCGTGCAGCCAGCTGCGGTCGGCGAGGTGGGCCACCAGGGCGTCCGGGTCGGCCAGGTCCGCGTTGAGCAGCGCCGCTGACGCCTCGGCGTACCTGATGAAGTCCACGGCCCCAGCCTACGGACGGGCCGGGAGCGGGGCGACGGACGTGATGCGGTGCACGGCGAACGCCCGGACGTCGTCGGCGCGGTGGTCGTGGGCCGTGAGGCTGCCGCCCTCGAGGCGGACCGGGTCGACGACGCGGTCGGAGCGGGCGCCGTGGTTGTCGACGTAGCCGATGACGACCGTGCTGCCGGCCTCGATCGCCTCCCGCAGCGCGGCCAGCGCGCTGGTCGGGGTGGTGGTCACCGTCGGCGTCTCGGGACGGGACGCGACGGCCCGGTCGCCGCTGCGGATGGCGGTCACCACCGCGGCGACCCCGGCGTGCGTCCGGGCGAGCGCGGCGGCGCGGCTGCGCCCGGAGCGCGGACGACGGGCCCGCAGCAGGTCGCGGCGGGCGACCCGCACGGTGCCGTCCGGTGCCTCCACGACCGGGGCGGCGCCCAGCTCGCGCAGCCGGGGGAGCAGCACGTCGACGGACACGGTGCTGATCAGCACGGTCGGCGCGATGCGGCGCAGGTTGAGCGACCCCGCCCTGGGGTGGTGGAGGAGCTCGGTGAGCGCGCTCTCGTCGTCGGCGCGCAGGAACGACTCGGCCTGGCCGACCCGGACCGTGCCGAAGGTCCGCGACACGTCGTCGACGAGGTAGGACAGCGGCTGGGGGACCGGCGTCCGCGACACCGAGCCGACGAAGTCGTGCACCTCCAGCGCCGTCCAGCCGGCGTCGAAGGCCCGGCGCACCGAGCCGGGCGTGAAGCGGTAGACGGTGGCGCCGCCCCGGGACTCGACGTCGGCGACGAGGTGCAGGGTCCGGGCCAGCTCGGCCTCGAGCGGACCCGGCGCCACCGCGGTGAGGTCGGCCTGGAGCAGCACGTGGTCGACCGGGTGGGGGAGGTGCGGCGTGATCGCGGCGACGGCGGCGTCGTGGTCACCGGCGAGCACCGCGCGGCCGGCCTCCGACAGCGCGCCGGCGCCGGTGAGCCCGAGGACCGCGGCCTCGGACACCGCCGCGGCCACGAGGTCGCGGTGGACCGACGGGCGGCGGGGTCGCCGCCACGCGACGCGCTCGACCAGGGACGGGATGCCGGTGCCGGTGGCCAGGGCCGCACCGGCCGGCAGGGCGGCGAGCTCCTCGAGGGCGAGACGCCGTGCCTCGGGGGCCATCTGGCTGGACAGGTCGGGGGCCAGGGCGTTCCACGCCCGACCGGCGGGGTCGCGGGCGCCGATGAGGGAGGCCACCCGGGTGGTGTCGAGCCAGGCGAGCGTCAGGGCGGCCCAGCGCTCGGCCACGGAGCCGGCCGACCAGGCGTCGAAGGCGTCGGTCGGCAGCCACACGGCCTCGCCGTCCTCGTCGACCCCCTCGGTGAGCAGGCCGGCGACCGACGCGATCTCGACGAGCAGGCCCGCCCCGGCCTCGTCGACCTGCAGGTCGCGGGCGGTCGCCTTGAGGTCGCGGACCGCCAGCCCGCCGCCGCGCAGCACGCCGGGCGGCTCCAGTCCCCAGTGGTCGAGCACCAGCTCCACGCGGCGGACGACCTCGAAGGCCTCACCCGCCGCGCTGCGCGCGACGAGTGCCACGTCGCGGTCGGTGGTCGCGACCTCGGGCACCTCGTCGCGCGGCGTGCGCGTCGTACGCCCACCGCGCAGCGCCAGGCCCACCTCGCCGGGCAGGACCAGGGTGCCGCCGTCGCGGGGCAGGAGCAGGCGGTGGGCGATCAGCTCCTCGACCGGCGTCGTGGCGTCGGCCGGCGAGACCGTGCGACGCGCGCTGCCGGTGGTGCCCTCGCCGCCGTGGTCGTCGACGTGCGCGAGCAGGGCCCGTGCTGCGGGGGAGAGCGCCTCGAGGCGGGCGGCGACGTCCGCGGGGTCGGGCGGCTCCGGCGACATCGGGCGCAGGCCGCTCACCCCGGCGGCCTCGTCCCCGCGCAGCGCGTCGGACACCCCGCTCAGCGGGCGCAGCCCACCGGGCGACTCCCAGGCGAGCGCGAGGTCCACCACCCGGGCGACCGCCGCGGCCGCCGCCGCGGGCTCGGCGTGCACCATCGAGATCAGTTGCTCCGATGTGGTTTGACCTGCAACCACGAGGGCATCAAGCACCGAGAGCTCGAGGCGCGTGAGGCTGTCGAGCGCGCGGATGACCGAGCTGCGAGTCGCTGCCCGTGAGGCCAGCTGGGCGGAATCGTGAGGTGCAGGAGTGGCGAGATCGGGACGGTCCGCGAGCAGGCGGGCGAGGCGCTCGTCCGGCCAGCCACGCAACTGGTCCGCGAGCGTGCGTGGGAGCGCCGCCTGCTGTGTCCTCGACATCCCTTCTACGCTACTCGCCGAGCCCACCCCGGGGCTCATCGTCGGAGAGCGTGAGGACAGGGCATGAAGCCGGTCGACCTGCACCACGGAGCCGCCACCGACGTGGGACACGTCCGCACGGTCAACGAGGACTCCTTCCTCGTCGCGCCGCCGGTGTTCGTCGTGGCCGACGGCATGGGTGGGCACGCGGGTGGCGACGTCGCCAGCCGGATCGTGGTCGAGGAGTTCGCCCGGCTCGTCGAGCAGGGCTACGACCCGGGCCGCGGCGCCGAGCAGGTGGCCGACACCATCGCCCGGTCGCAGGCCCGGATCGTCGAGTACGGCGACGGGCAGCGCGCCGATCACCCGCGCTGGCACGCCGGCACCACCGCCGTGGTGGCCGTGCTCGTCGACGACGGCGGCACCACCAAGTGGCTGCTCGCTAACCTCGGCGACTCGCGCATCTACCGCTTCACCGACGGCCGGCTCGACCAGGTGAGCGTCGACCACTCGGTCGTCCAGGAGCTCATCGACGCCGGGACCATCACCGTCGAGGAGGCCTCGGTCCACCCCGAGCGGCACGTGATCACCCGGGCGCTCGGCAGCCCCGAGGGCGTGCGCCCCGACTTCTTCCTGCTGCCGCTCCCCGCGGTCGAGCGGCTCCTGCTCTGCAGCGACGGGATCTCCGGGATGATCACCGACGCCGACATCGCCGCCATCCTCGACTCCGTCCCCGATCCCCGGGACGCCGCCGACGCCCTGGTGCGCGCCGCGCTCGACGCCGGGGGTCGCGACAACGCCACCGCCGTCGTCGTCGATGTGGTGGGATTGGTGCACGACGACTCATACGACTCCGAGCGCCAGCTCGCGAGTCTCGAAGACAAGTTGGGGGCCCGTCCGTGAGTGAGTCCACAGGTCATCGTCGACAGCTGTCCGAGGGGCACTGGTACGCCGTCCTCGGCGACCGCGTCTCGTTGGTCCTGCCCGCTGCCGAGCGCCCGCGCGTCGCCGGCCTCTGGGAGCTGGTGGACGGCGGCGCCGACTTCGACGAGGTGCTCGACGGCCTGCTCGCCGGGGGCATCCGCACGCTCACGGGCTTCGTGCTCGTCGGCCACGGCGACAGCACCCGGGTGCTCGTACGGGGTGGGGCCACGGTGACCCTCGTGACCGGCGACGCCGACAACGACATCACGGTCTCGGGCGCGGGGGAGGCCATGTGGGCCGACCGCAGCGTCACGGGTGTCACCGGCGGTGCCGTGGTCCTCGAGGACGCCGGCCCGACCGACCTCGCCCTCACCTCCGGCATCGCCCGGGTGGGCTCCCTGCTCTTCGGCGACCCGGCCTCGGTGGACGGCGCCGCCGCCACCGCATCCGCCCCGGAGTCGTTCGCCGCGCCCGTCGCCGACCGCGACGAGGTCGCGGACACCGGCCCCGACACCCAGGACGACCCGGCGGCCCGCCCCGAGCCGCTGCCGGCCGAGCCCGCCGGGGACTCCGACCCCGGTGACGACGGGGCCGACCCCGAGGCCGACTCCGCGCCGGTCGCGGACGTCGTCCCCATCGAGGCGGCCGCCTCGAGCGAGCCCGACGCCGGGGAGCCCCTGACCTTCGGTGCCCCCACCGACGACGACGCCACGCCCACCGGTGAGCAGCCCCCTGTGGTCGACGACCACGAGGCGGACGACCACGACGGCCAGACCACGGTCGGCCCGGCCGCGGACGGGTTCGTGCGACCGGGCGTCCCGGGCCAGGAGCTCGCGCCGGCCGTCGTGTCCCGCCCGGTCGCCAAGCTGGTCCTGTCGACCGGCGAGGTCGTCGAGGTCGACCGCACGATCGTGGTCGGCCGGGCCCCCGAGGCCCGTCGCCTGGCCTCCAGCGACCAGCCCCAGCTGGTCACCGTCGCCAGCCCGAACCACGAGATCTCCTCCACCCACCTCGAGATCCGTCCCGGTGCCGGCGCGGACCACGGGAGTGCGGTGGTCACCGACCTCGGCTCCACCAACGGCACCGTCCTGGTGCAGCCCGGCCTCCCGCCCGAGGACCTCCAGGCCGGCATCGCCGTGTCGCTGATCCCCGGCGCCATCCTGGACCTCGGCGACGGCGTGACCATCCAGACCACCAACCCCTGACGCAGGACCGACCCCACGTGACGCAGCAGCAGGCCGACGCCCCGGCCACGACCTACCCCGTCGCCGAGCTCGAGCGCCGGTTCTACGCCTTCGCCATCGATCGGCTGGTCACCTGGGGCCTCTACCTCCTGCTGGGTCTCGGCGCCTGGCTGGCGCTCGGAGACGAGCCGTGGGTCATCGCCGGCATCGTCGGCGGGGCCATGGTCGTCGGCTGGCTCGTGCTCGCCGTGATGACGGGCGTCTCGGGCAACACCCCGGGCAAGTCCGCCGTCGGGCTGAGGGTCGTGCACCACGGCACCGGCACCCCGATCGGGGTCGGACCGGCCCTGGGCCGCTCGCTGGTGCTGGCCGCGGCCTCGCTGCCGACGTTCGGGATCGGTCTTGCCACCCTCGCCTGGACCGCCGTGGAGGACCGGGGTCGGCAGCGCCGTGGCTGGCACGACCACCTCGCCTCCTCGGTCGTGGTCGACGTCCGACCGGCGGAGGTCGTCGCCGAGACCGTCGACGACAGCCCGCGCCACGTCGTCAACCTCACCGCCATGCGGCTGATCCCCGCCCCGGCGGTCGAGCCCCCCGTCTTCCAGGCCCCGCCGCCGCCGACCCGGCCCGCTCCCGAGGCGCGTGCCCCCCAGGCACCCGCGCCCCAGGCACCCGCGGCCCCCCAGCGGCCACCCGCGCCCCAGCAGCCCCAGGCCCACCCGGCGCCGCAGCGGACCCCGGCGTACCCGACCCCCCAGGTGCCCGGGTTCGCGCCGGCCCCCGAAGGTCGCCAGCACCCGCCCGTCCCGGCCCGTCCGCAGCAGCCGCCCGCCCAGCAGCCGCCGGCCCAGCACCAGCCCGCTCCGCAGCCGGTGATACAGCGTCCGTCGGTGGACGACCCGGGGCGCACCGTGGTCCGCTCGCGCCCCGACGGCGCCACTCCCGCCCGCCCGGCCGGCCCGCGCTGGCGGGTCACCTTCGACGACGGGCACTCCTTCGTGGTCGAGGGCATGGTGCTGGTCGGTCGTCGCCCCGAGCCCCGGTCCGGCGAGCCGGTGTGGCACCTGGTGCCCCTCGCGTCGGCGGACATGTCGGTCTCCAAGACGCACGCCCAGTTCTCGCCCGCCCCCGACGGCGCCCTCGTGGTGATGGACCGCGGCTCCACCAACGGGTCGACCCTGACCCGCAAGGGGGTCTCGCGCCAGCTGTCGCCGGGCAAGCCCGCGACCCTGGTCGACGGCGACACGGTCGCGTTCGGCGACCGCTCGATGGACGTACGCCGGGAGGCGTGAGCCCCCGCCCGGTCAGCGGGTGATGGCGACCGGGATCCGGGTGACCGACCCGCGGGCGCCCCGCCAGCGGATCCACCCGTCGTCCACCCCACCCGGGGTCCCCGGACCGGTCACCGTGACCCTGAAGGTCGCGGACTCCCCGGGACTCAACCGGGCGGCCAGCGGCGCCACCCGGACCTGGTGGCGGGTGAAGCCGAAGGCCTCCGCGGAGAAGTACTCCGCCCGGGAGCCGAGGTTGGTGACCCGGCGGGTGACGGTCCCGGTGCCGCGGACCATCACGGACGACAGGTTGAGGTCCGACCACGAGCCCGCCTCGAGCGCCTCGCGGTAGCGGGAGGTGCCGACCACCAGCGCCAGCCGGGCCCCCCTCACGTCGGCCCCGGCGCGACCGGCGCCCTGGCGCAGGGCCGAGTCAGAGCCCAGCGGGACGGCGGTGGTGGCGAGCACGGACCGGACGACCGGTGCCCGCCAGTCGTGCCGGGAGCGGAGCAGTGCGGCGGCGCCGCTGACCCGGGCCGTGGCCGCGGAGCTGCCGCTGAAGAGCGCCCAGCCGCGGTCGCCGGGCACGGCGCCCAGGACGCCGTCGCCGACGGCCACCACGTCCGGCTTGACCAGGCCGGCGCGGGGGTCGCCCGGCGGGGACCAGGCGGCGGTGCGGCCGGCGGCGGGGGAGGGCGCGATGCCCGACATCCGGATGGCGGTGCGGTCGTGGGTGCGGACCCAGCGCGTGAGCCGGGCCGCGTCGGAGGCGTCGAGGTGCACCGTCGGCACCGCGTGGAAGTCGTCGACGGGCTGACCGGGCCGGACGTTGCCGAGCACCATGGCGACGCCGTCGGCGCGGGCCACCGCGTCGGACTTGTCGATGCGGCCGATGCCGCCGCGCTCGCAGTAGATCGCCCGTCCCGCGGTCCGGGCGGCGTCGAGGGAGCCCGGTCGGCACTGCGCAGCGTCGCGGCGGCGGGCGCCGGTGGCGGCCACGTCGGCGCCGAGGACGAGCCGGACGGGTCCGGACGTACGCCGCGACCGGCTCGCACCGGTCAGTGTCGGTCCGCCGGCGACGGACACGCGGCCCTGCCAGGTGCTCCCGAGCGAGGCGCCGACCGTCGTGACCCACGGGCTGTCGTGCGCGGCGTACTGCTCGCGCCCGTCGTTGCCGGCGGCGGCCACGACGACGATGTCGGCCTCCGCCGCGCCGAGCAGGGCGCGCTCGACGGTGTCGGTGCCGGGCGGTCCGGCCACGGCGAGGTTGAGCACGTCGACCCCGTCGGCGGTGGCGCGGTCGATCGCGGACACCAGGTCCGCGGTCGCACAACCGTCGTCACCCGGGTCGGGGGCGCCCCAGCACGCCTTGTAGGCGGCGATCCGGGCCTGCGGGGCGATGCCGCCGAACTGGCCGACGGTGCGGCCCTGCATCCGCACGCTGACCCCGGCGTTGCCGGCCGCGACCGAGGCGACCTGGGTGCCGTGGCCGACGGCGTCGCGCGGGGACAGGTGCTCGGAGCTGCGGACCCGGTCCTCACCGAAGCCGGCGACCCACCACCCGGACGCCACGACCTTGCGGTTGCAGGTGGACGCGGGCCACTCCTCGCCCTCCTGGCAGGTGCCGGAGAAGTCCCGGGGGGCGCGGCCGAGGCCGGGGACGCCGGCGAACAGCGGGGACTCGGGTGCGAGGCCGGAGTCGACGACACCGATCACGACGCCGGCACCGCCGGTGGCGCGCGGCTGTCCGACCTGGCCGGACGCGAGGGCCGTGCCGCGGCGGCCGGTCATGGCGCGCACCTCGTTGACCTCGACGGACTCGACCTCGGGGTCCGCCTCGATCGCCGCGACCTGCTCGGGGGTCAACAGGGCGGCGAAGCCGTTGAGCGCGGTGGTCCAGCGGTAGGTCGTCGCCGGGCTGCCCGCCCGGGCCAGCACGGCGTCCTGGCGGGCCAGCAGGCCGGCCGCGCCGGCCTCGCCCGCGGACGTGCCCGGACCGGTCAGCGTGACGAGCCGCAGCGCGGGGACGCCCTCGCCGTCGGCGACCGCAGGCGCCGACATCGAGGCGGCGGACAGGCCCGCGGCCACGGTGGCGAGCACGGCCACGACCGACGCGCGGCGCAGGCCGGCGCGCGGGGTGCGGGTTCGTCGGTGGTGAGGCACGGCAGGCTTCCGGATCCGGCTGGGAGTGGAGGGGCAGGAGTGCCCATGGTCTCGCGAACGGCCCATCGTGTCAGGCGGTCGGGGGCGAATCAATGCGGGCGTCGTCCGGTCCGCCGCACCGCGCGCCGTACGCTGACGTGCATGACGTCGCAGCCCCCGGACCCCGCTCCCGGGCTCGTGGTGGGGTTCGACCTCGACATGACCCTCATCGACACCGTGCCGGGCTTCTCCGCCACCCTGGCCGTGCTGGCCGACGAGCTCGGGATCGACCTGCCCGTCGGGGACCTGACCTCGCGTCTGGGCCCCCCGCTCGACCACATGCTGACACCGCACCTGGCGGCCGAGGCCGTCGCGCCGGCCATCGCCCGCTTCCGCGAGCTGTACGCCGACCACTCCATCCTTCCCGTCCCCGCGTTCCCGGGCGCGCACGAGTCCCTCGCCGCCGTACGCCGCCACCGCGGCCGCACGCTGCTGGTGACCGGCAAGTTCACCCCCAACGCACGGCGCCACGTCGACCACCTCGCGCTCGACGTCGACCTGGTGGCCGGCGAGGTGTGGGGGATCGGCAAGGCCGACGTGCTGCGCGACGAGGGCGCCTCGGTCTACGTCGGCGACCACGTGCACGACGTCGAGGGGGCGCTGGCCGCCGGCGTCGTGAGCGTCTCGGTGCTCACCGGCGGCTGCACCCGCGACGAGCTGCTCGACGCGGGCACCCACGTCGTCCTCGACTCGCTCGAGGACTTCCCCGCGTGGCTCGACGACCACCTGCTCGACCTCCGCCTGGCTGCCCTGGAGGCGCGGCTGCGCGACCTCGGCTCCGTGGTGGTGGCCTTCAGCGGCGGCGCCGACAGCGCCCTCCTGCTGGCCGCGGCGGTGCGGGCGCTGGGCACCGACCGGGTCGTCGCGGCGACCGGCTACTCCGACTCGCTCCCGGCCGTCGAGCGCGACCCGGGTCGCGCCTTCGTGGAGTCGCTGGGAGTGCCGCTGCTGACCCCCCGCACCCACGAGATGGAGCGCGAGGGCTACCGCGCCAACTCCGGCGAGCGCTGCTACTTCTGCAAGGCCGAGCTCATCGAGACGCTCCGGCCGCTCGCCGACGAGCACGGCATCGCGCACGTGGCGACCGGCACCAACGCCGACGACGCGGTGGCGGGGTTCCGTCCCGGCATCCGGGCCGCGGCGGAGCGCGGCGCCGTGACGCCGCTCCTCGACGCGGGCCTCACCAAGGACGACGTACGCCGCGCCTCGCGCCGCTGGGGACTGCCCACCTGGGACAAGCCCGCCGCCGCCTGCCTCTCCTCGCGCGTGGCCTACGGCATCGAGGTGACCCCGCACCGGCTGGCCCGCGTCGAGCGCGCCGAGGCGGCCGCCCGGGCCGCGCTGGCCGACCTCGGCCTCGAGAGCCGGGACCTGAGGGTGCGCGACCTCGGGGGGCGGGCCAGCATCGAGCTCGACCGCGACCTGCTCCGCGGGCCGCTGTCCGAGGGCGCGCGGGGCGAGGACGCGGTGGTGGCCGCCGTGGTCTCCGCCGGGTTCGCCGAGGCCGGGATCGACCCCCGTGGCTTCCGCTCCGGCTCGCTCAACGAGGCGCTCGCCGCGGAATAGCGGATGTCGATGGCGGGTTGTCCGTCGGCACCCATAGTCTGTGCGCGCTCGGGGCCCCGGCCCCGGCAGCACCCACCCCGACTCACCCACCAGACAGACGCAGGAATGAAGAGGTCAAGGCCGTGCCCAGTGGCAAGGTGAAGTGGTTCGACGCCGACAAGGGCTTCGGGTTCCTGTCCCAGGACGGCGGCCCCGACGTCTACGTGCACTCCGACGCGCTCCCCGAGGGGGTCACGGTCCTCAAGGCCGGCACCCGGGTCGAGTTCGGCATCGCCCAGGGCCGCCGCGGCGACCAGGCGCTCCAGGTCAAGGTCCTCGACGCGCCGGCCTCGGTGACGCGCAACCAGCGCAACGCCCAGCGCAAGGACCCGGACGCGATGGTCGCCATCGTCGAGGACCTCATCCGGCTCCTGGACGGCGTGGGCGAGACGTACCGCCACGGCCGCCACCCCGAGGCGAAGACGGCCCGGCCCACGGCCAAGCTGCTGCGGGCGCTGGCCGACGAGCTCGAGCTGTAGCGGCCCTCAGGCCCCGCCGGGTGACGTCCCGACCCGGGACGGTCGCGTGAGCAGCACGTAGGCGCCCCAGGCGACGAGCACGCCGGTGGCGATGCCCAGGCCCAGGCGCGGCATGAGCGGCATGGCGATCCCGACGAAGCCGCCGATCACCCAGGCCAGCTGCAGCGAGGTGTCCGAGCGCGCGAAGGCGCTGGCCTGGACCCGCTCGGGCACGTCGCGCTGGATGGTCGAGTCGAGCGACAGCTTGGCCAGCGACTGGGCGAGGCCGGCGGTCACGCCCAGCAGCACCAGCGGCAGCAGCCCGTAGAACAGCGCCGCGACCAGGACCGCGACCGCGTCGGCGACCAGGGCCAGCACCACGGTCAGCGCCGGGTCGATGCGTCGCAGCAGGGAGCCGAGGGCGATGCCCAGCGTGTTGCCGAGGCCCGCGGCCCCGATCACCAGCCCGAGGAGCACCTCGGGGCGATACTCGCCGATCGGGTTCTCGCGCAGCAGGAACGCCATGAACATCACGAGGAAGCCGCTCAGCCAGCGAGGTCCGCAGTTGGCCTTGAGGGCGAAGGCCACCGCACTGGGCATCCGTCGCCGGTTGCGGGTCCGTGACCGCGGCCCGGCGCTCGGGCCGGGCAGGAGGACGAGCTGCTCCTCGCCGGCGCTGGAGTCGACCCGCTCGGGCAGCCGGATCGCCCAGATGGTGGCCAGCACGAAGAGCACGAAGGCGTAGCGCAGCGACCACTCCGACCCGGCCGTGGACGCGAGCACCGCGATCGGTGCCGAGAGCGCGGCCCCGACGACGCCGGCCAGCGACACCCGGGCGTTGGCCTTGACGAGCGTGAGCGCCGGGGGGAGCAGCCGGGGGACCGCGGCGGCCCGCGTCACGCCGTACGCCTTGGACGCCACGAGCACGCCGAGGGCGGCCGGGAAGAGCCACTCGGAGTCGGTGGCGACCGCCGTGGCCAGCGCCCAGCAGAGGAACGCGCGGACCGCCATGGTCGAGCCGATGGCCCACCGGCGACCGTGGCTGAAGCGGTCGAGGAACGGGCCGATCAGCGGGGCCACGATGGCGAAGGGGAGCATCGTGAGCCCGAGGAAGAGCGCGACCTGGCCCCGCGCCTCGCCGGTGGGGACCTGGAAGAACAGCGTCCCGGCCAGCGAGATCGCCACGGCCGCGTCGCCCGCGGCGTTGAAGGCGTGCAGCTCGATGAGGCGGGAGAGGCCGGAGTCGCCGGCGCCCTCGGCACGGGAGGCGCGCCGGGCCTGCTGCATCGTGAAGCGGCTCGCGCGGCCGGTGGCCCGGGTGGCCCCGGCGACCCCACGGCCCATCCCGCGGCCGGCGGCCCTCATCCCGCGGCCGGCTCCGCCGAGGCGCGTCCGACCGGTCCCGTCGGGGCGCGGTGGGTGGTCGGCGGTCATGGACCAATCCTGCCGTGTGGGTGGTCCGCAGGTACGCAGCAGGGACCCCGTGGGCCGGTCGACCTGACAGGAGCCCGTGGGTTTGTCATGATTCGCCGGTGATCGCCCTCGCCGAGACCTCGCCCGACGCCACCCTGGCCGCGGCCGCCGACCTCGCGCGCGCCGTGGTCCTCGACCTCGCCGACGCCACCGACGTCGGTGAGCACCTCGGTGCCGAGGGCGAGGGTGAGCTCGTCGTCACCCACCTCCTCGCCTGCACGCGCCCGGGCTACACCGGGTGGCGCTGGTCGGTCACCCTGAGCCGCGCGGCCGACAGCAGCGAGCCCACGGTCAACGAGGTCGTGCTCATCCCGGGCGCCGAGGCGATCGTGGCGCCCCCGTGGGTGCCCTACAAGGAGCGGCTCCAGCCCGGCGACCTCTCGCCCGGCGACCTGCTCCCCGTCGAGGACGAGGACCCGCGCCTGGTGCCGACCTACTCCTTCGGCGACGACCCGCTGGACCCCGACGCCAAGGCGCAGGTGCGCCAGGTCGCCCAGGACCTCGGCCTCGGCCGGGTCCGCACCCTGTCCCCGGAGGGCGTCGACATGGCCGCCGAGCGCTGGTACGCCGGCGACGGTGGTCCCGAGGCGGCCCTCGCCAAGAGCGCTCCCGAGTCGTGCTGGTCGTGCGGCTTCCTCGTGCGCCTGTCCGGCCACCTGGCCGGCACGTTCGGCGTCTGCGCCAACGGCAACGCCAACGACGACGGTCGCGTCGTGTCGGTCGACCACGGCTGCGGCGCCCACTCCGAGGTCAAGCTGGCCCGCAAGCAGCAGCCGATCCCGGTGCCGGACCACGTCTTCGACACCCTGACCGACGACGGGTTCGACACGCTCTGACGGCGGTCCCTCAGCCCGGCCCCAGCGCGTGGCCGTACGACGTCGCGGCCCGCGGGGCGTCGTCGCGGGCGAGCACCCACACGGCGTACTCGTCGGACGGCGGGTGCAGCTCGTAGGAGCCGAAGTGGGCGTCCACGCGCAGGCCGCTCGCGGTGAGGTCGGCGACGAACTCCTCCGGCGGGTAGTCGCGCGCCGTGGCCGGCCCGTCGACCGGGTGGAAGCCGGCGAGCACCCGACCGCCCGGGGCCAGCAGTGCCCGCAGCCGGGCCAGGACCGCACGCTCGGTCTCGTGCGCCAGGAAGACCATGACGTTGCCGACCGCGACGACGAGGTCGAAGCCACCTTCGAGCGAGGCTGCGAGCACGTCGGCGTGCTGGACCTCGAGGTCCGGGTAGGTCGCGCGGCACTGGGCGACCAGGGCGGCGTCTGGCTCGACCGCCACGACGTCGTGCCCGCGCGCCACCAGCGCGGCCGAGACCCGGCCCATGCCGGACCCCACGTCGAGGATCCGGGCCCCGCGGGCCACCAGCGTGTCGGCCAGCCGGGCCTCGCCGTCGACGTCGGCGCCCTCCGCCACGAGCCGGCCGAACTTCTCGCCGTACCCGCGGTTGCCCTCGCCGGCCAGCTCCCACCGGGTGCGGGGGAGGCTCACGCCGTGCCCTGCGTCGGGTCCGGCGCGGCGTCCTGCTCCGAGCGGGCCCGGCGGCGGCGGCGGACGTACTCGAGGCCGCACAGGCCGAGCCCGAAGCCGGCCAGGCAGGTCCACAGCCACCAGGTGCGGCCCGTGTCGGCGAGGGTGCCGTAGAACGGGAGGAGGCCGATGAAGGCGAGCAGCCAGAGCCCCGTGCCCACCTCGACGGTGCGGACGCCGTCGACGTCCAGCGGGGCCACGTCGGCCACGATGAAGGTGCGGTTGCCGATCTCGTGCTGCGTCGGCTGCTCGTCCCTGAAGTCCACGCCGCCACGCTAGCCGTTCGTCCGGGACCACCGAAACACCGCCGCAACGCGCCTCTGCCACACTGCCGCCCGTGAGTGACAAGACCCCGACCGCGAAGCGGTCCACCCAGTCGGGCCTCGACGGCTACTTCAAGATCTCCGAGCGCGGCTCGACCGTCGGCCAGGAGGTGCGTGGCGGCCTCGTCACGTTCCTGACGATGGCCTACATCATCGTGCTCAACCCGCTCATCCTCGGCTTCGTGCCCGACTCGACCGGGGCCTTCCTCGGCGGCGGCGCCGAGCCCGGCAGCGGCATCCCGGCGATCGCGGCGGGCACTGCGCTCATCGCGGGCCTGCTCACCATCCTGATGGGCGGCGTCGCCAACTTCCCGCTGGCGCTGGCCACCGGCCTGGGCCTCAACGCCTTCGTCGCCAACTCCATCGCCCGGCAGTCCACGTGGGGCGACGCGATGGGCCTGGTGGTCCTCGAGGGCATCGTGATCCTCGTGCTGGTGCTGACCGGCTTCCGCAAGGCGGTCTTCCACGCGGTCCCGCAGCAGCTCAAGGTCGCGATCTCGGTCGGCATCGGCCTGTTCATCGCCCTCATCGGCTTCGTCGACGCCCGCTTCATCACCCGCATCCCCGACGCCTTCCAGACCACCGTGCCCGTCCAGCTGGGGGCCGACGGCCACCTGGTCGGCTGGCCGGTGTTCGTCTTCTGCCTCGGCCTCGCGCTCATGGTCGCCCTGTGGGTGCGCCAGGTCCGCGGCGCCATCCTGATCTCGATCGTCGTCACGACCGTGGTCGCGGTGGTCGTCGAGGCGGTCGCCGACCTCGGTGCCGCCTCCGCCGACAATCCGGGCGGCTGGTCGCTGAGCGTCCCGACGCTCAGTGGCGACGTCGTCGCCTGGCCCACCTTCGACACCCTCGGCGAGTTCAGCCTGTTCGGCGCCTTCAGCACCATCGAGGGCGGCGTGCTCGCGGCCCTGCTGCTGGTGTTCTCGCTGCTGCTGGCCGACTTCTTCGACACGATGGGCACGATGACGGCGATCGGTGCCGAGGCCGGCCTCAACGACGAGGAGGGCACGCCGCCGCACGCCCAGCGCATCCTGGTCGTCGACTCCGTGGCCGCCATCGCGGGTGGCGCGGGCGGCGTCTCGTCCAACACCTCCTACATCGAGTCGGCCTCCGGCGTGGGGGAGGGCGCCCGCACCGGCCTCGCCTCGGTGGTCACCGGCGTGCTGTTCCTGCTCGCGACGTTCTTCACCCCGCTCGTCTCGGCCATCCCGTCCGAGGCGGCCGTCCCGGCACTGGTCCTTGTCGGCTTCCTGATGATGCAGCAGGTCAGCGAGATCGACTGGCGCGACGTCGAGCTGGCGATCCCGGCCTTCCTGACCGTCGTGCTGATGCCGTTCACCTACTCGATCAGCGTCGGCATCGGGGCGGGCTTCGTCGCGTTCGTCCTGATCAAGGTCGTCGTCGGCAAGGCGCGTGAGGTGCACCCGCTGATGTGGGTCGTGGCCGCGCTCTTCGTCGTCTACTTCGCCTACACGCCCATCAACCGCTTGCTCTCCTGACCCCTGGGACGCCCCTCTCCGCCTCGAGCGGGGAGGGGCTTCCTTCGGCGGAATAGTTAGCATGGGTAATGAGTTATGCTCACGACATGCCGACCACAGCAGCCGTTGCCCGCACCGACGCGGGGCTCGCCGCAGAGCTCCGCGTGGGAGTGATGCGCCTGCGCCGCCGGCTGGCCGGCGAGCGGCACCCCGACAACGACCTGAGCCTGGGCCAGATGGCCGTGCTCGGCCTGCTGTTCCGCCGGGGTGACCAGACCGTCGGCGACCTCGCCCGGCTCGAGCACGTGCAGCCGCCGTCCATGACGCGCACCGTGACGTGCCTGGAGGGCGACGGCCTCGTCGTACGCCGTCCGCACGAGACCGACGGCCGCGTGGTCATCGTCTCGCTCACCGACCGCGGCCGCGCGGTGGTCCTGGCGGACCGCCGGCGCCGCGACGCCTGGCTGGCCGTCCAGCTCGCCCACCTGACCCCCGACGAGCGCAACGTCCTGCGTCGCGCCGCCCCCCTCCTCGACCGCCTCTCGCAGGCCGACTGACCCGAAGGAGCCACCACGAGTCCCCGATTCCGCTCCCTGTCCAACCCCAACTACCGCCTGTACGCCGCCGGCGGCGTCGTCTCCAACACCGGCACCTGGATGCAGCGCGTCGCCCAGGACTGGCTGGTGCTCCAGCTCACCGCCAACAGTGGTGCCGCCCTCGGCATCACGACCGGGCTGCAGTTCCTGCCGTTCCTGCTCATCGCGCCCTTCGCCGGCCTGGTCGCCGACCGGATGCCCAAGCAGCGGCTGCTGCAGCTGACCAACCTGGGCATGGCCGTGCCCGCCGCGATCCTCGGCGTGCTCGCCGTGACCGGCACCGCGCAGATCTGGCACGTCTACGTGCTGGCCTTCGTGCTCGGCACCGCCTCCGCGTTCGACGCACCCGCGCGCCAGTCCTTCGTCTCCGAGATCGTCGACCCCGACGACCTCACCAACGCGGTGGGCCTCAACTCCGCCAGCTTCAACGCAGCGCGACTCGTCGGCCCCGCCGTCGCGGGCCTGCTCATCTCGGCCTTCGGTGGGGGAGTGGTCGGCACCGGCTGGGTGATCCTCATCAACGCCGTCTCGTACGTCGCCCCGGTCCTGGCCCTGCGCGGCATGGACGCCAGCCGCCTCGACAGCCCGGTGCCGGGCATCCGCGGACCGGGGGCGATCCGCGAGGGCGTCGCCTACGTCCGCGCCCGGCCGGACCTCCTGCTGATCCTCGCGATCGTCTTCAGTGCCGGCACCTTCGGCCTCAACTTCCAGATGACGTCGGCGCTGATGGCCACCGAGGTGTTCGGCAAGGGGCCGGCCGAGTACGGCCTGCTGGGCACCTTCCTCGCGGTCGGATCGCTCACCGGGGCGCTGGTGGCCGCCGGTCGCACCCACGTGCGGCACCGGCTGGTGATCGGCGCCGGGCTCGTGTTCGGCACCGTCGTGACGATCGCGGGGCTGATGCCGTCCTACCTCACCTACGCCCTCGTCACCCCGCTCATCGGTCTCAGCGCGCTCACCCTCATCACCAGCGCCAACGCCTACATGCAGCTCAACACCGAGCCGGGCATGCGGGGGCGGGTGATGGCGCTCTACATGATGATCTTCATGGGCGGCACGCCCGCGGGCGCCCCGGTCATCGGCTGGATCGGCGAGACCTTCGGGGCCCGGTGGACGCTGGTGCTCGGAGGGCTGCTCACCATCGCCGGAGTGGGTCTCGCGACCCTCGTCTTCGCCCGCACCAAGGGCATCTCCGTGATCCCCCACCGCACCCCCGCGGTGCCCGACCGGGTGGGTGGCTGAGGTGGGCTCCGAGCGGGGTCCATGGCGTTTTGACCCGCCTTGGGGCGGCCGGTAGATTGACTCCTCGTGTTTGGCCTGCCCTCAGGCCTGTCCGTTCCGGACGGGCCGGGCGCCCATCCACGACAGCGCACAGCACGTCCGTGCGCCGGGCACCACCGCTTCACGCGGCAGTTCCCGAACAGACCGCCTCGGCAGGTTGCCGTTGCGAGAGAGTCATCAAAGAAAGGGAACCACTCGGTGCCCACCATCAATCAGTTGGTCCGCAAGGGCCGCCAGGACAAGGTGTCCAAGAGCAAGACGCCTGCCCTGAAGGGTTCGCCCCAGCGTCGCGGCGTCTGCACCCGCGTCTACACGACCACCCCCAAGAAGCCGAACTCCGCCCTCCGCAAGGTCGCCCGCGTGCGCCTCAGCAGCGGCGTCGAGGTCACGGCGTACATCCCGGGTGTCGGTCACAACCTCCAGGAGCACTCGATCGTGCTCGTGCGCGGCGGCCGTGTGAAGGACCTTCCCGGTGTCCGCTACAAGATCATCCGCGGCACGCTCGACACCCAGGGTGTCAAGAACCGCAAGCAGGCCCGCAGCCGCTACGGCGCGAAGAAGGAGAAGTAATGCCTCGCAAGGGTCCCGCTCCCAAGCGCCCTCTCGTCGTCGACCCGGTCTACGGCTCGCAGATCGTCACGCAGCTCGTCAGCAAGGTCCTCCAGGACGGCAAGAAGCAGGTCGCTCAGCGCATCGTCTACACGGCGCTCGAAGGCTGCCGTGAGAAGACCGGCACCGACCCGGTCGTGACGCTCAAGCGCGCGCTCGACAACGTCAAGCCCGCCATCGAGGTCAAGTCCCGCCGCGTCGGTGGCGCGACCTACCAGGTCCCGATCGAGGTCAAGGCCAACCGCAGCACCACGCTGGCGCTGCGCTGGCTCGTCGGCTACGCCGCCGACCGCCGCGAGAAGACCATGGCCGAGCGCCTGATGAACGAGATCCTCGACGCGTCCAACGGCCTCGGTGCCGCTGTGAAGAAGCGCGAGGACACCCACAAGATGGCCGAGTCCAACAAGGCCTTCGCCCACTACCGCTGGTGATGCTGGTGGAGCACGTCGCAGGCGCGGCGTGCTCCGCCTCCCACCGCCCACCAACTTTTTCGAGGGACTGAGACCCAACAGTGGCTGTCGACATCACCACCGACCTCAACAAGGTCCGCAACATCGGCATCATGGCGCACATCGACGCCGGCAAGACCACCACGACCGAGCGCATCCTCTTCTACACCGGTATCTCCTACAAGATCGGTGAGGTCCACGACGGCGCAGCCACGATGGACTGGATGGAGCAGGAGCAGGAGCGTGGCATCACGATCACCTCTGCTGCGACCACGTGCTGGTGGAAGGACCACCAGATCAACATCATCGACACCCCGGGCCACGTGGACTTCACGGCCGAGGTCGAGCGCTCGCTGCGCGTCCTCGACGGCGCCGTCGCGGTGTTCGACGGTGTCGCCGGTGTCGAGCCGCAGACGATGACGGTGTGGCGCCAGGCCAACAAGTACTCGGTCCCCCGCATGTGCTTCGTCAACAAGCTCGACCGCACCGGAGCGGACTTCTTCCGCTGCGTCGACATGATGGTCGAGCGCCTCAACTCCACCCCGCTGGTCCTCCAGCTCCCGATCGGCGCCGAGAGCGACTTCCTCGGTGTCGTCGACCTGGTCGGCATGCGCGCCCTCACCTGGCGCGGCGAGACCACGATGGGTGAGGACTACGAGGTCGAGGAGATCCCGGCCGAGCTCGCCGAGCAGGCCGCGGAGTACCGCGAGAAGCTCATCGAAACGCTCGCCGAGGCCGACGACGAGATCATGGAGAAGTACCTCGAGGGCGAGGAGAACTTCACCGTCGAGGAGCTCGAGACCGCGATCCGTCGCGCGACCCTCGCCGACAAGCTCAACCCGGTCCTCTGCGGCACCGCGTTCAAGAACAAGGGCGTGCAGCCCCTGCTCGACGCCGTCGTGAAGTTCCTGCCCTCGCCGCTCGACATCGACGGCATCCAGGGTCACTCGGTCAAGGACGAGGACGAGGTCATCGTCCGCCAGCCGTCCGACGACGAGCCCTTCGCGGGCCTCGCCTACAAGATCGCCTCCGACCCGCACCTCGGCAAGCTGATCTACGTCCGGGTCTACTCCGGCAAGCTCGAGGCCGGCACGTCCGTGATCAACTCGGTCAACGGCCGCAAGGAGCGGATCGGCAAGGTCTACCAGATGCACGCCAACAAGCGTGAGGAGATCGCGTCGGTCGGCGCCGGCCAGATCGTCGCCGTCATGGGCCTCAAGGACACCAAGACCGGGCACACCCTCTGCGACCCGCAGAACCAGGTCGTGCTCGAGTCGATGACCTTCCCGGCCCCGGTGATCGAGGTCGCCATCGAACCCAAGACCAAGGGCGACCAGGAGAAGCTCGGCACCGCGATCCAGCGCCTCTCCGACGAGGACCCCACCTTCACGGTCAAGGCCGACGAGGAGACGGGCCAGACGATCATCGCCGGCATGGGCGAGCTCCACCTGGAGATCCTCGTCGACCGCATGAAGCGCGAGTTCCGCGTCGAGGCGACCGTCGGCAAGCCGCAGGTGGCCTACCGCGAGACGATCCGCCGCAAGGTGGAGAAGCACTCCTACACGCACAAGAAGCAGACCGGTGGTTCGGGTCAGTTCGCCAAGGTCGTCATCGACCTCGAGCCGAACATCGACCCGGAGACCGGCACCGGCGCCGGCTACGAGTTCGTCAACTCGGTCAGCGGTGGTCGCGTGCCCAAGGAGTACATCCCCTCGGTCGACCAGGGCGGCCAGGAGGCCATGGAGTTCGGCGTGCTCGCCGGCTACCCGATGGTCGACGTGAAGTTCACGCTGCAGGACGGCGCCTACCACGACGTCGACTCCTCCGAGCTCGCGTTCAAGATCGCCGGCAACCAGGCGTTCAAGGAGGCTGCGCGCAAGGCCAAGCCGGTCCTGCTCGAGCCGATGTTCGCCGTCGAGGTCACCACGCCGGAGAGCTTCCTCGGCACCGTGATCGGCGACATCAACTCCCGCCGCGGGCAGATCCAGGCCCAGGAGGAGCGTCACGGGGACATGGTCGTCAACGCCCTCGTGCCCCTCTCCGAGATGTTCGGGTACGTTGGCGACCTGAGGTCCAAGACCTCCGGGCAGGCGTCGTACTCGATGGAGTTCGACTCGTACGCCGAGGTTCCCACGAACATCGCCGAGGAGATCGTCAAGAAGGTCCGCGGCGAGTAAGTCGCCCCGGGCCCTCGGCCCCGCACCACCCCGTTCCACACCCACGAGTTCAAGTACAAACCCAACCAGGAGGAGCCCCAGTGGCTAAGGCGAAGTTCGAGCGGACCAAGCCGCACGTCAACATCGGCACGATCGGTCACATCGACCACGGCAAGACGACGCTGACCGCGGCGATCACCAAGGTGTTGCACGACAAGTACCCGAACCTGAACGAGGCCTCGGCCTTCGACCAGATCGACAAGGCTCCCGAGGAGCGTCAGCGCGGCATCACGATCTCGATCGCGCACGTCGAGTACCAGACCGAGGCGCGCCACTACGCGCACGTCGACTGCCCGGGTCACGCGGACTACATCAAGAACATGATCACCGGTGCCGCTCAGATGGACGGCGCGATCCTCGTGGTCGCCGCCACCGACGGCCCCATGCCGCAGACGCGTGAGCACGTGCTGCTCGCCCGCCAGGTCGGCGTCCCCGCCCTGGTCGTGGCGCTCAACAAGTGCGACATGGTCGACGACGAGGAGCTCATCGAGCTCGTCGAGATGGAGGTGCGCGAGCTCCTCTCCGAGTACGAGTTCGACGGCGACAACATCCCCGTCGTGCGCGTTGCTGCCTTCCCCGCCCTGCAGGGCGACGAGAAGTGGGGCGAGTCGATCATCGAGCTGATGAACGCTGTCGACGAGTCGATCCCGACCCCCGAGCGCGAGACCGACAAGCCGTTCCTCATGCCCGTCGAGGACGTCTTCACGATCACCGGTCGCGGCACGGTCATCACCGGTCGCATCGAGCGCGGCATCGTCAAGGTCAACGAGGAGGTCGAGATCATCGGCATCCGCGAGACCTCGCAGAAGTCGACGGTCACCGGTGTCGAGATGTTCCGCAAGCTGCTCGACGAGGGCCAGGCCGGTGAGAACGTCGGTCTGCTCCTCCGTGGCACCAAGCGCGAGGACATCGAGCGCGGCATGGTCGTCATCAAGCCGGGCACCACGACGCCTCACACCAACTTCGAGGCGTCCGTCTACATCCTCAGCAAGGACGAGGGCGGCCGTCACACGCCGTTCTTCAACAACTACCGTCCCCAGTTCTACTTCCGTACGACTGACGTGACCGGTGTTGTGACCCTGCCCGAGGGCACCGAGATGGTCATGCCGGGTGACAACACCGAGATGTCGGTCGAGCTCATCCAGCCCATCGCCATGGACGAGGGCCTCCGGTTCGCGATCCGTGAGGGTGGCCGCACCGTCGGCGCCGGCCGGGTCGTCAAGATCACCAAGTGATCTGATCCCCAGCTCCACCAGCGAGGCCCCACTCCTTCGGGAGTGGGGCCTCGTTGCACGTTCCGGGCCGCGCGCTGCGAGAATCGGCGTGTGAACGACGCCCGCCCCGCCCGTCCCCACCACAAGCTCACCGACGACGGTCGCCGCATGCGCGAGGTCCTCACCTACTCGCGGCGCGGGAGCCGCTTCACCCCGCGGCAGGCGGAGGGGTGGGCCGCCCACCAGGCCGACTGGGTGATCCCGGACGAGGCCGTCGACCGCCCGGACTTCGACCTGCTGTCGTGGTGGCCGGACCGGGACGCCCCGCTCGTCGTCGAGG
This sequence comes from Nocardioides sp. Soil777, assembly GCF_001428425.1. NCBI lineage: Bacteria > Bacillati > Actinomycetota > Actinomycetes > Propionibacteriales > Nocardioidaceae > Nocardioides > Nocardioides sp. Soil777. The sequence continues at coordinate 360,252 of NZ_LMSN01000012.1, forward strand.
TCGGCTCGGGCGTGGGCGAGGCCACCGCGGTGCTCGCCGCGCAGCGCCCCGACGTCAACGTGCTGGCCCTCGAGGTGTGGACGCCCGGGATCGCCGACGGCCTGTGGCGCGTGGCCGAGGCCGGCGCCGACAACGTCCGCTTCTGCGGGGTGGATGCTGTCTGGTCCCTGGAGCACCTCCTGGGACCCGGCAGCATCAGCGAGCTGTGGACCTTCTTCCCCGACCCCTGGCACAAGAAGAAGCACCGCAAGCGTCGCCTCGTCACCGGGCCCAACGCCGCGATGATCGCCAGCCGGCTCGCGCCCGGGGCGCACTGGCGGCTGGCCACCGACTGGGCCGACTACGCGCAGCAGATGATCGAGGTGCTCGACGCCGAGCCGCTGCTGACCGGCGGCCGGGTCGAGCGCTGGGCGGACCGACCGGTGACGCGCTTCGAGCGCAAGGGCCTCGAGAAGGACCGCGAGATCACGGACCTCACCTACACGCGCACCTGAGTCGGCAGGATCCCGCCGCAGGACGGCCGGACATCGAGGGTGGTCGGTCCGCGTCGCACCTAGGGTGCTGCGGTGACCACGACCGCGACCCGCAGCGAGCCGCGCATCCACCGCGCCTGGTGGGTGGCCGGCATCACCATGGCAGCCCTCGTCGCCGCGGCCGGCTTCCGCTCCTCGACCGGCGCGCTGCTGGTGCCGCTGGAGGAGGAGTTCGGCTGGTCGCGGGCCACCACCAGCGGCGCGGTCAGCCTCAACCTCATCGTCTACGGCCTCACCGCGCCGTTCGCCGCGGCGCTGATGGAGCGCTTCGGGGTGCGTCACGTGGTCGCCGCCGCGCTGGCCCTCGTCGCCGTCGGCTCGGGGCTCACCCTCGTCATGACCAGCCCGTGGCAGCTGTGGCTGCTGTGGGGCTTCGCCGTCGGCATCGGCACGGGCGCGCTGGCCCTGGTGTTCGGCGCGGTCGTCGCCCAGCGCTGGTTCGTGCGGCACCGCGGTCTCGTGGTCGGCATCTTCTCGGCCGCGAGCTCCACCGGGCAGCTGGTCTTCCTGCCGGCGATCGCGCAGCTCGCCGACGGCCCGGGCTGGCGCTGGGCCGCCGGTCTGGTCGCGGTCTTCGCCCTGGCGCTGGTCCCGCTGGTGCTGTGGCTGCTGCGCGACCATCCCGCCGACGTCGGCACCACGGCGTACGGCGCGGCGGCCGCCACCAGCGACGCCGTCGACCCCGTCGCGGCGCCCGCACCGCGGGCCGTCCCCGACGCGGGTGCCGGCACCGTCGCCCTGCGCACCCTCCGCGAGAGCTCGTCGAGCCGGACCTTCTGGATCCTCTTCGGCACCTTCTGGATATGCGGCTGGTCGACCAACGGGTTGATCGGCACCCACTTCATCCCCGCCGCCCACGACCACGGGATGCCGGCCACCACCAGCGCCGGCCTGCTCGCCCTGATCGGCGTCTTCGACATCGCGGGCACCATCGCCAGCGGCTGGCTCACCGACCGGGTGGACTCCCGCTACCTGCTGTGCGGTTACTACTTCTTCCGCGGGCTCTCGCTGCTCGCGGTCCCGTGGCTGCTCGGCCCGCACGTCCACCCGAGCCTGTTCCTCTTCATCCTGTTCTACGGCCTCGACTGGGTGGCGACGGTGCCACCGACGGTCGCCCTGTGCCGCCAGCACTTCGGGGCCGAGCGCGCGAGCGTGGTCTTCGGCTGGGTATTCGCCGCCCACATGGTGGGTGCGGGTGTGGCCGCCAGCTTCGCGGGCTGGGTCCGCGAGTGGCGCGGTGACTACTTCGGCGCCTGGCTGACGGCCGGCCTGCTGTGCGTGCTCGCGGCGGGCGCCTGCCTGCTGATCCCGCGGGTCCGCGAGGGTGTCACCGCGGCGACGTGACCGGCACTCCCGCCTGCTCGAGGAGCCACTCCGTGTGCAGGCGCTCCGCCTCCCGCTCGGTGCCCGGTGGCACCGCGGTGAGGTGGTCGGGGACGCCCAGCGCCCGGCAGGCGTCGGCGAGCACGTCGTCGTACGCCGCGAGCGTCGCGTCGCGTCGCACCTTGCTCGCGCCGGGGACCGGGGCGAGGACCTCGGCGCGGATCCGGTGCAGGTCCGCCACGACGCGCTCGAGGGGGCGTCCCGTCGGCTGCGGCGGGCGGCGCCGGGGCCGGCGCGCGTAACGGCCCAGGGAGCCGGCGTCCCACGCCGCTCCCACCACCAGGCCGACCACGGCGGTGAACGCCACGACGACCAGCAGGCCGATCACCATGCAGCCACGGTACGCCGCGGCCGGCTGGGAGTCACCGGCGTGCGGTGAGCCGGTCGCGCAGGGCCGCGTCGCGTCGCAGCCGGACCAGGTCGCGCTCGCGGCGCGACGCGACGACCGCGGCGAGGTAGGCCTGCGGGGAGGTGCCGGGCGGGGGCGGCGGCGCGACGTGGGCCGCGACCAGGTCGGCGAGGCGGACCCCCATCTCGTGGCGGTGCTGCGGGTCCAGGCTCGCCTGCCGGCCGAGGTACTGGCGGACCGCCAGGGCCAGCCCGGTCGGCAGGGCGGACATGTCGGCGGTCCGGGCCCACCGGGTCAGCTCGGGCGGCATCAGCGCCGGCGGCGCCAGCTGGAGCCGGACCCGGCTGCGCACGACGTACGTGCCGGCTGCGTAGTCCCCGAGCCGCTTGCCCTTGGACGACAGCATGGCGGAGAAGAACGCCGGCACCCCGGAGAAGACGTAGATCTCCACGAACCCGATGAGGGCCCTCACGAAGGCGTGCTGCGCGGTGATCGGCCCGGCGTCGTCGCGCACCGTGCGCAACCCCATCGCCAGCTTGCCGAGCGAGCGGCCGCGGGTGAGCGTCTCCACCGTCGTGGGCAGCACCAGGAAGACGAGGATGAGCGTGCCGATCAGCGCCACGTGCGCCAGGGCCCCGTCGGACTGCAGGGCCGCGATGCCGAGGACGAGGATCGCGACGACGAGGACGACGAGGGTGAGCAGCACGTCGATGAGACCGGAGACGATGCGGGCGCCGAGGCTGGCCGGGGGCAGGTCGAGGGCCACGGCCTCGCCGGTGACGTGGTCGTCGGCGGTGAGGCTGGCAAAGGTCGGGCCGGGCTCGGACATCGCCGCCAGCATAGGCTGGCCGCGTGGACCTCGACGCCTACGTGCTCACGCACTCGGCCGACTGGCGACGGCTCGACGAGCTCGCCGGCCGGCGCCGCCTCAGCGGTGCGGAGAGCGACGAGCTGGTCGAGCTCTACCAGCGGGTCGCCACCCACCTGTCCGTGGTGCGCACGTCCGCGCCGGACGCGAGCCTCATCGCGCACCTGTCCTCGCTGCTCGCCCGGGCGCGCCAGCGCACCGTCGGCACCCGGGCGACGACCTGGCGCGGCGTGCGCGACTTCTTCACCCAGCGCTTCCCGGCGGCCCTCTACCGGCTCCGGTGGTGGTGGCTGGGGACGCTCGTGGGCAACGTGGTCGTCATCGCCGTGATGATGTGGTGGCTGCTCGGCAACCCGGCCGTGGAGCAGTCACTGCTCACCCCCGACGAGGTGGACCAGCTGGTCCGCTCCGACTTCGAGGGCTACTACAGCGAGTACGCCGCCTCGCACTTCGCCGCGCAGGTCTGGATCAACAACGCGTGGGTCGCCGCGCTCTGCATCGCACTGGGGATCCTGGGCGCCCCGGTCATCTGGTTGCTCTTCCAGAACATCGCCAACCTGGCGGTCATCGGCTCGATCATGACGCGCCACGACCACGCCGGGCACTTCTGGGGGCTGATCCTCCCGCACGGGCTGCTCGAGCTGACCGCGGTCTTCGTCGCCGGGGGAGTCGGGTTGCGGCTCTTCTGGTCCTGGATCGAGCCCGGGTCGCTGACCCGGGCCCAGTCGCTGGCCCACGAGGGACGCACGGCCGGGACGATCGCCCTCGGGCTGGTCGCGGTCCTGGCCCTCAGCGGGGTCATCGAGGGGTTCGTGACCCCGTCGCCGCTGCCCACGTGGGCCCGGGTGGGCATCGGGATCCTCGCCGAGGCGGCGTTCTTCGCCTACGTCTTCGTGCTCGGCCGCAACGCGGCCCTGCGCGGGCACACCGGCGACGTCGACGCCGCCCTGCTCGAGGACCGGGTCGCCACCCAGGCCTGAGGTGCGGCCACCTCAGAGCAGACCGCGGGCCTTGAGCGCGAGGTAGTGGTCGGCCAGGAGCGGCGGCAACCGCTCGGCGTCCGCGTCGAGCACGTCGACCCCGAGCGTCCTGAGCACGCGGGCCGCGCGCTCGCGCTCGCCGAGGACCTGCGACGCCGCGGCGGCGGCGTACACCTCGTCCAGGGACCCGCGTGTCCCCACCAGGTCGCCGAGTGCGGGGTCCTTCACGGACGCGACGACCACCCGGTGGTGGCGCACGAGCGTCGGCAGGACCGGGAGCAGTCCCTCGTAGACCGCCGCGGGCTCCAGGGGGGTCAGCAGCACCACCAGCGCCCGCTGGCGACCGAGCCGGGTCACCTCGCCGGCCAGGGCCGACCAGTCGGCCTCGGCGATCACCGGCTCGAGGTCGGCCATCGCCTCCTGCAGCCGGGCCGCGATGTCGCGGGCCCCGGCGGCCCGGACCCGGGACCGGACGGTGCGGTCGCCGGCGAGGAAGTCGACGCGGTCGCCGGCGCGGGCGGCGAGGGCGGCGAGCAGCAGCCCCGCGTCCATCGCGGAGTCCAGCCGGGGCACGTCGCCGATGCGCCCGGCCGAGACGCGCGACGTGTCGAGCACCAGCACCACCCGGCGGTCCCGCTCGGGCTGCCAGGTGCGTACGACGACCGAGCGGTTGCGCGCGCTGGCCCGCCAGTCGATGGAGCGCACGTCGTCGCCGCGGACGTACTCCCGCAGCGAGTCGAACTCGGTGCCCTGGCCGCGCACCCGGACCGCCGCGCGCCCGTCGAGGTCCCGCAGGCGGGCCAACCGCGAGGGCAGGTGCTTGCGGGACTCGAAGGCCGGCAGCGAGCGGACCGTGCCCGGGACGTCGAGGGTCGCCTGGCGGCAGGCGAGCCCCAGCGGCCCGGGCACCCGGACCGTCACGCCCAGGGCCTGCAGGTCGCCGCGGCGTCGCGGGAGCAGGGGAGTGGTGAGCAGGGCGCGGGCCCCGGGACGCAGCACGACCCGGTGCCGGTTGTCGGTGGCTCCGGCGCTGGGCTGCCAGGCGTCGCGGACCAGGGCGCGCACGCCCCGGCCGGTGGCCGTGACGGTGAGGCGCGAGTCGGCCGGCGTCCCGGTCCGGACGGTGCCGGGAGGGCGGCGGGTCACCTCGAGGGACGCGGGTCGCGGCGCCAACAGCCAGTCGGCGGCCGTGACCAGGCCGACGAGAAGCAGCCACATCCACACGGTGCTCGCAGCGGGTCGCAGCACGACGGGCACCAGCCCGGCGAGCAGCAGGAGGGGGACGCGCCCGGTGATCGTCATGCTCAGCGCGGCACCGGGACCGAGCCGAGCGCGGAGGCGAGCACGGCGCTGACGTCCACGCCCTCGAGCTCCGCCTCGGGACGCAGCCCGAGCCGGTGGGCCAGGGTGGCGTGGGCCAGGGCCTTGACGTCGTCGGGAGTCACGAAGTCGCGACCGGTCAGCCACGCCCAGGCCCGGGCGGCGCGCAGCAGCGCGGTGGCCCCGCGCGGGGACACGCCGAGCGAGAGCGAGGGCGACTCGCGGGTGGCGCGGGCGATGTCGACGATGTAGCCGGTGACCTCGGGGGAGACCTGCACCTCCCGGACGGCTGCCTGGCCGGCGGCGATGTCGTCGGGTCCCGCCACCGCGGTGACGCCGGACGCCGCGACGTCGCGCGGGTCGAACCCCGCGGCGTGCCGGCGCAGGATCTCCAGCTCGGCCTCCCGGTCGGGCACCGGGAGCACCAGCTTGAGCAGGAAGCGGTCGAGCTGGGCCTCCGGGAGCGGGTAGGTGCCCTCGTACTCGACGGGGTTCTGGGTCGCCGCCACCAGGAAGGGGTGGGGCAACCGGCGCGACACCCCGTCCACCGAGACCTGGCCCTCCTCCATCGCCTCCAGCAGTGCCGACTGGGTCTTGGGCGGCGTCCGGTTGATCTCGTCGGCCAGCAGCAGGTGCGTGAAGAGCGGGCCCTCGCGGAAGGTCAGCTCCCCGGCACGGCCCTCGATGACCATCGACCCGGTGATGTCGCCGGGCATCAGGTCCGGGGTGAACTGCACGCGCTTGGTGCCGACGGAGAGCGACTGGGCCAGGGTGCGCACCAGCAGCGTCTTGGCCACGCCGGGCACCCCCTCGAGCAGCACGTGGCCGCCGCACAGCAGGGCGACGAGCAGCCCCGACACGGCGGCGTCCTGGCCGACCACCGCCTTGGCGACCTCGGTGCGGACGGCCGCGAGGCGGGCGCGGGCCTCCTCGGCCCCGATGGGTCCTGCGGTCATGTGGCACGTACCTCTCTGTCGAGCTCGGCCAACGCGGTGGCCAGGTGGATGAGTTCGTCGTCGCTGCCCGGTGGGGGAGCGGTGTCGTCGAGGAGGGCGGCCACCTCGTGGGTGGGTCGGCCGACGGCGTGGGCGACGTGCCGCACGAGGGCGTCGGTGTCCTGCGGCGGGAGCTGCAGGTGGACCGCCGCGGTCGTGCGGGTGTGCTGTCGGAGTGCGTGCACGGCGTGCGCCCGGTCCGCGGCGTCCCGGTAGAGACGACCGCGCGCGTGGGTCGTCTCCAGCGCCCGGACGGTCACCGGGAGGGGCTCGGTGGCGAGCCGTCCGAGCCGGCGACCGCGCCACCAGGCCACGGCCACCACCGTCAGGCCGCAGAGCCACACCGCGGGGAGCAGCCACGGCGGCACGAGGCTGCGCAGGCTCACGCCGTCGTCGCCGCTGAGGTCGGCCAGGTCCGGGACGTACCAGACGAGGCGGTCCTCGCGGCCGAGGAGGCGCAGGGCGGCGGTGGCGTTGTCGGCCCGCAGGACCTGGTCGTTCTCCAGGATGCCCGGGGCCCCGAGCAGCAGCAGGCCGTCGTCGGCGGAGGCGAGCCACCAGCCGTCGGGACCGCCGAAGCAGCCGGCGGTGGTGGGCCACGCGGTGGCGAGGTCCACGTCCACGGCCAGGCCCGACAACACCTCGAGGCCGCCCTCGGTGCAGCCCGCGCTCCGCGGGGAGTCCGGGACCGAGGTGGCGCCGTCGAGCTCGACGCCCAGGGCGGCGACCGCCCCCGGACCCGGGCCGGCGACCACCACGGTCGACGCACCCGCGTGGGCCAGGAGGCGTCGGGCGGTGCTGCGGCCGAGGTTGTCGGGGGAGGTGACGAGCACGGTGGTGCCGGCGCCGACGTCTGCGTCCTCGAGCTCGGCGGCCGAGCGGGCCACCTCGACGTCCACGCCCTGGTCGGCCAGCACCCGCGCCACCGCCTGGGCGCCCGTGCCGCCGGGGTTGTCGGGGTCGTGGCTGGCGGAGGTGCGGTTGCCGGTCCCGAGCAGCACCGCCACCAGCAGGGCGGCCAGCGTGCCGGCACCGATCAGCACCGTGGCGCGGTGACGCTCCCACCACCCCCTCATGCGATGCCCGCCAGCTCGTCGTCGAGGGCGAGCACCGATCGGGCCTGGCCCTCGGTGGCCACGCGGTCGCCGTACAGGACGAGGTCGAAGAGCCGGGCCCCCTCGTCGACGTGCTGCGCACGGTCGGGGTGCCGGGCGCCGAGGGCGGCGGCGAGCTCGTGGGCGGTCGCCCCGGGGGCGTCGTCCAGCAGGCCCCGCTCCACCTGGCGCACGGCCAGCGCCCGGAAGCCGTCGACCAGGGCGGTGGAGTGGTCCCCGGAGGAGTACGCCGCCTCGGCACGGGCGCGCCACTCGTCCGCGCCCACTGAGTCGTCGGGGACCGCGGCGGCCCCCTCCCGCCGCACCCCGCGGGCGGCGCGGGTGCGCGTCACCAGCCACACCAGGGCGAGCACGAGCAGCAGGCCGACGAGCAACGCGAAGAACGTGGAGAGGGGCGGCGCGGACGACGCGGCGTCGAGGGTCCGCACGATCACCCGCCGCACCCAGTCGAGCAACCGACCGAGGACGTCGTCCTCGCGGTAGTCGGCCTCCAGCAGCTCGCGGCGCAGCAGCGAGCGCCCCTCGTCCGGCGAGGGGACGAGGGGCGGTTCGGCCGGCACCAGCAGGGTCACGCGCCGATGACCCCGGCCTGCTGCATGAGGGTGATGTCGTGTCCCTCGGTGCGCATCCGCAGGTCGAGGTACTGCAGCGAGGCGACCGCGGTGGTGAACGGCGCCACGAAGGCCGCGGTCACGACGGAGCCGAGCGCCTGGCTCAGGACGAGGACGAGGAGCCCGGCCTCGCTCGGCAGGCCGCCCAGCAGCGCGGCCTGCGAGAGGAAGCTGATGGGCAGGGCGAGCACCGTCCCCGCCGCCTGGGCGATGACCACGGTGAGCAGGGCGATCCCGAAGGTGCGCCAGAAGGCGCCCCGGGTCAGGTGGTAGCCCCGGCCGATCGCACCGAAGACCCCGACCGGCTCCAGCATGAGCGCCGGCACCGGCAGGTAGTAGATGCGCACCCAGAACCACACGACGAAGGCCACGAACAGCGGCACGCTGACGAATCCGTAGACCAGCGGCTCTCGCCAGCCGTCCGCCAGCAGCACGACCGGGATCCAGCTCAGCGCGTAGACGACGATGACGAGGGTGAGGGTCAGCCCGAGCGTGGCGGTGAGGCCCACGAGCCGCCACCGCTTGCCGCGGGTCACGGCCCAGGCCTGCTCGAGGCTGAGGCGGCGACCGATCGCCGCGGCGGCGACCACGTGGGCGATCATGCCGCCGACCAGGATGAGCCCGATGGTCTGGAGGGCCGTCCCGAGGCCCAACGACCCGAGCGAGGTGACCAGCCCGCCGACGTCGCCGCTCAGCTCGCCGGTGTCGTCGACCTGCAGGGAGAGGTCGAGGCCGAGGCTGAGGAACGTCGTCACGAGGACGGGGATCGCCATGGCCACCGCGGCGACGAGCACCGCGGAGCCGACCGTGGCCTTGGGGTTGAAGCGGATGATCCGGAACGCCGCGTCGTACATGTCCGAGAGCGTGAGCGGGCGCAGCGGCACCGCGCCGGGCTTGTGGGCGGCGCCGAGCATCCCCGGTTGCACCGGACGGGGCACCGGCACCGGCTGCTGTCCGTACGACGCGACGTACGGCGCCGTGGGCTGGCTGCCGGGCGGTGGCGGCTGCTGCCCGGGGGACCCGGGCGGCGGGAACTGCTCGGTCATCGGACCCCCGTCTCGTGAGTGCGTCAATCCTGTCAGGTCCGGTGACACCGCGCCCCGGGACGGGCGTTCCGGGGCCGCGGACGTTTCGATTTGGCGCACTCCCGGATCTCTGCCAAGATATCCAGGTTGCTCCGGCGGGTCCCACCAGACCACGCGCACGGATGCGGCACCACATTGATCACTGAATCGCGTCTCCCGGATCGATCTCAGTGCTCTGCGTGCGCCGCACCGGCTCGGTCGTCTGGCGGAGGCCCGATCAAGCCCGACGAACCGGTCGGGTGCCACCCGCAACACCGTCGAGACTCGCGTCTCGTGTCGTGCCAACACCGGCGACACGCCCGACCGCGGGGGTCGGCGGAGGTGGTGGAGAGACAGGCGGTGCGGCCTCACCCGACGAGGCCGTGTCGTGAAACAAGGACCAGAACGCGGTACCTCCTGGCGGGGTACGAGATCGATAAGGACGAGAGAGACCTATGGCGGGACAGAAGATCCGCATCAGGCTCAAGGCCTATGACCACGAGGTGATCGACACCTCGGCGCGCAAGATCGTGGACACCGTCACCCGCACGGGTGCGAAGGTCGCCGGCCCCGTGCCGCTGCCGACCGAGAAGAACGTGTTCTGCGTCATCCGCTCGCCCCACAAGTACAAGGACTCACGCGAGCACTTCGAGATGCGCACGCACAAGCGCCTCATCGACATCATCGACCCCACGCCGAAGACGGTCGACTCGCTCATGCGTCTCGACCTGCCTGCTGGTGTCGACATCGAGATCAAGCTCTGAGGTATCTGCGATGACCGGAACTTTTGAACGCAATGTCAAGGGACTGCTGGGCACCAAGCTCGGCATGACCCAGCTCTGGGACGAGAACAACATCGTCGTCCCCGTGACCGTGATCGCTGCTGCGACCAACGTCGTGACCCAGGTCCGCTCGCCCGAGACCGATGGCTACAACGCCATCCAGGTCTCCTACGGCGAGATCGAGGCCCGCAAGGTCAACAAGCCCGAGGCCGGCCACTTCGGCAAGGCCGGGGTGACCCCGCGTCGTCACGTCGTCGAGATCCGCACGTCGGACGCCGCGTCGTACTCCGTGGGCCAGGAGCTCTCTCCCGAGCTCTTCGCGGCCGGCGACGAGATCGACGTGACCGGCACCAGCAAGGGCAAGGGCTACGCCGGTGTCATGAAGCGTCACGGCTTCCATGGTGTCGGTGCCTCCCACGGTGCCCACCGCAACCACCGCAAGCCGGGCTCGATCGGTGCCTGCGCCACGCCGGGTCGTGTCTTCAAGGGCACGCGCATGGCCGGTCGCATGGGTAACGACACCGTCACGACCCAGAACGTCACGGTCCACGCCGTCGACGCCGAGAAGGGCCTGATCCTGCTCAAGGGTGCCGTTCCCGGCCCCCGCGGCGGTCTCGTGGTCATCCGCTCGGCTGCCAAGAAGACGCAGGAGGCCTGAGCATGGCTGTCAAGACCGTCAAGGTTGACTTCCCCGCCGACATCTTCGGCGTCGAGGTCAACGTCCCGCTGATCCACCAGGTCGTCGTGGCCCAGCAGGCCGCGGCCCGCCAGGGGACGCACTCGACCAAGCGTCGCGGCGAGGTTCGCGGCGGTGGCCGCAAGCCCTACAAGCAGAAGGGCACCGGTCGCGCCCGTCAGGGCTCGACCCGCGCTCCCCAGTTCGCCGGTGGTGGCGTCGTGCACGGCCCCAAGCCGCGCGACTACGACCAGCGCACGCCCAAGAAGATGAAGGCCGCCGCCCTGCGCGGTGCCCTCTCGGACCGGGCCCGCAACGGTCGCATCCACGTCGTGGACGGCCTGGTCTCCGGTGACAAGCCGTCGACCAAGCTCGCGCTCACCTCGCTGGCCACGCTCAGCGACCGGGTGCGCTTCCTCGTGGTGCTCGAGCGCTCCGACGCGCTGACCTGGCTCTCGCTGCGCAACGCGCAGCAGGTGCACATCGTCGCCGTCGACCAGCTCAACACCTACGACGTGCTGGCGTCCGACGACGTGGTCTTCACGCAGGGCGCCTACGACGCCTTCGTGAACGGCACCGCGAGCAGCTCCCAGGCCCAGGAGGACGACAAGTGAGCACCCTGCACAAGGACCACCGCGACATCCTGATCGCGCCGGTCGTCTCCGAGAAGAGCTACGGGCTCCTCGACGCCAACAAGTACACCTTCATCGTCCGTCCGGACGCCAACAAGACCGAGATCAAGATCGCGGTCGAGAAGGTCTTCAACGTCAAGGTGACCTCGGTCAACACGATCAACCGCCAGGGCAAGACCCGCCGTACCCGCACCGGGCTCGGCAAGCGCGCCAACACCAAGCGCGCCATCGTCAGCCTGGCTGAGGGTCACCGCATCGACATCTTCGGCCAGGTCGGCTGACCGCCGGAATAGGACTGATCACACATGGCAATCCGCAAGTACAAGCCGACCACCCCGGGCCGTCGCGGCTCCTCGGTGGCCGACTTCGTCGAGATCACCCGGACCACGCCGGAGAAGTCGCTGACGCGTCCGCTGCCCAAGAAGGGCGGCCGTAACAACCAGGGCCGGATCACCACCCGGCACCAGGGTGGCGGCCACAAGCGCGCGTACCGCATCATCGACTTCCGTCGCTACGACAAGGACGGCGTGCCGGCCAAGGTCGCTCACATCGAGTACGACCCCAACCGCACCGCGCGCATCGCGCTGCTGCACTACGCCGACGGCGAGAAGCGATACATCATCGCGCCGAAGGACCTGTCGCAGGGCACTGCCGTCGAGTCGGGCGCCAACGCCGACATCAAGCCGGGCAACAACCTCCCGCTGCGCAACATCCCCGTCGGTACGACGATCCACTGCGTGGAGCTGCGTCCCGGCGGCGGCGCGAAGATCGCCCGCTCGGCCGGCAACTCGGCCCAGCTGGTCGCCCGCGAGGGCAGCCGCGCGACGCTCCGCATGCCCTCGGGCGAGATGCGGTACGTCGACGTCCGGTGCCGCGCCACGGTGGGCGAGGTCGGCAACGCCGAGCAGTCCAACATCAACTGGGGCAAGGCCGGCCGCATGCGCTGGAAGGGCAAGCGCCCGACCGTCCGTGGTGTCGTCATGAACCCGGTCGACCACCCGCACGGTGGTGGTGAGGGCAAGACGTCCGGTGGTCGCCACCCGGTGTCGCCCTGGGGCCAGCCGGAGGGCCGCACGCGCAAGCGCAAGGCCTCCGACTCCCAGATCATTCGTCGTCGCAAGTCCGGCAAGGGTAGGAAGTAACCGACATGCCTCGCAGCCTGAAGAAGGGCCCCTTCATCGACGACCACCTTCAGAAGAAGGTGGACGCCGAGAACGCGAAGGGCAGCCACAACGTCATCAAGACCTGGTCGCGCCGGTCGATGATCGTGCCCGACATGATCGGCCACACCATCGCCGTGCACGACGGTCGCAAGCACGTTCCCGTGTTCGTCACCGACTCGATGGTCGGTCACAAGCTCGGTGAGTTCGCTCCGACGCGCACCTACAAGGGTCACGTCAAGGAAGACCGGAAGGGGAAGCGTCGATGAGTGTCACCGAGCGCCGGCGCACCAGCGCCCGCCGCGAGACCCTGCTGGGTGACCAGCCGGGCGCCTTCGCGGCCGCCCGCTTCGTGCGGATCACCCCCATGAAGGCCCGCCGTGTCGTCGACATGGTCCGCGGTCTTCCCGTCGACGAGGCCCTGGCCCTGCTGCAGTTCGCTCCGCAGGCCGCCTCCGAGACCGTCTACAAGGTGCTGGAGAGCGCCATCGCCAACGCCGAGACCACCGAGGGCCTCGCCACCAACGACCTGGTCGTCTCGGTCGCGATGGTCGACGAGGGCCCGACGATGAAGCGTTGGCGTCCGCGTGCGCAGGGTCGTGCGACCCGGATCAACAAGCGCACCAGCCACATCACTCTCGCGGTGCAGCCGGCCGAGGTCGCCGCTGCCAAGACCGTGAAGAAGAACGGAAAGGGTGCCTGATGGGCCAGAAGATCAACCCGAACGGCTTCCGTCTCGGCATCTCGACCGACCACAAGAGCCGCTGGTACGCCGACAAGCTGTACAAGGCGTACGTCGGCGAGGACGTCGCCATCCGCAAGCTGCTCTCCAAGGGCATGGAGCGGGCCGGCATCTCCAAGGTGGAGATCGAGCGCACCCGTGACCGCGTGCGCGTCGACATCCACACCGCGCGTCCCGGCATCGTCATCGGTCGCCGTGGCGCCGAGGCCGACCGCATCCGCGGCGAGCTCGAGAAGCTCACCGGCAAGCAGGTGCAGCTCAACATCCTCGAGGTCAAGCAGCCCGAGATCGACGCCCAGCTCGTCGCCCAGGGTGTCGCCGAGCAGCTCGCGGGTCGCGTGCAGTTCCGTCGTGCCATGCGCAAGGCCATGCAGACCTCGATGCGCTCGGGTGCCAAGGGCATCCGGATCCAGTGCTCCGGCCGCCTCAACGGCGCCGAGATGTCGCGCACCGAGTTCTACCGCGAGGGCCGCGTCCCGCTGCACACGCTGCGTGCCGACATCGACTACGGCTTCTACGAGGCCAAGACGACCTTCGGCCGCATCGGCGTGAAGGTCTGGATCTACAAGGGCGAGGTCGCCGGCACCCGTGCCGAGCGCCAGGCCCAGGCTGCTGCCCGCGCCGGTGCGCCGGGTCGCGGTGGCAGCAACCGTCCCGCCCGTGGCGGCGAGCGTCCGAGCCGTGGCTCGCGCGCCGACCGTCCGGCCCGCAGCGACCGTACCGACGCTCCGGCGACCGAGGCTCCGGCCGAGGCGACCGCCGGTGCCGGTGAGGCCGCCTCCACCGGACAGGAGGGCTGAGCACCATGCTGATGCCCCGTCGTGTCAAGCACCGCAAGCAGCACCACCCCAAGCGGACCGGTGCGGCCAAGGGTGGCACGAAGCTCGCCTTCGGCGACTTCGGCATCCAGGCGGTCGAGGGTCACTACGTCACGAACCGTCAGATCGAGTCGGCTCGTATCGCGATGACCCGTCACATCAAGCGTGGCGGCAAGGTGTGGATCAACATCTACCCCGACCGCCCGCTGACCAAGAAGCCTGCCGAGACCCGCATGGGTTCCGGTAAGGGTTCCCCCGAGTGGTGGGTTGCCAACGTCAAGCCCGGCCGCGTCATGTTCGAACTTTCCGGTGTCGACGAGGTGACTGCTCGTGAGGCCATGCGCCGCGCGATGCACAAGCTTCCGATGAAGTGCCGGTTCGTCTCCCGCGAGGCAGGTGAATTCTGATGGCAACAAGCAAGCTGAACGCCCACGAGCTCGACGAGCTCAACCCGGTCGACCTCGAGGCCAAGCTGCGGGAGGCCAAGGAGGAGCTGTTCAACCTCCGCTTCCAGGCGGCCACCGGCCAGCTCGAGAGCCACGGCCGGCTCCGTACGGTCAAGAAGGACATCGCCCGGATCTACACCGTGGTGCGCGAGCGTGAGCTCGGAATCCGCGCCACCCCGGGCACGAGCACTGAAGAGGCAAGCGCATGAGCGAGACGACTGAGAGCACCCCGCGCAACTCGCGCAAGGTCCGTGAGGGCCTGGTGGTGAGCGACAAGATGGACAAGACCATCGTCGTCACCGTCGAGGACCGTGTGAAGCACGCCCTCTACGGCAAGGTCCTGCGCAAGACCTCGCGCCTGAAGGCACACGACGAGGACAACCAGTGCGGCATCGGCGACCGGGTCCTGATCATGGAGACCCGCCCGCTGTCCGCCACGAAGCGCTGGCGCCTGGTCGAGGTCCTCGAGAAGGCCAAGTGACCTGAGACCGACAGCCTCGTGCTGCTCGGCCTCCCGCTACATCTTCCACACATCAGTTCGGCCAGGCTCGCTCCCCGCTGAGGGGGCGAGAACCAGCTCGACAACCAGGAGAAATCAATGATCCAGCAGGAGTCGCGACTCAAGGTCGCCGACAACACCGGTGCGAAGGAGATCCTGTGCATCCGTGTTCTCGGTGGCTCGGGCCGTCGCTACGCCGGCATCGGTGACGTCATCGTCGCCACCGTCAAGGACGCGATCCCCGGTGGCAACGTCAAGAAGGGCGACGTCGTCAAGGCCGTGATCGTGCGCACCGTCAAGGAGCGCCGCCGCGCCGACGGTTCCTACATCCGCTTCGACGAGAACGCCGCCGTCATCCTCAAGAACGACGGTGAGCCTCGGGGCACGCGCATCTTCGGCCCCGTCGGTCGTGAGCTGCGCGAGAAGCGCTTCATGAAGATCATCTCGCTCGCCCCGGAGGTGTTGTGAGAGATGGGTAAGAACACCATGAACATCAAGAAGGGCGACACCGTCAAGGTCATCGCCGGCAAGGACAAGGGTGCCCAGGGCAAGGTCATCTCGGTGCTCCGTGAGGAGCAGCGGGTGATCGTCGAGGGTGTCAACCGCGTCAAGCGCCACACCAAGGCCGTCCAGGGTGGCAACACCGGCGGCATCATCACCGCCGAGGCGCCGATCCACGTCAGCAACGTCATGCTGGTCGAGGGTGACGACGTCACCCGCCTCGGCTTCCGTCGCGACGAGGTCACCAAGCGTCGTCCCGACGGCTCGACGTACTCCGCGGAGCGCTCCGTGCGCATCTCGCGCAAGACCGGGAAGGAGATCTGAGATGACCGAGACCACCGACAAGGTCACCCCGCGTCTCAAGACCCGCTACCGCGAGGAGATCATCCCCGCGCTGCAGTCCGAGTTCGACATCAAGAACATCATGCAGGTCCCCGGTCTCACCAAGATCGTGGTCAACATGGGTGTCGGCGAGGCCGCTCGCGACTCCAAGCTGATCGAGGGCGCCATCAAGGACCTCACCGCGATCACCGGTCAGAAGCCGTCGGTCACGAAGGCTCGCAAGTCCATCGCGCAGTTCAAGCTCCGCGAGGGCATGCCGATCGGCGCGCACGTCACGCTGCGCGGCGACCGCATGTGGGAGTTCCTCGACCGCCTGCTCTCGCTGGCGCTGCCCCGCATCCGCGACTTCCGTGGGCTCTCGCCCAAGCAGTTCGACGGCCGCGGCAACTACACCTTCGGTCTCACCGAGCAGGTCATGTTCCACGAGATCGACCAGGACAAGATCGACCGGTCGCGAGGCATGGACATCACCGTCGTGACCACCGCGACCACCGACGACGAGGGTCGTGCGCTGCTCAAGCAGCTCGGCTTCCCCTTCAAGGAGAACTGACATGGCAAAGACTGCGCTCAAGGTCAAGGCCGCCCGCAAGCCCAAGTTCGCGGTGCGCGGCTACACCCGCTGCCAGCGCTGCGGCCGGCCGAAGGCGGTCTACCGCAAGTTCGGGCTGTGCCGCATCTGCCTTCGGGAGATGGCGCACCGGGGCGAGCTGCCCGGCGTGACCAAGTCCTCCTGGTGACCTGTCCTCCCTCCTCACCCCCTTCTAAACGATCGCTGCAGGTCGCGCCTGAGATGCAGGCGCGAAACCACGGTGGAGAAAGGGCCTCACGGCCATGACGATGACTGACCCGATCGCAGACATGCTCACGCGTCTGCGCAACGCCAACCAGGCGTTCCACGACGAGGTGTCGATGCCTTACAGCAAGATGAAGGCCGGCCTCGCCGAGATCCTCCAGCAGGAGGGCTACATCACGTCGTTCGACGTCAAGGAGCCTTCCGAGGGCGAGGTCGGCAAGACGCTGACCGTCACCCTGAAGTACGGCCGCAACCGCGAGCGTTCCATCGCCGGCGTGCGCCGCATCAGCAAGCCCGGCCTCCGGGTCTACGCCAAGAGCACGGGCCTGCCCAAGGTGCTCGGCGGCCTGGGGGTCGCGATCATCTCGACCAGCCAGGGCCTGCTCACCGACCGTCAGGCGAACCAGAAGGGCGTGGGCGGCGAAGTCCTCGCCTACGTCTGGTGACCCCGGACCACTGAGACCAAGAAGGAGATAGAGAAGCATGTCGCGTATTGGCAAGCTCCCCATCACGGTCCCGTCCGGTGTCGACGTCGCGATCGACGACGCGCTGGTGACCGTCAAGGGCCCCAAGGGCACGCTGAGCCACACCGTGGCCCAGCCCATCAAGGTGGCGAAGTCCGAGGACGGCGTCCTCGAGGTGACCCGCCCCAACGACGAGCGTGAGAGCCGTTCTCTCCACGGTCTGACCCGCACCCTGATCAGCAACATGGTGGTGGGTGTCACCGAGGGCTACGAGAAGAAGCTCGAGATCGTGGGCGTGGGTTACCGCGTGCTGCCCAAGGGCCCCACGCAGCTCGAGTTCCAGCTCGGCTACAGCCACCCCATCGTGTTCGACGCCCCCGAGGGCATCACGTTCACCACCGAGGGCCCGACCAAGCTCGGCGTCGTCGGCATCGACAAGCAGCTCGTGGGTGAGGTCGCGGCCAAGATCCGCAAGCTGCGCAAGCCGGAGCCCTACAAGGGCAAGGGCGTCCGTTACTCCGGCGAGCACATCCGCCGCAAGGTCGGAAAGGCTGGTAAGTGACCATGGCGATCTCGCTGTCCAACAACAAGCACACCGCCGCACGCGTCAAGTCGCGCCTGCGTCGTCAGGTCCGTGGTCGCAAGCGCGTCTCCGGCACCGCCGAGCGCCCGCGCCTGGTGGTCACCAAGTCGGCCCGGCACCTCAGCGTGCAGGTCGTCGACGACCTGCAGGGTGCCACGCTCGTCCACGCCTCCACCATGGAGGCCGACGTGCGCGCCGCCGAGGGTGACAAGACCGCCAAGGCCAAGAAGGTCGGCGAGCTCGTTGCCGAGCGTGCCAAGGCCCAGGGTGTCGACGCGGTCGTCTTCGACCGCGCCGGCAACAAGTACCACGGTCGCATCGCGGCCCTCGCCGACGCCGCCCGTGAGGGCGGACTGTCGTTCTGATCGCCGAACCAGTTTTTCGAAAGAGGAGAATCTCATGAGCGGAGCCCAGCGCGGACAGCGTGGTGGCGAGCGCCAGGGCAACGACCGTCGCGGACGCGACAATGGTCGGGGCCAGGGTGCTGAGAAGACCGCCTACATCGAGCGCGTCGTTGCGATCAACCGAGTCGCCAAGGTCGTGAAGGGTGGTCGTCGCTTCAGCTTCACCGCCCTCGTGATCGTGGGCGACGGCGATGGTCTGGTCGGCGTCGGCTACGGCAAGGCGAAGGAAGTTCCTGCGGCGATCGCCAAGGGTGTCGAGGAGGCCAAGAAGGCATTCTTCAAGGTCCCCCGCATCCAGGGCACCATCCCGCACCCGGTGCAGGGCGAGAAGGCAGCGGGCGTCGTCCTGCTGCGCCCGGCGTCCCCCGGTACCGGCGTCATCGCCGGTGGCCCGGTGCGCGCCGTGCTCGAGTGCGCCGGCATCCACGACGTGCTGAGCAAGTCGCTCGGCTCGTCCAACCAGATCAACATCGTGCACGCGACCGTCGAGGCGCTGCGGATGCTGGAGGAGCCCGAGGCCGTGGCGGCTCGCCGCGGCAAGCGGGTCGAGGACGTCACCCCGGCTGCGATCCTGAAGGCCCGCGAGGCCGGTCGCGAGGAGGCCGCTGCGGCGGCCGCTTCGGGGGTGTCCTCCTGATGGCGCAGCTGAAGGTCCAGCAGAAGCGCGGGCTGGTCGGCCTCAAGGCCAACCAGCGCGAGACGCTGCGCTCGCTCGGTCTCAAGCGGATCGGCGACGTGGTCGTCAAGGAAGACCGCCCGGAGATCCGGGGCATGGTCAACACTGTCCGTCACCTGGTGACGGTCGAGGAGGTCGACTGACATGACGCTCAAGCTGCATCACCTCCGGCCGGCTCCCGGCTCCAAGACCGCCAAGACCCGCGTGGGTCGCGGTGAGGGCTCCAAGGGCAAGACGTCCGGTCGCGGTACCAAGGGCACCAAGGCCCGCTACCAGGTTCCGGTCGCCTTCGAGGGTGGCCAGATGCCGATCCACATGCGGCTCCCCAAGCTGAAGGGCTTCAAGAACCCCTTCAAGGTGGAGTTCCAGGTGGTCAACCTCGACAAGCTGAACGAGCTCTTCCCGCAGGGTGGCGCCGTCTCGGTCGAGGACCTGGTCACCAAGGGCGCGGTCCGCAAGGGCCAGCCCGTCAAGGTGCTCGGCCAGGGCGACATCTCGGTCGCCGTGCAGGTCACCGCCGACGCGTTCTCGGGCTCCGCCAAGGAGAAGATCGAGGCCGCCGGCGGCACCACCACGGTGGTCTGAGGCTCGTCCTCTCGCATGACGTACACAGGCCCGGCCTGGCAGTGGGAACTGTCGGGCCGGGCCTCATCGTTCACCGGGGCAGAAGTCTGACGGGCGACTGTTAGGCTTCCCCGGGCCTTCACGCAGGTGTGTGGAGGCGTAGTCCGCCGCGACGGGGACCAGACCCTGTCCCGGCACCAGTAACCGAAAGGCCGATCCTGTGCTAGGCGCGTTCGCCAACGCTTTCCGCACGCCGGACCTGCGGCGCAAGCTGCTGTTCGTCCTGCTGATCGTCACGATCTTCCGGCTCGGCTCCCAGGTGCCGACGCCCGGCGTCAACGTCGCCAACGTGCAGGCGTGTCTCAGTGACGTGGAGTCCAACGGCCTCTACCAGCTCGTCAACCTGTTCTCCGGTGGCGCGCTGCTCCAGCTGACGATCTTCGCGCTGGGGATCATGCCCTACATCACCGCCAGCATCATCCTGCAGCTGCTCGTCGTGGTGATCCCACGGCTCGAGGCGCTGAAGAAGGAGGGCCAGTCGGGCCAGACCAAGATCACGCAGTACACCCGCTACCTCACGCTCGGCCTCGCGCTCCTCCAGGCGACCGGCATCGTGGCGCTGGCGCGGTCGGGCAACCTGCTCCAGGGGTGCACCCGCGACCTGCTGCACAGCGACAACACGTCGACGTTCCTGACCATGGTCCTCACCATGACCGCCGGCACGGCCGTCATCATGTGGCTCGGCGAGCTCATCACGGACCGCGGCATCGGCAACGGCATGTCGATCCTCATCTTCACCCAGGTCGTGGCGACCTTCCCGGGCTCCCTGTGGCAGGTCCAGGTGACCCAGGGCTGGTGGGTGTTCGGCATCGTGATGGTGATCGGCCTCATCCTGGTCGCCGCCGTCATCTTCATCGAGCAGGCGCAGCGCCGGATCCCGGTGCAGTACGCCCGTCGCATGGTGGGCCGCAAGATGTTCGGTGGCTCCTCGACGTACATCCCGCTCAAGGTCAACCAGGCCGGCATCATCCCGGTGATCTTCGCGTCGTCGCTGCTCTACCTGCCCGCGATGGCCCTGCAGTTCAACCAGACGAGCTCGTCGCCGGTGATCACCTTCATCAACACCTACCTCGTCGGTGGCGACCACCCGCTCTACATGGCGATCTACTTCGCCCTCATCATCTTCTTCACGTACTTCTACGTCTCGATCACCTTCAACCCCACGGAGGTCGCAGACAACATGAAGAAGTACGGCGGCTTCATCCCCGGGATCCGGGCGGGCAAGCCGACCGAGGACTACCTGTCCTACGTCCTGTCCCGCATCACGTTCCCCGGAGCCCTCTACCTCGGCCTGATCTCGTTGGTGCCCCTGATCGCGTTCGCGCTGATCAACGCCAACCAGAACTTCCCGTTCGGCGGTACCTCGATCCTCATCATGGTCGGTGTCGCGCTGGACACGGTGAAGCAGATCGAGAGCCAGCTCCAGCAGCGCAACTACGAAGGGTTCCTGCGTTAATGAGGCTGATCATCATGGGGCCGCCCGGTGCCGGCAAGGGCACGCAGGCCAAGTTCATCGCCGAGCACTTCGGCATCCCGGCGATCTCGACCGGTGACATCTTCCGCGCCAACGTCTCGCGGGGCACCGAGCTCGGCGTCGAGGCCAAGCGCTACATGGACGCCGGCGAGTACGTCCCGGACGAGGTCACCAACCTCATGGTGCGCAACCGCATCGACGAGCCCGACGCGGAGCCCGGCTTCCTGCTGGACGGCTACCCGCGCACGCTCGCGCAGGTCGAGGAGCTCGACGGGATGATCAAGCACACCGGCCACGCGCTCGACGCGGTCGTGGTGCTGACGGTCGACCAGGACGAGGTCGTCGAGCGGCTCCTGCAGCGTGCCGAGACCGACGGCCGGGCCGACGACACGGCCGACGTCATCCGCCGCCGCCAGGAGATCTACGGCGAGGAGACGGCCCCGCTCGTCGAGGTCTACCGCGACCGTGGCCTGCTCATCGAGGTCGACGGCCTCGGCGAGGTCGACGAGGTCACCCAGCGCATCTTCACCGCGCTCGACGTCGTCCCCCAGTCTTGAGCGGAGCCCTGTGGTGTTCGCCAACCGGGGCCTCGAGATCAAGACGCCGGCCCAGATCGCGCAGATGCGCGTCAGCGGGCTGCTCGTCGGTCGCACGCTGGAGCTGCTGCGCGGAGCCGCTGCTCCGGGTGTGACCACCGGTGAGCTCGACCGGCTGGCCGAGTCGCACATCCGCGACCACGGCGGCATCCCGTCGTTCAAGGGCTACAGCCAGCCGCCCTTCCCCGCGACGATCTGCGCCTCCGTCAACGACGAGGTCGTGCACGGCATCCCGGGGGACCGGGTGCTGCGGGACGGCGACGTCATCTCGATCGACTGCGGCGCGATCGTCGACGGCTGGCACGGCGACGCGGCGATCACCGTGCCGATCGGGGACGTCGCCCCCGAGACCCTCGAGCTGCTCCGGGTCACCGAGGAGGCGCTGTGGCGGGGCATGGCCGCCGCCCACCTCGGCGGGCGGGTCGGCGACATCGGTCATGCCATCGAGCGCTATGTCGTCAGCCAGGGCCGCTACGGCATCCTCGAGGACTACACCGGCCACGGCATCGGCACCGAGATGCACATGGCTCCGAACGTGCCCAACTACGGCAAGCGCGGCAAGGGCCCGACCCTCGTCGAGGGCCTGGCCCTGGCGGTCGAGCCCATGGTGACGCTGGGCAGCAAGGAGACCGACCTGCTCGAGGACGAGTGGACGGTCGCCACCGTGGACGGCTCGATGGCCGCCCACTTCGAGCACACCTTCACCCTCACGCCCTCCGGTGCGTGGGTGCTCACGGCCGTGGACGGTGGCGCCGCGAGGCTCGCCGGCCTCGGCGCGCCGTACGGCGGCTCCTGACCCGAGCGCCGGCCTGACGGTTCGACCCCGGTCGAGGGTCCGTGCCAGACTGTGGCCACCAGGAGGGGAGTATTCCCCCGCGGTGGTGTCGTCAGTACGGCGTGGGTCTCGATCCGCTCCCGGTGCCATCGGCCCCTGCGGCCACGGCCCAGGTGCGGAAGAGACCTCCGGAGTGACCGCCCCGCGCGGCGCCGGTGCCCGCACATCCCCCTACCCCTCCCGGAGGAACCTCGTGGACGTACCCACCTGGGTCTGGATCGCCACTGCCGTGGTGACCATCGCCATCTTCACCTTCGACCTCGCCGTCGTCGGCCGACGACCGCACGAGCCCAGCATGCGGGAGTGCGCGACGTACCTGTCGATCTACGTCGGCCTGGCGGTGATCTTCGGCCTCGGCGTCTGGTACACCTCCGGCGGCACCTACGCGCTGGAGTTCTACTCCGGCTGGCTGGTGGAGTACTCGCTCTCCATCGACAACCTGTTCATCTTCATCATCATCATGGCCAAGTTCGCCGTGCCCCGCGAGCTGCAGCAGTACGCCTTGATGATCGGCATCGTGATGGCGCTCATCATGCGCGCGATCTTCATCGCCGTCGGCGCGGCCGCGATCAGCAACTTCAGCTGGATCTTCTACATCTTCGGCCTGTTCCTGGTCTACACGGCCTTCAAGCTCGCCAAGGAGGGTGCGGAGGACGAGGACGAGGAGTTCGAGGAGAACAAGCTCGTCGCCTTCATCGAGCGTCGCTTCCCGGCCACCTCGGAGTGGCACGGCAAGTCCCTGTTCATCCAGGACGCCGGCAAGCGGATGATCACCCCGATGTTCATCGTGATCATCACCCTGGGCACGACCGACCTGCTCTTCGCGCTCGACTCGATCCCGGCGATCTTCGGCATCACCAAGGAGCCCTACCTGGTGCTGACGGCCAACATCTTCGCGCTGATGGGCCTGCGCCAGCTCTACTTCCTCATCGGCGGCCTGCTGCAGCGCCTGATCTACCTGTCGTACGGCCTGGCGTTCCTGCTGGCCTTCATCGGCGTGAAGCTGTTCTTCCACGCGCTCCACGAGAACGAGCTCCCGTTCATCAACGGTGGCGAGCCCCTCGACTACGCCTGGCTGGAGATCCCGATCTGGCTCTCGCTGGTGGTCATCCTGGCCACCCTGGCCATCACCGCGGTGCTCTCGCTGTGGGCCTCGAGCCGGATGACGGACGAGGAGCAGGACGCCGCGACCGGACCCCGTCGCGACTGGGACGAGGACTGATCGTCCCCGCCACACCGTGAACGCGTCCCCGTCGGCCTAGCCGGCGGGGACGCACTCGTTGGTGGCGGGGGACTGGTCGCTGCCCCGCACCAGGCGCACCTCGACGCAGATGTCCTCCGGGGTCCGGATGACGACCTGGTCCTTGTCGGTGCGCTCGAAGTCCCCGGAGTCCAGGCGTTGCCACAGCCACGTGTCCCCAGGCTCGAGCTCCTCGGTGGTCTGCCACCGGAAGACGACCCCCTCGGCGGTGCGGGTGCCCGTCACCGAGGGTGCGGTGCCGAGGTCCTGGGGGACCAGGTCCGACGGCGTCGTCTCCGTGGGCGTGAGCGGTCCGTCGGCCTCCCGGTCGTCGGGACGGTCACCGCCGCCCAGGACCAGGGCGACCACCGCGGCCGCGACGGCGACGACGCCCGCCGCCGCCCACACGACCCCGGAGACGCCGCGCGACCGCTCCTCCTCCTCGGCCTCCTGCTCCTCCTGGGCCGTCGCGATCCGCCGCGGGCCGGACGCGGAGATCACCGTGACGGCCTTCATGACCGTCCGGTCCTCCTCGGGCTCCGGGGCGACGGCGCGCACGGACGAGTCGGGACGGTCGCCCTCGACGGCCACGGCGGTGCGCGACCACCCGGCGGCGGACTCGATCTGCTGGAGGCTGCGGGCCAGCTCCAGGGCGCTCTGGGGCCGGTGCCCGGGCTGCTTGGCCAGGCACTGCTGCAGCAGCCGGTCCAGGGCCGGAGGCACGTCGGGGCGCTGGGTGGCCGGGGGAGCGGCGTGCAGGATGCGGGCGCTCAGC
This sequence comes from Nocardioides sp. Soil777, assembly GCF_001428425.1. Classification (NCBI taxonomy): domain Bacteria; kingdom Bacillati; phylum Actinomycetota; class Actinomycetes; order Propionibacteriales; family Nocardioidaceae; genus Nocardioides; species Nocardioides sp. Soil777. The sequence continues at coordinate 384,532 of NZ_LMSN01000012.1, forward strand.
GCCCGGGTGGAGTTGTCGCCGGACGGGATGGAGAACGGCGAGCGCCCCACGAGCAGGTGCCAGATCGTCGCGCCGAGGGAGTAGACGTCGGAGGCGACCGAGCCGTTGGAGCGCCCGTCGAGCAGCTCCGGCGGCGACCACGGGTAGGAGATGCGCACGTCGCTCTCGCCCTCGATGTCGGCCATGTGGCCGGCGATGCCGAAGTCGGTGAGCGCGGGCTCGTGGTAGGTCGTCACCAGCACGTTGCTGGGCTTGATGTCGCGGTGCAGGATCCCGGAGCGGTGCGCGGTCTCGATGGCGCTGGCCAGCTTGATGCCGGTCGCGACGGCGTCGACGACGGGCATCGGGTTGGAGCGCACCCGGATGCCGAGGTCGGGCGGCGGGCAGTAGCGCATCACGAGGTAGGGGCGGCCGCCGTCCTGCGTCACCCCGGCGGTGATCACCGAGACGATGTAGGGATGGTCGGCCAGCCGGGCCATGGCGTTGGCCTCGGCGGTGAAGAGCTGCTTCTCGCGCTCGTTGAGGGGTACGTCGGGCCGCACGACCTTGACCGCGACGCGCTGTCGCGGCCACTGCTGCTCGTAGAGGAAGACGTCGGCGAAGCCGCCGCTCCCGAGGTGCTCGACGAACTGGAACCCCGGGATGACCGGCGCGCTCACCGCTCGCTCACCGTGGCGGCCGCGGAGCCGACCTCGTAGCGGACCTCGTAGACCTCGGCGAGGTCGAGGGAGGCGCCGGGGTCGAGGACGTACGCCTCGCCGGCACGCATGCGTTCGGGTGGGCGTCCGGGCATGGTGAGCATGGTGCCACCTCGCGAGTCCAGGTCGCGCGCGAGCACCTGCCAGCCGTCGAGCTCGATGTGCAGGTGCATCCGCGACACGAAGGTGTGGTCGGAGGGCAGGTGCACGAGGTGCGGCCAGTCGCCGGCGCCCTCGAGAGGTGCGGGCCTGCGGCCGAGCACGACACCCCGGTCGAGTGGCACGACCTCCCCGGTGGGGAGCCGCAGGCCGCCGAGGGTGGGACGGGCCAGCCGGCGCGGCTCCTGCGGGGCGACCCGCTGCCGGCACACGCGGCAGGAGGGCTGCGACGGCGACGTCAGGTGGCCCAGGGGACAGCTGACGGCCAGCACCGTCTCGTGGGTCCCGTGCCGCAGGTGGGGGACGGGTCCCGGACGGTGCACGGTGGAGCCGTCGTGGTCGTCGTCCTCCGGCTCCCCGGTGTGCTGCCCGGGGTCGGTCGACTGGATCGTCGTGTGGCCACCCTCGCTGATGCGCTCCATGAAGGCGGGGTCCGGCTCGGTGGTGTCGTGCAGCGACCCGGTGTCCTCGGACGCCTGCGCGGGATCGCGACGCCGTGGTCGCGGGGGTGGCGGGCCGGCAGGGCCGGTGGCGGCCAGGATCGAGGCCGGGATGCCGTCGATCATGCCGGGGGCGGCGGCCTGCGCCGGGACGGCGGGCGCGGCTGAGGTCGGCGCCACCTTGTGGGCCAGGGGCCGGATCTCCGCCCGGGAGGCCGCGACCACGCCGGCCACCAGGCGACGGGTCGGGACGAGAGCCACGGGGTCGGCGCCTCCGTCGAGGGACAGGATGCGGTCCGCACCCAGCACGCGCACGTGGCCGTGGCCGCGCGAGAGGCTGGCGGAGCCGCCGGCGGACAGGTCCACGACGGCCAGTGCCGGCGGGTCTCCCTCGAACGCCTTCTCGAGGAGGGCGAGGACCTCCTCGGTCACCGAGCCCGTGGCCGTCCGCGAGCGGGACACCACGGCCCAGATCTCGTCGAGCACGTCGTCGTCGTGCGGGTCGGTGACGAGGACCCAGTGGTCACCCGCCCCCAGCAGGACGCCGTCCCCTGCGGCGTACCTGGTCTCCACGACCACGAGCCTCTCCTCACGAAAGCAAGTGCCATCCGGACTAGCACGATAGTGTCATCCCCCGGGGCCCCAGCGTGCCGGTTGTGCCGAACTTGTCCGTTGTGCGCGCTTGTACCTAGGCTCCATCCTGCGCCGTCGGGGGACGGGCTCATTCTCGCGGTAGGGGGCTGCCAGTGGCACGGGTGGGATTCCTGCGACGGCACCGTACGGCCATCGCCTCCAACACCGCGCTCGCGATCGCCGCGGTCGCCGTGCTGGTCTACGCGGTCTCGGCCGACGGCTACCAGGCCCACGAGGCCGAGCTCAACGACGGCGGCATCTGGGTCGTCAACGGCAAGGAAGGCCTCTACGGCCGGATCAACAAGCCGATCAACCAGCTCGACACGGTCGTCTTCGCCGACCGCGACGACCTGCGGCTCGACGTCGTCCAGGACGGGGCCGCGGTGCTCGCGGTCGACGAGCGTGCCAGCACCGCCCAGCTGGTCGACCCCGCTACCTCGGAGGTCGAGCCGAGCGGCACCATCTCTGTGCCCTCCCGCGGCGACCTCCAGCTCGCCGGCGGCACGCTGGCCTCGGTCGACGCGGAGACCGGCGCCGTCTGGGCCGCCCGCGTCGACCCCGTGACGGGTCGGTCGATCGTCAGCGAGGTCGACCGCCAGTCCGACCCCCTCGACGAGGTCGGCGAGGCGGCCGCGCTCGCGGTGAGCCAGGCCGGCACCGTGGTCGTGACCTCGGGCACCGAGCGCACCGTCACCTACCTGGTCCCGGGCGAGGGCGGGATCGGCAAGCCCCGCACCGAGGACCTCCCCGAGGCCGCCGGTGAGCCGAGCGCCGTGACGACCGTCGGCGACACCGTCGTCACCCTCGACTCCGCGACCGGGGCGCTCGCCGTGCTCGGTGGGGGCACCGCCAGCGTCCCCGAGGACGCCGTGCTGCAGCAGGCGGGGCCCGCCGCGGACGCCGTCCTGGTCGCCAGCCGCGGCGGCCTGATGAGCGTCGACCTCACCAGCGGCGAGGCCACCGTCGTCGCGGACGGTGTCAACGGCCAGCCGGCCGAGCCCGTGCGCCTCGGCGCCTGCCAGTACGCCGCGTGGTCCGGGGGCCTGGGCCACGTCGCCGTCCGGTGCGGTGACGACGAGGCCACCGTGTCCGACCTGGGGGGCAAGGGACGCGCCCTGTCCCTGCGGGTCAACCGCGGCCAGATCGTGCTCAACGACGGCACCACCGGCACGGTGTGGGACGTCGAGGACCTCGAGCCCCAGCGCATCGACAACTGGAACGCCTTCACCGCCTCGACCAAGGTCGAGGAGGAGGACAAGGAGAACCAGGACCAGAGCGACGGCGACCGCCGCCCGCCGAAGGCCGAGCCCGACCGCTACGGCGCCCGTCCCGGACGCACCACGGTGCTCCACCCGCTCGACAACGACTCCGCGCCCGACGGCCGGCTGCTGAGCATCGTGCAGGTCGACGAGCCCACCGGAGGCGCCCGGGCCGAGATCAGCCCGGACGGCCAGACCATCGTCCTCACCCTGCCCGAGGACGCCCGCAGCACGAGCTTCGAGTACCACATCAACGACGGGCGGGACACCTCCGCGCACGCGACGGTGACCGTGGCCGTCCGGGGTGCCGGCGACAACAGCGCCCCGCAGCTGCGCTCCGGCTACAAGCCGCGCGTGTGGCGGGTCCCCGCCGCGGGGTCGCTGTCGGTGCCGGTGCTCGCCGACTGGCGCGACGACTCCGACGGGGACGCCGTCGTCCTCGACTCGGCGACCGCCGTGGGCGGCGACGTGTCGGGTGCCGTCGCGCGCACCACGTCCGACGGCCGGGTGCGGTTCACCGCTCCGCGGGACGGCGGCGAGCCCGTCCAGGTGGCCTACACGGTGACCGACGGCCGCTCCGCGCCGGAACGCCGCACGATGACCTTCCAGGTCCAGGACAAGCTCGACCAGGAGAGTTTCGCCGCGACGGCCGAGCCCGACGTCGTACGCGGTGAGGTGGGCCAGCCGATCAAGATCCGCCCCCTCCTCAACGACCTGCCCGGCTCGGACCCGGCCAACCCCGACGCCGAGCTCGCCCTCGGCGGCAAGCTCCCGGGGCAGGGAGGCGCCGTCGTCAAGACCGACACCGAGAACGGCGTCATCACCTTCACCGGGTCCAAGGCGGGCACCTTCTTCCTCGACTACGACGCGGCGTACGGCAACGCCCCCCTCGACGGCAGCACGGTCCGGGTCGACGTGCAGCCGGCACGCGGGGACCGCGCGCCCATCGCGATGCCCGACACGCTGACGGTCTACGGGCAGTCGGCGGCCATCATCGACGTGCTCGCCAACGACCTCGACCCCGCCGGCGGGCTGCTCGCCGTGCAGCGTGCGGCCGCCGACGACCCCGACCAGCTCGACGTGGCGATCATCGACGGTCGCTGGCTGCGCATCTCGGCGCGGCAGGGGGCGCTGGCCCCGAACCCCCAGCTTGTCTCCTACACGATCAGCAACGGCACGCGCTCGGGCGTCGAGGGCGAGGTCTCGGTCAGCCTGCGCCCGGTGCCCGAGGACAACTCGCCGATCACCGCCTCCGACCGCGTCGTGGTGCGTGCCGGCACCTCGGTGACCGCGCCGGTGCTCGACAACGACCTCTCGCCGTCGGGCGACCGGCTCTCCCTGCTCGGCGACGTCGTCGAGGGATCCCCCGGCGAGCTCGCGGTGGTCGCGCCGATCGACGTGAAGGGCGACGTGGGGCGGGCCTTCGTCACCGGTCGCACGGTGCGCTACGTCGCGCCGGCCGACCTCGCGGAGCGCGACAGCTTCACCATCCCCTACGTCGCGGTCAACACCACCGGGCAGACGTCCCCGGGTCGGCTGACCGTCGTCGTGACGCCGGCCGACGACCCCAACACGGCGCCCGAGCCGCCGACGCTGGAGTCGCGGGTCGTCTCGGGCGACACGGTCAAGGTCCGCCTGCCCGGCAGCGGGATCGACCCCGACGGTGACCCGGTCACCATCGCGGGCATCACGTCCGCTCCCCGCAAGGGCCGCCTGCTCTCCTTCGGCGGCAACTTCCTCGAGTACCAGGCCTATCCGCGCACGGAGGGCACCGACGAGTTCGAGTACTCCGTCGTGGACACCCAGGGGGGCGTCGCCACCGCCACGGTGCGGATCGTCGTCGTGCCCCTCGAGGAGCCGCAGAGCCCGCTGGCCGTCGACGACCAGCTGACCGTCGAGCCGGGGCGCACCGCCACGTTCGACCCGCTGGCCAACGACTACGTCGCCCCCGGGGACGACGTCCGGATCGAGCTCGTCGACGCACCCAACGGTGTCGAGCTCGACCGGGAGACCAGCCTGGTCACGGTGCCGGCGCCCGACCGGGTCGACGCCGCTGCGACCACGGTCGTCTACTCCATCAGCAACGGCCTCGACACCTCCCGGGCGATCATGAGGCTGGACACCGCCGCCTCGATCAACAACCCACCGATCGTGTACGACGCCTTCGGGCGCGCCGACGACAGCGAGAGCGTCACGGTGGGCGTCCTCGACGGCGCCTACGACCCGGACGGCTCCGTCGACGACCTGGTCGTGGCCGAGGTGCTGGGCGCCCCCGACGTCGCCCGCATCGACGGCGACCGCATCAAGGCCAACCGGGGCGCCTCCCCGCAGGTGGTGCCCTTCCGCGTCGAGGACGCCGGCGGCGCCTCCGCCACGGCATCGCTCTACGTGCCACCGACCGGGACCGGCATCCCGTACGTCGAGCCGGACGCGCTCATCGAGATCGACCGCGGCGGGAGCTTCTCCGGGTCGCTGGAGGACTACATCGCCAACCCCTCGGGCGGGTCCATGCGGCTGACCGGCAAGCGTGCCGTCAACGCCTCACCGACGGCCCTCCAGCCGGCCCCGGACGGTGAGCGCGGCTTCACCATCGACACCGACGCCGACTACCGCGGCCCGGGCGCCCTGCTGCTCGAGGTGACGACGGCCACCGACCCGAGTGGCAACGAGGACCCGCAGGACCCGACCGACGGCTACACCGCGCTGCTCTCGATCCCGGTGCAGGTGGGTGACGACACCCCCGAGCTCACGTGTCCGGCGACCACGATCCCGATCTCCTCGGGACAGGTCTACGACCTCGACATCGGGTCGCTGTGCACCGTGTGGACGCTCGACCCGGCGGACGCCGACGACCTCACCTACGACGGCACGTTCACCGAGGCGGTCGAGGGGATCGCCGTCAGCGGCACCGGCACCTCCGTGCTGCGTGTGTCCGCGGCCGACGACGCCACCGAGGGGGGCACCGCCGTCCTGTCGGTGACGGCCGGCGACAGCAACGCCGAGGAGATCCGCTTCCGCCTCGATGACGCCCCGCCGCCGTCACTGCTGCCGATCCGGGTCGACGACCTGCAGGCCGGCCAGTCCCGGACCTACGACCTGGCGGCCTACCTCGAGCCGGGCGTCTCCAGCCCCGACCCCACGGTCGTGTCCGTCGACCCGATCAGCGGCGCGGGGGTGTCGGCCAGCAGGAGTGGCTCGTCGGTCACCTTCAGGGCAGGCCCGGACGCCCAGGGCACCTCGACGTTCCGCATCGTGATGAGCGACGTCGCCGACTCCGACAGTCCCCAGCGCACGGCCGAGGGCCGGATCCAGTTCGAGGTCAGCGGCACGCCGGGTGCGCCCGGGCCTCCGCGACCCTTCCCGGCCGAGCAGTCCAACAAGATCTCGATGGGCTGGGAGCCGCCCAGCGACGACGGCGGGTCCCCGATCACGGGCTACCAGGTCCAGGAGCTGCGCACCAACAAGCAGATCACCTGCCGCACCAACGAGTGCGACTTCGGTGGCCTCGCGAACGCCAAGGCCTACACGTTCAAGGTCCGCGCGATCAACAAGATCGGCCCGGGCGACTGGAGCGACGTCTCGCAGTCGGCGTACGCCGACACCCGTCCGGGCCGGGTCGACAACATCCGGATGAAGTCGCGTGGAGACGGCACCATCACGGTCGTGTGGGACCCGCCCACGACGGCGACCTCGAAGGTGCTCAGCTACTACGTGACCTGGCTCGGCGGCGCCCAGGAGGTCACGGGCGAGACGACGTCGGTCACGGCGAGCGGCCTGGACAACAACGCCCAGTACACCTTCACGATCAAGGCGCTCAACAAGGTCGGCTACTCGCCCCCGCGCTCGTCGGGCCTGTTCCAGCCCCTGGGTACTCCGTTGCCGCCCGGCACGCCGACCGTCGTGGACCTCGAGTCCGGGGCCGAGCGCACGTCGGTGCGGGTCACCTGGCCGGCCACGCTGCCCGAGGGCCCTGGCCCGACGCTCTACACCGTGAGCTACTCGACGCCGTCCGGCACGCAGAACGTCCCGGGCTGCTCCCGCGTCCAGGCGACGACGTGCGTCCACTCGGGACTCGGCTACGACGGGACCGTCTACTCCTACTCCGTCCGGGCCCACAACGTCGAGAACACGTCCGGCCCCAGCCCGGCAGCGTCGTTCCAGGCGGTCGGCATCCCGGCGCAGTGGGGCGCCTGGAGCGTCGCTCCGACGGGGGCCGACCAGCAGGTGCGCGTGGACGCGGTGGCTCCGGACCCGCGTGGGAAGTCGGGTCGTGTCGCGATCCTGGTGGGCGGGCAGGTGGTCTGGGAGGGCAACACCACCGCTGGCCAGGCGATCTCCCAGGTCGTCAGCACGCAGAGCAACACCACGCCGTACCAGGTGCAGCTGCGCATGTGCAACGAGTCCGTGCCCCAGGGTTGCACGAGCTCCGACACCAAGACGGTGCAGAGCTACGGCCCGCTGCGCCCCGAGCACCTCTCTGCGCCCGCGATCACCTCCGTCTCGGGCAAGAGCATCGGCTTCACCGTCTCGGGCAGCGGCAACGGACGACCGGTCCGGCTCGTCGTCTCGGTGGTCGGCAACGGCAACAGGGTCTACCTGGAGACGACGCGAGAGCTGGGCGCCAGCCCCTTCACCGTGGGCTTCAACGTCGCGACGGAGTCCTTCGAGGAGGACGTGGACATCTACGCCCGCCTGGTGGACCCTGCGGTCGGACGGGGCGAGGTCAACACCCGCACCAGGTCGCAGTCCGGGACCGCTCCGGCCCCCGCGATCTCGCTCTCCCGCAGTGCGTGCAGCGACGACGGCGCCAGCGGCCTCCCGTCGTGCGGGGGCAGCCTGCTCGGCGGTCAGTGCACGTCCGCGACCTGCGGGTTCCTGGTGATCACGACCACCGACATGAACCGGTCCTACCGGTGCACGATCTCCAACTCCCTGCGCCCCTTCCAGGACCGCACGCGCGACTTCGGCTCCAACGGCTCCAACGTCACCGACATCGTCTACGAGGCCGGCCACGTCACGGTGACGTGCGACGAGCAGGGCGGCAACCGAGAAGCCGGGACCACGACGTGGGAGTGGAAGTGACCAGCCGACCCTTCACCATCCAAGGAGCACGATGACGATCTCGCACGAGCAGGCCGACTGGTTCAAGCAGACCTTCGACCAGCTGACCGACAACATGGAGAAGGCCGTGCTGGGCAAGCGCCACGTGGTGCGCCTGGCGCTGACGTGCCTCCTGTCGGAGGGTCACATCCTGCTCGAGGACTTCCCCGGCACCGGCAAGACGATGCTGGCGCGGTCGCTGGCCAACACGGTCCAGGGCAGCCACGCGCGCATCCAGTTCACCCCCGACCTGCTGCCCTCGGACGTCATCGGCGTGACGGTCTACGACCAGCACAAGGGCACGTTCGACTTCCACCCCGGCCCGATCTTCCACACCATCGTCCTGGCCGACGAGATCAACCGCGCCTCGCCCAAGACCCAGTCGGCGCTGCTCGAGGTGATGGAGGAGAGCCGGGTCACCGTCGACGGCGTCGCGCACTCGGTCGGCAAGCCGTTCCTCGTCATCGCCACCCAGAACCCCATCGAGCAGGCCGGCACCTACCGCCTGCCCGAGGCCCAGCTCGACCGCTTCCTGATGAAGACCTCGATGGGCTACCCCGACCGGGCGGCCACCGTCGAGCTGCTCGTCAACGCGGCCGTGCGCGACCGCGCCTCGCTCGTCACCCCGGTCATCACCGCGGCCACCATCTCCCAGATGAGCGGCCTCGCCGACCAGGTGTACGTCGACCCGGCCGTCGTCGGCTACGTCGCCGAGCTCGCCGAGGAGTCGCGCCGCCAGCCGCACGTCAAGCTCGGGCTGTCGCCGCGCGGCTGCCTGGCCCTGGTGCGGGTCGCCAAGACCTGGGCCGCGGCCGACGCCCGCGACCACGTCGTGCCGGACGACATCAAGGAGCTCGCCGAGCCCGTGCTGTCGCACCGCGTCCTCCTCGACGCCGAGGCCCAGTTCAGCGGCGTCAGCGTCCAGACCGTCATCGGGCGTCTCCTCGACTCCGTCGCGCCGCCCACCGACCGGGTGGCCTGATCTGCTGATGGAGCGCGTGAAGGAGCTGCTGGCGATTGTCCGCCCCACGGGCTGGCTGGTCCTCGGCATCGGGACGGGTGCGGCGTACCTCGCCGCCCTCGTGGGCTGGCGGGAGATGGCCGTGCTGGCGGCCGCCTGCCTGCTGCTGCTCTTGCTCGCGGCGCCGTTCCTGCTGGGACGGACCTCGGTCGACGTGGACCTGCGCCTCGAGCCGGAGCGGGTCGCCGCCGGCGACTCGGTCGCGGCCGGCGTCGTGGTGCGCAACATCGCCTCCCGGCGGCTGCTGCCCACCACGCTGGAGGTCCCGGTCGGCTCGTCGACGCACCGCTACGGCATCGGCTCGCTGCCTGCCGGGGGAGTGCACGAGGAGTCCTTCACCATCCGCACGGAGCGCCGCGGCGTCATCCGCGTCGGGCCGGCCACCACGCGTCGTGGTGATCCTGTCGGCGTCTTCTCGCGCGACATGGTGTGGACGCCCGTCCGCGAGGTGCTCGTGCGCCCGCCGATGGTGCCGCTCGACTCGCTCGGCGCCGGGCTGCTCCGCGACCTGGAAGGCGTCTCGACCGATGCGGTCTCGCAGAGCGACCTCGCCTTCCACGCCCTGCGTGAGTACGTCCCCGGTGACGACCTGCGCCACATCCACTGGCGCTCCTCGGCCAAGGTGATGGCCTCGACGGGGGAGTCCGCCCTGCTGGTCCGGCAGTACCTCGACACCCGCCGGAGCCACGCGGCCCTCGTCGTCGACGACCAGCGCGCCTCCTGGAGCAGCGACGAGGTCTTCGAGGACGCGATGTCGGTGGCCGCGTCCATCGCCGTCCGGGCCGTGCTCGACGAGTTCGACGTGTCCTTCGTCTGTGGAACGACCGCCTCGACCGGGTCCGACGGCCACCTGGCGCTCGACGCCGTGTGCCGTGCCGACTTCGGGGACACCGGCATCGTGGCGGCCAGCCGGCGGGCCACGATGGTCGCGCCCGACTGCAGCCTGCTCTTCCTGGTGGGTGGCAAGGACACCTCCTTCACCGACCTGCTGCGCGGCTCGGCGGCCTTCCCGCCCGAGGTGCGCCGCTTTGCGATCGTGCTCGACCCCGAGGGCGCCAGCAGGGTGACCGAGACCGGGGGCCTTCCCGTCCTGCACCTCGCCGCCCGCGAGGACCTCGGCGGCCTCCTCCTCTGGAGCCTTCGATGACCCTCACCCCACGACGTTCTCCGTCTCCTCCGCTCCGCTCCTCCGCCGGACAACGTCGCGGGGGCCCCGAGTGAGTCACGTCGACACCCAGACCCGCACCCGGCCCAGCCACCTGCTGCCGGACGGCCAGGCCGTCGTCGACCTGGTCTTCGTCCTGCTGCTGACGGCTGTGGCCCTGAGCGGTCTCGCGACCTCCTTCACCGGGTGGTCGTTCCTCGTCATCGGCATGACCGGTGCCGTCATCGCCATGGCCGTGACGCACCTGAGCCGGGCCCTCGGCTGGCCGCTCGTGGCGCCGGTGCTCATCCTCACCCTGGTGTTCTTCCTGCTCGGTGGCCCCCTCTGCCTGCGGTCGGTGGGCGACACGGCCTTCGTCCCCGGGAGCCAGACGCTGTCCACGCTGGTCGACCAGGCGATCCACGGCTGGAAGGACCTACTCACGACCCTGCCGCCGGTCGACGGCGACGGTCCGTTGCTCGTGCTGCCGTGGCTGCTCGGTCTCCTCGCCGGCCTGCTGGGGACGTCGCTGTCCCACCTCCACCTACGGCGTGCGTGGCTCACCGCCCTGCTGCCCGTCCTCGGGCTGACCGCCGTGCTCGCCACGGTCATCCTGCTCGGCGTGCGCCACCCGCAGTCGCTCCTCGTCCAGGGAGCGGCTTTCGCCGGCCTGGCCCTGGGCTGGCTCGCGCTGCGCGCCCGGCGGGCGTCCGCGACGGTGCACGGCGGCACGTCCGGCTGGGGCCGTCTCGCTGTCGGGACCGGGCTGGTCGCGCTGGCGTCCGCGCTCGCCGTACCCGCCTCCGCGCTCGTCATGGGCGACGACGACGGCGACCGCACCGTGGTGCGCAACTGGGTGGAGCCGCCGTTCGACATCGGTCAGTACCCCTCGCCCCTCGCCGGGTTCCGCAAGTACATCGACCCCCTCGGGCAGGAGAACGCGGCCAACGTCTACGACCGCACCCTGTTCACCGTCGACGGGGTGCCGGAGGGCACGCGAGTGCGCTTCGCGGCCATGGACCACTACGACGGCATGGTGTGGGGCGCATCCGACAACGCGCTGCCGGAGCCGGCCGCCGACTCGTTCCAGCGGGTGTCGTCGACGATCGACAACCCCGTCGAGGGGGAGGAGGTCGAGGCCACCGTCACCATCGGGGAGGCGTACGACGGCGTCTGGCTGCCGACGGCCGGCGCGCTCCAGTCCCTCGACTTCCGCATCGGCGACCCCGACGGCAAGGCCGAGTCCTTCCGCTACAACCTCGCCACCTCGACGGCCGTCGTCCCCACCGGACTGACCGAGGGGGACACCTACTCCTTCACCGCCGTCCTGCCCGACGACACCCTCGACTCCTCCACCGTCGCGTCGAGTGCCGTCGTGCCGGCACCCGAGGGCACGGCCTTCCTCAAGACGCCGGCGGCGCAGTGGACGACCAAGGCGACCTCGCCCGTCGAGCGGGTCGAGGCCATCGCGAAGCACCTGCTGACCGAGGGCAAGTACTCCGACGGGGTCCGGCGCTCCGAGCAGGTCTACCACCCCGGCCACAGCGTCCAGCGGCTGTCCGAGGGCTTCCTCCAGGCCCCGCAGATGGTCGGCAACGACGAGCAGTACGCCGCGGCAATGGCCCTGCTGGCCGGCGAGGTGGGTGTGCCCGCCCGGGTAGTGCTCGGGGCCGAGGTGCCGGAGGGCGGCGTGGTGACGGGCAAGGACGTCTCGGCCTGGGTCGAGCTGCGCGCCGCCGACGGCTCCTGGAAGACCCTGCCGACCGAGGACTTCATGTCCGACGAGCCGCCCGCCGACGAGCTGCCCGAGACCAACACCCCGATGACCGGCACGGTCGTCCCGCCCCCGGCGCCGATCCCGCCGCCGTCGGACGCCGGCGACCAGAGCGACGCCGACCTCAAGCAGCGCAAGGCCGACAAGAAGGAGGCCGACGAGGAGGACGAGGACTCGCTCGTGGCCGGCCTGCCCGGCTGGGTGCGGGTCGTCGCGACGTACGTCGGGGGCCCGCTGCTGGTGGCGTTCCTCCTGGTCGGCGCGGTCATCGGTCTCAAGCTGCTCCGCCGCCGGCGGCGGCGCAACGCCTCCGTGGTCTCCGCGCGATTCGTGGGCGCCTGGCGCGAGCTGGTCGACCACGCCCGCGACCTCGGCCAGCCGGTGCCCCTGGGCCCGACCGTCACCCGTCGTGAGCAGTCCGGGGCGATCGGATCCGAGCAGGCGCCCTCGCTGGCGCGCCGGGCGGACGGCTTCGTCTTCGGCCCGAGCGCTCCCGATGCGGGCGCTGCGGCGTCCTACTGGCAGACTGTCGACGCCGAGCGACGTGCGATGTCCCAGTCCGTGGGTCGCCGGCAGCGGCTGATGGCCGCGGTCAACCTCCGCTCGTTGCGGCCCACCGGCCCCCGGGTGCGGGGGAGCCGCAGGCGCCCGCGCTGATTGGTCTTTTCCGACAGCGACTGACTAAACTGGCGTGTCGGCCCAACGTGGGTTGCGTTTCGTGGTGCCTCGCGGCTGCCGGATCACGCCTCGACCGTCCTGAAAGGCGGTTCGTGTCGTGCCCGGGATGAGGTTCACGGCACCGCTTCACGAGGTCCACCGGTCCACCTGGGCCGGAGGTTCCCGGGCCAGCCGCGTCACCACGGTGACGCGGTGCAACAACGGTAGACATACGACCAACAGATTGTGGAGGACATGCCGAAGAAAGAAGGCGTGATCGAGCTCGAGGGCGTCATCACTGAAGCCCTCCCCAACGCGATGTTCCGGGTGGAGCTGAGCAACGGACACAAGGTGCTCGCCCACATCAGCGGCAAGATGCGCCAGCACTACATCCGGATCCTCCCCGAGGACCGCGTGGTGGTGGAGCTGTCCCCCTACGACCTGACCCGCGGTCGGATCGTCTACCGCTACAAGTAACCAGCCGATCCGAAAGGTCCTTCTCATGAAGGTCAAGCCCAGCGTCAAGGCGATGTGCGACAAGTGCAAGGTCATCCGTCGTCACGGCCGCGTCATGGTCATCTGCGAGAACCCCCGCCACAAGCAGCGGCAGGGCTGAGCTGACGCTCACCTCGCAGCACCCGACGTACAACTGAACACCCCACAACGTGATCGCTAGGCCAGGCACCCCCTGACCGAAGCCACCTCCGGAGCACTGGCCGGAGCCCACCCGAGGCGGGATGGGACGCGACACGACCAGAAACCATTGCGAGTACAGACAAGGAAAGCCACATGGCACGCCTCGTTGGTGTTGACCTCCCGCGCGACAAGCGCATCGAGATCGCACTCACCTACATCTACGGCATCGGCCGTACCCGCGCCCAGCAGCTGCTCGCCGCCACCGGGGTCGACCCGAACGCGCGAGTTCACACGCTCGGCGACGAGGAGCTGGTCAAGCTTCGCGACGAGATCGAAGCCAACTTCAAGATCGAGGGTGACCTCCGTCGCGAGGTCCAGGCAGACATCCGCCGCAAGATCGAGATCGGCAGCTACCAGGGTCGCCGCCACCGCATGGGCCTCCCGGTCCGCGGCCAGCGCACCAAGACCAACGCGCGCACCCGCAAGGGCCCCAAGCGCACTGTCGCCGGCAAGAAGAAGGCGAAGTGACCCGGCGCTGACGCGCTGAGTCCCGCCCCTTCACTCGAAGCTTCCAGACCAGAACCTCGTAGGAGATACCTGAATGCCTCCCAAGAGCCGCGCGACCAAGGTCCGCCGCAAGGAGAAGAAGAACGTCGCTCAGGGCGAAGCCCACATCAAGAGCACGTTCAACAACACCATCGTCACGATCACCGACCCCACCGGGGCGGTGATCTCGTGGGCCTCTGCCGGCACCGTCGGCTTCAAGGGCTCGCGAAAGTCCACGCCGTTCGCCGCGCAGATGGCAGCCGAGGCTGCGGGTCGTCGGGCGATGGAGCACGGGATGAAGAAGATCGACGTCTTCGTGAAGGGCCCGGGTTCGGGCCGCGAGACGGCGATCCGTTCGCTGGGTGCCATCGGCCTCGAGGTCGGCACCATCCAGGACGTCACCCCCACGCCCCACAACGGATGCCGGCCGCCCAAGCGCCGCCGCGTCTGACCCGACACCCGAGAAAGAGAGACTTCCAGCCATGGCCCGTTACACCGGCCCGATCACCCGCAAGTCGCGCCGCCTCGGTGTCGACCTCGTCGGCGGCGACGCTGCTTTCGAGAAGCGTCCCTACCCCCCCGGCCAGCACGGCCGTCGCCGCATCAAGGAGAGTGAGTACCTCCTCCAGCTGCAGGAGAAGCAGAAGGCCCGCTTCACCTACGGCGTGATGGAGAAGCAGTTCCTCCGCTACTACAAGGAAGCCAACCGTCGCCAGGGCAAGACCGGTGACAACCTGCTCCAGCTCCTCGAGTGCCGCCTCGACAACGTGGTCTACCGCGCCGGGTTCGCCCGCACGCGTCGCCACGCCCGGCAGCTCGTCGTGCACGGTCACTTCCTGGTCAACGGTCACAAGGTCGACATCCCGTCGTTCCAGGTGTCGGCCCACGACATCATCGACGTCCGCGAGAAGTCGCTGGAGATGACCCCGTTCATCGTCGCCCGTGAGACCCACGGCGAGCGTCACGTGCCTGCGTGGATGGAGGCCATCCCCACCCGGATGCGCATCCTCGTCCACCAGGTGCCGACCCGCGCGCAGATCGACCTGCCCATCACCGAGCAGCTGATCGTCGAGTACTACTCCAAGAAGTAATCCCTTGCCGGTGGCCGCCCTCGGGTGGCCACCGGTCCCTCCCTTTCACAACAATCCTGTGAGTTCGGGCCCGTCAAATGGTGGGTGGGTCCGGAAAGGAAAGAATCAGTGCTTATCGCTCAGCGCCCGACCCTGTCGGAAGAGTCCGTCGACGAGTTCCGTTCGCGGTTCGTCATCGAGCCCCTGGAGCCCGGTTTCGGGTACACGCTCGGCAACTCGCTGCGCCGTACCCTCCTGTCGTCCATCCCGGGTGCGTCGGTCACCAGCATCAAGGTCGACTCCGTGCTCCACGAGTTCTCGACCATCGAGGGTGTGACCGAGGACGTCACCGAGGTCATCCTCAACCTCAAGGGCCTCGTCGTCTCCTCGGAGCACGACGAGCCGGTCGTGATGTACCTCCGCAAGTCCGGTGCCGGTGACGTCACCGCCGCCGACATCACCCCGCCCGCCGGTGTCGAGGTCCACAACCCCGACCTGAAGATCGCCACGCTGTCCGACAAGGGCAAGCTGGACGTCGAGCTCGTCGTCGAGCGTGGCCGCGGCTACGTCTCGGCCGTGCAGAACAAGGGTGCGGACAACGAGATCGGCCGCATCCCGGTCGACTCGATCTACAGCCCGGTCCTCAAGGTCACCTACAAGGTCGAGGCCACCCGTGTCGAGCAGCGCACGGACTTCGACAAGCTCGTGATCGACGTCGAGACCAAGCCGTCGATGCGTCCCCGCGACGCCATCGCCTCGGCCGGCAAGACGCTCGTGGAGCTCTTCGGCCTGGCCCGTGAGCTCAACGTCGAGGCCGAGGGCATCGACATCGGCCCGTCGCCCGTCGACGAGCAGCTCGCCGCCGACCTCGCCCTCCCGGTCGAGGACCTGCAGCTGACGGTCCGGTCCTACAACTGCCTCAAGCGCGAGGGCATCCACACCGTGGGTGAGCTCATCAGCCGCTCGGAGCAGGACCTGCTCGACATCCGCAACTTCGGTGCGAAGTCGATCGACGAGGTCAAGGCCAAGCTGGTCGAGATGGGTCTGTCCCTCAAGGACAGTGCGCCCGGCTTCGACCCGCACGCCGCTCTCGCGGCGTACGGCGATGACGACGACGACGCCTTCGTCGAGGACGAGCAGTACTAATTGAATTGCGCGAGCGAGTCGCAGTCGGCGCCTCGCTGCCGCGCCGCAGTCGAGGTATGACTGTGGTAGCGGTGGCCTGGCGTCTCACCGGCGCCTCGCTGCCGCGCAACTGAATTGCGCGAGCGTGCCGGCTTCGCCGTCACGCTGCCGCGCCGCGGTTGACGTGTGTTGTGGTTGTGGTTGCGGGGCGTCTCACCGGCGCCTCGCTCCCGCACCCGCAGCTGACGCTGACTGGGGATACGGTCGTGTGGCGGCTTGCCGCCGCCACGCTCGCGTTGACATCCAAACCGTCCGCCGGTCCCGGCGGACGTCTACCCCGGTACCTGACACGGCCGGAGAGAAGCGAGAAATCACATGCCCAAGCCCAAGAAGGGCAAGCGCCTCGGCGGTAGCCCCGCCCACCAGCGCCTGATCCTGGCGAACCTGGCCACCAGCCTGTTCGAGCACGGCCGGATCACCACCACGGAGACCAAGGCGCGCATGCTTCGCCCGTACGCGGAGAAGCTGATCACCAAGGCCAAGCGTGGAGACCTGCACAACCGCCGCGAGGTCCTCAAGACCATCCGCGACAAGTCGGTCGTGCACACCCTCTTCACCGAGATCGCGCCGACGTTCGCCGAGCGCCCGGGTGGCTACACCCGGATCACCAAGATCGGTCCGCGCAAGGGCGACAACGCTCCCATGGCGGTCATCGAGCTGGTGACCGAGGCGTACAGCCCCAAGGCTGCCTCGACGAAGAAGACGCAGGCTGCTGCTCCGGCTCCGGCCGCTGCGGAGGAGGAGGCTCCCGCCGAGGAGACCGCCGAGACCGAGGCGACCGACACCGAGAGCCAGGAGACGGCCGTCGTGGCCGCAGACGAGGACGTCACCGACGGCAACGTGTCCGGCAAGTACGCCGGCTCGCACGCGCCGATGGAGAACGTCGACGAGGCCCCCGACGGCTTCCCGGTCAAGGGCAACGAGAACTCGATGAAGTTCCACGAGCCCGACGGCCAGTGGTACGGCCAGACTGTCGCCGAGGTGTGGTTCGACTCGGTCGAGTCCGCGGAGGCCGCTGGCTTCACGCGCGCCGGCGAGTGAGCTAGCCACACGCGTCGAATCGACGGCCCGTCACCCCACTGGGGTGGCGGGTCGTCGTGCGTCCGGAGCACCTAGGTCCCGGGCAACGACCTGCGCGGGCCACCGAGCCGGCTGCCACCGAGGTCGGCGCGCTGCCCGGCCGCCCACCCGTCGTGCCGTCCGGTGCCCGAGAGACGACGCGCGCTCGCCTGTTGCAGGTGCGGGTAGGTCTCGTCCCGAGCGGCCACGACCGCGTGGGACCGGTCCGCCAGGACGAGGGTGCTCGAGGTGCCGTGGTCGGCGAACCGGTCCGCAGCGTCCTCGGCCGCGGCAGCCTCGGCACGGTCGAGGCGGCGACCGACCGACTGGGTGAACCCGGCCAGCCAGCTGCGCCGGAACGCCGCCGGGTGGTCGTAGGACGGCACCGGTGTGCGGGCCAGGGCGTGCAGTGCCTGGACGAGCAGGCTGGTGAAGAGGATCTCCACGCGCTGGAGGTCCGAGCGGTGGCCGAAGAGGTGCAGGGACAGCTCCTTGGTGCCGTCGGGGTAGCGGGTGCGGCGGACACCGCGACATCCCAGGGCCGCCGCGACGGTGGCCAGCAGGTCAGCCTTGTCGGCGGCATAGGGCCGGTCGACCAGCACGACCAGGTCTCCCACGACGTCGAGGGACGGGTCGCTCAGGGCGAGGAGGGCTCGGTCGATGCCGTACGCCGCCATCAGGGCGGCCGCCTTGGCGGTGTAGGTCTCGGCCTCGGCCGGCGTCGCCGCCGGGTCCTCGGCCTTGGCCAGCAGCTTGCGCACCTTGGCCAGCATTGTGGTCGAGTCGTCGGTGTGGTCCATGTCAGCTCCCCGGGATCAGTGGTGGTGCCGGGTGAGACTGGCACGACGCACCGACAGCGCGTGCGGCTCCTCCACAGGACGTCACCGGAGCGCGGCCAGGACCTCGTCGGCGGGGAGGCTGCGGGGCTCCCCGCCCGTCCGGGTCAGCCCACGGGTGGCGGCCACCACGGCCTCGCAGGCCGGGGTGGGCACGTCGTGCAGCCGCCCGAGGAGGACGACCTCGCCGGCCAGGTAGTCGATCTCGGTGTCGCCCGTGCCGCGGCGCAGGCTCTGCCAGGTGGAGCCGCCTGCCGGGGGCAGGTCGTCGCGGCGGCGCAGCAGGTCCCCGCGGCGCTCCCGGTCGTCCTCCGCGCTGGTCAACGTGAGCCCGGCGGCGGCCAGCACGCGCTCGCCCTCCCGCTGGGCGAGGTCGGCGAGCTCGTCGGCGGTGTCCCCGGGGACGAAGGAGGCGTCCACGCCGTTGCCGACGTTGAGCAGCAGCTTGCGACGCTTCCAGGCCATCACGTCGTCGCGCTCGACGGACTCGAAGCCCGCCGACCGCAGGTCCGAGACCACGGCCGCCGTGCGGTCGTCGGTCCCTGCCGGGACGCGGCCCACGTCGAGGAGACCGGGGACGGGGTGGCACTTCGCGACGACCAGTCCCGGCTCCAGGTGGGTGGACGGCAGCATCACGCACACGGCGTACGTCGCGGCGAAGCGGCGCAGGGCGGCCACCTCGGTGGCGACGCCGTTGGTGGCGCAGACGACGGTCGTGCCGGACGGGGCGTGTGTGGCCAGGTCGTCGAGGGCCGCGGCGGCCTGGTGCGACTTCACGGCGAGCAGGACGGCGGCGTCGTCGGTCCACTCCACCTCGGCGGCGCTGTCGGTGGCCGGTGCCACGATCCGGTGCATGCCGTCACCCGTGTCCAACCGCAGCCCTCCGTCGCGGATCGCGGCCAGGTGTGCGCCGCGGGCCACCAGCGTGGTGGGCAGGCCCGCGAGGTGCAGGTGGCCGCCGATCACACCCCCGACGGCCCCGGCGCCGTAGACGACCCACCTCATCGAGTCCAGCCCTGCTCGAGCAGCCGGGTGGCCTCGGCGAGGGTGAGACCTGCGCGCCGTGCCTCGAGGGCCAGCGTCGCGGCGGCCGCCCGGACCGCGGTCGGCGTGGCGACCCGACCGGTCACCCGCGTGCCGCGACGCCCCTCGGTGGCCACGAGCCCATCGGCCTCGAGCTCCTTGTAGACGCGAGCCACGGTGTTGACCGCGAGCCCGAGGTCTCCGGCCAGCGCGCGCACGGTCGGCAGGCGGCTGCCGGCGGGCAGGCGCCCGTCACCGATGCGGGTCGCGAGCTGCACACGCACCTGCTCGTACGGCGGGGTGCCGGAGTCGGCGTCGAGGGGTTCGAGGTCGACCGGGGCGAGCTCCATGGGCGCCAGCCTAGGCGCGGAGGTGGTAGAACCTCGTCATGGAGCAGGTGGCACTGGTGGCCGGTGAGGCACTCGTCGACGTGGTGCTGGGACGTGACGGCACTGAGCGCGACCACGCGGGCGGGAGCTCGGCCAACGCGGCCGTGGCGATGAGCCGGCTGGGCCGCCAGGTGTGGTTCGCGAGCGCCTGGGCGGACGACGCGCACGGACGGCTGCTGGCCGGGCACCTGGCCGACAACGGCGTGCGCCTGGCGGTCGACCCGCTGGCGCTCACCCGCACGGCGACCGCGGTGGCGACGCTGGCCGAGGACGGCTCGGCGAGCTACGAGTTCGACATCGAGTGGCGGGTCCCGGCCGTCACCCTGCCCGCGCACGTGGCGCCGGTCGTGGTGGTCTACGGCTCCATCGGGGCGGCACTGGCTCCGGGGGCTGACGACGTCGCGGCCCTGGTCGAGTCGTCGCGGGGGAGTGCGCTGACGGTCTTCGACGTCAACGCCCGCCCGGCGATCACGGGCGCCGGCGACGAGGTGGTCGCCCGGGCCGAGCAGATGGCGCGCCTCGCGGACGTCGTCAAGGCGAGCGACGAGGACCTGGAGGTGCTCTGGCCGGGACGGACCCACCGCGAGGTCGCGAGCCACCTCATCGCGGCCGGTGCCGGGGCGGTGGTGGTGACCATGGGCGGCGACGGGGTCAGCTGGTACGCCGAGGCCGACGAGGTCACCGTGCCGGCACCGGCCGTCGAGGTGGTGGACACGATCGGCGCCGGGGACACGGTGACGGCCGCGGTCGTGCACGCCCTGTGGGAGCTCGACGTCGTGGGACCCGGTGCGGGCGAGCGGTTGCGCGCGCTGGTCGCCGCCGAGCGCACCTCCGTGCTGGCGTTCGCGGCCCGGGCCGCGGCCGTGACCGTGAGCCGACCGGGCGGCGACCCGCCCCGGCGGCACGAGCTCGACTGAAGACCGTCAGCCGGTCGGGGGAGTCCAGGCCGGGTCGCGGCCGATGAACCCCATCAACTGGTCGACCACCGGGGCATCGTCCGGGACCGGCACCGGCGCGCCGTACTGGCCAGAGGAGCGCAGCACGTCCTCGATCGGCCTCATCCCGTCGAGCAGGGTCGTCGCGAAGTCCTCGTCGAGGTGCACCGGCTGTCCGGTGGCCCTCGCCAGGTCCCAGCTGTGCATGAAGACGTCGGCGGTGTAGAACCGGTCGACGGCGTCCGCGAGCCGGTGCGTGCCGGCGTACGGGTGGGTGAACGACTCGTCACCGCGCTCGTCGACCAGGTCCTGGACGGAGCGCGCCTGGTGCTGCCACGCGGCGGCCGGGTCGTCGACGACCGGCGGGCCGGCGGGGAGCGGGACCCCGCCGCCCGCGAGGAACCCGGGGAACCACCCCACGAGGTGGGCGACCACGTCGCGGGCGGTCCACCCGTCGACCGGTGCGGGCGCCTGCCAGGAGGCGGCACCGTCGACGAGCCGGCCGAAGGCCGCGGCCACCTCGCGGTGCCGCGCCGCCGGGTCGTCAGGCAACGCCATCGGCCAGCAGCCTGTCCAGCTTGGCGTAGCCCTCGTGGATGCCGACCTCCATGCCGCTGGCCAGCATCCCGTCGCGCGCCTCGAAGGAGTCGCACAACGAGAACCCGTGGAGGCGGGTGATGCCGTCGCCGAGGTCCTCGAAGGTCATCGTCTCCAGGGCGATGGCGTCGGGCATCCCCTCCCAGGTGAACGTCTGCACCAGCTTGTCCTCGCCCACGTGGGGGAAGGTGCCGCGGAACGCGTACTCCTCGCCGTCGCGCTCGGCGACGTACCGGTAGGAGCCGAGGGTGCGGCAGTCCCAGTGGTCGATGCGGGTGGTGAGCGAGGAGGGACCGATCCACCGGGCGAAGAGCTCGGGGTCGGTGTGGGCCCGCATGAGCTGCGCGGGGGTGGCGGCGAAGTCGCGCCAGATGTGGACGGCAGGGACGGTCGGGTCGGCCTCGATGGCGGCCTCGCTGTAGCGGTGGTCCTGGGTGGTGGTCATGATGCGGTTCCTTCCTCGGTGGTGGGGATGTCCTTGTCCTGCAGGGAGGCGAGCACGGCGTCGAGTCGCGTGAAGCGCTCCTCCGCCTGTCGCCGGTAGCGCTCGATCCACTTCGTCATCAGGTCGAACACCTCGGCTTCCAGGTGCACCGGGCGGCGCTGGGCGTCCCGGCTGCGGGTCACCAGGCCGGCCTCCTCGAGCACCTTGAGGTGCTTGGAGACGGCCTGGAGGCTCACGTCGTACGGCTCGGCGAGATCGCCCACCGTCGCGTCGGCGACGGTGAGGCGGGCGATCATGTCGCGTCGCGTGGGGTCGGCGAGGGCGGCGAAGACCCGGGAGAGCTGGTCGGTCATGGCGTCCACCTTCCTCAACTGTTCGGTTGAATAAAGGTAGGCCGCCTCCGGACCGTTGTCAACCGGTGTGTTGAACTCGCAGGTCAAGAGGGTCTGGGTCGGTCAGGCCAGCCACTCGTGCACGAGGGAGACCACCGACGCCCCCTCCCCGGAGGCGGACGCGACGCGCTTCATCGATCCGGAGCGGATGTCGCCGGCGGCGAAGATGCCGGGCACGGTCGTGGCCAGGTTGGCCGGCGGGAGGCCGTCGCGCCAGGCACCGGCCGGGACGTCGCGTCCGGTCAGCACGAAGCCGCGCTCGTCGCGAGCGACCTCGTCGGGCAGCCACTCGCAGTGCGGGTCCGCCCCGAGGAGCAGGAACAGTCCCCGGATCTCGCGGCGGTGCGTCGCGCCACTCGTGACGTCCTCGACGTCCACCCACTCCAGCCGTCCGTCCCCACCCCCGTCGACCACGCGGGCGCTGCCGAGGACCTCGATGCGGGGGTTGTAGCCGATCTCGTTGACCAGGTAGTGCGACATGGTGGCCGACAGGTCGGGACGCCGGACCATGATGGTGACCGAGCGGGCGAAGCGGGCCAGGTGCACGGCGGCCTGGCCGGCGCTGTTGCCGCCGCCGACCACGATGACGTCGGCACCCTCCATCTCGCGGGACGCGGTCATGGCGGCGCCGTAGTGGACGCCGTACCCGACCAGGGCGTCGAGGGACTCGATGCCGATCCGGCGGTAGGTCACGCCGGTCGAGATCACCACGGCGCGGGCCTGCACGTCACCGCCCTCGGTGCGGACGACGTGCGGCCGCCCGTCGGTCCCCGGCTCCAGCGCGACGACCGGCCAGCCGGTGAAGAAGCGCGTGCCGAAGCGGATCGCCTGGCTGCGGGCACGCTGGGCCAGCCGCATCCCGGAGATGCCGCGGGGGAAGCCGAGGTAGTTGCGGATCATGGAGCTGGTGCCGGCCTGGCCTCCGATCGCCTCGCCCTCGACGGTGACGGTGGAGAGGCCCTCGCTGGCGGCGTACACACTGGCGGCGAGCCCGGCCGGGCCGGCACCGATGACCACCAGGTCGACCACCTGGTCGACCTCGATGTCGTCGGGACGGCCGTAGAGGGTCACCGCGAGGTCGCGCGTGGTGCGCGGCACGAAGGGTGCCGTGGACGTGAAGGCCTCCACCACGGGCCACTGGTCCGGCTCGCCGACGTGGCGGGAGAGGACGTCGCGGCCGTCGTCGCTGTCGGGGTGGAAGACGCCGCACGGCAGCCCGACGCGCTCGAGGTAGTCGCGCAGCTGCAGGGTCAGGCTGTCGTGCTCGGGTGTGACGATCCGGACCGACACCACCTCCGGCACCGCGACGGTGGCCGCCCAGTCGTTGAGCAGGTCGATGATCGCGCTGTGGAACTCCTCGTCGCGGACCCCGCGCGGCATGAGCAGGAACGCGTCGTACTTGCCGGTGGCCTGACCGGCACGCAGGGCCTCGGCGTCGCGGCGGAAGTTCTCGTAGTGGGCGACGACGACCCGGCGCGCAGTCGGGACGGCCTGCCGGATCTTGCCGATCGCGGGGTAGACGTCCATGTCGGGCAGCTCGGACTCGATGACGAACAGCGCCACCTGGCCGCCCGCGTCCAGGACGTCGAGCGCCTGGTGCTTGGCGTCGGCCGCGCCGGCGGCGGAGCGGACGTCGTACTCGTGGGCGTAGCGGGAGAACTGCTGCTCCAGGACGTCGAGGTGGTTGCCGGAGACCAGGATGATCGCGGGGTTGCTCACCCCCCGAGTATGGCGGCCCGGGGCGCAGCAGGGAGGGTCTGCGAGGGCCACCTAGGATCGTCGGGTGCGCATCCGGCTCGACCTGTCCTACGACGGGACCGACTTCAAGGGCTGGGCCGTCCAGCCGTCGCTCCGGACGGTGCAGGGCACGCTCGAGGAGGCGCTGGCCACCGCGCTGCGGGTCCCGTCGGTGCGCGTCGTGTGTGCCGGGCGCACCGACACCGGGGTGCACGCCCGCGGGCAGGTGGTCCACCTGGACATCGCCCCCGAGAGCCTGACGGGGTCGTCCGGGCGCAGGGGGGACTCGCCCATGGAGGCGCTGGCCCGCAGGCTCAACGGCATCCTGCCGCCCGACGTGCACGTACGCCGCGCGCTCGAGGCGCCGGCGGGCTTCGACGCCCGCTTCTCGGCGACCTGGCGGCGCTACGCCTACCGGGTGGCCGACGACCCCGCTCTGGTCGACCCACTGGTCCGCTCCCACGTGCTGGCGTGGCCGAAGCCACTGGACCTCGACGCCATGAACACCGCGTCCCGGGCGCTCCTCGGGCTGCGGGACTTCGCGTCCTTCTGCCGACGACGCGAGGGTGCCACCACGGTCCGCACCCTCACGGAGCTCGAGTGGACCCGGGACGAGACGGGGATCGCGGTCGCGCGGGTCGTGGCCGACGCGTTCTGCCACAGCATGGTGCGCTCGCTGGTCGGTTGCCTGCTGGCCGTCGGGGACGGGCGCCGGCCCCCGGAGTGGGCGGCCGAGACGCTGGCGGGGCGTCGCCGGAACCCCGCCGTGACCGTCGTACACGCCCACGGACTGACGCTGGAGGAGGTCGGCTACCCGGAGGGCGCCGAGCTCGCCGCGCAGGCCGAACGGGCCCGCAACACCAGGGAGGCCATGGATGACTGAGGACCAGGACCACTACTTCACCGCGGACCCGAGCGTGCCGTTCGAGCGCGAGACGTTCACCGCGTCCGTGTGGGGGCACGACCTCGAGCTCACGAGCGGTGCCGGCGTGTTCAGCCGAGGTCACCTCGACCACGCGACGGCCGTGCTCTTCCGGGAGGTGGAGCCGCCGGTCGCGGGCCGCTTCCTCGACCTCGGCTGCGGGTACGGCGTCATCGGGCTGGCCATCGCCACGGCCGTCCCGCTCTCGTCGGTGATCGGGCTCGAGGTCAACGAGCGGGCCATCCTGCTCGCCAACGAGAACGCCGCCGGGCTCGGGGTGGGCGGCCACTTCGTCGCCTGCCGGGCGGCCGACGTCCCCTCGGACATGCAGTTCGACGAGATCTGGTCCAACCCGCCGATCCGGATCGGCAAGGAGGCGCTGCACGAGCTGCTGCTCACGTGGCTCCCGCGCCTCGCACCGGGCGGGCGCGCGGTGATGGTCGTCGGCAAGAACCTCGGCGCCGACTCGCTGCAGCGGTGGCTGGGGGAGCAGGGCTACCCGACCACGCGGCTCGCGTCGGCCAAGGGCTTTCGGGTGCTGGAGGCCCGGCGGGGCTGAGCCGCCGCCGGGCGCACCTGCACGTGGTGGAACGGTCCGGTCAGGACTCGATCTGCTCGATGATCGCGTCGACGTCGGTGTCGGAGAAGAGCGGCAGGATGATCATCGTCCACTCCGACCGCTTGGCGTCGAGCGCGCTCGCGAGGTCCCAGGCGGCCTGGGCGGTCATCGGTCCGAGACGGACGACGTCGCCGGCCTCCTCGTCCTCGAAGTCGGTGTCGACCTCCACCATCCAGGTGTCCGACCAGTCGGTCGCGAAGTCTTCGAACGCGGCGTCCTTGTCGTCCGGGGTGTCCTCGGCGACGGGGAAGATGAGGCCCATGTGAGTTCCGTTCGTGTCGGGTGGAGCGGACGGGTTCATCGTGGCACGCCGCGCACAGGCGCGGGTACGCCGCGGGTGACGACAGTGCGTGGAAGCACCCGCCCGTGGGCGTGCGTGGTGCTCCTGCGCACACTCGATGCGGGCCGGGGTCAGCGGCCGGCGCGGATGAGGTTGACGACGTCGGCGGTGGGGCGCACGTCGCCGTACGAGCGGTAGACGACGTGCAGGGTGGCGTTGTGGTCCCGGTCGCGCATGGCGGCGCAGGCGTCGGCGACGAGGATGACCCGGAGGTCGAGGGTGGCGGCGTCGCGGACGCTGGCCTCGACGCAGACGTTGGTGACCGTGCCCGTCACGACGATCGTGTCGATGCCGCGCTCCGCCAGCAGGTCGGGCAGGTCGCTGCTGCCGGGGAAGAACGCGCTGCGCTCCGTCTTCTCGGCAACCAGGTCCTCGTCGTGGACCGACAGCCCCGGCCAGAGGCGCTCGGCCGGCGTGCCGGGACCTCCCGACCGGGCGTAGCGCTCGGCGACCTCGTCGCCCAGGTGCTCGCGCTCGCGGGCGGTGGGCTCGCGGTAGCCGGGCACGACCCAGGCCACCACGCCACCGGCGGAGCGGAGCTCGTCGGCGAGGAGGTTGACGTGGGGGACGATGCCGCGGCAGTAGGCCGACTCCTCGACGAAGAACGGCACGAGGTCGATGACGACCAGGGCGGTGCGCGCCGGGTCGAGGGACTCGAAGGCGAAGCGGCGGCCGCGGCGCTGCTGGTGGCGGAGGTACTCGCGCTCCTCGACGAGCCAGTCGTGGAGGGCGACGTCGGTGGAGGAGGCCATGGGGCGAGGCTAGGAGGTCAGGCGGCCCGCGTGGCGACGAGCACGCCGATCTTGTCGATCCGGTGCTCGGGGTTGTCGAACTCGTCGGACCAGTAGTTGCCCGCGGCGTGGTCCTCGAGGGTGGCGCATGTCGACAGGGTGATCATCGGGCGGGTGGCCTCGACGCCGGGTCGACCGGGGACCGGGGCGCGCTGGGCGGCCAGCGACTCCTGCGAGCGGAACGACGTCCAGCGGGTGCGGCGTACCTCGTAGACGTGCACGGTGCCGCCCACCCGCACCAGCACCCGACTGCCCCTCGGCAGGGACGGCAGGTAGCGGAACGGCTCGGTCGAGGAGAGCCGGTGCCCGGTCACGATGTGGTTGCCGACCTCTCCGGCGGCCACGCCACCGCCCGGCCCGCGGGGCGACGCGAGGTCGCCGTCGTTCTGGATCGCCGTGCCGGGGGCGTCGTCGGGCGACCCGGGGTAGCGCACGACCGGGAAGTCCCGGAGGCCCAGGCGCGGGACGGTGAGGTACGCCCGGCGGGGCTCGGGCGCCGGGGCGGCGTCCGGGGTGGTCGGCTCGGACGTGGGCGCCGGAGAGGTGGGCGTCGGAGTGCGCGGCAGCACCCACGGGGGAGGGGAGGAGGGTCTCGACCCCGCTGGCGCGGCGCCGGATGCAGCGGACGGCGAGGTGGACGGCGAGGCGGACGGGTCGGGCAGCGGGGGCGTGGCCCACGGCGACGAGCACCCGGTGACCAGCGCGCAGCCGAGCGCCACCGCGACCACCCGTCGTACGCCTGCCATCCCTCCACGCTAGGCCCGGGGCACAAGTCCACCTGCAAGAGTGGACCCATGACGTACGACGCAGCCGAGGACCGCTACGACTCCATGGACTACCGCTTCACCGGCCGGAGCGGGCTCAAGCTCCCGGCGCTGAGCCTGGGGCTGTGGCAGAACTTCGGTACCGACCGCTCCGAGGAGACCCAGCGGGCGATCCTGCGGCGCGCCTTCGACCGCGGCGTGACGCACTTCGACCTGGCCAACAACTACGGCCCGCCCTACGGCCGCGCCGAGGAGAACTTCGGCCGCTACCTCCGCGACGACTTCGCGCCCTACCGCGACGAGCTCGTCATCTCGACCAAGGCCGGCTACGACATGTGGCCCGGGCCCTACGGCCAGGGCGGCGGCAGTCGCAAGTACGTGCTCGCCAGCCTCGACCAGTCGCTGGCCCGGATGGGCCTCGACTACGTCGACATCTTCTACAGCCACCGCTTCGACCCCGAGACGCCCGTCGAGGAGACGATGGCGGCGCTCGACACCGCGGTGCGCAGCGGCCGGGCTCTGTACGCCGGGATCTCGTCGTACTCCGCCGACAAGACGCGCGAGGCGGCGACCATCGCCCGCGAGCTCGGCACCCCGCTGCTGATCCACCAGCCGTCCTACTCGATGCTCAACCGCTGGATCGAGGCCCCCCAGGACGGGGGGCAGAGCCTGCTCGACGAGCTCGAGGAGCAGGGGATGGGCTGCATCGTCTTCACCGCCCTCGCCCAGGGCCTGCTGACCGACCGCTACCTGAAGGGCGTCCCCGGGGACAGCCGCGCGGCCCGCGACGACAGCACCCTGGCCGGGCTCGAGGACGACGTGCTCGACCGCGTCCGGGCGCTCGACGAGATCGCGCAGCAGCGAGGGCAGAAGCTCGCCCAGCTCGCCCTCCAGTGGGCGCTGCGCGACCCGCGGGTCACCAGCGCGGTGATCGGTGCGAGCAGCGTCGAGCAGCTCGACACCAACCTCGACGCCCTCGACGGTCCGCCGCTCACCGACGACGAGCTGGCCGCGATCGACCGGCACGCCGTCGACTCCGGCATCAACCTGTGGGCCAAGCAGACCGAGGAATGAGCAAGCGCACGCGCGTCCTCGTCGTCGGGGCCGACGCCGCGGGCATGTCGGCGGCGCACCAGGCGCTGCGGACCGCCCGGCGCACCGGGCGCGAGCTCGCGATCACCGTCCTCGAGCGCAGCACCCACACGTCGTACTCCGCGTGCGGGATCCCCTACTGGATGGCCGGCGACGTCGACTCCGGCGACGACCTCGTCGCCCGGACCGCCGAGCGGCACCGCGAGGCCGGGATCGACCTGAGGCTGGGCACCGAGGCGGTCGCCGCCGACCTCGCGGCCCGCACGGTGACCACCGCGTCCGGGGAGGTGCTGGACTACGACGAGCTGGTGGTGGCGACCGGTGCTCCCGCGATCGTGCCGGACTGGGCGCTGCGCCCCGACGGCACGCCGTACGACACGGTCGGCCCGGTCAAGACGCTCGACGACGGCGCCGCGTGGCTGGACCGCTTCGACGCCGCCGGCGACGGTGCCCACGTCGTGGTCGTGGGCGCGGGCTACATCGGGGTCGAGGTCGCCGAGGCTGCGCTGCGCCGCGGCCTCGGGGTGACCGTGCTGACCCGCGGGCACGGGCTCGCCCTGCTGGAGGAGGAGATGTCCGAGCGGGTGGCCGTGGCGCTGTGCGACGCGGGTGCCGAGGTGGTGCTCGGCGCCGAGGTGACGGGCCTCGAGGTCGACGGCGACCGGGTCACCGGGGTGCACTGGGACGGCGGCACCCGCGACGCCGACCTGGTCGTCCTCGCGATCGGGGTGCGGCCCGGGACCGCCTTCCTCGACGGCTCGGGCCTGGAGGCCGCCGACAACGGCGCCCTGCGCCCGGACCCGCACGGACGCGTGGCCGAGCACGTGTGGGCGGCCGGTGACTGCTGCGAGGTACGCCGCCGCGTCGACGACCGCTGGGTCTTCCGGCCCCTGGGCACCCACGCCACCAAGCACGGACGGGCGCTGGGCGACTCGCTCGCCGGCGGGACGCTGTCCTTCCCGGGGGTCGTGGACACCTCGATCACCCGCTTCGCCGCGGGTGGGGAGTACCTCGAGATCGCCCGCACCGGGCTGGGCCGCGCGGAGGCCGAGGCCGCCGGGCTGGACCCGGTCGCCCTGGTGACCGAGGGGAGCACCGCGAGCGGCTACATGCCCGAGGCCGATCCCGTGGCCCTCTGGGTGATGGCCGACCGGGGCACCCGGCGGCTGCTGGGCGTGCAGGTCGTGGGCGGTCGCGGCGCGGGCAAGCGCGTCGACGCCGCCGCGGCGGTCCTGTGGGCCGGCGGCACGGTCGACGACCTGGCCTGGATGGACCTCGCCTACGCCCCGCCGTTCTCGACGGCGTGGGACGTCCTGCAGATCGCCGCCCGGCGGGTGGCCGAACGGTTCTGATCCGTCCGGGCCACCCGCGTGGGGGTCACACGCCGGAGACGGCCTTGCGCACCTCGTTGACGCACAGCGCGACGAAGGCCAGCGCGATGATCGCCATCAGCACGTTGGAGTGGAGCTTGTTGCGCCACTCGACCGGCGTGCGGTCGGTGTTGAGCAGCCACAGCAGCGTGACCGCGAGGAACGGCATGAAGAACGCGCCCAGCACGCCGTAGGCGAGGATCAGCCAGACCGGCTTGCCGAGGAACAGCATCGCCATGGGCGGGAAGGTCAGCCACAGGATGTAGGCCTTGTACCACTTGCCGCCGGCGCGGGCGTCCGCGTCCTCGCTCGTGCCGCCGCGCACGTTGGTCATGAAGTCGGCGAACATCAGGCTCACGCCGTTCCACACGCCGACGAGTGACATCGCGGCCGCCCAGAACCCGACGAGGAAGACCTTGCCGGCCCACTCGCCGTACCGGTCCTGGAGCACCACGGCCAGGTCGACGAGGCCGGCGTCGCCCTGCTCGATGGCGACGTTGGTGGAGTAGAGCAGCTCGGCGCCGACGACCAGGGTGGCGAGCACGAAGAGCCCGGTCACCACGTAGGCGACCGTGTTGTCGATGCGCATGACGCGCATGTACGACGGGGTGGACCAGCCCTTCTCGCGCAGCCAGTAGCCGTACGCCGCGAGGGTGATGGTGCCGCCGACGCCACCGGCCAGGGCGAGTGTGTTGACCAGGCCGCCGTCAGGGATGCGCGGGGCGAGCCCGGTGAGCAGCTCGGGGATGTTGGGGGTGGCCAGCAGTGCGGCGCCGACCATGGTGACGAACATCAGGCCGACGAGGGCGGCCAGGACCTTCTCGAAGGTGCTGTAGCGGCCCGTCCACACCAGGGCCAGGCCGATGAGGCCCGAGAGGATGCCCCACCACGTGACCGACAGGACCCCGGTGAGCCCGGCGAGCGCGAGCCCGGTGCCGGCCATCGCCGCGGCGCCGTACACGAAGCCCCAGATGACGATGTAGGGGGCGAAGTACCACGTCGTCCAGATGCCCAGCGAGCGCCAGCCCTCGAAGATCGTGCGGCCGGTGGAGAGGGAGTAGCGACCCGCCCCCTCGACCAGGACGATCTTCATCAGGCAGCCCACGACCACGCACCACAGGAGCGTGTAGCCGAACTTCTGACCGGCGATCAGGGTGGCGACGAGGTCGGCCGCGCCGACGCCGGTGGCGGCGACGACGAGGCCGGGACCGATGACGCGCCACTTGGGGACGGTGGACGTGGTGGGTTCGTTCTGGACGGACATGCGCTCCACCCTAAAGTGGTCCAGACCACTTCCGACACGCCGCCCGCCGGATTTAACGCGTGGCCGCAGGCCTCCGCGTCACCGACAATGGTCCGCGTGGGACATGTGGATGTGTCGGGAGTGCGCTACGAGCTGCCCGACGGACGAGTGCTTCTGGACGACGTGGGCTTCCGGGTCGGTGACGGTGCCAAGGTCGCGCTGGTCGGCGCCAACGGCGCCGGCAAGACGACCCTGCTCCGCATCGTGACCGGCGACCTCGTCCCGCACGCAGGCGCGGTCAACCGCTCCGGCGGGCTGGGCGTCATGCGGCAGTTCGTCGGCCACGGAGGGATCGACGAGACCGTCGCCGACCTGCTCCTCAGCGTCGCCCCGCCGCGGGTGCAGGCGGCCTCGCGCGCGGTCGACGAGTGCGAGCTCGCGCTCATGGAGACCGACGACGAGGCGACGCAGATGCGCTACGCCGAGGCGCTGTCGGAGTACGCCGACGCGGGTGGCTACGACCTCGAGGTCACCTGGGACACGTGCACCGTCGCCTCGATGGGCCTGCCCTACGACCGGGCCCGGCACCGCTCGCTCTCGACCCTCTCCGGCGGTGAGCAGAAGCGGCTGGTGCTGGAGTACCTCCTGCGCGGCCCCGACGAGGTGCTGCTGCTCGACGAGCCCGACAACTACCTCGACGTGCCCGGCAAGATCTGGCTCGAGCAGCGCATCCGCGAGTCGGCCAAGACGATCCTGTTCATCAGCCACGACCGCGAGCTCTTGGCCAACACCGCGACCCGGATCGTGACCGTCGAGCTGGGCGCGGCCGGCAACCTGGTCTGGACGCACCCGGGCGGCTTCGCGAGCTACCACGAGGCCCGCGAGGACCGGTTCCTCCGCTTCGAGGAGCAGCGCCGTCGCTGGGACGAGGAGCACGCCAAGATCAAGGCGCTCGTGCTGCGGCTCAAGATCAAGTCCGAGTACAACGACGGCATGTCCTCGCAGTACCGCGCCGCCCAGACGCGGCTGCGCAAGTTCGAGGAGGCCGGCCCGCCGACCGAGCAGCCGCGCGAGCAGCAGGTGTCGATGCGCCTCAGGGGCGGTCGCACGGGCAAGCGCGCCGTGGTGTGCACCGACCTCGAGCTCACCGGGCTGATGAAGCCCTTCGACCTCGAGGTCTGGTACGGCGAGCGCGTCGCGGTCCTGGGGTCCAACGGCTCCGGCAAGTCGCACTTCCTGCGGCTGCTCGCGGCCGGGGGCAGCGACCCCGACGTCGAGCACCGCCCGGTGGGGGAGCCGCCCGCCCCGGTGCCGCACACCGGCAAGGCCAAGCTGGGGGCCCGGGTGCGTCCCGGGTGGTTCGTGCAGACCCACGACCACCCCGAGCTCCGCGGCAAGACGCTGCTGGAGGTCCTGCACCGCGGCGACGGCCAGCCCGCAGGCCAGGGCCGCGCCGGGATGGGTCGCGAGCAGGCGAGCCGGGTGCTCGACCGCTACGAGCTCGCGCACGCCGGGGAGCAGACCTTCGAGTCGCTCTCGGGCGGCCAGCAGGCGCGCTTCCAGATCCTGCTGCTCGAGCTGAGCGGCGCGACCCTGCTGCTCCTCGACGAGCCCACCGACAACCTCGACGTGCAGAGCGCCGAGGCCCTGGAGACGGGCCTCGACGCCTTCGACGGCACCGTGCTCGCCGTCACCCACGACCGGTGGTTCGCCCGGGGCTTCGACCGGTTCCTGGTCTACGGCGCCGACGGCGAGGTCTACGAGTCCGACGGGCCGGTCTGGGACGAGGGTCGGGTGGCCAGGTCGCGATGAGCCAGCTGGAGATCCGGGAGCTCGACCCGGCCGACGACGCCGCGCTCGACGCGTGGCACCACGTGTACGACGTCGCCGAGCGGCACGAGCTCGGCGACGTCGCCGCGGTGTGGCAGCTCGAGGAGATCCGGGCCCTGATGCAGGACCGGGGATCGCACTCGTGGTCGGGCGGGTGGTCGGGCCTCGTCGACGGCGAGGCGGTGGCCAGCGGCTGGATGCGCACCCCGCTGCTGGACAACCCGGAGCTGGCCGAGATGACGGTGCACGTCCTGCCCGACCACCGGCGCCGCGGGCACGGCTCCGCCATGCTGCGGCACCTCGAGGGCGTCGCCGCCGAGCGGGGGCGCCGGGTCCTCACCGGACTCGCCTCCTGGCCGTACGACGCGGGGTCGGACGGGGCGGGCGCGTCCGGGCCGGCGTTCGCGGCCGCTCGTGGCTGGTCGCTCGCGCTGTCGGAGGTGCAGCGCGAGCTCACGCTCCCGGTGGCGGCCGGGGTCCTCGACCGCCTGGCCGAGGAGGCGGCGCGTGCCCACGCGGCGTACACGCTGAGGTCGTGGGTGGGGCCGGTCCCCGACGACCTGCTCCGCGGCTGGGCCGAGCTGACGTCGAGCCTGGCGACCGAGGCGCCGACGGGCGACCTCGAGCTCGAGCCCGAGGCGGTCAGCACCGAGGCGGTGCGTGAGCGCGAGGCGACGATCGAGCGGCAGGGCCGCACGAAGTACAACACCGTGGCCCTCGACGCCGACGGCGTCGTGGTCGCCTACACCGACCTCGCGACCACGGTCCACGAGCCGGGGCGGGCCTACCAGTGGGGGACCCTGGTGCGGCGCGACCACCGCGGCCATCGGCTGGGGGTGGCGGTCAAGGTCGCCAACCTGCGCCTGCTCGAGCGCGAGCGCCCGGACGTGCGCCGGCTGACGACCTACAACGCCGAGGTCAACGCGCACATGGTCGGTGTCAACGAGGCGATGGGCTTCGTGCCGGTGGCCCGGCTCGGGGACTTCCAGAAGCGCCTGGACTGAGCCCCGAGCCGGGTCCCTCTCAGCTGGTCGGGACGCCGCCCTCCGGGGGAGCATCGTCGGCCTGGCCGGAGTCGTCCGTGGTGATCTCGGCGTCGCCGATGTCGGTCACCAGCACGTCGGTGAGCGGCTCGCCCACACCGCCCTTGAGCTCGACGATGCGCATGCCGGAGATGCCCATGTGGCTGTCCGCGCTGTAGCGGAACGGCGCGAGCTGGGGGCCCTCCCACTCGGTGCCGCCCTCCTCGATGGCCTCGACGAGGCCCTCGCGGGTGAGGTCCTCACCGGCCGCCTCGAGCGCCTGCACGAAGGCGTAGGCCTGGGACATGCCGTAGATGCGGTAGTTGGTGAGCTCGCCGTCGTCGCCGTGCTCGTCCCACACCTGCTGCCACAGCTCGACCCACGGGTCGTCGGCGCTGTCGATGCCGGGGATGTACTCGGTGGTCATCACGCCGTCGAGTGCCGCGGAGCTGCCGGCCACGGCACCCTCGGAGAAGCGCTCCAGCAGCGAGCCGACCAGCGCCGGGTCGGACCCGATGTTGGCGTAGAACCACTGCGGCTTGTAGCCGGTCTTGAGCGCGACCAGCTGGCTGAGCGCGGTGTAGGACGGGGTGTTGAACGCGAGCACCAGGTCGGCGTCCTTGGCCTGGAGCCCGGAGACCTGCGGTGCGACGTCGGTGTTGCCGGAGGTGTAGCGCTCGACCGCGACGATCTGGTCGTCGACGAACTGGCGCACGCCCTTCTCGGCGTCCTCACCCAGGTCGTCGTCCTGCAGGAAGAGGCCGACCTTGGCGTCGGGCATGTTCTCCGCGACCCACTGGCCGATGATCTTGCCCTCCGACTCGTAGTCGGGCTGCCAGCCGAAGGTGAGCGGCCGGTTCTCGACGTCGTCGCCCCACTGGAGCGAGCCCGAGGAGACCATCAGCTGGGGGACGCCCTCGTCGTTGAGGTAGTCGGCGACCGAGGCCTGGGTCGGCGTGCCCAGCGAGCCGACGGTGGCGAAGACCTCGTCCTTGAGCACCAGCTCGTTGGTGACCGTGCTGGTGGTCGTCGGGTTGTAGCCGTCGTCCTTGACGATGTACTCGATCTGGCGACCGTGGATGCCGCCCTGCTCGTTGACGTAGTCGAAGTAGGCCTTCGCGCCCGTCGGGATCTCGGAGTAACCGGGGGCGGCGACGCCGGTCAGCGGGAACGTGCCGCCGATCGTGACGGTGTCGTCGGTGACGCCGGGGTCGGCCACGGCCGCCTCGCCGTCGGAGCTGTCGCGTCCGCCCGCGCCGCACGCCGTGAGGGCGAGGGCCGCGGCGAGGGCGGCGACCAAGGGGCCGCCACCCCGGATGTGTCTCGTCATGATGCTGTTCCCTTCGATGTGGTGGTGGGGGATGTCGTACGACGGCGGGACCGGGCCCGCTGGAGGCCGCTGCGCAGCGACCCGACGATGCCGGTGGGGGCGAGCAGGATCACGGCGACCATCACCAGCCCGTAGACCAGCGGGGCCAGCTCGGCGGCCTGGATGTCGCTCAGCCCGGCGTTGCGGCCGATGTCGGTGACCACGCTGGGCAGGAACGTGAGCAGGGCGGCTCCGATGAGCGCGCCGGCGAGGCTCCCGAGCCCGCCGAGCACGATCGCGGCGAGGAGGGTGAGGCTGAGCGTCAGGGTGAACGCGCTCGGGGCCGCCAGCTTGACCGTGAACGCCAGGATCGCGCCGGCCGCGCCGGCCGCGGCGGCGCTCACCATGAAGGCCGAGACGCGGGCGCGGCCCAGGTCGATGCCGGCCAGCTCCGCGGAGACCTCGTCGTCGCGCACCGCCCGCCAGCGGCGCCCGGTGCGACCGGCGCTGAGGTTGGCCAGCAGCAGGAAGACGACGATCAGCGTCAGCCACCCGACGTACGCCGTGAAGCGCGAGCGGGTGAGGTCCTGGCCGGTCACGAAGAACACCGCGTCGAGCACCCACACCGGGATGTCGGGCATCACCACGCGCAGGCCCTGCTCGCCGCCGAGGGTGTCCTTGAAGTAGAGGGCGATGCCCGGAACCGCGACCGCCAGGGCCAGGGTCGCGCCGGCGAGGTAGGGGCCGTGCAGACGGGCGGCGGCCAGCCCGACGGCGGCGCCGACGACGAGGGTGACGGCCACCGCGGCGAGGATCACCACGGTCAGCGGCACGGTGGCGTCGCGGTCCGGCAGCAGGAGCGCCGAGGTGTAGGCGCCGATGGCCATCAGCGCCCCGTGCCCCAGCGAGATCTGGCCGTTGATGCCGGTGAGCACGGTCAGCCCGCCGGCGGCGATGCCGAGGTAGGCCATCGAGGCCAGCTGGGTGTTGCGGTAGTCGGAGACGCTCTCCACCACCACGACCACGACGAGGAGGCCGACCAGGGCGAGGAACAGGTGCCGGGCGAGCACGTGCCGGCGCAGGGACACGATCCGGTCGCGCATCAGACCCTCCGCTCCGGCGCCTGGGCGAAGAGGCCGCCCGGCTTGAGGGTGAGGACGAGCATCAGGATCACCAGCGCTGCCAGCGCGACGAGCTGGCTGCCGACGTACCCGCTCACGAAGCTCAGCGAGACGCCCAGGATGAGGCCGCCGACCACCGCGCCCAGCGGGCTGTCGAGGCCGCCGAGCACGGCGGCGACGAAGCCGAAGACCACGACCGAGTCCATGTACGACGGGTGGACCAGGCTGCCGCCGGCGATGAGGAGGCCGGCCAGCGATCCGACGACCGAGGCCAGCGCCCAGCCGAGGGTGAGCATGGCGCCGACCTTGACGCCGAGCAGCCTCGCGACCTCCTGGTTGAAGGCCGACGCACGCATCCGCAGCCCCACGTCGGTGTAGCGGAAGAGCGCCACCAGCAGGCCCATCACCACGAGCACGGAGACGATCGTGAAGACGCCGAAGCCGTTGAGGGCGATGGTGGTGCCCCCGACGGTCAGGCCCTCGAGGCCGAAGGGCGCGGGGAAGGAGCGGTAGCGGTTGCCGAAGACCACCGCCGCCAGGCCGTGCAGGACGATGAAGAGGCCCAGGGTGAGGATCACGGCGTTGATCTCGGCCTTGCCCTCGACCGGTCGGATGACCACCCGCTCGATCACGGCGCCGAGGACGAGGCCGGAGACCAGCGCGGCGACGAAGCCGAGCCAGTAGCTGTAGCCGGCGTCGATCACGACCAGCGCGACGAACGTGGTGACCATCGCCATCGGGGCCTGGGCGAAGTTGACGATCCGGGTCGAGCGCCAGATCAGCACCAGGGCGAGGGCGAACGCGGCGTAGACCATCCCCAGGGTCAGGCCGGTGAGGGCGGTGTTGAAGAACTGCTGCACAGGGAGGCTCCTGGTCGGGGGGTTCAGAATCCGAGGTAGGCGTGGCGGAGCTGGTCGTCCCCGGCCAGCTCGTCGGCGGGGGCGTCGGCGACGACGCGACCGAGGTTGAGCACGACGCCGTGGTCGGCGACGGAGAGGGCGCTGCGGGCGTTCTGCTCGACGAGGAGCACGCTGAGCCCCTCCTCGCGCACGAGGGTGCGCACCAGGCCGAAGATCTGCGCGACGATCCGCGGGGCCAGCCCGAGGGAGGGCTCGTCGAGCAGCAGCATCGTCGGCCGGGCCATCAGCGCCCGCCCGATGACGAGCATCTGCCGCTCGCCGCCCGACAGGGTGCTGGCCAGGGCGGCGCTGCGGTCGCCGAGGATCGGGAAGAGGTCGTTGACCCGCTCGAGGTCGGAGGCCGACACGCGGCCTCCGCGGCCGAGGCCACCGAGACGGAGGTTCTCCTCGACGGTCAGCTCGGTGATGACTCCACGTCCCTCGGGGACGTGGGCCAGGCCGAGGCGCGGCATCTTCTCGGCGGCCACCGACTCGAGCCGGGTGCCGTCGAAGTTGATGGTGCCGCTGCGGGCGCGGTGCAGGCCCGAGACGGTGCGCAGCAGGGTGGTCTTGCCGGCGCCGTTGGCGCCGAGGACGGCCGTGATCT
This sequence comes from Nocardioides sp. Soil777, assembly GCF_001428425.1. Taxonomy (NCBI): domain Bacteria; kingdom Bacillati; phylum Actinomycetota; class Actinomycetes; order Propionibacteriales; family Nocardioidaceae; genus Nocardioides; species Nocardioides sp. Soil777. The sequence goes on from NZ_LMSN01000012.1 coordinate 422,196, forward strand.
CGCCCTCGCGGGCGGTGAGCGAGACGTCCTCCAGTGCGGTGACGGGGCCGTAGCCCGCGGTCAGTGAGGTGAGGGTCAGCATCAGTGCACGTCCTCACCGAGGTAGGCGGCGAGCACGGCGGGGTCGCCCTGGACCTCGTCGGGGGTGCCGTGGGCGATGACCCTGCCGAAGTCGAGGACGGTGATCTCGTCGCAGACCCGCATCACCAGGTCCATGTGGTGCTCGACGAGCAGCACGGACATCTGCTCGGTGAGCGCGCGCACCAGGTCGCCGAGCTCCTCCATCTCACCGGCCGACAGCCCGCTGGCGGGCTCGTCGAGGAGCAGCAGGTCGGGCTCGGAGACCAGCGCCCGCGCCAGCGCCACCCGCTTGCGGATGGGGTAGGGCAGGCTCGGCGGGTAGCGGTCGGCGTACGACGCGACGCCGAGGTCGTCGAGCACCCGGTGGGCCCGGTCGCGCAGCGCCCGCTCGTCCGCGCCGGCCCGGGGCAGGGCCAGCAGGGAGCCGACGAAGCCCGAGCGGGCGTGGTGGTCGGCGCCGACCATGACGTTGTCGAGCACCGTCATCCGGTCGAAGAGGCCGAGCCCCTGGAGGGTGCGGGCCATGCCGAGGCGGGGGAGGTCGCGCGGTCGCAGGCCCTCGACCCGCTCCCCTCGTCGTACGACGTCGCCGCTGTCGGGCTGCACGAAGCCGCACGCGACGTTGAAGAGCGTGGTCTTGCCGGCGCCGTTGGGGCCGATGACCCCGTGCACCTGGCGCGGGCCGACCGTGAGGCCGACGTCCTGGAGGGCGGTGAGCCCGCCGAAGGTGACGGTGATGCCGCTGAGCTGGAGTTCGGTCACGAGCGCGTCTGACCTCCGGGTCCGAGATGTGATGCGCACCACTCTGGCGACCATGGGCGCCGAGCACATTGGGCGGACTGCACAAGATCCGAGGCAGAAATGTCATTCCGGCTGGCGCTCTGTGTGCACGGAGTGACACGGTGGCGGCGTGTCCCGGGCCAGCGAGAGTGCGAGCGAGCGCGCGCACGCGACCGCCGCCTCGTGGACCGACCCGGAGCCCGACGCCGTGGCGCGGGCCTGGCGACTGGTGCTGCACCGGGCCGACGAGATCGCCGACGTCATCTCGTCGCGGCTGCTGGCCAAGGACCTCGACGCCTACCGCACGATCAGCCCGCACCTCCCGGACGACGTGCGCCACAGCTGCCGCGAGCACATCCGCCGCGGCCTGCAGAACCTCTCCGGCGTCAGCACCGACACCGCCACCGCCGTCGAGCTGTGGCGGGAGACCGGGAGGCGCCGGGCGCGCCAGGGCGTGCCCCTGGAGCTGGTCCTCAACGCCTACACGATGGGCGCGCGGGTGCTGTGGGAGGCGCTGACCGAGACCGCGACGACGCACGGGCACGTGCCCGACGCCGACCTGCTGGGCGCCGCCCGCGGGGTGTGGGCCAACCTCGACGTCCAGAACGCCGTGCTCATCGAGGCCTACCACCGCGAGCGGGACCGGGTGCAGCGCCGCGACCAGCAACGCCAGCAGACCGTCCTCGACGGCCTGGTCGACGGTCGGGGAGGCGACCCGTCCTACGCCGCCGGGGCCAGGGCAGCCCTCGGTGTCGCCGCGGACCACGCGGTCTCCTGCGTGGTGGTGCTCGCCGACGGCGAGGGGGCCGACGTCGTCGGTCCCGTCGAGGACCGGCTCGACCGGCAGGGCCTGGTCTCCCACTGGCACGTCCGCTCGGGCGTCGCCTACGGCCTGGTCTCGGGCGCCCTGCCCGACGAGGCGGTCCTGGTCGAGATGCTCGCGCCGGTGGCGACCGGCCGGGTCGCCGTCGCCGGGAGCGCCGGTGGCGTCGCCGGTTTCGGCACCGCGTTCCAGCTGGCACTGCGGGCGGCCGAGACGCTGCCGTCCGGGCAGGCCGGGGCGGTCGGCGTCACCGACCGGCTGCCGGAGGTGCTCCTGGCCGGTGACTCCCACGTGACGCCGCTGCTGGTGGCCGAGGCGTTCGGCGACCTGCTCGCCCACCCCCAGGCGGACACCCTGCTGACCACGCTGCGCGCCCTGCTCGCCCACGACGGCTCCCCGACCCACGCGGCCGAGGAGCTCTACTGCCACCGCAACACGGTGATCTACCGACTCAAGCAGATCGAGCGGCTCACCGGACGCCAGCTCACCGAGCCGCGCGACAAGATGCTGCTCTGGCTGGCGGTCACCGCGCACGCGGCGTGAAGCACCGCGCACGCGGCGTGACGCCGGTCAGACGAACGCGCTGATGCCGGTCTCGGCCCGCCCGATGAGCAGCTTCTGGATCTGCGAGGTGCCTTCGTAGAGCGTCATCACCCGGGCGTCGCGGAGGTACTTGGCGGCGGGGTAGTCGTCGACGTACCCGGCCCCGCCGTGCACCTGGATCGCGTTGTTGGCGGCGCGGACGGCGGCCTCGGACGCGAACAGCTTGGCCTTGGACGCCGCCGTGCCGAACGGCTCCCCCCGGTCGACGAGGTCGGCGCAGCGCCAGACCAGCAGCCGCGCGGCGTCGGCGTCCACCGAGATGTCGGCGATCATGTCCTGCACGAGCTGGAAGCCGGCGATCGGCCGGCCGAACTGCATCCGGCTGGTGGCGTACTCCACGGACGTCTCCAGGCAGCCCTGCACGATGCCGACGCACCCGGCGGCGACCGCGAGCCGGCCCTTGTCGAGGGTGCTCATGGCGATCTTGAAGCCCTGGCCGACCTCGCCCAGCACGGCCGAGGCCGGGACACGGACGTCGGCGAGGAAGAGCTCGGCGGTCGCCTGGCCGCGCAGGCCGAGCTTGCCCTTGATCTCGTGGGCCTCGAAGCCGGGGGTGTCGGTGGGGACGAGGAACGCCGTGACGCCGCGCGGCCCGTCGTCGCTGGTGCGGGCGAAGACGAGGGCCACGTCGGCCCAGGTGCCGTTGGTGATGAAGAGCTTCTGACCGTTGATCACCCAGTCGTCGCCGTCGCGGGTCGCCCGCGAGGTGAGGTTGCCGGCGTCGGACCCGGTGTCGGGCTCGGTCAGCCCGAAGCACCCCAGCCTGCTCGCGGTGGCCAGCTGGGGCAGCCACTCCTGCTTCTGCTCCTCGGAGCCGAAGAAGAGGATCGACTTGCCGACCAGGCCGCTGCTGACCGACACGATGCCGCGCAGCGCGGAGTCGGCGCGGCCGAGCTCCTCCATGGCCAGCGCGTAGGTGACGTAGTCGCCGCCCAGGCCGCCGTACTCCTCCGGGATGGTGAGGCCGAAGAAGCCGATCTCGGCCATCTTGGGCACGATCGCGAGGTCGACGGCCTCGTCGCGGTCCCACCGGGTGCGGTGCGGGACCGCCTCCTTGTCGAGGAAGGTGCGCGCCAGGTCGCGGAAGGCCTGCTGCTCGTCGGAGAGGGAGAGGTCCATCAGCCCAGTGCCTCCAGGGTGTCGTGGTCGGTGACGCCCGCGGCGAGGGTGCCGAGGTGGTGGTCGCCGTCGCCGAAGAGGTGGTCGAGCACGGTCAGGTGGGCGGTGGCGGTGCCGACGGAGTACTCGGCCGTCATCGCGATGCCACCGTGCAGCTGGATGGCCTCCTGGCCGATGTGCCGCGACGCCCGGCTGGTCTGCAGGGCGCACCGGGCGGCCGCCTCGGTGAGCCGGTCCCGGTCACCGGTCGCGATGACCATGGTCGCCCAGTCGACGACGCTGTGGGTCAGCTCGAGCGAGACGTACATGTCCGCGGCCCGGAAGGTCAGCGCCTGGAACGTGTTGAGCGTGACGCCGAACTGCTTGCGGCTGGTGAGGTACGACGTCGTGGCCGCCAGCTGCGCCTGCATCACCCCGAGCGCCTGGTTGGCCGCCATCACCCGGGTGAGGTCGAGCATCGTGGCGAGGGTCGCGGACCGGTCGGTCGCGGCGTCGCCCAGCAGCACGGCGGGAGTGGCGTCGAGGACGATCCGCGCGGCGCGCCCCCCGTCGTACGTCGGGTAGCCGGTGCGGTCGAGCGTGTCGCCGGCGGCCGCGGGGTCGACGAGGAACAGCCCGGTGCCGCCCTCGGGCAGCGTGGCGGTGACGACGACCTGGTCGGCGCGCGCGCCGTGGAGGACGGGGTCCTTGGTGCCGGTGAGGGTCCAGCCGTCGCCGGCCTGCGTCGCGGTGGTGCCGGGGGCGTCGGTCGCCCAGCGGGGGCCGTCGGGCTCGTCGTGGGCGACGGCGAGCACCCGCTCGCCGGCCGCGACCGCTCCGAGGACCTCGGCCCGCTGCTCGGGGGTGCCGGCGGCGGACACCAGGCCGCCGGCCAGCACCACGCCGGTGAGGTAGGGCTCGGGGGCGAGCACCCGGCCGAGCTCGCGGCACACGATGCCGATCTCGACCGGACCCGCGCCCACGCCGCCGTCGCTCTCGGCGAAGGGGAGGCCGAGGACGCCCATCTCGGCCAGCCGGCCCCAGAGGTCCTCGTCGAAGCCGGGGTCCGTCGTGGTGGTGCGGCGGCGCACCTCGTAGTCGCCGTACTGCTTGTCCAGCAGCCCGCGGACGGCATCGCGCAGGGCCTGCTGCTCGTCGTCGTACGTGAAGTCCATGTCAGAGTCCCAGGATCGTGCGGGCGATGATCTGGCGCTGGATCTCGTTGGACCCGCCGTAGATCGACGCCTTGCGGAGGTTGAGGTAGGTGGGGGCGCTGCGACGCGCCCAGCCGGCGAGCGGGGAGTCGTCGTCGGCCCCGGAGGCGATCGACGCCGGGCCGGCCAGGTCGACGGCCAGCTCGCTGACGGCCTGCTGGAGCTCGGTGCCCTTGAGCTTGAGCACCGAGGACGCCGGGTGCGGCTCGCCGCCGGCCGAGTGGGCCACCACGCGCAGCGCGGTGAGCTCGAGGGCGAGCAGCTCGTTCTCGATCTCGACGATCCGGGCCCGCACGTAGGGGTCGTCGAGCCGGTCGCCGGCGTTGTCCTTGAGGGTCGCGAGCGCCCGCTTGGTGGCGCCCACCGGGGCCACGCCGACGCGCTCGTTGCCGAGGAGGAACTTGGCGATCGTCCAGCCGCCGTTGAGGTCGCCGACCAGCAGGTCGCCCGGGACCCGCACGTCGGTGAACCAGACCTCGTTGACCTCGTGGCCGCCGTCGATGAGCTCGATGGGGCGCACCTCGACACCGGGCAGCGTCATGTCGATGAGCAGCATGGAGATGCCGGCCTGCTTCTTCACCTCCGGGTCGGTGCGGACCAGCGTGAAGATCCAGTCGCCGTACTGCCCCAGGGTCGTCCACGTCTTCTGTCCGTTGACGACCCAGTCGTCGCCGTCACGGACGGCGGTCGTGCGCAGGCTGGCCAGGTCGGAGCCGGCGTCGGGCTCGGAGAAGCCCTGCGACCACCAGATGTCGAGGTTGGCCGTGGCCGGCAGGAAGCGCTCCTTCTGCTCCTGGCTGCCGAACTGCGCGATCACCGGGCCGATCATCGAGGCGTTGAAGGCCAGCGGCGTGGGCACGCCGGCCCGCTGCATCTCCTCGTGCCACAGGTGCCGCTGCAGGTCGCTCCACCCGCGACCGCCCCACTCCTCGGGCCAGTGCGGGACCGCGAGGCCGGCCCGGTTGAGGACCTGCTGGCTCTCCACGATCTGCTCACGCGAGAGGTGCCGGCCCTCCAGCACCGCGTCGCGGATCCCCTGGGGGAACTCGGTGGTGAAGAACGTGCGCATCTCCTCGCGGAACGCGGCGTCCTCGGCGGACAGCTCGAGCTGCATGGGACTCCTCAGGGTCGTCGCCCGGTGGGGCGGTCCCCATCATGGCGCGACCGACCACACGAGGCGATGTGCGCAGCGCCCAGTCGTCCGTCAGCCGGTGGCGGCGTCCGTGTCGAGCTCCAGCGTGGCGGTCTGCTGCTCGCCGTTGCGCTGCCAGGTCACCTGGACCTCGTCACCGGGGCGGTAGGAGCGGATCGTGGCCACGAGGGAGTCGGCGTCGGTGATGGCCCGGTCGTCGATGCGGGTGATGACGTCACCCTGCTCGAGGCCGGCACCCGCAGCGGTCGAGCCCTCGCCGACCTCGCGCACCAGGGCGCCGCTGGCGCCGTCGGCCGCCGACCCGGCGTCGCCGACCTGGATGCCGAGGCGGGCGTGGGTGGGGGTCTCGCCGGCGATCATCTGGTCGACGATCGGCATCACCTCGTCGATGGGGATGGCGAAGCCGAGGCCGATCGAGCCGCCGCTCTCGGAGCTCTGCGAGGCGGTGCGGATGGAGGAGTTGATGCCGACCACGGCGCCGGTCATGTCGACCAGCGGCCCGCCGGAGTTGCCGGGGTTGATCGCCGCGTCGGTCTGGATCGCGGGGTACGTCGTGGAGTTGCCCTCGCTGTCCGAGCCGACGTTGACCGGACGGTCCAGCGCGCTCACGATGCCGCTCGTGACGGTCGAGTCGAGGCCGAACGGCGCCCCGAAGGCCACCACGTCCTGGCCGACGTCGAGGTTGGCGGACTGCCCGATGGTCGCCGCGGTGAGGTCGCTGACACCCTCCGCCCTGATCACGGCGGTGTCGGTGAGCGGGTCGGTGCCGAGGATCTCGGCGGGCGCGCTCGTGCCGTCGTCGAAGTAGACGCGCACGGTGCCGCCACCCTCGGCGACCTCGACCACGTGGTTGTTGGTCAGGATCGTGCCGTCGGCGCTGAGGATGATGCCCGAGCCGGAGCCTTCGCCCTGCTGGCCGGCGACCTGGATGGTGACGACCGACGGGAGGACGGAGGAGGCGACGGACTCCACGGAGCCGTCGGTGGCGGGCGTGTCGCCCTGGTCGATGACCGGCGTGGTGGCCGTCGCCGTGGCCGACGAGGAGGCGGCGTCGCCCTGGGTCTGGTCCCACAGCGCCGCGCCGCCGAAGCCGGCGCCACCGCCGACGAGCAGGGTGGTGACGAGGACGCCCGCCACGAGGCCGCCCCGGCCCCGGCCGCGGCGCGGCGCGGGCGGCGGTGCCTGCGGGTTCCCGTAGGGGTACGCGCCGTAGACGGTGGTCGGGTGGTTCTCGAACGGGGGCGGGGGCGTGGTGCTCATGCTCCGAGTGTGTGGCGTGACCCTGTGTCCTGCCTGAGAGCGGGCTGGGAAGGTCCCGTGACGTCGTCAGCGGGACAGGTCGGGCAGCGCTGCCCATTCCGCCCAGGACAGGTCGCGACCGACGTACCTCGGCTGCTCCAGGGGCCAGTCGGCCGCGATCCAGCGGGGGACCAGGGCGTCGAGCGCGGCCTCGACGTCGGTGCCGACGCACTCGTCGACCACCCACCACGAGATCTCGGCGTCCGCCCCCGGCTTCTCCGGGGGATCGATGTAGACGCAGCCGAGCAGTGCCGTCTCGTCGGTGTCGAGGAGGGCGTAGTTGAAGGACTCGTGGGTCACCATCTCGGCGGCGTGCCGGGCCAGGTCCTCGCGGTCCTGCTCGTGCGTCATCGAGGCCGGCGGCCACCCCCAGGCGTCGCCGTAGATGCTCCACAGCCGCTCGCGCGACCCCATCACGGCCACCATGTCGAGGTCGACGTCCTCGGCCCGGATCGGGCGCAGGTGGTGCCCGAGCCCGACCTCCACATGGGTCGGGTGGACGAAGGACGCGGGCAGCCAGCCCGTGGTCGGCGTGGTGGACATGGGTGGACCTCTCGGTGTCAGCCGGCGACCGGGAGGTCGTCGTGCTCGATCATGGCCCGCAGTCGGGCCAGGGCGTGGTGGGTGTTGGACTTGACCGTGCCGGGGGAGCAGCCGAGGGCGGTCGCGGTCTCGGCGACGGACAACCCCTCGTAGAAGCGCAGCGCCACCGTGTTGCGCTGCCGGGGCGGCAGGGCGGCGACGAGCGGCCACAGCTCCCCGGGGACATGCCCGGGTGGCGAGGCCCCGAGCCCGCCCCCCGTGGGCTCGGGGACCTCGCTGCGCACCGACTCGTGGCGGTACGACGGCTGCCGGCACCAGCTGATGTGCTGGTGGAGCATGGCCCGGCGCACGTACGCGTCGGCCGCGGCCCCGTCCCGGATCGACGACCAGCGCGGCAGCACCCGCAGGAGCGCGCCCTGGAGCACGTCCTCGGCCCGGTGCGGGTCACCGGTGATGGCCACGGCGGCCCGCAGCAGGGCGGGGCGACGCAGGGCCACGAAGTCGGCGTAGTCGGCGAAGCCGGGGGGCGTCATGGCCGGCTCAGCGTCCGCGGCGGGAGACGAGCAGGCCGATCGCGGTGACGGTCAGCCAGACCGGTCCGACCATGCCGGCCATGTACTGAAGCGGGCTCACCGCGAGGAGCAGCAGCAGCCCGCCGAGGCCATGGCCGAGCAGCCCCAGCCAGCGGGGGTAGCCGGCGGCACGCGACGCCATCCCGAGGGCGACGGCGGTGAGCCCGGCCGTGCCCCACAGCCACGGGATCGTGCCGATCCAGTGCCCGAACAGAACGGCGGTCTCCGGCACGAGCTGCTCGGGGTCCTGCACGCCGAAGACGAACTCGGTGGTGAGCCCGGAGCCGAGCAGCTGCGCGGCGGCGACGAGCAGCAGTCCGGAGGACGCGACCATCGGCAGCGTGCTGCTCGCGGGGAGGCGACCGGCCAGGTCGCGGTGCAGCCCGGCGGCGAAGACGACCACCAGCAGCGCCGACACCATGGTGGCGACGTGGAAGGCCATGATCGCGCCGGTCATCTCGGCCAGCCGCTCGGTGATGGCCGGGGCATCGCCGGCGATGTCGGACTCGTAGACGGCTCCGGTGCCCATGCTGGCGGCCACGGAGGCGATGCCGGCCAGGCCGGCGGCCACGCCGGCGACGGCCCAACTGAGGCCGGTCGGCGTGGAGGTGGCGCCGGGCGCGGTGCCGGGCTCGAGGGTGGTGGTCACGGCGTCTCCTTGACGGTGGGTGCGCGACCGGTGGGCCGCGGCACCACTGTCGATCCGCGGCCGGGCGCCGCACCACGCACAGCAGCAGGTGTACGGGTGGTGTGCGGGTGCGGGATCAGGCCGTGTGGCCCCCGAGTGCCAGGTGGGCGGCCTGCTCGGGGCTGAGCGCACGGCCGGCGTCCAGCGCGTCGTCGTACCGGTCGGTGCCGAGGCGCTGCCGGGCGGCGGCCTCGGCAGCGGCGAGGACGTCGGGGTCCGGTCGGTAGTACCCGTAGCCGCGGGACCCGATGGTCTCGCGGATCCCCTGGGCGGCGCCGACCAGCAGCGGGACCCGCGACACGGTGCCCTCGGCGGCCTCGATGGTCGCCAGCGCGTCGAGCAGGTAGGCGAGGTTGGCCTGGTCGCCGGTCTCGGTGGAGAGTCGCAGGCCCTCCTCGAGGTGCCGGCGGGCGCGGGCGTGCTCGCCGCGCGCGAGCTCGACCTGGAAGAGGTTGTAGAGCGCGATGTACGACGCGAGCCGGTCGCCGCGCCGCCGGGCGGACGCCAGCCCGGCCTCCACCCGGCGTACGGCCTCGTCGGGATCGCCCAGCAGCAGGGCCACGGTCCCCAGCCAGATGTGGGCGAGCGCCCACGTCCACTCCGACTCCTCACCGCCCCGCGCCGCGAGGTCGAGGGCGGCGGTGAACTGCTCGCGTGCGGTCACCAGCTCGCCGCGCGCGAGGGCGGCCAGCCCGATCCCGGCGACGGAGTTGGAGTCGATGACCGGGTTGCCGGTGGAGTGAAGGTGGGCGTCCTGCCACCAGTGCAGGGCCGCGTCGACGTCGTCCATCGCGAAGCACATCGTCGCGGCGGCCAGCGCGGCGCGGGCGTGCACGTCGTCGGCCATCCCACCCCGGGCCAGCACCGCCTCGGCGAGCCGCCGACCGTGGCCGTGGTGGCCGCGCAACCACCAGTAGAGCCACAGCGCCCACGCCGTCCGGGCCGCGCCTTCCACGTCGCCGCCGGCGAGCATCCGCTCGGCAGCGGCGGTGAGGTTGGCGTGCTCGGGATCGATCCGGGCGAGCGCGGCCACCTGGCCCTCGTCGCGGTAGCGGGGACCCGTGGCCTCGGCGAGGGCGAGGAAGTGGGCGGCGTGGGCGGTGGCGGCCGCCTCCCACTCCCCGGCCTCGACGAGCAGCACGCGGGCGTACTGAGCCACCGGCTCCAGCATCCGGAAGCGCGTGCCGCCCGGCGCGGTGACCACCAGCGAGTGCTCGACCAGCGACTCCAGCAGTGCCACCGACGAGCCCGCAGGGGCTCCGGTGCGCGCGACGACGTCCTCGAGGTCGGCGAGGGTGAAGCCGCCGACGAAGACCCCCAGCAGCCGCAGCAGCCGTTGCTCGTCCTCGCCGAGCAGGCCGTGGCTCCAGTCGAGGGTGGCGCGCATGGTGCGCTGCCGGGCCGGCAGGTCGCGCGGGCCCTCCCGGAGAGCGGTGTCGAGACGGGTGAGCAGGGTGGCCGGGTCGAGCAGCCGGGCGCGGGCGGCGGCCAGCTCGAGCGCGAGCGGCAGGCCCGCGAGGCGGACGCAGGTCGCTGCGACGGCAGCTTCCTCCGCGGGGTCCGTGCCCCACCCGGGGCTCACGGCGCCGGCCCGCTCCAGCAGCAGCCGCGCGGCCGGTGACGCGGCCGTGGACGTGGTCGCGGACGGCAGCCCGAGCGGCTCGACGGCGACCTCGGTCTCGCCCCGCACCCGCAGGGGTGCGCGACTGGTCGCGAGCACGGTGAGGTCAGGCGCCGCCTCGATCAGCGCGGCGACCTCCGGCGCGGCGTCCAGGAGGTGCTCGAGGTTGTCGAGGACCAGCAGCAGGTGCTGGCCCCGGACCCGCTCGACGACGTCCTCGGCGACGCTGCGCCCGACCCCGCGGGTCGCCTCGACCGCGTCGGCGACGGCGGGGAGCACCGCCGACGGCTCCATCAGCGGCGCCAGCTCGACGAGGGTCACGCCGTCGGCGTACCGGTCCCGGACGTCGGCGGCGACCGCCAGCGCCAGGCGCGTCTTGCCGACCCCGCCCGTGCCGCTGAGGGTCACGAGCCGGTGCTCGGCGAGGAGGCGACCCACGCGACGCACGTCCTCGTCGCGCCCCAGGAGGGCGGTGGTCGGGACCGGGAGGTCACGCGGGCGTGCGGTGGCGGCGTCGGAGGCGGCGCGTGCGGGCCGTGCGCGGGGTGGCACCGACGCGATCAGCCGGGAGCGGTCGGCCTCCGGGAGCGACAGCGCCGCCGACAGGGCACGGAGGGTGTGCGGGTAGGGCCGGGTGCGGGTGCCCCGCTCCAGGGCGCTGACGGCATGGGTGCTGAGTCCGGCCCGACGGGCCAGCTCCTCCTGCGAGAGACCGGCGCGCTCGCGCAGCGCACGCAGGACGGCGGCCAGCGAGGTCGTGTCCTCGGTCGTCGGCGTCCCCTCCACAGTCCCCTCCCCGGTCCGTGGCTCGCGAGTGTAGTGACGTGCGGCCCGCCGCGGACCTCCTTCGCAGTGTCGTTCCCGCACGTGCGGGACGGTGGCACCATCGGCCTCGACGTACCGGCGGCAGGAGTGGAAGTGGTCTTCTCGTACGACGCGCCCGGCCACCGGCCGGCCGTCAGCTCGCGCACTGCCGGGGCGACCCCGGACCTGACCCTCGCCAGGGCCCACTGGGTGCGCAAGGACCTGGTCGCCTGGGACGTGTCCGACGCGCACATGGCCGGTCACCGCCTGCACTGGTCCACCGCCGGCGACCTGGCCGTCGACGCCGAGGCCGTCACCGGCGGCTCCAGCGTCCCGCTGCGCCACGACCCGGCCGGGCTGCCGGCCGAGGTGCTCACCGACTTCCCGCGGCTCGAGGGCCACGCGGCGTTCCGGCTCGACCGGGTCGCCGTCCGGCAGGTGGAGGAGATCCTGACCGGCCAGCTCGCCGTCGCGTCGTACGCCACCGACGGGAGGCTGCGCGACGCCACCGGAGTGCAGGTGCCCGGCGTCCTCGACGACCTGTACGCCGCCGCGGCCGACCGCGAGCTGGGGGTCAGCTGGCAGGGCGGCCGACCGACGTTGTCCCTGTGGGCCCCGACCGCGCAGTCCGTGACCGCGCTCGTCGGCGACCGGCGGGTGCCCATGCGACGTGGGTCGGACGGCACGTGGACCGACACGGGGCCCGCGTCCTGGAACGGCGCGGCCTACACCTACGAGGTCGTGGTGTGGGCCCCCGACGCCCAGGAGGTCGTCACCAACCGGGTGACCGACCCCTGGTCGGTGGCCCTGACCGCCAACTCCGCCCGGTCGCTCGTGGTCGACCTGTCCGACCCGGCGCTGGCTCCCGCAGGCTGGTCCGGTACGACGGCGCCCCGGATCGCCCGGCCCGTGGACCGCACCGTCTACGAGCTGCACGTGCGCGACTTCTCGATCGGCGACGAGACGGTGCCGGCGGGGGAGCGGGGCACCTACCTCGCGTTCACCCACGACGACACCGACGGCATGCGCCACCTGCGCCGCCTCGCCGGCGCCGGGCTCAACACCGTGCACCTGCTGCCGGTGTTCGACATCGCCACCATCGAGGAGCGCCGGTCGGCCCAGCAGGTCCCCGCCTGCGACCTCGCTGCCATGGCCCCCGACTCGGAGGAGCAGCAGGAGTGCATCGACGCGGTCCGCAACAAGGACGGCTTCAACTGGGGCTACGACCCGCTGCACTACACGGCTCCCGAGGGCTCCTACGCCACGGACCCGGACGGCACCCGCCGCACGGTGGAGCTCCGCCGGATGGTGCAGGGCCTCCACGGCGCCGGCCTCCAGGTGGTCCTGGACGTCGTCTACAACCACACGGCCGCGAGCGGGCAGGCCGCGACCTCGGTCCTCGACCGGGTCGTCCCGGGCTACTACCACCGGCTGGACGCGTCGGGCGCGGTGGAGAGCTCGACGTGCTGCTCCAACACCGCGACCGAGCACCGGATGATGGAGAAGCTGATGATCGACTCCGTGCTCACGTGGGCGCGGCACTACAAGGTCGACGGCTTCCGCTTCGACCTGATGGGCCACCACGGCCTGGCGACCATGCAGCGCCTGCGGGCCGCGCTCGACCGGCTCACCGTGCGTCGCGACGGTGTCGACGGCCGCGCGATCTACCTGTACGGCGAGGGGTGGAGCTTCGGCGAGGTCGCCGACGACGCCCTCTTCGTCCAGGCCACCCAGCGCAACCTGGCCGGCACCGGCATCGGCTCCTTCAGCGACCGGCTCCGCGACGCGGTGCGCGGGGGAGGACCGTTCGACGAGGACCCGCAGGTGCAGGGCTTCGGCTCCGGCCTCTTCACCGACCCCAACGGCGCGGAGGTCAACGGCACGCGCGACGAGCAGCGCGAGGCCCTCCGCCGCGCGCAGGACCTGGTCAAGCTCGGCCTGGCCGGCAACCTGCGCGACTTCTCGTTCCGGACCTCCTCCGGCGCGACCGTGCTGGGCAAGGACGTCGACTTCCACGGCCAGCCGGCGGGGTACGCCGCCGACCCGGCCGAGACCGTCACCTACGTCGACGCCCACGACAACGAGACGCTCTACGACTCGCTGGCCCTCACGCTGCCGCGGGGCACCTCGATGGCGGACCGGGTGCGGATGAACACCGTCTCGCTGTCCACCGTGGCGCTGTCGCAGGGCGTGGTCTTCTGGCACGCCGGGACCGACCTGCTCCGCTCCAAGAGCCTGGACCGCAACTCCTACGACTCGGGCGACTGGTTCAACCGGGTCGACTGGGCCCGACGGGAGAACGCCTTCGGCTCCGGCCTGCCGCCAGCGGCCGACAACGCCGACAGGTGGCACCTCATGCGCCCGCTGCTGGCGGACCCGGCGATGAGGCCCGGCCCGGAGGCGATGGACGCCGCCCACGCCGCGGCGATCGACCTGCTGCGCCTGCGGACGTCCTCGCCGCTCTTCCGCCTCGGCAGCGCGGCCGCGATCCAGGACAAGGTGTCCTTCCTCGACGCCGCCCCCGGTGTCATCGCGATGCTGGTCGACGACACCGTCGGAGCGGACGCCGACCCCGACCGCGACGGCCTGCTGGTGGTCTTCAACGCGACCCCGTCCGCCACCACGGTCGCGGGGACGGGGTCCGGCTGGACGCTGCACGAGGTGCAGGCCACTGGTGGCGACGAGGTCGTCAAGGGCGCTACCGCTGCCGCGGACTCCGTGACGGTGCCGGCCCGCACGACGGTGGTCTTCGAGCGCTGACCGCCGATCTTCCGGGCCGAGGCCGGCCCCGGACGTACGACGCCCCCGACAGGAGACCTGTCGGGGGCGTCAGACGAGCGTCAGTGGACGGTCACGCCCACCGCTCGGACGCGGGGGTGAAGGTCAGCTGGCGGTCGCCGGTGTAGATCTGCTTGGGACGAGCGATCTTCTGGTCCTTGTCCTGGACGAGCTCGAGCCACTGCGCGAGCCAGCCGGGGGTGCGGCCGATCGCGAAGAGGACCGTGAACATCTCCGGCGGGAACGCGAACGCCTCGTAGATGAGGCCGGAGTAGAAGTCGACGTTGGGGTAGAGCTTGCGCTTGACGAAGTACTCGTCCTCGAGGGCGATCTTCTCGAGCTCGAGAGCGATCTCGAGGAGCGGGTTGGTGCCGGTGACCTCGAAGACGTCCTCGGCGGACTTCTTGATGATCTTGGCGCGCGGGTCGTAGTTCTTGTAGACCCGGTGGCCGAAGCCCATGAGCCGCTCGTTGCCGTTCTTGACGCCCTCGATGAAGGCGGGGATCTCGCTCTTCGAGCCGATCCGGCGCAGCATTCGCAGCACCGCCTCGTTGGCACCGCCGTGCAGCGGGCCGTAGAGGGCCGCGACGCCGGCCGCGACGGCCGAGTAGGGGTCGACCTCGCTGGAGCCGACCGAGCGGACCGCGTTGGTCGAGCAGTTCTGCTCGTGGTCGGCGTGCAGGATGAACAGCACGTCGAGCGCCTTGACGAGGCGCTCGTCGGCCTCGAACTTCTTCTCGCTCATCTTGAAGAGCATCGAGAGGAAGTTGGCGGTGTAGCCGAGGTCGTTGTCGGGGTAGACGAACGGCTTGCCCTGCGCGTGGCGGAACGACCAGGCGCCGAGGGTGGGCATCTTGGCGATCATGCGGACCATCTGCATGTGCCGGTTGTCGCCGTCGGTGATGTTGCGGGCGTCCGGGTAGAACGTCGACAGCGCTCCGACCGAGGCCATCAGCATGCCCATCGGGTGGGCGTCGTAGCGGAAGCCCTCCATGAAGGACTTGACGTTCTCGTGGACGAACGTGTGGTAGGTGATCTCGTGCACCCACGCGTCCATCTCCGCCTTGGTGGGGAGCTCGCCGTGGATGAGGAGGTAGGCCACCTCGAGGAAGCTGGACTTCTCCGCCAGCTGCTCGATCGGGTAGCCGCGGTACTCCAGGATGCCCTTGTCGCCGTCGATGTAGGTGATCGCGCTGCGGCAGGACGCCGTGTTGACGAAGCCGGGGTCGTAGGTCGCGAGGCCGGGCTGGTCGTCGCCGACCCTGATCTGTCCGAGGTCCTTGGCAGCGATGGTCCCGTCGGTGATCGGGATCTCGTAGTCCTGGCCGGTGCGGTTGTCGCGTACGGTCAGGGTCTCGTTGCCGGAAGCTTCGTTGCTCACGTCGGCTCCTTGCTGGGTTCGTGGGATTCCCGACCAACCTAGCCGCGACCCCGCGGACGGCGCTAACCCGCCCCTGCTGTTGGTGGACACCGCCGTGGGTGCACACCGCCCCCGCGTCGTTTTGACCCTCCTCGCGCGAGCGCCGTAGTCTTGGGGGTCGCGTCTCCTGCCGCGCCCCGGTCCGCACGACCGAGGGTGCAGACCCGGACGCTGTGTCCCACCAGATGCAGTGAGCCGGGCCGTGTTCGTCAGAAGCGCAGCAGTACCACCGGGTGGGACACCTTCCACCCGGACCTACGAACGAGAACGGGATACAGCCGTGCGCACGTACAGCCCCAAGCCCGCTGACATCCAGCGAGAGTGGCTCGTCATCGACGCCACCGACGTGGTCCTGGGACGCCTCGCCGTCCAGACCGCCAACCTCCTCCGCGGCAAGCACAAGCCGACCTTCGCCCCGCACATGGACATGGGTGACTTCGTCATCATCGTCAACGCGGAGAAGGTCGCCCTCTCGGGCAACAAGAAGGTCACCAAGCTGGCCTACCGCCACTCCGGCTACCCGGGCGGCCTGTCCGCCACGCCGTTCGGCGAACTGCTCGAGAAGGACGCCCGCAAGGCGATCGAGAACGCGGTCTGGGGCATGCTCCCCAAGAACAAGCTCGGCCGCCAGGTGCTCAAGAAGCTCAAGGTCTACAGCGGCCCGAACCACCCCCACGCGGCCCAGCAGGCCATCCCGTTCGAGATCTCCCAGGTCTCCCAGTAATCCCGATCGAGGACTCACTCAATGACTGACAACATCGAGAGCACCGAGGTCGAGGAGACCTACGAGACCAACGCCGAGGGCGTTGCCTACAGCTCCGAGAGCTCCCCGTCCGCCGACACCCCGGCCCGCCCGGCGACCATCGCGCCCGCCGGCGCCACCGGTCGTCGCAAGGAGGCCGTCGCCCGCGTCCGGATCGTTCCGGGCACCGGCGAGATCACGGTCAACGGCCGCTCGCTCGACAGCTACTTCCCCAACAAGCTGCACCAGCAGATCGTGAACGAGCCGTTCACCAGCCTGCAGCTCGAGGGTCGCTTCGACGTGATCGCCCGTATCCACGGTGGCGGCATCGCCGGTCAGGCCGGCGCGCTCCGCCTCGGCATCGCCCGGTCGCTCAACGCCGTGGACGAGGACGCCAACCGCGCCACGCTCAAGAAGGCCGGGCTGCTCACGCGTGACGCCCGCGCCGTCGAGCGCAAGAAGGCCGGTCTCAAGAAGGCCCGCAAGGCCTCGCAGTTCAGCAAGCGCTGATCGGCTGAGTCGAGAATCGTGACTCGACTCTTCGGCACGGACGGGGTCCGGGGCCTGGCGAACGCGTCCTTGACGGCGGAGCTGGCCCTGGACCTTTCCGTTGCCGCTGCCCATGTCCTGGCCGACCTCGGGGAGTTCGCGGGGCACCGCCCCCGAGCCGTGGTCGGCCGGGACACGCGCATCTCGGGACAGTTCCTCGAGGCGGCCGTCGTCGCCGGCCTCGCCTCGGCGGGAGTCGACGTGCTGCTGCTGGGCGTCCTGCCGACCCCCGGGGTCGCGCACCTGACCGACAAGCTCGGCGCCGACCTCGGCGTCATGCTGTCGGCGTCGCACAACCCGATGCCCGACAACGGCATCAAGTTCCTGGCCCGTGGGGGCCACAAGCTCGACGACGCGATCGAGGTCGCCATCGAGCGCCGGATGCGCGAGCAGTGGGAGCGCCCCACCGGCGGTGGCGTCGGCCGCGTCACGACGTACGACGCCGCGGTCACCGACTACGCCGCCCACCTGGTCGCGGCCACGACGAAGCCCCTCGACGGGTTGAAGGTCGTGCTCGACTGCGCCGAGGGCGCGGCGTACGAGGCGGGTCCGCTCGCCCTGCGTGACGCCGGCGCCGAGGTGATCGCGATCCACGCGTCCCCCGACGGCCTCAACATCAACGACAACTGCGGGTCGACGCACCTCGGCTCCCTGCAGCGCGCGGTCGTGGAGCACGGTGCCGACGCCGGCTTCGGCCTCGACGGCGACTCCGACCGCTGCCTGGCCGTCGACCACGAGGGCAACGTCGTCGACGGCGACCAGATCCTCGCCGTCCTCGCCCTGGCACTGCGCGACCAGGGGCTGCTCGCCAAGGACACCGTCGTGGCGACGGTGATGAGCAACCTCGGCTTCGTGCAGGCGCTGCGCGGTGCCGGCATCGGGGTCCGCCAGACCAAGGTCGGCGACCGCTACGTCCTCGAGGCCATGAAGGTGTCGGGCTACTCGCTCGGCGGCGAGCAGTCGGGGCACGTGATCCTCTCGGACCACGCCACCACGGGCGACGGCATCCTCACCGCGCTCAAGGTGCTCGAGCGGATGGCCGCGACCGGCCAGTCGCTCCAGGCGCTGGCGGGCGTGATGACCCGGCTCCCGCAGGTCCTGGTCAACGTCCCGGACGTCGACAAGGCCCGCACCGACGACGACGCCGTGCTCGCCGCGGCGGTCGCCGAGGAGGAGGCCGCGCTCGGCGACACCGGCCGGATCCTGCTGCGGCCCTCCGGCACCGAGGCGCTGGTGCGCGTGATGGTCGAGGCGCCCTCGCTCGAGACGGCCGACTCCGTCGCCCACCGGCTCGCCGACGTGGTCAAGGCCCAGCTCGCCCTCTGAGGCACCCGCCCGCACACCGGGGTGCCCGCTGAGCGCCGCTGCCCTAGGGTCGCGGCCGTGACCATCGAGATCCGCGAGATCGACCCGAGCGACGAAGCCGCGCTGCGCGCCTGGTGGGAGGTCGGCGCCGCCGCCACGGCCGAGCGCCCCGGCCACCCGTGGCCCCGCTGGGAGGTCAGCCGTACGGCGCTCCCGGCTGACAACCCCGAGCGCGACACCGTGTTCCTCGGCGCCTTCGACGGTGACCGGATGGTCGCGTCGGCGCTCCTGCTGGCTCCGGTGCAGGAGAACCTCCACACGGCCGTGCTCGACGTCTACGTCCCGCCGCCCCGGCGACGCGATGGCCTCGGCACGCTCCTGCTGGCCGAGGGGGAGTCCCGGGCCACAGCCCTGGGTCGGACCACCCTCCAGGCCGAGGGCTACGTGCCGCCGGGGGAGACCGGGCCGGCCGAGCAGTTCGCCCTCGCCCGGGGATTCGTCGTCGCGAGCCGGGAGGGCTTCAAGGAGCTGGCGCTGGCGTCGTACGCCGCGCGCCGTCCCGCCCTCGTCGCGTCCGTCGGGTCCCGAGCCAACGACTACACGGTCGTCACCTTCGACACGGTCTGCCCGGACGAGCACGTGGAGTCCTTCGGGCGGCTCCTGGGGATGCTCATCTCCGAGATCCCGCTGGGCGACCTCGACCTCGAGGACTCCGAGTGGACCCCGGAGCGGCTGCGTGCCGCCGAGCAGCGCCAGGTGGACATCGGCCGCCACGTCCTCACCGCCCTGGCGATCGCGCCGGACGGGTCGGTGGCAGGCTCCAGCGACGTCCGCGTCAACGACGCCGACCCCACCCACGGACAGGTCGGGATCACCCTCGTCGACCCCGCGCACCGCGGACACCGCCTGGGGCTCGCGCTCAAGGTCGCCACCCACGACCTGCTCGTCGCGACCTACCCGCAGTGCGCCACGGTCGACACCTGCAACGCCGAGGTCAACACCCACATGAACGCCGTCAACGAGGCCCTCGGCTACCGCAGCATCGAGACCCTGCTGGAGCTCCAGAAGGTCCTCTGAGCCGCCCTCGCAACGTCAGAGCTTGCGCAGCCGCACGTAGCGCACGGAGTGGTCGGAGTCCTTGCGCAGCACCAGGGTGGCCCGGGCGCGCGTGGGGGCGACGTTCTCGAGGAGGTTGGGGCCGTTGATGGCGTCCCAGATGCGGCCGGCCTCGGCGGTGGCCTCGTGCTCGGAGAGCATGGCGTACTTACGGAAGTAGGAGAGCGGGTCCTGGAACGCCGTCTCGCGCAGCCGCAGGAACCGCTCGACGTACCAGCGCTTGATGTCGCCGACGGCGGCGTCGACGTAGACGGAGAAGTCGAAGAAGTCGCTGACGGCGAGCCCGGCCTTGCCGTCGTCGCGCACCCGCGCGGGCTGGAGGACGTTGAGGCCCTCGATGATCACCACGTCGGGGCGCTTGACCACGACCTTCTCGCCCGGGACCACGTCGTAGACCAGGTGGGAGTAGATCGGGGCCTCGACCTCGTCCTTGCCGGACTTGATGTCGACGACGAAGCGCATCAGGGCCTTGCGGTCGTAGGACTCGGGGAAGCCCTTGCGGTGCAGGATGCCGCGGCGCTCGAGCTCGGCGTTGGGGAGCAGGAAGCCGTCGGTGGTGACCAGCGCGACGTTGGGGTGCTCGGGCCAGTGGGCCAGCATCTGCTGGAGCACGCGGGCGGTCGTGGACTTGCCGACCGCCACCGAGCCGGCGAGGCCGATGACGAACGGCGTGCGTGGCGGCTGCTGGCGGTGCAGGAACTCCTCCTGCTCGCGGTGCAGCCGACCGGCCGAGGCGACGTACAGCGAGAGCAGGCGCGAGAGCGGCAGGTAGACCTGCTCCACCTCGTTGAGGTCGAGCGCGTCGCCGAGGCCGCGGAGCCGGCCCACCTCCTCGGGGGAGAGGGGGTTCTCGGTCTCCCGCGCCAGCGCGGCCCAGGCCGACCGGTCGAGCTCGACGTAGGGAGAGGTCTCGCTCGCACCGGGGAGACCCTCCCGCTCAGCTGCTCCGGCGGCGGACATGCGCAGGATTGTTGCACCGGCGGCGGATGCGCTGGGGACCGGCACGCTTGCGTAGACTCCGGCCCATGTGTGGAATCGTTGGCTACGTCGGTGACAAGCAGGCGCAGGGCGTCGTGATCGAGGGCCTCCGGAGGCTGGAGTACCGCGGCTACGACTCCGCCGGCATCGCGCTCGTCGACACCTCCGAGGGCGCCGGACGGATCGCCTCCGACAAGCGCAAGGGCAAGCTGGCCAACCTCGAGAAGGCGATCGCCGAGACCCCGCTGCCCGCCGCCACCACCGGCATCGGCCACACCCGCTGGGCCACCCACGGCGCCCCCAACGACGAGAACGCGCACCCCCACCTGGGCCGCACCGGCCGGGTCGCGGTCGTGCACAACGGCATCATCGAGAACTACGCCTCGTTGCGCACCGGGCTGGAGAACGCCGGCCACGAGATGCTCTCGGAGACCGACACGGAGATCGCGGCGCACCTGCTCGAGCTCGAGGTCCAGGGCGGATCCGACCTCACCACCGCCATGCAGCACGTCTGCCAGCGCCTCGAGGGTGCCTTCACCCTCGTCGCCGTCGACGGCCAGGACCCGTCCCGCGTGGTCGCCGCCCGCCGCAACTCCCCGCTCGTGGTGGGGCTGGGCGAGGGCGAGAACTTCATCGGCTCCGACGTCGCGGCCTTCATCGAGCACACCCGCGAGGCCCTCGAGCTCGGCCAGGACCAGGTCGTGACCATCACCCGCGAGGGCGTCGAGGTGACCGGCTTCGACGGCTCGCCGGCCGAGGGCGAGCGCTACCACGTCGACTGGGACCTGTCGGCCGCCGAGAAGGACGGCTACGACTGGTTCATGCGCAAGGAGATCTTCGAGCAGCCCCGCGCCGTGGCCGACGCCATGCTCGGCCGGCACGACGGCAGCGGCAGGCTCCAGCTCGACGAGGTCCGGATCTCCGAGGACGAGCTGCGCACCGTCGACAAGATCATCATCGTCGGCTGCGGCACCGCCAACTACGCCGGCCTCGTCGCCAAGTACGCCATCGAGCACTGGACCCGCATCCCCTGCGAGGTCGAGCTCGCCCACGAGTTCCGCTACCGCGACCCGATCCTGACCCGCGACACGCTCGTCGTCGCGATGAGCCAGTCGGGCGAGACGGCCGACACCCTGATGGCGATCCGGCACGCCCGCGAGCAGGGCTCCCGGGTGCTGGCGATCTGCAACACCAACGGCTCCACCATCCCGCGCGAGTCCGACGCGGTGATCTACACCCACGCCGGCCCGGAGATCGGTGTCGCGTCGACCAAGGGCTTCCTCACCCAGCTCATCGCCTGCTACCTGCTGGGCCTCTACCTCGCCCAGGTGCGCGGCACGAAGTTCGGCGACGAGATCTCCCAGGTCGTCGACGAGCTGGCCAAGATGCCCGCCCACGTCCAGACGGTGCTGGACCGCGCCGAGGAGATCTACGCGCTGGCCGCCCAGCACGCCGAGACCCGCTCGGTGCTCTTCCTCGGCCGCCACGCCGGCTTCCCGATCGCCCTCGAGGGTGCGCTCAAGCTCAAGGAGCTGGCCTACATCCACGCCGAGGGCTTCGCCGCCGGCGAGCTCAAGCACGGTCCGATCGCCCTGATCGAGGACGGGCTGCCGGTCTTCTGCATCGTCCCGCCCCGCGGTCGCGACGAGCTCCACCAGAAGATGGTGAGCGCGATCCAGGAGATCCGCGCCCGGGGTGCGCACACCATCGTGCTGGCCGAGGAGGACGACGAGTCGATCACGCCGTACGCCGACGTGCTGATCCGGCTGCCGAAGGTCCCGACCCTGCTCCAGCCGGTCGTGTCGGTCGTGCCGCTCCAGCTCTTCGCCTGCGAGCTCGCGACCGCCATGGGCCACGACGTCGACCAGCCGCGCAACCTGGCCAAGTCCGTCACGGTCGAATGACCCACCGGACCGGCGCGCGCGTGATCGTCCGATGATCGTCGGCGTCGGCATCGACGTGGTCGACCTGGACCGCTTCGAGGAGTCGTTGCAGCGCACCCCCGCGCTGCGCGAGCGACTCTTCACCCCCTCCGAGGCGTCGCGCCCGCACGCCTCGCTGGCGGCGCGGTTCGCGGCCAAGGAGGCCATCGCCAAGGCGCTCGGTGCCCCCGTCGGCATGGCCTGGCACGACGCCGAGATCGTCTCCGAGGAGACCGGTCGGCCGCGCTTCGAGATCCGCGGGACGGTGCTCGCGCAGGCCGAGGCGCTCGGCGTCCGGCACGTCCACGTGTCCCTCTCGCACGACGCCGGGATCGCCTCCGCCGTGGTGGTCCTCGAGGGCTGAGGTCCGACCCCGGCGTGCTGGGGCTACGGTGACGCCATGGGCTTCCTGGACTCCGTCAAGAACGCGCTCCGGGGAGCCGTGGCCGCCCCGCCCCCGCAGGCCGAGCGGACGCCCGAGGACGCCCCCGACGAGGTGCCGGCCGAGGTCCCCGTCGAGCCGGCGTACGAGACCTACACGGTGCGCACCGGCGACACCCTCGGCGACATCGGCGCCCGCCACGGCGTGACCCGCGACGAGCTCGCCCGGCTCAACGGCATCGACGAGCCGGACCTGATCTTCCCCGGCCAGGAGCTCCGCCTCCCCGCGAGCTGACGGACGCAGGGCCGGGCCCCGGCCAGCCGCTAGCGTGGCGGCATGCGCCGTGCCCACACCGTCCCCCAGGTGCGCGACGCCGAGGCCGACCTGATGAGGTCGCTGCCCGACGGCGTCCTCATGCAGCGCGCCGCCACCGGCCTCGCGCACGCGGTCCTCGACCTGCTCGGCGGCGGCTACGGCCACCGCGTCCTGCTCCTGGTCGGGTCCGGGGACAACGGCGGCGACGCGCTGCACGCCGGGTGCGCGCTGCTGCGTCGCGGCTCGCGGGTCGCGGCGGTGCTCCTCGGTGGCAGCCACCACGAGGAGGGGCTGGCCGCGTTCACGGCGGCAGGGGGGAGCGTGGTGGACGACGTCGCCGACGCGCCCCGCCCCGACGTCGTGGTCGACGGCATCGTGGGCATCGGCGGACGGCCCGGGCTGCGGCCCGAGGCGGTCGCGGCGCTGGCCGCGCTGTCCGGTGTCCCCGTGGTGGCGGTCGACGTGCCCTCCGGGGTCGACGTGGACACCGGTGAGCTCGACGGGCCGCACGTGGTCGCGGACCTCACCGTCACCTTCGGCACGCACAAGGTCGCCCACCTCGTGGGCCCCGCGGCCGGCGTGTGCGGTGCGGTGCACCTCGTCGACCTCGGCCTCGAGCTGCCGCCCGCCGTCGCGGAGTCCCTCCAGCCCGAGGACGTCGCCGCCCTCGTGCCCCGCCCGGGCCCCGACGACCACAAGTACACCCGCGGCGTGGTCGGCGTTCGCGCCGGCTCGGAGACCTATCCCGGAGCCGCGCTGCTGTGCGTCGCCGGTGCCTCCAGCGGCCTGGTCGGGATGGTCCGCTACGTCGGCAGCGCCGCCGACCGGGTCCGGGTCGCCCACCCGGAGGTGGTCGGCGACGGTCGGGTCCAGGCGTGGGTGGTCGGCCCCGGTGGCGGGGACGAGGCGGCCGAGCAGCTGGCCGCCGTCGTCGGCAGCGGCGTACCCGTGCTCGTGGACGCCGACGGGCTCGCCCACGTGCGGCCCGGGCAGGCCGCCGTGCTCACACCGCACGCCGGGGAGCTGGCCCGGATGCTCGACACCGCCCGCGAGGACGTCGAGGCCCGTCCGCTGGCCCACGCCCGCCTCGCCGCCGAGCGGTACGACGCGGTGCTGCTGCTCAAGGGCCGCCACACGCTCGTGGTGGCGCCGGACGGGCGGACACGTGTCACCACCACCGGGCTGCCCTGGCTGGCGACCGCCGGTGCCGGCGACGTCCTGTCCGGCCTGATCGGCGCGTTGCTGGCCGCCGGTCTCGATCCGTGGGACGCCGCGTCGGTCGGCTCCTGGCTGCACGGCGCCGCCGCGACGCTGGCGTCGGGCGGCGGACCGCTGGTGGCGGGCGACGTAGCGGCGGCGCTGCCCGCCGTGGTGCGGTCCCTGCCGTGACCGGTGTCGGGTGACGGATGGAAGAATTGCCGCCATGCCCGCCCGTGCCGAGATCGTCGTGGACCTCGCGGCGATCCGTCACAACGTGCGCCTGCTGCGGGAGGTCGTCGGTCCGGGCGTCGCGATGATGACCGTGGTCAAGGCCGACGGCTACGGCCACGGGATGGTGCCGGTCGCCCGGGCCGCGCGCGACGCCGGCGCCGAGTGGCTGGGCGTCGCGACCGTGGACGAGGCCCTCGCGCTGCGGGCCGCGGGGGACACCGGACGGGTGCTGTGCTGGCTCACGGTCCCCGGGGAGGACTACGCGGCCGCGGCCGCCGCGGACCTCGACGTGACGGCATACTCCACGACCGAGCTCGACGAGATGGTCGCCGCCGGGGTGGCCCGCGTCCAGCTCAAGGTCGACACCGGCCTGTCCCGCGGCGGCGCGGCCCGCGCCGACTGGGAGGACCTCTTCGCCCACGCCCGCGGCCTCGAGCTCGACGGCCGGGCGCGGATCACCGGCGTCTGGTCCCACTTCGCCGCCAGCGACGACCCCGACCACCCCGCGAACGCCGCCCAGGAGGCGGCCTTCGCCGAGGCCCTGGCCCTCGCGGCGTCGGCCGGACTGGATCCGGAGGTGCGTCACCTGGCCAACTCCGCCGCCGCGATCCTGCGACCCGGCTCCCGCCACGACCTGGTGCGGTGCGGCATCGCGACCTACGGCCTGGACCCGGCGCCGGGCGTGCCCCACCACCTCGACCTGCGACCGGCCATGACGGTCCGCGCCGACCTGGCGCTGGCCAAGCGGATCCCCGCCGGCGCCGGTGTCTCCTACGGCCACACGTGGGTCGCCCCGCAGGACACGACGGTCGGTGTCGTCCCCGCCGGGTACGGCGACGGCGTCCCGCGCGCCGCCGGCAACCGGGCCGAGGTCTGGGCAGGCGGCGCGCGCCGCGCCGTCCGCGGCCGGGTCTGCATGGACCAGCTGGTCATCGACCTCGGTGACGACACCCTCCGGCCCGGCGACGACGTCGTCCTCTTCGGTCCGGGCACCGCGGGGGAGCCGACCGCCCAGGAGTGGGCCGAGGCGCTCGACACCATCAACTACGAGATCGTGACGCGGGTCGGCGGGCGTCTGGCCCGCCGCCACGTGGACGGAGGAACCGCATGAGCGGCGCACGAGGATCCATCGGCCGCAAGGTCATCGGCGCCGCCGCCGGAGCCGCCGGCCTCGCCGCGGCCGGCGCGGCCGTCGGCGTCGTCGCCCACCGCGCCCGCGTGATCGCGCGGCGCGACGGCGACCAGACGCCGTTCGGCTCGCTGCGCTCGACGCCCCTGCACGTCATCGCCGACGACGCGGTCGACCTCTACGCCGAGATCGACGAGGTCGACCCCGCGCAGCACCACCGGCTCGCCACCGGGGACCTGACCGTCGTGTTCATCCACGGCTACTCGATGCACATGGACTGCTGGCACTTCCAGCGCGCCGGCTACCGCGGCCAGGTGCGGACGGTGTACTACGACCAGCGCTCCCACGGCCGGTCCGCGCGCTCCTCGGAGGAGAACGCCACGATCGACCAGCTCGGCAAGGACCTGCTGAGGGTCATCGAGCAGACCGCCCCCGGGCCGGTCGTGCTCGTCGGGCACTCGATGGGTGGGATGAGCATCATCAGCCTCGCCCAGCAGCACCCGGAGCTCTTCGGTGACCGCATCGTCGGCGCCGCGCTCATCTCCACCACGGCCGGCGGGCTCGACCCCGGCCGGATCCTCTTCCCGATGCTGCCCCTCGGCCTCGGGGGTCGCTTCGTCGGACGGGCCGTGCGCACCCTCGACCGCGGGCACCGGATCGTCGACCTGGCCCGCAAGTGGGGCCACGCGGTCGCCGACGTCGTCACCGAGCGCTACGCCTTCGGCGACGAGGTCCCCGCGCACTACGTCGAGTTCCTCTACGACATGCTCAACGACACGCCCTTCGCCGTGGTCGCCGACTTCTACCCGGCCTTCGCGTCCCTCGACCACTTCGACCACGTCGAGGTCCTCGGCAAGGTCCCGACCGCGGTCATCTGCGGCACCGACGACAAGGTGACCAGCATCGGCCACAGCCGCAAGCTGCACGCGCGCATCCCCGGCTCGAGCCTGCTCGAGTGCGAGGGAGCCGGACACATGGTCATCCTCGAGCGCCACGAGGACGTCAACGCGGAGCTCGACGACCTCATCGAGCTCGCCCTGGCGCGGGTGGAGGCCTCGTGAGCCGTGCGGACGTGACCGTGCGACGGGTCGGACCCGAGGCCGCCGCCGACGTCCTGGCCGTGGTGCAGGCCGCCTTCGGTGCCCGCCCGCCGCTGGACCCGCCGGCCGACGCGATGGCCGACACCGAGGAGACCGTCGCGGCCGACCTCGCGGCGTACGGCGGGCTGCTGGCGACCCTCGACGGCCGGCCGGTCGGCACCCTGGTCTTCAAGCCGTTGCCCGAGGCGTTCTACCTGCGACGTTTCGGGGTCGTGCCCGACGCCCAGGGCCACGGTGTGGCCGCCGCCCTCGTCGACGCCGCCGTCGCCGCGGCGATCGGCCACGGGTGCGTCGGCGTGCTGGCCCGTGAGGAGCTGCCCGCGACGATCAGGTTCTGGGAGCGGCACGGCTTCGAGGAGGCCGACCGTCGCCCGCCGTACGTCGAGCTGCGCCGCGCGCTTCCGACGTCGTACGACGCCCCGGACGCCGACGCCATGCGCGACCTGGGCACCCGGGTCGGCGCCGCCCTGCGGGCCGGGGACCTCGTCGTGCTGACCGGCGAGCTGGGGGCCGGCAAGACGACCTTCACCCAGGGCCTGGGTGAGGGGTTGGGCGTGCGCGGCGGGGTCACGTCGCCGACCTTCGTCATCGCCCGGGTGCACCCGTCCCTGGTCGAGGGGCCCGACCTCGTGCACGTCGACGCCTACCGGCTCGGCGGCATCGAGGAGCTCGACGACCTCGACCTCGACACCTCGCTGGACACCGCGGTCACCGTCGTCGAGTGGGGTGCCGGGCTGGCCGAGGCCCTCGCCGAGCAGCGCCTCGACGTCATCATCACGCGTGCCCTGGCGGACGAGGTGGGGGTCGACGACGCCGACCCTCGTCGTGTCGAGCTGCGCCGGGTCGTCTGAGTAATCTCGCACCGTGCTCCTCGCCTTCGACACCGCCACCCCGTTCGTCACCGTCGCCCTGCACGACGGTGAGGACGTGGTCGCCGAGCGCTCCTCCGACCTGCCGATGAAGCACGGCGAGCAGCTCGCCCCGCTGATCGAGGCGGTGCTCGCCGACCGCGGCCTCGTGCGCCAGGACCTCACCGCGATCGCCGTGGGAGTCGGCCCCGGGCCGTTCACCGGGCTGCGCGTCGGCCTCGTCACCGCCCGCACCCTGGCCATGGTCCTCGAGCTGCCGGTCTACGGCGTCTGCACCCTCGACGTGCTCGCGATCGAGGCGGTCGACTCCGGCGCGGTCGGGGAGGACTTCCTCGTGGCCACCGACGCCCGGCGCAAGGAGGTCTACCTCGCGTCGTACGACGCCGACGGCGGTCGCCTGTCGGGTCCCGAGGTCCTCCGGCCGGCGGACGCCGCGACCGGACGACCGGTGGTCGGGGAGGGGGCGCTGCTCTACCCGGAGGCCTTCCCCCGACCGGTGGGTCCGGCCCGTCCCAGCGCGGGCTGGCTGGCCCGGGTGGTGGCCGAGGAGCGGGCCGAGCTGCTCGATCCCGACCCGCTCTACCTGCGCCGCCCCGACGCGGTGGTCAACGCCGCACCCAAGCGGGTGCTGTGAGGATCCGGCTCGCCACGCCGGACGACGTCGCGGCCCTCGCCGACCTCGAGCGCGAGGTGTTCGGCGGCGACGCGTGGGACGCGCAGGCCCTGGTCGCCGAGCTCGAGGGCCCGGGCCGTCGCGTCGTGGTCTCCGACGCACCGTCCGGGGAGCCGGCCGGGTATGCCGTCTCGATGACGCTCGGCGACATCGTCGACCTGCAGCGGATCGTCGTACGCCCCGAGCATCGCCGTGGCGGGCTCGCCACCGCCCTCCTCGAGGACCTCCTCGCGCACACCGGGGCCGCCGACCGGATGCTGCTCGAGGTGAGCGAGGGCAACGGGGCCGCGGTGGCCTTCTACGCGGCGCACGGCTTCAGCCGCATCGACGTGCGGCCGCGCTACTACCGCGACGGGTCGGACGCCCTGGTCCTGCAGAGGGACCTGCCGACCGGGTCGGGGACAATGGCGCCATGAGTGACGCACCCCTCGTGCTCGGCATCGAGACCTCCTGCGACGAGACCGGCGTCGGCATCGTCCGCGGCACCACCCTGCTGGCCGACGCCGTCGCCAGCAGCGTGGACGAGCACGCCCGCTTCGGCGGGGTCGTGCCCGAGGTCGCGAGCCGGGCGCACCTCGAGGCGATGGTGCCGACCATCGAGCGGGCCTGCGAGACGGCCGGGATCGCGCTGCGCGACGTGGACGCGATCGCCGTCACCAGCGGGCCGGGACTGGCCGGTGCCCTGCTCGTGGGGGTCGCGAGCGCCAAGGCGCTGGCCCTGGGGCTCGGCAAGCCGTTGTACGGCGTCAACCACCTCGCCGCGCACGTGGCCGTGGACCAGCTCGAGCACGGGCCGCTGCCCGAGCCGTGCCTGGCCATGCTCGTCTCGGGCGGCCACTCCAGCCTGCTGCGGGTCGAGGACGTGACCACGGGCGTCGAGCCGCTCGGCGCGACCATCGACGACGCGGCCGGCGAGGCCTTCGACAAGGTGGCCCGCCTGCTCGGGCTGCCGTTCCCCGGCGGCCCGCACATCGACCGCGCGGCGGCGAGCGGCAACAGCGTCGCCATCGACTTCCCGCGCGGGCTCACGGCCCGGCGCGACATGGAGCGGCACCGGTTCGACTTCTCCTTCAGCGGGCTCAAGACCGCGGTGGCCCGCTGGGTGGAGACCCAGCAGCGCGCCGGCGTCGCCATCGATGTCAACGACGTCGCCGCGTCCTTCCAGGAGGCGGTCTGCGACGTGCTGACCCGCAAGGCCCTCGACGCGGCGGTGACCCACGGGATCGAGGACATCCTCATCGGCGGCGGGGTCGCGGCCAACAGCCGGCTGCGCGCGATGGCCGTCGAGCGCGCCGAGGCGAAGGGCATCCGGGTGCGGGTGCCGCGCCCGGGCCTGTGCACCGACAACGGCGCCATGGTGGCCGCCCTGGGAGCCGAGCTCGTGCAGAGAGGTCGAGCGCCGTCGGCGCTCGACCTCCCTGCAGACTCGTCCCAGCCCATCACCACCGTGGTGGCCTGAGCCTCCTGGCTCTCAGTCGAGCACGCCCGTGCCGGCCGACTCGTCGCCCAGCCAGTCCTGCTCGTAGACCAGCGCGTCGCGCTGCTCGGTGCGCTCGTCGCTCAGCTTGTTGGCGCCACGCGTGCCGGCGGCGGAGCCGTTGCTCCCGCGCCGGAACAGGCCCCGGCCCTTGCCGGAGCCCTTGGCCTGGCCGGAGCCGTTGGCCGCGGCACCGGAGCGCCCTGCCGCGCCGGAGGAGCGTCCGGCGGCACCCTTGGCGCCGGCCGACCCTGCGGAACGAGGGCTGGAGCCGGACGACCGGGTGCCCGCGCCGGCCGCCTTGGCGCTCGAGCGGCTGCCGGCGCCGGCGACACCCTTGGCACCGGCGGCGCCCCGCGGGCCTCCCGCAGAGGCCCCGCGGGCCCCGCCGGGCGCGGTGCCCCGCGCGGGACTGCCGGCACCCCGGGCGCCCGACGAGCCCGCGCCCCGGCTCAGCGAGCCCGGACCGGAGGGACGCGTCGTGGCACCGATGCCCTTGACGCCTGCGCTGCGCAGCGGGGCGGCCGGAGCCGAGCCCCGCATGCCCGCCGCGCCGGCCGCGCCACCGGCGAGACCGCCCGCAGCCATCCCGGCACCACTGACACCGCCACCACCGCCCCCGGCGGGGCCGCTCGGGGCCGAGCCGGAGCCCGGCGAGCCGGGGGAGTACTGGTAGCCACCGTCGGTGCCACCGGCCACGTTGGTACCGGGCTGGTAGCCCGGGACCTGTGGCGGGTTGTACGTCGGGTGCTCGGTCGGGTTCGGGTTCGGGATCGGGTGCGGCGTCTGTGTCGGCGGGTCGATGTGCGTCGGCGGCACTGGCTGGTCGGGGTCGCGCGGACGGTCGGGGTCGCGCGGCTCGGGCGTGCCCGGCGTGCCGGGAGTCCCGGGCGTGGTCGGCGAGATGGGTCCGGTCGGTGACCCGGGAGTGGTGCCACCGGGCGGGGGGACGTCGACCGGGCCCTCCGGGTCGGGCTCGCCGTGGATCTCCTTCATCACCTGGGTCGCGGCGGCGTACTCCGTGTCCATGTGCTGGAGGGCGAGCCGGGCGTTCTCCTCGTAGCGCTCCTCGTTGGCGATGTAGGTGTTCACCTGGGCGTTGTAGGTGCCCATCGCCGTCTCCTGCGCGGGAGTCGGCTGGGTGCCGGGGGACGGGCCCGTCGGCTTGGTGGGCATCTGGTTCATCGGACCGGACAGCAGGATGCCGTTGTGGGTCTTGGTGGCCTCGATCGCGGCGGCCTGCGCCACCCCGATCGCGTCCGCACCCTTGCGCATGTCGGCGGCGTCGAGGTCGAGCTTGTCGCTGATCGAGTTGAACTTCGCGACCATCGCGTCGCCGGCCTGGCCCTCGATCTCGCTCTTCACCTTCTTGCCGCCGTTGCGGATGCTCTCGGAGACGCGGTCCAGCAGGCTCGCGTGGGAGCTCCAGTTGAGCGACGCGGCGGTGAGGGAGTCGGCGTCCGCGGTGGACAGCGCCTGCTGGAGCTGGTTGCGGTAGTGGCGGCTGACCATCAGGCGCTCCCGGAGGGGTCGGTGGGCTGCTGGGACGGCGGCGTGTGCCGGTCGCCGTCCATCTGGTCGACCGCGAGCTGGGTGCGCTGCAGCAGGGCCTGGGCGGCGGCCTCGGAGTCGGCGTCGGCGGCCGACAGCTCCCGGTCGAACTGCTTGATGGCACCGCCGGTCTCCTGGAGTCCGGCCACGGCCTCCACGACGGCGTTCTCGAGGGCGAGGTGCGCCTTCTCGGTGTGCGAGCCGAGCACCTGCGCGCTGGCGCTGCCGCCGTACCAGGTGCCCTTGACGCTGCGGAACCCATCGGGATTCAGGTCGCCGGAGTTCTCCTCGAGGATGGCGACGATCTCCTCGATCACGTCGGGCGGGACCTTGACGGACGTCAGCGTGCTGCGCACACCGCTGATGCCGCCGACGTCGGACAGCACGTGGACCATGGTGGGCCTCCCCTTGGCTTCCATGTGGTGGACAAGATGTGTGGGCGGCTTGCGCCGCGACCACGCTCGTTCCCCGGGACGACACGCCCCAAACGTGGGGCGCGGAAATTCAGGTCATAGTCTGCAGCACACCTCACCATCGTCGTCTCGGAAGGCGAGAAACACGTGCGCACACGATCGGGCGTGGCTGCTGCCGCTGCCGTCCTGACCCTCCTCCTGGCCTCGTGCTCGGACTCCGACGAGCCGTCGGGCGCCGCGCCCGACGCGGGCGCGTCCGAGTCCGCGCCGCCCGAGTCCCCCGAGGAGCAGCCCAGCGAGACCGAGCCGACCGAGACGACTCCCGCGGTCGAGCCGGCGACCGGTCCGGCGATCGGGGTGAAGGGCCTCGAGGTCCGCGCGCCGGAGGGCTGGATCACCACGGAGCCGCTCGCCATCCAGCAGTCCGCCGGACCGCCGGACGTCATCGGCTCGATGATCTCGGTCTTCCGCTTCCCCAACAGCGGGCTCTTCACCGTCGACGAGCTCGGTGACGAGGAGGTCTCCGACATGGGGGCCCGGTCACGACGGCGCGACGACGTCGAGCTGGACGGCGAGCCGTTCTACCACCTGACCGGCACCCTCGAGCCCGGCCTGTACGCCGAGCGGTTCGGCACGATCGCCGGTGACGACCGGCTCTCGGTGCAGTTCGAGTTCGGCAACGGGCAGGGCCGTGCCGAGCGCGACGAGATCATCGAGAGCGTGCTCGCGACCGTGCAGGTCGGGTGACGATCGTGGTGCGTGTCCCGCGCGCGGGATCGTGGCCGCGAGCGGCGACGGGTGCCGCCGGCCTCGTCCTGGTGCTGGCCGGGTGCGGCTCCGGCCCGGAGGGCGGCGACGGTCCGGCCGACACGGACGCTTCACAGTCCCCGACAGCACCGGGGTCGTCGAGCCCCACGGGGGAGCCCGAGTCGACGC
The DNA here is from genome assembly GCF_001428425.1 of Nocardioides sp. Soil777. Taxonomy (NCBI): domain Bacteria; kingdom Bacillati; phylum Actinomycetota; class Actinomycetes; order Propionibacteriales; family Nocardioidaceae; genus Nocardioides; species Nocardioides sp. Soil777. The sequence goes on from NZ_LMSN01000012.1 coordinate 454,561, forward strand.
CGACGGTCGCTCCCGCCACGGGGCGGGTGCTCAAGGTGAAGGGGATGAGGGTCAACGCGCCCGAGGGGTGGGAGACGACGATGCGGGTGGCTGTCGGTCACGGTTCCTTCCCCCCGGGACAGGTGGGCACGACGGCCGGCGTGGTGCGGTTCCCCAACTCGGGGCTCTTCACGATCGAGGAGATCGCGGACGAGGAGGTCGCCGACCTGGGCAGGGGCGGCAAGCGCCTCGACGACCTCGAGATCGACGGCACGCAGGTCTACCACCTCGTCTGGACGGACGAGAAGGGCGTCGAGGTCGAGCGGTTCGCCACCATCGCCGCGGACCAGCGGGTCGCGCTGGTGTTCACCTTCGCCAACGGTGAGAGCCGGGCCGAGAAGGACGAGATCATCGAGAGCATGCTCGCCACGATGCAGCTCGGCTGACTCCTCAGCCGTAGGGGTTGGTCGGGAACCAGAACGCGGTGCTCATCTGGACGGGCTCGGGACCGGCGACCCGCTCGACCCGGCCGTCGATGGTGGCTCGGACGACGTACTGGTCCGCGCCCTGGGTGACCGTGGCCAGCAGGGTCGTCGCGTCCTCCCAGACGACGTCGCCGACCGCGGCCGCTGTCCGGGCGGTGCGGCCGCTCACGAAGTCGACGACGGGCTCACCCGTGGTGGCGTCGAGGATGGCGACGTTGGGCGACCCCAGGCCGTCCGAGTAGTCGGCCAGCCCGACGACGAAGCGGCCGTCGGGGCTGAACGCCCCGAGCGAGAAGTCGCAGGTCTCCCAGACCAGCGCCCCCGACCCCGAGAGCGGGTCGACGACGCCGGAGCAGGAGTCGTCACCGAGGTACTGCGTCTGCCCGGCGACCAGCCCGGTCACCGACGAGCTGTCGGCGAGCCAGTTGAAGCCGTCGAAGGGGGTGATGGTGCCGTCGCGCTCGACCACCGAGAAGGTCTGGGAGGCGTTGGCGGGCTCGGTGGTCGAGAGCACCACCGCGCCGTCGGGGAGGAACCCGACCGGACGGGTGAGGAAGCGCGGGCCACCTCGGGCGACGGGGATCGAGCTGGACTCTGCGGACGCGTCGCTGGGAGCGACGCGCAGGGTCCACTGGGCGACCCCGTCGAACTCCACCCAGGCGACCTCGCTGCCGTCCTCGCTCACGGCGAGGTCGCTCGACTCGGCAGCCCCGTCGGCCTGCTGGAAGTCGGAGGTGAGGACGACGACGCTGTACGACGTGCGACTGTCGCCGGTGGGGAGGAGGGCGATCCAGCCCTCGCCGTACGGCGTGATCTGGGGGTAGGCCTCCGGCAGGTCGTAGGTGGCCGCCGGGGTGACCAGCTGCTCGGCACCGATCGCGACGTACGGTGCCCGAGCGGCGGCACCCTCGGGGGCGGAGCGCGGGTCGAGCGGCACCGGGTCCTCGATCGGGGTGGGTGTGTCGACGGGCTGCGGGTCGACGACCCGGTCGTCCCCGCCGGTGGGCAGCAGGGACAGCGGCAGCACGACCGCGGCGACGGCGGCCGCGGCCGCCAGTCCCACGGCGGTATGGCGGCGGCGGCGGATCGTCGTGGCGCGCCCGCGGACGCCCGCGAGGTCGAGCGGGGTGTCGTGGAGCGCGTCGGCGCGGCGGTGCAGGGTCTCGCCGAGCTCGCGCGCCAGGTCCTGGTCGTGGGTCATCGCTCCTCCTCCCGGGGGTCGGTGTGGCGCGGGTCGAGGCTGCGGGGGGCCCGCTCGCGCAGGCCGGCCAGCGCGCGGCTGGCCTGGGACTTCACGGTCCCGGTCGAGATGCCCATGACGTCGGCGATCTCGGCCTCGGAGAGGTCCTCGTAGTAGCGGAGCACCAGCACGGTGCGCTGCTTGGGCGGGAGGGTCTGCAGGTAGGACCAGAGCGCGGCCCCGAGCCCGTCGTCGTACTCGTCGTGGACCGGTCGCTCGGGCACCTCGTCGGTGGCGTGCTCGCGGCGCTTCCACGCGCGGCGCCACAGCGAGTTGTGCTCGTTGACCATGATCCGCCGGACGTAGCCGTCCAGCGCACCGCGGTCGCGGACCTTGTCCCACGAGAGGTAGAGCTTGGCCAGGGCGGTCTGCAGCAGGTCCTCGGCCGCGGCGCGCTCGCCGGTCAGGAGGTAGGCCGTGCGCAGGAGGGCGGCCTGGCGCGCCGCCATGTACGACGAGAACTCCTCGTCCCTGCTGCTGGTCCTGTTGCTGTGGGGCAACGCGTCTCCCGTGAGGACGTCCGATGCACTGCTCACCGACTCACCTCCCATCCAACCGTGTGCGGGCAGTCGTGTGGAGGACGCCTCCGGGGTGACGCGGGTTGCATGCGGTTTGCAAGGCTTGCGAGGCTCGCCCCACACCACACCGCACCGACTCACCAGGAGTGCACATGCAGCAGGTCAAGGCCGTCGTCGCGAAGGCCAAGGGAGCACCCGTCGAGGTGGTCACCATCAACGTGCCCGACCCGGGTCCGGGCGAGGCGGTGGTGAAGGTCCAGGCGTGCGGGGTCTGCCACACGGACCTCCACTACCGGGAGGGCGGGATCAACGACGACTTCCCGTTCCTGCTGGGCCACGAGGCCGCCGGCGTCGTCGAGTCGGTGGGGGAGGGCGTCACCGGCCTCAAGGCGGGCGACTTCGTCGTCCTCAACTGGCGCGCCGTGTGCGGCAGCTGTCGCGCGTGCGACCGCGGCGAGCCCTGGTACTGCTTCGCCACCCACAACGCCACCCAGAAGATGACCCTGGAGGACGGCACCGAGCTGACCCCCGCGCTGGGCATCGGCTCCTTCGCGGAGAAGACGCTCGTCGCCGCCGGCCAGTGCACCAAGGTCGACCCCGCGGCCCGACCCGCCGCGGTGGGCCTCCTCGGCTGCGGCGTGATGGCCGGCCTCGGCGCCGCGATCAACACCGGCAACGTGACCCGCGGCAAGTCCGTCGCGGTCATCGGCTGCGGCGGCGTCGGCATGGCCGCCATCGCCGGCTCCGCGCTGGCCGGGGCGTCGACGATCATCGCCGTCGACATCGACGACACCAAGCTCGGCTGGGCGCGCGACATGGGCGCCACCCACACCGTCAACTCCCAGGAGTCCGAGCCCGTCGAGGCGATCCAGGCCCTCACCGGCGGCAACGGCGCCGACGTCGTGATCGACGCGGTCGGTCGTCCCGAGACGTGGAAGCAGGCGTTCTACGCCCGCGACCTGGCCGGCACGGTCGTGCTGGTCGGCGTACCGACCCCGGACATGACGATCCCCGAGATCCCGCTCATCGACGTCTTCGGACGCGGCGGGTCCCTCAAGTCCAGCTGGTACGGCGACTGCCTGCCGTCACGGGACTTCCCGATGCTGGTCGACCTCTACCAGCAGGGGCGGCTCGACCTGGATGCCTTCGTCACCGAGGAGATCTCGATCGACGACGTCGAGGCGGCGTTCGACAAGATGCACGGCGGCCAGGTGCTCCGCTCGGTGGTGACGTTCTGATGGGCGGGCTGCGGGTGGACCACGCGGTCGTGTCCGGCACGTTCTCCCTCGACGGCGAGGTGCACGAGGTCGACAACAACATCTGGGTGGTCGGCGATGACGAGGAGTGCGTGGTCATCGACGCGCCCCACGACGTCGACGCCATCCTGGACGTGGTCGGCGGGCGGCAGGTCAAGGCGATCCTGCTGACCCACGCCCACGACGACCACTGCCGCGTCGCGCCGGCGCTGCGCGAGCGGGTCACGGCACCGATCCTGCTGCACCCCGACGACCGGCCGCTGTGGGAGCTGACCCACACCGACGAGCTGTGGGACATGGACCTCGAGGACGGCCAGTCCATCAAGGTCGCCGGGGCCTCGCTCAAGGTGCTGCACACGCCCGGGCACGCGCCCGGCGCCGTCTGCGTCTACGTCCACGACCTCGATTGCGTCTTCACAGGCGACACTCTCTTCCAGGGTGGACCGGGAGCCACGGGACGGTCCTACAGCGACGCCGACGTCATCCAGGAGTCGATCCGCCGCCAGCTGTTCCGGTTGCCCGACGACACCGTCGTCCACACCGGGCACGGCGACGACACCACGATCGCCGCCGAGCGTGAGGCGCTGGCCTGACGGATTGGAGGCGCAGCGTCCCGGCTGGAAGACTGCCGGGATGCTGCGTCGCGTCCTGCCCCTCGTGCTCGCGCTGGGGCTGACCGCCTCGGCGTGCAGCGGCGACCCGGCGGCCGACGAGCCCGCGACCCCGGCCGGCGAGCCGACCGCCGCGGCCCCGACCCCGCCCACGCCGGCCGAGCGCCTCGGCCTCGTCGAGGGCTGGGGTCCGACGCAGGCCGAGCTGGAGCGGGCGGCCCGGCTGGTGGGCCGGATGTCGCTGCCCGACCTCGCCGGGCAGGTGATCGTGGCCGAGTGGCGGGGCACCGCGGCCCCCGTGCAGATGGTCCGCCAGCTGCACCTGGGCGGGGTGATCGCCTTCTCCGACAACGTGGCGTCGACCGGCCAGATCCGGACCGTCAACGCCACCCTGGAGCGCGCCGTACGCCGCCCGTGGCCGCTCTTCCTGTCCGTCGACCAGGAGGGCGGCATCGTCGAGCGGGTCAAGGGTGATGCCACCCGCTTCCCGACCTTCATGTCCGCCGGTGCCGCGGGTGACCCGCAGGTGACCACGGCCGCCCACCGCGCCAGCGCCGCCGAGCTGCGGGGCCTCGGCTTCGACGTCGTGTTCGCGCCGGACGCCGACGTCACGTCGGGACCGGGTGACCCCACCATCGGGTCTCGGTCGGCGGGCTCGGACCCGGAGGTGGTGGGCACCCACGTGGCCGCTGCCGTCGAGGGGATCGAGCAGGCCGCGGTCGTGCCGGTGCTCAAGCACTTCCCCGGGCACGGCTCGGTGCCGCAGGACAGTCACCTCACGCTGCCGGTGCAGACGCGCACCCGCAAGCAGCTCGCCGCCGTCGACCTCGCGCCCTTCGCCGCCGCGGTCACCGCCGGCGTCCCGGCCGTGATGGTGGGCCACATCGACGTGAGGTCGATCGATCCGCGGGTGCCCTCCTCGATGTCGCGGGAGGTGGTGACCGGGGTGCTGCGCGAGCAGCTCGGCTTCGAGGGCCTCGCGGTCACCGACTCGCTGTCGATGGCGGGCGTCGAGCGGGAGTACGACGCCGCGCGCTCGGCCGTCGAGGGGCTCCGTGCCGGCAACGACGTGCTGCTCATGCCGCCCTCGCCCGCGGCCGCCCGGGCGGGGATCGTGCGCGCCGTGCGGACCGGTCGCCTGCCGCGCCGCCGGCTCGAGCAGGCGGCGGCGCGGATGATCGCGCTGCTCCAGCACTCCGAGGGCACTCCCGCCCAGCAGCGGGGCCGCCCGCCGGGTTCCGGCCGCACCGCCTCGCGGGCCCTGAGCGCCGCGGCGATCACGAGCGTCGCGGGCGCGTGTCGCGGCCGGTTGGTCGGGCCAGCCGTCACGCCGGTCGGCGACCCGGTGGCGGTGGCCAACTTCGCCGGTGCCGCCGGTGCGGCGGGGATCGAGGTGCTGACCCGCCGGGCCGCCCCGGCGTCGCTGGTGACCGCGGAGCCGGCCCTGAAGCGGGCGAAGAAGGAGAAGGCCAAGGCGTTCGAGCGCCGCCGCAAGGCCTGGCGGGCCCGGGAGAAGCGCCGCGTCGCCGCCCTCGCGCGGTGGACCGCCGCCGAGGACCGCCGACTGGCCCGCGGCACCCGGATCGGCTTCAGCGGGTTCCAGGACGCGACGTACGACGGGGCGGTCGCCGTCGCGACCAACACGCCGTACGTCCTCGGCACGGTGGGAGCGCCGGTGCGGCTGGCGACCTACGGGGACACCCCCGGCGCCATGTCCGCCCTCGTCGACGTGCTCCTCGGGCGGGCCGAGGCCCCGGGCCGGCTGCCGGTCGAGGTCGCCGGCGTCGAGCGGCCCGGCTGCTAGAGGGGCTCCACCAGCAGCGCCGTGCCGGCACCCGCGACGCGGGTGAGGACCAGCGTCCCCTCCTGGTCCCCGGACAGCGAGAGCCGCTTGCGCAGCTGCTCGGGCACGACGTCGACGCCGCGCTTCTTGATGGCCAGCCGGCCGATGCCGCGCTCGCGCAGCGCCGCCTTGAGCTGCTTCTCCCGGTAGGGGAGCTCCTCGAGGACCCGGTAGGACCGGGCGAACGGCGTCTGGAAGGCCGCGTCGCCGGTGACGTAGGCGATGTGCTCGTCCACGAGCCCACCGCCGACCCCGGCGGCCACGGCGGTGACCAGCCCGGCCCGGATGACCGCGCCGTCGGGCTCGTAGAGGAACGCGCCCACCGCGCGCACCGGGCGGGGCTGCCCGGCGTACGGGTCGTCCTCGTCGGTGAGGGTGGCCAGCCCGCCGGCCGCCTGTCCCGGGCGCGTCGACGGGATGACCGTCGCGCGCCGCCGGGTGGTGGCGAGCCGCGAGGACCAGAGAGCGGCCTCCTTGACCTCCCCGCCGTCGCTCACCCACTCGGCCTCGACGTCGTCGGGGAGCATGGCGTGCGGGATGCCCGGGGCGACCTTGACGACGGCCGTCCCGGTGAGGAGGTCCAGGACGAAGGGCCACGGCGGGGTCCACCCCTCGGCGTCGAAGACCCGCCCCCGTGCGCCACGGCGGGCCGGGTCGGCGAAGACCGCCCCGAAGCCGCGCACGTCGAGCGTCGTCGCGTCGGCGACCTGGACCGCGCCGGGCAGGCCGAGGGCGTCGAGGTTGGCCTGGGCGAGGGCGACCCGCAGCGGGTCGAGGTCGACGCCCGCCGCGGTGAGGCCGGCGCGGGCGAAGGCGAGCAGGTCGCCGCCGATGCCACACCCGAGGTCAAGGACGCTGGCCGGCCGGGCGGCGGCGAGGCGGGCGGCACGGTGCTCGGCCACGCGGAGGCGGGTCGCCTGCTCCAGCGCCTCGGGCGTGAAGAACATCAGCGGGGCGAGGTCGCCGAACTTGGCGACCGCGCGAGCGCGGAGCTGCACCTGGGTCGTGGCCGCGGCGGCCCGGTCGGGATCCGGCTCGATCCGGCGGACCGCGGTCGCAGCGCGCACCGGGTCACCGCCATGATCGACCCATGCATGGGTCGCCTCCTCCAACAGCCGCCGGCCGGCATCGGTCTGCAGCCAGGCCAGCGTCTCGAGGTCCACACGTGCATCCTGTCAGGCGGGTCGGTCCCACTCGCCGGCCCGGACGTGGCAGGTTCTCCTTCGTGCGCAAAGTGCTGATCGTCCTCGTGCCGCTGCTGCTCATCGCCGCCCTGGCCGGCGCCGGCGTCTGGCTGTCCCAGCGCGAGGAGCCGGCCACCGCGGCCGGCACGCTCGTGGACCAGCAGGTCGACGGGCTCCTCGTGGGTCGCAGCACCGACGTGCGCGTCCCGTGGGGCCGGCTCCAGGTCACGACGACCGAGCCCGTCGACACCGTCGAGGGCGACGACGGCACGCTCGAGGGGTCGTTCATCGGGATCCAGGTCGAGCTGCGCGACACCGAGGACTCGGTCCCGGTCGACCGGCTGCCCGACGCCTCCTTCCTCGACCCGGTGTTCAGCGTCGTCGCCGACGACGAGGCGTGGGAGCTGCCGGCCCTGTCCGGCTGGGCGGACGGTGCGGAGGTCGAGCCCGGAGCCCGTCGCCAGTACGTCGCAGTGCCGCAGGACGCCGAGGAGGTCACCGTCACCATGGAGTACGACGGTGTCACCCAGACCATCGACGCCGCCACCGCCGACGTCACCATCGGGGACGCGGCCCCGCTCTACGACGCACCGTTCCCCGCCCCGGGCGGTCCCTGCGGCGACCAGCTCTGGAGCACGGGTGCCTCGGCCGTGGACGATGCCGTGTCCGGGTGCTTCGTCCGCTCCGCGGCCACGCGCCCGTACGTCGCGGGGCTGGGCTGGGCCCCGGAGGACTCCCGCTGGCTCGTGGTCACCGTCGTGCCGGGTGCGCCCACCGCCTTCGAGGGTCGCCGCGGGACCTACGAGGTGCCGGCGTCGGGTGTCGAGACGTCGTACGGCCTCGGCTTCGAGGAGCCCGTCGAGGTGTACGCCGCCAACGACCTGCTCCCCGACTCCGCCGAGCCCGACCCGCTCGACCCCCAGGTGGTCGTGTTCGAGGTCCCCGCCGACCGGGGACCCGGCCAGCTCGACATCCGGAGCCGGCTGACCGGCGAGCTGCAGGACGGGCGCAGGACCCGCACCGCCCGCGCCCTGGTGGTCCAGGGCGCGTTCGTCTGACGCCTCCCGCTAGCACTCGGCTTGGGGGAGTGCTAGCGTCTGACTTGGCACTCTCGCCCTGAGGGTGCCAGTGCTTGCGACGACGTGCGACCCCCGCGACGGCGTACGGCAGAGCAAGCCCCAACGTGCGAGAGCAATCGCTCTCGAGTCCGTCTCGACCAACGTGGAAAGTGGAGGTTGATCCGAAGTGTCGGTCAACATCAAGCCCCTCGAGGACCGCATCGTCGTCCAGCCGCTCGACGCCGAGCAGACCACGGCCTCCGGCCTGGTCATCCCGGACACGGCCAAGGAGAAGCCCCAGGAGGGCGAGGTCCTGGCCATCGGCCCGGGTCGCATCGACGACAACGGCAACCGCGTCCCGCTGGACGTGGCCGTGGGCGACAAGGTCATCTACAGCAAGTACGGCGGCACCGAGGTCAAGTACGCCGGCGCCGAGTACCTCATCCTCTCTGCCCGCGACGTCCTCGCCGTCGTTTCCTGACGCACCTGGCATCCCGGCTGGCGGCGTTGCTCGCCGCTCGGCGACCGCTCCGCTCCAAGGTCGCCTTTGCGGCGGCGCCTTGCCAGCCGGGCGCCAGGCACGTCAGGACCCGAAACCTTCCAAGGAGCACCTGAATGCCCAAGATCCTGGAGTTCGACGAGAACGCCCGCCGCGCCCTCGAGCGCGGCGTCGACGCCCTCGCCAACGCCGTCAAGGTGACGCTCGGCCCCAAGGGCCGCTACGTCGTCCTCGACAAGAAGTGGGGCGCGCCGACCATCACCAACGACGGTGTGACCGTCGCTCGTGAGATCGAGCTGGACGACCCGTTCGAGAACCTCGGTGCCCAGCTCACCAAGGAGGTCGCGACCAAGACCAACGACGTCGCCGGTGACGGCACGACGACCGCGACCGTGCTGGCCCAGGCGATGGTCCACGAGGGCCTGCGCGCCGTCGCCGCCGGTGCCAACCCGATGGGTCTCAAGCGGGGCATGGACGCCGCCGCCGAGGCCGTCGGCGACGCGCTGCGCGAGGCCGCCCGCGAGGTCGAGTCCAAGGAGGACATGGCCTCCGTCGCGACGATCTCCAGCCGCGACAGCCACATCGGCGACCTGCTCGCCGAGGCCTTCGACAAGGTCGGCAAGGACGGCGTGATCACGGTCGAGGAGTCCAACACCATGGGCACCGAGCTCGAGTTCACCGAGGGCATGCAGTTCGACAAGGGTTACCTGTCGGCCTACTTCGTCACCGACCCCGAGCGCATGGAGGCCGTCCTCGACGACGCCTACATCCTCCTGCACCAGGGCAAGATCTCCTCGATCCAGGACCTGCTGCCCCTGCTCGAGAAGGTCATCGCCGCCGGCAAGCCGCTCTTCATCCTCGCCGAGGACGTCGAGGGCGAGGCGCTCTCGACCCTGGTGGTCAACAAGATCCGCGGCACGTTCAACGCCGTCGCGGTCAAGAGCCCCGCCTTCGGTGATCGCCGCAAGGCGATGATGCAGGACATCGCCGTCCTCACCGGCGGCCAGGTCGTCGCCCCCGAGGTCGGCCTCAAGCTCGACCAGGTCGGTCTCGAGGTGCTGGGCCAGGCCCGTCGCGTCGTGATCACCAAGGACAACACCACGATCATCGAGGGTGCCGGCGACGCCGGTGCCGTCGAGGGCCGCGTCAACCAGATCAAGGCCGAGATCGAGAACAGCGACTCCGACTGGGACCGCGAGAAGCTGCAGGAGCGCCTGGCCAAGCTGGCCGGCGGCGTCTGCGTCATCAAGGTCGGCGCCGCCACCGAGGTGGAGCTCAAGGAGAAGAAGCACCGCATCGAGGACGCCGTCTCCGCGACGCGCGCCGCGATCGAGGAGGGCATCGTCCCCGGCGGTGGCTCCGCGCTCATCCACGCCGTCTCGGTGCTCGAGGACAACCTCGGCCTCACCGGTGACGAGGCCGTCGGCGTGCGCATCGTGCGCAAGTCCGCCGACGAGCCGCTGCGCTGGATCGCCGAGAACGGCGGTGTCAACGGCTACGTCGTCACCACCAAGGTCCGCGAGCTCGGCATCGGCAACGGCTACAACGCCGCCACCGAGGAGTACGGCGACCTGGTCGCCCAGGGCGTCCTGGACCCGGTCAAGGTCACCCGCTCCGCGCTGGTCAACGCCACCTCGATCGCGGGCATGCTGCTCACGACCGAGACGCTGATCGTCGAGAAGCCCGAGGACGAGGAGCCCGCCGCTGCGGGCGGCCACGGCCACGGCCACGGCCACTGAGCCACTGATCGTCGGCACCACCGCGAAGGCCGCCGTCTCCCTCGGGAGGCGGCGGCCTTCGCGCGTGCCGGCCCGGGTCAGTCGCGCAGCGACGCGAGGCCCCCGCGCCAGGGCGCGGAGCAGCGGCTCTCGAGCACGGGACGCTCCAGGCTCTTGAGGTGGTAGACGCGGTACTGGCCGCACACTGTCGTGACGTACTGGTAGCGCTCGATGAGCTCGTCGCTGATCCGCTGCGTCCCGGTCTCGCTCCAGGTGTCGAGGTAGGTGAACTCCACGAACCACGTCGGCGCTGCCGGTCCGGTGAGCAGGTCGCTCAGCTCGGAGAGGTCGGGGTCCAGGGTGCGCATCGGAAGGGACCACAGGTGGGGGTACGGCGAGCGCAGGCCGCTGGCCCACTGGATGTCGGCGCGGCCGCCGTAGACGACGAGGGTGTCGCCGGGCCGGGCGGCGTCGCCGATCGCCTCGCCGGCGTAGTACTCGACGGGTCGGTGACCCGCCTCGGTGAGACCCCACCAGATGATCAGCGAGCTCACGCTGCTCAGCGCGGTGAACACCACGATGCCGCGGGTGATCGCCCCGACGGTCCACCGGTGCGCCCGCCTCGGCGGGGGCTCGGGATCGGCCGGCGGGCCCTGATCGGGCTCTGCCACGAGGAGCAGCGCAGTGGCCATTGCCACCGGTGGCACCAACACGACGAGGTAGGTCATCCAGAAGCTGCCGCTCTGCGCCACCGCGACGGCATCGACGAGCAGCATGGCGGAGACCGCCGCCGTGTGGACCGGCAGGCGCCGTGCCAGCGGCACGAGGTGGAGGACGAACCAGGCGACGAGGACCAGCATCCCGGTCCCGATCGCGAGGCCGACCATCTTCACGGCGCGCGCATCGATGCTCGAGCTCGGTTGCGCGTCCAGCACGGCGTCCGCGTCGGGGCGGAAGCCGACGACGGTGTACCAGAGGGTGCCGAGGTCCACGCCGGCCACGAGGGCCCAGACGACGGGGGCGACGACGGGCACCAGGGCGCCGATCGCGGCGGCCGCGGCGAGCCGCGCGTACGACCGGACCCGCGGCCGGTCGCCGAGCGCGGTGCCGACCAGGAGCACCCCGCCGAACACGAGTCCGCCCACCATGCTCTGCTTGAGGCCGACGGCCAGCATGGCGGTCAGCCCGGCCAGCAGGGACAGTGAGGCCGAGGACCTGCGCAGGGCGGCGAGCGCGAGCCAGCAGGCGCCCATGACCAGGGGGATGCCCAGGTGCTCGCCCTTGGCGGAGACCACGTCGACGCCGGCGTTGCCGACGAGCCCCGCGGCCACCACCGCCGTCCACGCCGCCACCCGGTCGGCCCGCTCCCGCGACAACCGCCCGGCGTCCGTCGCGAGGGAGCGTGCCGTGGCGGCCGCGAGGAGCACGAAGCCGAGGATCCCGAGCGCGGCGAGGACCCGCAGCGCGTAGGGACCGCCCACCCCGTCGGCGAGCCGGACCAGCGCGATGATCTCGGGCGGCCGGTCGACGAAGTAGGGACCGTAGACGCTGTCAGCCCGCGGGGCCCACGTGCGGGCGACGAGCAGGAACCCGGCCTCGTCCGGACGCAGCGGCCACATCGCCGAGGGGTAGCGCGCCAGCAGGGCCGCCACCGCCGCGATCCAGACGGTCAGGCGCGGGGAGGGCAGGGGGATCCGGGACACAGTGCGTCCATTGTGGAGGGGCGACCCTCGCGCAGGGTTCACCCGCACAGGCTGAGGCCCGTCCGGTCGAGGGTTTTCATCACCGAAACACGGGGGCCTCCGACCGGCAACACGCACGACGCACGCTGGTCCCGGGACGACGAGACCAAGGGGGATCCCATGTTGTGGAGAGTGCGGTTGACGCTGCCGGACCGGCCGGGTGCGCTGGCGACCCTGGCGAGCGAGTGCGGTGCCGCGGGTGTCAACATCCTGGGCCTGCAGGTGTTCCCGGGGATCGACACGGTAACCGACGAGCTGGTGCTCGAGGTGCCGGGCGGCTGGGACGTGGACGACATCGCCGCCCTGGTGGAACGGGCCGGTGCGCACGCGGTGGTCTCGCACCCGTGCACGGAGGCGGCGCTGGTCGACCAGCCGGCGCGGTACGTCGCGGCGGCGCGGACGATCCTGGCCCAGCCGGCCCGCTTCCCCGAGGTGGTCGCCCAGCTCTTCGACGCGGAGGCGGATCCGATCGAGACCGGGGTCGACCACGACTCGATGGAGATGACGGTCAGCGACGTCTCGGTGCAGGTGCACCGGGCGGCACCGTTCACCGCCACCGAGCACGCGCGCGGGGCCGGCCTGGCCGAGCTGGTGAGCGACGTCCTGGGCCGCAGCCGGGACGCGATGGCGATGCCCGAGCCGGGCCGCCGGCTGGGCACCGGGGCGACCCCCGAGTTCGTCGCGTCGAGCCATGGGGTCTCGGCGATGGTGGACGGCACGACGGTGGGCCGGGCGGTGCTCGCCGAGATGGTCGCGCCCGGGTCCCGCCACCTGCACCTCGAGGTGGACCCGGCCTGGCGCCGGCGCGGCATCGGGTCGCGGCTGCTGCTGGAGGCCGCCCGGGCGGCCGCCGGGCTCGGCGACGACGAGCTGGTGCTGGTCACCAGCGCCGACAACCAGGCGGTCCTGCCGATGGTGCTGGGCTCGGGCCTGCGTGGCCGGATCCGGATGTCCGGGGACGGCCTGACGGTGCGGGTGCCGCTGCGAGACCTGGAGGGAGCGCGGCGCTGACGGCCCGTAGGATGGGGGAGTGGAGATCCCGGAGAAGTTTGCGGCCCTCGGCCTCACCTACGACGACGTCCTCCTGCTGCCGGGGGAGTCGGACCTGGCGCCCGACGAGATCGACACCACGAGTCGCCTGACCCGGGAGATCTCGCTCAAGGTGCCGCTCGTCAGCGCGGCGATGGACACCGTCACCGAGTCGCGGATGGCCATCGCGATGGCCCGGGAGGGCGGCCTCGGGGTGCTGCACCGCAACCTGTCGATCGCCGACCAGGCCTACCAGGTCGACCTCGTCAAGCGGACCCAGACCGGGATCATCTCCAACCCCGTCACCATCGGCCCCGACGCCACCCTCGAGGAGCTCGACCGGATCTGCGGTGAGTACCGCGTCTCCGGCCTCCCCGTCGTCGACGTGGACAACCGCCTGCTGGGCATCATCACCAACCGGGACCTGCGCTTCACGCCGGTCGCGGAGTGGGCGACCACCAAGGTCACCGAGGTGATGACCTCCGAGGGGCTCATCACCGGCACCATCGGCATCTCGCGCGACGACGCCACGACCCTGCTGCGCCGGCACAAGCGCGAGCGTCTCCCGCTGGTCGACGCCGACGGACGGCTGGGCGGTCTCATCACCGTCAAGGACTTCGTCAAGGGCGAGCAGTTCCCGCACGCGTCGTACGACGGCGACGGCCGGCTGCTCGTCGGGGCCGCGATCGGCTACTTCGGCGACGCGTGGGAGCGCGCCACCACGCTGGTCGAGGCGGGCGTCGACGTGCTGGTCGCCGACACGGCGCACGGCCACGTCCACCTGCTCCTCGACATGGTCCGCCGGCTCAAGAGCGACCCCGCCACCCGCCACGTGCAGGTGATCGGCGGCAACGTCGCCACCCGCGCGGGCGCCCAGGCCTTCGTCGATGCCGGGGCCGACGCGGTGAAGGTCGGGGTGGGGCCGGGCTCCATCTGCACCACGCGCGTCGTGACCGGCGTCGGCGTACCCCAGGTCACTGCGGTGTACGAGGCCTCGCTGGCCGCCAAGCCTGCCGGGGTGCCGGTCATCGCCGACGGGGGCATGAAGCACTCCGGCGAGATCGCCAAGGCGCTCGTCGCCGGCGCCGACGCGGTCATGCTCGGCTCACTGCTGGCCGGGTGCGAGGAGTCCCCCGGTGAGCTGGTCTTCGTCAACGGCAAGCAGTTCAAGTCCTACCGTGGGATGGGCTCGCTCGGGGCCATGTCGAGCCGCGGCAAGAAGTCCTACTCCAAGGACCGCTACTTCCAGGCCGAGGTCACCAGCGACGACAAGATCGTGCCCGAGGGCATCGAGGGGCAGGTCGCCTACCGGGGTCCCCTCGGCGCCGTGGCCCACCAGCTCATCGGCGGCCTCAACCAGTCGATGTTCTACGTCGGCGCGCGCACCGTCCCCGAGCTCCAGGACAGGGGCCGCTTCGTGCGGATCACCTCGGCCTCGCTCAAGGAGAGCCACCCGCACGGCGTGCAGATGACCGTCGAGGCGCCCAACTACTCCGGGGCCTGACGCGTCTCAGCCGCGGTCGAGGTAGGCCACGGCGCGGTTGAAGAACGCGGACGCGAGCTCGGGGTCTGCGCGATCGCCGGTCGGCGCGGCCGCGAGCTCCTCGGCCAGCTCGTCCGCCCCCGGGGTGCCGGCCGCGGCGTCCGCACACACGCGGGCGGCCTCGCGGACGAGGGAGGGGACCATCGTCCAGGTCGCCTCGAAGACGCGGTGGTGCTCGGGGACCCCGACCTGACCCGGGACCTCCCACGCCGTCAGCGCGATCGGGGCCTCGGTCGCGTCGCAGATCACGGCCCACTCCCGCAGCAGCGGCGAGCGCTCGGGCAGGGTCACCAGCTGGAGGTCGTCCTCGTCACGGGACCCGGGCGGGAAGTCGGCGAAGACGTGGGTCGTGCGGGCGAGCAGGGCCAGCTCGCGCCAGCGGGAGCGCGCCGGGGCGAAGTGCTCGGCCCGCTGGAACAGGCCGAAGAGGTGGGCGTCGCGGGCCCGGGCGCAGAACTCGTCCTCGATGGCGTGCGACAGGGCGATCAGCGTGCGCTTGCGCAGGCGGTGGACCGGCAGGGCCGGCTCGCGCCGCAACAGGCGGGCGTGGACCGAGCGGGTCCGGGGGCCGCCGGCCACCTGCTGCTGGTGCTCGGCCTCGCGGCGGGCCGCGGCGATCGCAGCGTCGAGACGCATGCCGGAGTCACGCAGGCGGGCCACCTCGGCGACGAGGACGGCGTCGCCCTCGTCGTAACGACGGTGGCCCGAACCGAGCCGCGAGGGCACCGGGAAGCCGTGGCGCTCCTCCCAGATCCGCAGGGTCGACGGGGTCACCCCGGTGCGCGCGGACAGCTCGCCGATGGAGAGGGAGGTGCTCATGTGGTCCCATCCTGCGGCATGCCGTGCCCGGGCGGAGGTCCCGGGCACGGCTGCCTGGCTCGGCAGGTCGATCAGCGGGCGGTGATCAGAGGTCGAGCGGACGCAGGACGCGGTCGATGCCGTGGCCGATCTGGCGGTTGCCCTTGTTGAGGTCGAGCAGCTTCGGGATGGCCCGGGCGTCGCGGTCGTTCCTGTCCTTGTCGACCAGGACGACCTTGCCCTTCTTGAGCTTGACGCGGATCGTGGCGCCGTTGGCCATGGTGATCTTCTGCTTCTTCTTGGCGGCGGCCACCACCTTGGTGGAGTTGAGCGTGGCGCCCGCGACCACGTGGTAGAGCAGGACGGACTCGATGGTGTCGACGTCGTACGTCGCGAGGATGGCGTCGACGGTGGCCTTCTCGGACTTGGGTGCGGTCCCGGTGAGGTCGGCGACCAGCTTGCGGAACGCCGCATCGGTGGGCGCGAAGGCCGTGAGGCGCTTCTTGCCGTTGGTCAGCGCGAGCAGCGGGGTCTCGGGCTTCGCACCGGCGACGGTGAGGACCGCGGCCTCGATGATGTCGAAGTCCTTCCAGTTCTTGTCCAGCTTCTGCCCGTCGGCGGCGAGGAGGGCCGCCAGGCTGTCGGTCCCAGCGGCACGCTGGGCGTTGGCGGGGGCGATCGGGGCCGTGGCGAGCGCGGCGGCGACGAGGGCACCGGCAACGGGGCCGGCCAGGTGGCGCTTGAGCATCAGGGGAACCTTTCGTAGGTGGGACCCTGACCGTACCTCCACAGGCTGTGGAAGTCTATGTGGATAACTGTGGAAGTTTCAGATACCTCATCCGTGACCACGTACCTGCGCGCCGGGCAGGTCCTTCCGCAGGTGCACGTCGGCCTCCCCGACCCGGGGCACGTCCTCCCACCGGGCGAACTCGACGTACCCGTGCCGCTCGTAGAAGGCGGGCGCCTGGAAGGTGAACGACGTGACGAACACGTGCGTGCACCCGCGGCGCAGCGCCTCGGCCTCGAAGTCGGTCAGCAGTCGGGCCCCGAGGCCCTCGGCCCGGGCGTCGGCACGCACCCAGGTCATCGCGATCCCGGCCGCCACGCCCCACGTCCAGCCGCTGATCCCGGCGGCCAGCGCCCCGGCGTCGTCCGTGATCCGCACCGTCAGCTCCTCGGCGGCGTCGATCCCGGGGGTGGCGGCGGCGTTGACGACCTCGAGCTCGTCGGAGAGCCGTGCGTCGAGGTCTGCGTCGGCGGTGCCGACGGTGCTGGTCCAGGTGGTGGGCATGGCCGCGATCGTGCCACGGGCCGGGGACGGGACCGGCGGACACGGGGTGGGCGGCCGATAGGCTGCGCCCGTGACTGAGATCGAGATCGGCCGAGCCAAGCGCGCCCGTCGCGCCTACTCCTTCGACGACATCGCGATCGTGCCCTCGCGGCGCACCCGCGATCCCGAGGAGATCAGCACCGCCTGGCAGATCGACGCCTACCGGTTCGACCTGCCCGTGCTGGCGGCACCCATGGACTCGGTGATGTCGCCGGCCACCGCGATCGCCTTCGGCAGGCTGGGCGGCCTCGGCGTGCTCAACCTCGAGGGGCTCTGGACGCGGTACGACGACCCGTCCGACCTGCTCGAGGAGGTCGCGGGCCTGACGGGCAGCGACGCCACCCGGCGGATGCAGGAGATCTACGCCGAGCCGATCCGCGCCGAGCTGATCACCGCGCGCCTCAACGAGATGCGCGACGCCGGCGTCACCGTCGCCGGCTCCCTGTCGCCGCAGCGGACCAAGGAGTTCGCCAAGGCCGTGGTCGACGCGGGGGTCGACATGTTCGTCATCCGCGGCACCACGGTGAGCGCCGAGCACGTCTCGTCCCAGAGCGAGCCGCTCAACCTCAAGGAGTTCATCTACGAGCTCGACGTCCCGGTCGTCGTGGGCGGCTGCGCGACCCACCAGGCCGCGCTGCACCTCATGCGGACCGGGGCGGCCGGCGTCCTCGTGGGCTTCGGCGGCGGTGCCGCCCACACGACCCGCACCGTGCTGGGCATCGCGGTGCCCATGGCGTCGGCCGTCGCCGACGTCGCCGCGGCCCGTCGCGACTACCTCGACGAGTCGGGCGGTCGCTACGTGCACGTCATCGCCGACGGCTCGATCGGACGCTCGGGCGACGTCGCCAAGGCCATCGCCTGTGGCGCCGACGCCGTGATGGTCGGCTCGCCGCTCGCCCGGGCCACCGACGCCCCCGGCCGCGGCTTCCACTGGGGCGGAGAGGCGCACCACCCCGACCTGCCGCGCGGCCAGCGCGTCGAGTTCGGCCCCGTGGGGTCGATGGAGGAGATCCTCTTCGGCCCGTCCCGCGTCGCCGACGGCACCATGAACCTCATCGGCGCGCTGCGCCGGTCCATGGCCACGACGGGCTACACCGACCTCAAGGAGTTCCAGCGGGTCGAGGTCGTCGTCGGGGGCTGACCCTCCCGGCCGCCTGCCAGACTGGCGCCATGACCTACCAGCTCAGTCCCGACCACCGCACGGCGGCGCTCGACGCGATGGTGACGGGCGAGCTCGACGTGCTCGTCGTCGGCGGTGGCATCGTGGGCGCCGGCGCGGCCCTCGACGCGGTGACCCGCGGGCTCAGCGTCGGACTGCTGGAGCAGCGCGACCTCGCGTCGGGCACGTCCTCGCGCAGCTCCAAGCTCGTGCACGGCGGGCTCCGCTACCTCGAGATGTTCGACTTCGGCCTGGTCAAGGAGGCGCTCGAGGAGCGCGGCCTGCTGCTGACCCGGCTCGCCCCGCACCTGGTCCGCCCGGTGCCGTTCCTCTACCCCCTCACGAAGGCGTGGGAGCGGCCGTACGTCGGCTCCGGCGTCGCGCTGTACGACGCGATGGCGATGACCGGCAAGTACGACATGGGCGTCCCGAAGCACAAGCACCTCTTCCGCAAGCAGCTGGCCCGGATGGCGCCCGACATCCGCACCGAGGACCTGCACGGCGCCATCCGCTACTACGACTGCCAGGTCGACGACGCCCGCCTGGTCATGACCATCGCGCGCACGGCCGCCAACAACGGCGCCCACATCGCCACCCGGACCAAGGTCACGGGCTTCCTCCGCGAGGGCGACCGGGTGGTGGGCGTGACGGCCCGCGACCTCGAGAACGACGTCGACCTCGAGGTGCGGGCCCGGGTCGTCATCAACGCCGCCGGGGTCTGGACCGACGAGGTCCAGGAGCTCATCGGCGGCGACGCGACCCTCGACGTGGACGCCAGCAAGGGCGTGCACCTCGTCGTGCCCCGCGACCGCATCCGCTCCGAGTGCGGCTTCATCACCAAGACCGAGAAGTCGGTGCTCTTCGTCATCCCGTGGGGCGCCTTCTGGATCATCGGCACCACCGACACCCCGTGGGACCTCGACCTCGCCCACCCGGCGGCCAGCCGCCAGGACATCGACTACCTGCTCGGCCACGTCAACGCCCTGCTGCGCGACCCGCTCGACCACCGCGACGTGGTCGGGGTCTACGCCGGCCTGCGGCCGCTGCTCAAGCCGGTGGTGCGCAAGGGCGAGCAGGGTGAGACGACCAAGCTCTCCCGCGAGCACACCGTCGCCAACCCCGTGCCCGGCCTGGTGCTCGTCGCCGGCGGCAAGCTCACGACGTACCGCGTGATGGCCCGCGACGCCGTCGACCACGCGATCCGCGACGTACCGGGTGCGCTGCCGAGCATCACCGAGCGGGTGCCGCTGCTCGGGGCGTGGGGCTACGAGGCGCGCACCAACCAGCGGGTGGCCCTCTCGCGCGAGTCGGGCATCGAGATCGGCTTGGTCGACCACCTCCTCGGCCGGTACGGCGGGCTGGTCGACGAGGTGCTGGAGCTGGTCCGCGAGCGCCCCGAGCTGGCCGAGCCGCTCACCGGTGCGCCGCTCTACCTCGCCGCCGAGGTCGTCTACGCGGTCAGCCACGAGGGCGCGCGGCACCTCGACGACGTGCTGACGCGGCGTACCCGCATCTCCATCGAGACCTTCGACCGCGGCGTCGCCAGCGCCCGTCCGGCCGCTGAGCTGATGGCGGGCGTGCTCGGCTGGGACGCCGCGACCGTCGACGCCGAGGTCGACCACTACCTGCGGCGGGTCGAGGCCGAGCGCCAGTCCCAGCTCGAGCTCACCGACCAGGCGGCCGACGAGGCGCGCGTCAGGGCACCCGACATCGTCTGAACGCTGCTTGACAAATGTGAGTTGGATGTCAAATAGCGGGACGATGTGACCAACGGGTAGCAAGGCCCGGGGGACCGGCCTACCCTCGGCGCATGAGCGAGCACACTCCTGCCCCCGACCCGCTGGTGGACGGTCCGCACGACCCCGAGCACGACCCGCGAGCGTCCTACGCGCTCGAGCCCGACTACGTCGCCGGGCTCACCCGACGCATCCTCAGCACCACGGGTCGCACGGTGCCGGTGGAGTCGCCGCTGGGCGGCCAGCCGCTCGCGCACATCCCCCAGTCGAGCACCGACGACGTGGCCGAGGCCTACGTCCGGGCCCGTCGCGCGCAGGCCGCCTGGGCGCGGACGTCGCTGGACGAGCGCGCGGCGATGCTGCTGCGCCTCCACGACCTCGTGCTCGACCGGCAGGACGAGATCATCGACCTGGTCGTGCTGGAGTCGGGCAAGGCCCGCAAGCACGCCTTCGACGAGCCTCTTCACATCGCCCTCACCGCCCGTTACTACGGACGTACCGCGCACCAGCACCTCGACACCGAGCGCAAGCTCGGCGTCGTCCCCGGCCTCACGCGCGTCGAGGTCAACCGGGTGCCCAAGGGCGTCGTCGGCATCATCTCGCCCTGGAACTACCCCTTCACGATGGCGCTGTGCGACGGGATCCCCGCCCTGCTCGCCGGCAACGCGGTGGTCGCCAAGCCCGACGCCCAGACGATGCTCTCGGCGCTGCTCGGCGCCCAGCTGCTCGAGGAGGCCGGCTTCCCCCCGGACCTGTGGCAGGTCGTGGCCGGCCCGGGGCGCGAGCTCGGGACGCCGATCATCGACGGCGCCGACTACGTCTGCTTCACCGGGTCCACGGCCACCGGCCGGCTGATCGCCGCGCAGTGCGCGGAGCGCCTGATCGGCTGCTCGCTCGAGCTCGGCGGCAAGAACCCCCTCCTGGTGCTCCGCGACGCCGATCTGGAGAAGGCCGCCGAGGGTGCGGTGCGGGCGTCGTTCTCCAACGCCGGCCAGCTGTGCGTGTCCATGGAGCGGATGTTCGTCGCCGACCAGGTCTACGACCGGTTCGTCGAGCGCTTCGTGGCCCGCACCGAGGCGATGACCCTCGGGGCCAGCCTGGAGTGGGGCGTCGACATGGGCTCCCTCGTGTCCCAGGCGCAGCTCGACACCGTGCAGGCCCACGTCGACGACGCGGTCGCCAAGGGCGCCCGCGTGCTGGCGGGCGGCCGGGCCCGGCCCGACCTGGGTCCCTACTTCTTCGAGCCGACGATCCTCGAGGGCGTCACCCCGGACATGACCTGCTTCGGCACCGAGACCTTCGGGCCGGTGATCTCCCTCTACCGCTTCCACGACGAGGCTGACGCGGTCGCGCGCTCCAACGCGGGGGAGTACGGCCTCAACGCCTCCATCTACACCCAGGACGGAGCACGGGGCCGCGAGATCGCGCGCCAGGTGAAGTGCGGCACCGTCAACATCAACGAGGCATTCGGGGCGACCTTCGCCAGCATCGACTCCCCGATGGGTGGCATGCGTGAGTCCGGCATGGGACGTCGGCAGGGCAGCGAGGGCATCCACCGCTACACGGAGTCGCAGTCCGTCGCGACGCAGCGGCTGATCCGCTTCGCCCCGATGCTCGGCATGTCCGACGAGCGCTACGCCAAGGTGATGACCGCCCAGCTGCGGCTGATGAAGAAGCTGGGGCGCGCGTGATGGGCGGCGACGGCACCGAGGACGACTTCGACTACGACGTCATCGTCATCGGCTCCGGCTTCGGCGGGTCCGTGTCGGCGCTGCGGCTGACCGAGAAGGGCTACCGGGTCGCCGTGCTCGAGGCCGGCGCCCGCTTCGAGGACGCCGACTTCGCGGCCACCAGCTTCGACGCGAAGCGCTATCTCTTCGCACCGTCCGCGGGCTGCTACGGCATCCAGCGCATCGACATGGTCAGGGACTGCCTGATCCTGGCCGGCGCCGGCGTGGGCGGCGGTTCGCTCGTCTACGCCAACACCCTCTACGAGCCGCTGGACGCCTTCTACCGCGACCCGTCCTGGTCGCACATCACCGACTGGAAGGCCGAGCTGGCGCCCTACTACGACCAGGCCAAGCGGATGCTCGGCGTCGTCGACAACCCCCTGCGCACGCCGAGCGACGAGGTGATGGAGCAGGTCGCCGTCGAGATGGGCGTGGGCGACACCTTCCACCCCGCCCCCGTGGGCGTCTTCTTCGGACAGCAGCCCGGCATCGGCGGCGAGGCGGTCGCCGACCCCTACTTCGGTGGCGCCGGGCCGGACCGCAATCCCTGCACCGCGTGCGGAGAGTGCATGACCGGGTGCCGCCACAACGCGAAGAACACCCTGGTCAAGAACTACCTCCACCTCGCCGAGGAGGCCGGTGCCGTCGTGCACCCGCTCACCACGGTGACCCGGGTGCGACCCCTCGACGGCGGCGGCTACAGGGTCGACACCCGCTGGACCAAGGCCAAGCTGTCGCGGCGTACGGCCACGAAGACCTTCACCGCCGAGCAGGTGATCTTCTCGGCCGCCGCGCTCGGCACCCAGAAGCTGCTCCACCAGCTCAAGGGAGAGGGCGACCTGCCGCACGTGAGCGACCGACTCGGCAGCCTGACCCGCACCAACTCCGAGGCGATCCTGGGGGCGCTGGCGCCCGACGTGACCGTCGACTACAGCCAGGGCGTCGCCATCACGTCGTCGTTCCACCCGGACGCCGACACCCACATCGAGCCGGTCCGCTACGGCAAGGGCTCCAACTTCATGGCGCTCCTCCAGACCGTGCTGGCCGATGAGGTGGAGGGCCAGTCGCGGTGGAAGTCGTGGCTCAAGGAGCTGTGGACCCAGCGCCGCAGCGCCCTGGACCTCTACGACATGAAGCACTGGTCCGAGCGCACCGTCATCGCGCTGGTCATGCAGACGCTCGACAACTCGATCACCACCAAGGGCATCAGGACCCCGTTCGGCTGGCGGATGACGAGCACGCAGGGCCACGGCAAGCCCAACCCGACCTACATCCCGGTCGCGTACGACGCCGTCCGCCGGATGGCGGCGATCATCAAGGGCACGCCCGGCGGCAACGTCGGCGAGCCCTTCAACCGTCCGCTCACCGCCCACTTCATCGGCGGCTGCACCATCGGCGACTCCCCGCGGACCGGCGTCGTCGACGGCTACCAGCGGATGTACGGCCACGAGGGCCTGCACGTCGTCGACGGGTCGGCCGTCTCGGCCAACCTGGGCGTCAACCCCTCGCTCACCATCACCGCGCAGGCCGAGCGGGCGATGGCCTTCTGGCCCAACAGGGGGGAGGCCGACGAGCGTCCCGCGCTCGGGTCGGCGTACACCCGGATCCGGCCGGTGGCGCCCAAGAACCCGGTCGTCCCCGAGGCCGCGCCGGGTGCCCTGCGGCTCCCCATCGTGGGAGTCAGCTGACCCGCTCGAAGATTCTCGCGCCGGGGCGTAACCCGGCTGCACAGGGCTCGTTGGCACGGATGACAGGTCCGGCAGTCATGCTCCCTCCCAGTTGGCCGGGCCCGTCAGTCCAGGCACTGTCACGCAGCGCGTGGACCATCAGGGCCCCGGTCATCCTCCCTCCCCGACCGGGGCCCTGAGTCACGCCTGAGTCACGTCCGGAGGAGGGGCCCGGACTCGGTACCCTTCGGGGGTGACCGACACCCCTGACCACGACCTCGTCCTCGTCGTCGACTTCGGCGCCCAGTACGCCCAGCTCATCGCCCGTCGGGTGCGCGAGGCGCGGGTCTACTCCGAGATCGTGCCGCACTCCATGCCCGTCGCCGAGATGCTCGCGCGCGGGCCGAAGGCGATCATCCTCAGCGGTGGTCCGTCGTCGGTCTACGCCGAGGGTGCGCCCGGCATCGACGACGCGGTCTTCACCTCGGGGGTCCCCGTCTTCGGCATGTGCTACGGCTTCCAGCTGATGGCCAAGGGCCTGGGCGGCGAGGTCGCCCACACCGGCGCCCGGGAGTACGGCCGCACGCCCGTGACGATCAGTGAGGGCGGCACCCTGCTGGCCGACCTGCCCGTCACCCACAACGTCTGGATGTCGCACGGCGACTCGGTCAAGGCGGCTCCCGCGGGATTCACCGTCCTGGCCTCCACCACCGACACCCCGGTGGCGGCCTTCGAGGACACCGGCCGGGGCCTCGCCGGCGTGCAGTGGCACCCCGAGGTCCTGCACTCCGAGCACGGCCAGCAGGTGCTCGAGCACTTCCTGCACGAGATCGCCGGCTGCCGGCAGACCTGGACGATGGTCAACATCGTCGAGGAGCAGGTGGAGCGGATCCGCGAGCAGGTGGGCGAGCGCGGCCGGGCGATCTGCGCGCTCTCCGGCGGCGTCGACTCGGCCGTGGCCGCCGCCATCGTGCAGCGCGCCATCGGCGACCGGCTCACCTGCGTGTACGTCGACCACGGGATGATGCGCAAGGGCGAGACCGAGCAGGTCCGCCGTGACTTCGAGGAGGTCTTCGACGCCCTCGACGTCGTGGACGCCGCCGACCAGTTCCTGGGCGCGCTTGCAGGGGTCCACGACCCCGAGGAGAAGCGCAAGATCATCGGGCGTGAGTTCATCCGGACCTTCGAGGCCGCCGAGGTGCGGGTATTCGGTGCGTTGTCCGACGAGGACCGCGGCGACACGGCGTACCTCGTCCAGGGCACCCTCTACCCCGACGTGGTGGAGTCGGGCGGCGGCGCCGGGACGTCGACGATCAAGTCGCACCACAACGTCGGCGGCCTGCCGGAGGACCTCCAGTTCGAGCTGATCGAGCCGCTGCGCACCCTCTTCAAGGACGAGGTGCGCGCGGTCGGCGAGCAGCTCGGGCTGCCCTCGACCATGGTGTGGCGCCAGCCCTTCCCCGGCCCCGGCCTGGGCATCCGGATCATCGGCGAGGTCACGAAGGAGCGCCTCGACCTGCTCCGCGAGGCCGACGCCATCGCCCGCGAGGAGCTCACCCGGGCCGGCCTCGACCGCGACATCTGGCAGATGCCGGTGGTCCTGCTCGCCGAGGTCCGCTCGGTCGGCGTCCAGGGTGACGGCCGCACCTACGGCCACCCCGTCGTGCTGCGCCCGGTCACGTCCGAGGACGCGATGACCGCCGACTGGGCGCGCCTGCCCTACGAGGTCATGGAGCGGATCTCGACCCGGATCACCAACGAGGTGGCCGAGATCAACCGCGTCACCCTCGACATCACGTCCAAGCCCCCGGGCACCATCGAGTGGGAGTGACGATGGCCCGCGCGATCCACCACTGGGACCTCTGGGTCGGCGACCCGGCGGTCGCCGCCGACGAGTGGGGGTGGCTGTTCGGTGAGCTGGGCTGGGCGGCCGACGGCTCGTCCTGGATGGCCGACGACGGGACGTACGTCTTCCTCGAGCGATCGCCCGACCAGGTCGACGCGGCCTACGACCGGATGCGCCCGGGGATCAACCACCTGGCGTTCGTCGTGGAGGACCGGGCGTTGCTCGACCGGATCCGGGCGGAGTCGAGCGCCCACGGCTGGCACGAGATGTTCGCCGACCGCTACCCGCACGCCGGCGGTGACGACCACACAGCGCTCTACCTGGAGAACTCCGAGGGCTTCGAGGTCGAGCTGGTGGTGGGGGACTGAAAGGCGCAGCGGCGCGCGGCGGCTTCCTGCGCCCGGTCGACGCTGGGCCGGCGGTCAGGCGGAGTTGCGACGCCCGGCGTACGCGGTCCACGCCAGGGTGAGCAGCAGCGCACCCACGAAGGAACCGATGAGGCCGCTCGCGCGCAGCTCCAGGCCGTCGCCCGCGAGGAGGCTCACCAGCAGCCCCCCGACGAAGGATCCGAGGAGCCCCGTGACGATCGCGACGGTCCAGTTCACGTCGCGCATCGACCGGCCGAGCACGAGCTGGG
The DNA here is from genome assembly GCF_001428425.1 of Nocardioides sp. Soil777. NCBI lineage: Bacteria > Bacillati > Actinomycetota > Actinomycetes > Propionibacteriales > Nocardioidaceae > Nocardioides > Nocardioides sp. Soil777. The sequence goes on from NZ_LMSN01000012.1 coordinate 480,169, forward strand.
CGAGGCCGCCGGCCAGCAGGCCGAAGACGATGATGGCAAGTATCAACATGGTCGGAGACTAGTGGCTCCGACCCGGATCAGTCGCTGAGCAGCTCGGTGCGCTCGGCGGCGAGCAGCACGGCGCCGATCAGCGAGGCCCGCTCGCCCAGCTCCGACGCGACGACGGGGGTCGATGCGACGGCGTCGAGGGCGTGGCGACGCAGCCCGATCCGCGCCGACTCGAGCAGCAGCTCGCCGGCCCGGGCCATCTCGCCGCCCACCACCACGAGGGCCGGGTTGAGCAGGTTGACCACGCTGGCCAGCGCCCACCCGAGGTGGAGGCCGGCGTCCTCGAGGGCGCGCAGGGCCGAGACGTTGCCGTCGCGGGCGGCGCGGACGATCTCGTCGACGCTCGCCCCCGGCATCTGCAGCTCCATCATCGACTGGAGGGCGACCGTGGAGGTGTAGGCCTCCAGGCAGCCGCGGCTGCCGCACCGGCACACGGGACCGTTCTCGTCGAGCGTGAGGTGGCCGATCTCGCCGGCGGTGCCGCCGTTGCCGTGGAAGAGCCGGTCCTCCAGGACGATCCCGGCACCCACGCCGGAGGACACCTTGACGAAGACCGAGCTGTCGTGGCCACGGGCGACGCCGTGCCGGTGCTCGGCGAGGGCGCCGAGGTTGGCGTCGTTGTCGATGTGCACGACCGCGCCGAAGCGCTTGCCGGCGGCCTCGGGCGCGTTGACCCCGACCCAGCCGGGGAGGATCGCCGACGAGCGGACCACGCCGGCGGTCATCGGGGCCGGCAGGCCGAGGCCGATGGTGCGGATGGTGGCCCGCTCCAGCCCGGCGCCCGCGAGCAGCTGCTCGAGCAGGTCGTGGGCGCGGTCGAGGCCCTCGGTGTGCGGGTGCCCGGCGTTGAGCCGGTGCCGCTCCTCGGCGATGAGGCTGCCGGTCATGTCGCCGAGGGCGACGGCCACGTGGCTGTGTCCGAAGTCGATGCCGGCCACCAGCCCGGCGGATCGGGCCAGGGCCACGGTGGTCCCGCGCCGTCCGCTGCCGGGCTCGACCTCGAGCAGCCCGGTGGCCGCCAGCTCGCGGACGATGTTGGAGACCGTGGCCGGGGCCAGGCCCGTCTGGCGGGCGATGTCGGCCTGCGTCACCGGGTCCCCGGCCTCCTGGGCGCGCAGCACGTCGACGACGCGCTGCAGGTTGGCCGTACGCAGCGATGCGGTCGACCCGGGGGATGACATGGGGGAACTGTGAGCCAGAGAGCCCTTTGTCGTCAAGAGGTAGGCGCAAAGACCTCATGTCACCGTTTTGTCACAACTTTGTGTTCATCTCTTGACGACTAGCGTGTGACTCACCACACTCAGAGGACGTTCACACCGGTTCGTCGCCCGACGAGCCCTGGCAGCCTCAGGAGACCCCATGCCTCGCACCATCCACCGCATCGCCGCCAGCGGCGCTGCCCTGCTCTTTGGCGCCGCGGCGCTGACCGCCTGTGGCGCCAACGACGCCCAGTCCGGCGACGAGGGCGACGGCGGCGGCGACAGCAAGGTCATCGCCCTGCTCCTCCCCGAGTCCAAGACCACTCGTTACGAAGCCTTCGACAAGCCGCTCTTCGAGGCGGCCGTCGCCGACCTGTGCGACGACTGCGAGGTCGTCTACTACAACGCCGACCAGGACGAGGCCAAGCAGACCCAGCAGGTCGACACGGCCATCTCCGAGGGTGCCAGCGTCGTCGTCCTCGACCCGGTCAACGGTGCGGGCGCCGGCGGCATGGTCCAGTCCGCGCAGGACTCGGGCGCCGAGGTCATCGCCTACGACCGGTTCATCGCCGAGGCCGACTACTACATGTCCTTCGACAACGAGACGGTCGGCCAGATGCAGGCCGAGGCGCTCGTCGAGGCGATGGGCGACAAGGGCGGCATCCTGATGCTCAACGGTGCCCCCAGCGACCCCAACGCCGCGCAGTTCAAGGCCGGCGCGCACAGCGTGCTCGACGAGAGCGGCGTGGAGATCCTCGAGGAGTACGACAACCCCGACTGGAGCCCGGAGAACGCGCAGACGTTCGTCACCGACCAGCTCTCCAAGTACGACGCCAGCGAGATCAACGGTGTCTACGCGGCCAACGACGGCCAGGCCGGCGGCGTGGTCGCTGCCCTCACCGGCGGCGGTGTCGCCGAGGACGCCCTCCCGCCGATCACCGGCCAGGACGCCGAGATCGCCGCGATCCAGCGGATCCTCGCCGGCCAGCAGGCCATGACCATCTACAAGCCGATCCCGATCGAGGCCGAGACGGCCGCCGAGGTCGCGGTCGCGCTGGCCAACGGTGACGAGGTGCCCACGACCAGTGAGACGGGCATCGACCAGACCGAGTACGAGGGCGTCGCGTCGTTCATCTTCGACCCGATCGTCGTCACCGCGGACAACGTCAACGACACCGTGATCGCCGACGAGTTCTACTCCGTCGAGGACATCTGCACCGACGAGTACGCGGACGCGTGCGAGGCGGCTGGCATCTCCTGATGTCCACCACTGCTACACACCGTGCGCCGGCCGGGGAGGTAGTCCTCTCCCTGGCCGGCGTCACCAAGCGCTTCGGTGCCGTCCAAGCCCTCTCGGACGTCCACATGGACGTCCGGGCGGGCGAGGTCGTCGCCCTGGTCGGCGACAACGGCGCCGGCAAGTCCACGCTCGTCAAGGTGATCTCGGGCGTCTACACGCCCGACGAGGGCAACATCACCTTCGACGGCAAGCCCGTCCGGGCCAGTGGTCCCGCCGAGGCCCAGGCCCTGGGCATCGCCACGGTCTTCCAGGACCTCGCCCTGTGCGACAACCTGGACGTGGTGGCCAACCTCTTCCTCGGCCAGGAGAAGAGCCTCGGGCCCTTCATCGACGAGGTCACCATGGAGAAGGAGGCGTGGCGGCTGCTGCGCACCCTCTCCGCGAAGATTCCCAGCGTCCGGATCCCGATCGCGTCCCTCTCGGGCGGCCAGCGCCAGACCGTCGCCATCGCGCGCAGCCTGGTCGGCAGCCCCAAGGTCGTGATGCTCGACGAGCCGACCGCCGCCCTGGGCGTGGCCCAGACCGCGGAGGTCCTCAACCTCATCGAGCGGCTCCGCGAGACCGGCCTCGGCGTCATCCTGATCAGCCACAACATGGCTGACGTCCAGGCTGTCGCCGACCGCATCGTGGTGCTCCGGCTCGGCAAGAACGCGGCCGAGTTCAACGTCGAGGAGGCCACGACGTCCGAGCTCGTGGCGGCCATCACCGGCGCCTCCGACAACGTCGTCGCCGCCCGCGCCTCGCGCGGTCAGTCGACCGACCCGACCACCGACGGAGGCCAGGATGGCTGACGAGACCCCCGCCACCGCGCTGGCGGCCGACCTCGCCGACGAGCGGCTGATCAAGACCGAGGGCCTGTCCGGCTACTTCCGGCTCTTCATCAACCGGCTCAAGTCCGGTGAGCTCGGCAGCCTGCCCGTGGTCATCGGGCTGATCTGCATCAGCATCGGCTTCTACAGCGCCGAGCCGAGGTTCCTCTCCTCGCGGAGCGTCGTGTCGATCACCCAGTTCGCGGCGCCCATCGGCATCATCGCGCTGGGCATCGTGCTGGTGCTGCTGCTGGGCGAGATCGACCTGTCGGTCGGCTCGGTGAGCGGCTTCACGTCGGCCACCATGGCCGTCCTGCTGGTCAACGAGGGCCAGTCGATGCTGGTCTCGATGCTCGTCGCGATCCTCATCGGCACCGCGATCGGCGCGTTCTACGCGTTGCTCTACACACGCCTGGGGGTGCCGTCGTTCGTCTTCTCGCTCGCGGGGCTCCTGGGCTTCCAGGGAGCACTGCTCTACGTGCTGGGCACCCAGGGCACCATCAACCTGCCGTCGGACTCGTTCCTGGTGGAGTTCACCCGGTTCCAGTTCCTGTCCGACGTGGTGTCCTACGTCCTGGTCCTGCTGATCACGCTCCTGTACGTCGGGTCGCAGCTGTGGACGATCCGCCAGCGGTCCGCGGCGGACCTCACGCCGCCGTGGCTGCCGCTCGTGCTCATCAAGGGCGCGGCGCTGCTCATCGGGCTCGGCGCGCTCACCTACTACGTCAACATCGACCGCGGCTGGAGCTACCTGTGGCTCTTCTTCGCGTTCATGGTGGTGGTGATGGACCTCGCGCTGCGTCGTACCCGCTGGGGACGGCACGTCTTCGCGGTTGGTGGCAACGAGGAGGCGGCACGTCGCTCGGGCATCAAGGTCAACCGGGTCTACTTCTCGGTGTTCGCTCTCTGCTCGACGCTCGCGGCGGTGGGTGGCCTGCTGGCCGCCGGCCTCCAGACCAGCGTCTCGCAGGCGAGCGGCACGACCGACACCAACCTGACGGCCATCGCGGCCGCGGTCATCGGCGGCACGTCGCTCTTCGGCGGCCGCGGGTCGGCCTACTCCGCGATGCTCGGCATCATCGTGCTCCAGGCGATCCAGACCGGCCTCAACCTGGTCGGCGTGGACTCGTCGGTGCGCTTCATGGTCACCGGCGCAGTGCTGCTGCTGGCCGTGGCGATCGACTCCGTGTCGCGTCGCGCTCGTACGTCGAGCGGTCGCGGCTGATCGGAGCAACGACAACGGTGAGGGGGCGCATACGATGTGCCGCGATGCGCCCCCTCGCCACCCTCCTCGTCGTGGTCCTCGGCTGCAGCCTGCTCGGCGGCTGCTTCCGCGAGGACCCGACCGTGGTCGCGTTCCTCGTCTCCGACGGAGCGCGTGAGCTCGAGCCCCGGGTCGACGTCGAGGCCTTCGAGGCCCGCGTCGAGGCCACCTGCGAGGAGTGCGCGGTCCGCGTCTACGACGCCGAGGGCGACGCCACCACCCAGGCCGAGCAGGCCGTCGAGGCGCTGCGTGACAGCGCCGACGTGATCGTCCTCGACCCCGTCGACGTCGAGGACGCCGAGGCCCTGGTCGGTGGCGGCGAGGACGAGGTCCCCGTCGTCGCGCACACGGCCCTGGTTCCCGGGGCCGACTGGTTCGTCGGCCTCGCCGAGCCGCTGGCCAGCAGCGACGCAGGACCGCCCGCCGACTCCGACCTCGAGGCGGCCCGCCAGGTCCTGGCCGGCCAGCGCCGCTCGATGCTGCACGTGCCCGCCACCGCGATGAGCGAGCAGGCGGCCGACGTCGCCGTCGGTGTCCTCGCCGACGAGGAGCCGGAGGGTGCGGAGGACTTCGAGGGCGTGCCGTCGTGGCTCCACACCGCCGCCGAGGTGCGACTCGCGGGGCTGACCGACGTGCTCGTGCGGGAGGGCGCCTTCACCCTCGACGAGCTGTGCGACGGATCCACCGCACGGAGGTGCGAGCAGCTCGGGTTCGTCTAGGTTGGCGTGATGAGCCACAGCACCGAGGAGGCCGGTCGCGGGCCGCGTCCCGCGCGCCGCGACGTGCTGGTCCTCGGTGCAGGGGTCGTCCTCGGTGCGGCCGGTGTGGGGGCAGGGTGGGCGTGGTCCGAGCGCTCCCCGGACGAGCCGGTGGGCGAGGAGCCGGCCGAGGCCGACGCCCCGGAGGCGCCCGAGCCGGTGCGGTTCGTCAGCAGCCAGCTGACCGCGCCCCGGGCGAGCGCCTGGCGCCGGGAGGGGGCCGCGATCTCGGGCGGCCTGCTCTTCACGACGCCGCGCACGCCGACGTTCCGCGGGGTCGTGTACGACGACCGCGCCCAGCCGGTGTGGATCGAGCCCGACGGCAGCGCGGCCACCGACCTGCGCGTGCAGACCTACCGGGGTCGGCCGGTGCTGACCTACTGGACCGGGGAGGTCAAGGAGGGCACCGGCAACGGCAAGGGGGTCGTCCTCGACGAGCGCTACCTGCCGGTGGCCGAGGTGCGCTGCGGCAACGGCGTCCTCTCCGACCTGCACGAGTTCCAGCTGACGTCCCGCGGGACCGCGTTGCTGACGTCCTATCCGACCATCCCCTACGACCTCACGCCGGTCGGCGGGCCGGCGGACGGCCACGTCTGGGGCGGCCGGCTCCAGGAGGTCGACGTGGAGACCGGTGAGGTGCTGCTCGACTGGGAGGGACTCGACCACATCGACCTCACCGACACCTACCGGGAGGTCGACGACACCGGCACGGCCGCGCTGCCCTTCGACCCGATCCACGTCAACTCCGTCGAGGAGGACGGCGACGGGCTGCTCGTCTCGGCCCGGCACACCGGTGCCCTCTACCGGATCGACCGCCGCACCGGCGAGGTGCTGTGGCGCTTCGGGGGCAGGCGGAGCGACTTCGAGGTGCCCGAGGGAGGCGACTTCGGCTGGCAGCACGACCTGCGTCGCCAGCCCGACGGCACCCTCACGATCTACGACAACCACGAGAACGCGATCGAGACCGACGCCGTGTCCGCGGCGCTGCGCTTCGAGCTCGACGAGGAGGCGATGACCGCCCGCCTCGTCCAGGCACTGCGCCACGAGGACCGCTACGGCTACGCGATGGGCAACGCGCAGTACCTCCCCGACGGTCACGTGCTGGTCGGGTGGGGGATGGACCCCTACGCCACCGAGTTCGACGCGGACGGCGAGGTCGTCTTCGAGCTGTCCGACCTGGGGCTGGGCTCCTACCGGTCCTACCGCTTCCCGTGGCGCGGACGCCCGGCGACGCTGCCGGACCTCGCAGTGGCGGACGGGTCGGCGTACATCTCCTGGAACGGCGCCACCGAGGTGACCGCCTGGCGGGTGCTCGCGGGGGAGCGGGACGACCGGCTCCGGCCGGTCGGCGAGGTGCCGCGCGAGGGGTTCGAGACGGTCGTGGCGCTGGAGACCGGGTCCCGCGTGGTGCGGGCCGAGGCGCTGGACGCCGACGGCCGCGTGGTCGGGCGGACCCGGACCGTCCGGGCCTGACCCGCGCCCCGGACACCGGGAGTTCACCCGGGCTGCCTAGGGTGCGGGGACCCACATCACCCGACTCGGAGGTCCTTGATGCGACGCACCACCCTGCTCGGCGCCGGACTCGCGACCGTGCTCGCCGCCGTTCCGCTCGCCACCCTCGCCCCCGCCCAGGCAGACCGGGCAGATCGAGACGGCCACGGGCCCGGCACGCGCGAGACCGTGCGCTTCTCCACGTTCAACGCCTCGCTCAACCGGGCCACCGCGGGTGGGCTCGCCGCGGACCTGTCCACCCCGGACGCGGACACGGGCGCGGTCCGGCAGGCGCACAAGGTGGCCGAGACCATCCAGCGCACGCGCCCCGACGTGCTGCTGGTCAACGAGTTCGACTTCGACCCGGAGGCCGTGGACCTGTTCCGCGACAACTTCCTCGGGGTCGGCCACGGGGACGCGCGTCCGATCGCCTACCCCTACGCGTACGTCGCGCCGTCCAACACCGGGATCCCGAGCGGCCACGACCTCAACAACAACGGGTCGGTCGGGGGCGGTGACGACGCTTTCGGCTTCGGGCTGTTCCCCGGCCAGTACGGCATGGTCGTCTACTCGCGGTACCCGATCGACACCGACGCCGTGCGGACGTTCCAGACCTTCCGTTGGGCCGACATGCCGGGTGCGCTGCTGCCGGACGACCCGTCCACCGACGCCCCTGCCGACTGGTACTCGCCGGCCGAGCTCGAGGACGTCCGGCTCTCCTCCAAGTCGCACTGGGACGTGCCGATCGAGATCGGTGACGAGACCGTGCACTTCCTCGTCTCGCACCCGACGCCGCCCACCTTCGACGGGCCCGAGGACCGCAACGGACTGCGCAACCACGACGAGATCCGCTTCTGGGCCGACTACGTGGCGCCGAGAGCCGGGCGCGCGGCGTACGTCTACGACGACGAGGGGCGGTACGGCGGGCTGGCGAGGGGTGCGTCCTTCGTGATCGCCGGGGACCAGAACGCCGACCCCGCCGACGGCGACTCGGTCGACAGCGCGATCGACCAGCTGCTGCGCCACCCGCGGGTCCGCGACCCGCGGCCCACCTCCGCGGGCGGCGCCGAGGCCGTCGACCAGGGCGGCGCCAACCTGGGCCACGAGGGTGACCCGGCGCTGGACACCGCGGACTTCGCGGACGGGGCGCCGGGCAACCTGCGCGTCGACTACGTGCTGCCGTCGAAGGGGACGAAGGTCGTCGGGTCGGGCATCTTCTGGCCGATCGACGCCGACCCGCTGTACCGCCTGACCGGCGACTACGACCCGAGCCGCTGGCCCTTCACCGGAGTCCCGACCTCCGACCACCGCCAGGTCTGGGTGGACCTGCGCTACTGATCAGTGCACGGTCTCGATCGGGGCCCGGACCTCCTCGACGGTGAGGTGGTGGTCCTCCCGGTCGAGCTTGCTGGGCCACCAGATCTTGCCGCCGAGGTCCATGTTGATCGCGGTGACGAGCACCGAGCGGACGATCATGGTGTCGAGGATGACGCCGAGGGCGACCGCGACGCCGAGCTGCGCGAGGAACACCACCGGGATGGTGCCCAGCACCAGGAACGTCGCCGCCAGCACCAGCCCGGCGCTGGTGATGACCCCACCGGTGGAGGTGAGCGCCACCAGGGCGCCCTTGCGGGTGCCGAAGTGCATCGTCTCCTCGCGCACCCGGGTCATCAGGAAGATGTTGTAGTCGATCCCCAGGGCCACGAGGAACACGAAGGCGAACAGCGGGAACCCCGGGTCCGACCCGGCGAAGCCGAAGACGTACTCGAAGAGCAGGGCCGAGATGCCCATCGCGCCGCCGAAGGACAGCACCACGGTGCCGATCAGGATGAGGGGTGCCAGCACCGAGCGCAGCAGGGCCACCAGGATCAGCAGCACGAGCAGCAGGATGATCGGGATGATCACCAGGTTGTCGCGGTTGGCGGCGTCGCGGGTGTCGAGGAAGAACGCCGAGTTGCCACCGACGAGGGCGTCGGCGCCGTCGACGGCGTGGACGGCGTCGCGGACCCGCTCGACGGTGACGAAGGCCTCGGGGGACGCCGGGTCCGAGCCGATCGCGGCTTCGACGAACGTGACGTCACCGGCGGTGACCGGCGGCTTGGGCGGCTCGACGTCGTCGAGGCCGGTGAGGGCCTCGGTGATCGCGTCCTCGCTGCCGGCGTTGCCCACCACCATGACGGTGTTGGACTGGTCGACCAGTCCGGCGTCCACCAGCACCTGCTGACCGGTGACCGACTGGAATTCCTGGGTGTAGGAGTCCTCGGTCGACAAGCCGTTGGTGTCGAGGCGCAGCATGCCGAGGCACGCGATGGCCAGCACCACCGACGTGATGACCCAGACCTGGCGCGGGCGCGGCGCGATCCAGCGACCGACCTTGGCCCAGATGCCGGTCTGGGTCGGCTCGGGCGAGCCATAACCCGGGCGCCGCGGCCAGAAGATCCACCGCCCGGTGATCACCAGGAGCGCGGGCAGGAGGGTGATCATCACCAGGAAGGTCACGGCGACGCCGATGGCCGCCACCGGGCCGAGGCCTGCGGTGGAGTTCATCTCGGCGAAGAGCAGGCACAACATGCCGAGCGCGACGGTCGCGGCGCTGGCCAGCAGGGCCGGCGCGGCCCGGTGCAGCGCGAACGCCATCGCCTCGTGCCGGTCCTCGTGGCGCCGCAGCTCCTCGCGGTAGCGCGCCACCAGCAGCAGGGCGTAGTCGGTGCCGGCGCCGATCACCAGGATGGTCAGGATCGCGTAGGACTGCCCGTTGACGGTCAGGCCGGCGTCCCTGGCCAGGAAGTAGATGAGGGCCTGGGAGACGAAGAGGGCCACGATCGCGCTGAAGATCGGCAGGATCCACAGGATCGGGCTGCGGTAGGTGAACAGCAGGATCAGGATGACGACGCCGAGGGTGGCGCCGAGCAGGGTGGTGTCGATGCCCCCGAAGGCCTCGGCCGAGTCGGCGGCCTGCCCGCCGGCGCCCGCGACGTAGACCTCGACGCCCTCGAGCTCGGAGATGCTCCGGAGCTCGTCGGCGATGTCGGGCATCTGGTTCCAGCCCTCGGAGCCGAGGTCGAAGGTCACGCTGGTCTGGGCGACCGTGCCGTCCTGCGAGACCGCGGGGAAGCCCACCTGCTCGGCGGTGGCCGGGCTGACCACCGACGGGGCCCGTCCCTCCCGGGCCTCGGCCAGGCCGTCCATCGCGGCGAACTCGGCGGCGTGCTCCTCGATGGCGGCGAGGTCGTCCTCCGTCAGGCCACCGTCACGCTCGTAGACGACGAGGGTCGGGATGGCGTTGGGGTCCTGGAAGGGCTCGAGCTTCTCGAAGGCGCGGGTCGACTCGGCGGACTCCGGCAGCCACGAGGAGGCCTCGTTGTTCTGGACGTCGGCGAGCTTGGCCGCGAACGTCGCGGACCCGGCGGCGACGATCAGCCACACGACGAGCACGATCCACTTGGTGACGCGTCCGGTGAGGGCCCCTGCGAGCTGACGGTTCATGACCACCAGTGCAACAGAACCCACCGACAGTGCGCATCAGGAATTTCCCTGACCCGCGTGCGGGGGTCTAGACCAGTCACCCCTTTCTGAGGTACAGCGGCTTCTCCTGGTCGCCACCGTCGGCCCGCGGCGGCACGGCGTACTCCATCGAGCCGTCGGTGCCGAGCCTCACGATCGCCCACTCGCCGGCCTGGTAGGTCACCACGAGCAGGTGGTCGGCGTCCTCCCACACCTGGTCGAAGTACGTCGCCGAGCGGCCGCGGCGATCGGCCGTCCACGACCGCGTGCGGTCTCCGGTGCGGAGGTCGAGGAGGTCGAGGCGGGTGGGCCCGAAACCGTCGCCGTACGCCGGGGTGCCAACGAGGTGCAGCGTGTCCGGGGAGATGACCGACAGCTGGTTGCGGCAGGTGGTCCAGCGCACCCGGAGGCCGCCGCGCATGGCGCTGCAGCTCCCCGTGTCGCTCACGCTCGTGACGCCACCGGTCCAGCGACCGCGCCCCGTGGAGAAGGAACGGAACGGCGTGCGGTCGACGAGGCCGTGCGAGGACGTGTACCAGCTGACCGGACGGCGGGTCGAGTTCACCGCGACGGAGCAGCCGTTGCTGGTGGCGTCCTCGCGGCAGTCGTCGCCCGAGACTCCGGCGGGGGAGTTGAGGCCGCGGACCCCCGGGACCGCGGGCATTCGCAGCACCCGGTCGCCCTCGGAGTCGATGACCCGGACCCCGCCGCGACGGACGGTGAAGGCGACGGCGCCGCCGCCGGGCGACACGGCCAGTCCGTAGCCGGAGCGCCACTCGCGGGGGCCGGCGGTGCCGTCGGCCGCGATCCAGCGGACCCGCGGCGGACGGGCGCCGCCGGTCTGCACGACGTACCCCGACCCCATGGGCGCGAAGGCCCGGACGTTGCCTGCGGCAGGCGTGGTGCCGTCGGCACCGTGGATGGTGAGCCGACGGCCGGTGCGCTCGGCCCAGGCCATCCGAGGGGCTGCCCCGGTGTCGAGGTCGGAGACGTCGAGGACCTGGCGGGGCACGGCGGCCCGGTCGCTGGCCCGGTCGGGCGAGGAGTCGGCGCCGGCGGGCGCGACGTGCAGGGTGAGGGCCAGTGGAGCGACGGCCAGCGCGGTGACGAGACGGTTCATGTTCGTAGGACAGCGCCAGCGCCGGATCGGTTGCACCGGTGACGTCACCGACCCGGGTAGGCGGGCGGCAGGTCGCGCCCGACCGTCGCGAGCACGTCGCGCAGCAGGTCGGGCCGGTTGGTGATGAGGCCGTCCACGCCGGCAGCGAGGAGGGCCCGCATGGTCGGCGGGTCGTCGACGACGTAGGGGATCACCCGCAGGCCGGCGTCGTGCGCGTCCGCCACCAGCTCCGGGGTCGTGAAAGGGACGTACGCCGGGTCGTCGACGCCGGACGCGAAGGGGCTGCCGTGGACGGGGGAGACGGCGTCGAAGCCCTGGGCGGCGGCGGTCCGCACGAAGTGCTCCTCCACCTCGAGGCCGTCGAACCACGGGGACGGGCCGTCGGGGGAGGGCCGGAGGTAGCGCGGTGAGACCAGCAGGTTGCGCGCGAGCAGGGGCTCGGTGCCGCCCACGAGGCGCAGGACGCCCCAGTCGAAGCACTGGATGCTGGTCCGCCCGACGAGCCCGTCGATCCGGATCGCGTCCACGACGACCTCGACGAAGTCGGAGCGCGACGTCAGCTCGGCGGCGGCGAGGGCGTCGTACTTGATCTCCAGGTTGACCCCGACGTCGTCCGCGCCGCGCTCCTCGAGCAGGGCCGCCACCTGGCGCAGCAGCGGCATCGTCGGAGGCAGGTCGGCACGGGTCAGGGTGCGGATCCGCCGGGCGTCGGCCAGCGTCGGGTCGTGCGAGACCACCACGTCGTCCCCGGCGGTCAGGTGCACGTCGAGCTCGAGCGTCGACACGCCGAGGGCGAGGGCCCGGCCGAAGGCCTCCAGGGTGTTCTCCGGCCAGAGCCCGGCGCCACCGCGGTGGGCCTCGACGTCGAAGACGGGCAACGGCACAGCGTCGAAGGTCACTCCTCGGCAGGGCGGGTCGCGTAGAGCCGTTCGACCACGTCGGCGTACTTGCTGTTGACGACGCGCCGCTTGAGCTTGAGCGTCGGCGTGAGCTCCTCCGACTCAGCCGTCCACTCCGCCGGCAGGAGCTCCCAGGCCTTGACCTGCTCGGGTCGCGAGAGGCGGGCGTTGGCCTTGTCGACCGCGTCCTGGGCCATCGCCCGGATCTCCGGCCGGGACGACAGGTCGGCGAGGTCGGTGAACTCGATGCCGCGCGCCTGGGCCAGCACCGGGGCGACCTCGCCGTCGAGGGTGAGGATCGCGACGACGTGCGAGCGGTTGTCGCCGATGGCCATCGCGTGGCCGACGATCGGCGACTCCTTGAGGTAGTTCTCGATGTTGGAGGGGGCGATGTTCTTGCCGGCCGAGGTGATGATCAGCTCCTTCTTGCGGTCGACGATCGCGAAGAAGCCCTCCTCGTCGAGCGTGCCGATGTCGCCGGTGTGGACCCACCCGTCGGCATCGATGAGGTTGCGGGTGGCCTTCTCCTGGCGGTGGTAGCCGGGGGTGATGACCGGCCCGCGGACGAGCACCTCGCTGTCCTCGGCGAGCTTGACCTCCATGCCCGGCGTGGCCCGGCCGACGGTGCCGAGGCGGAAGCCGCCGGGACCGTTGGCGGTGACCGCGCCGCACGTCTCGGTCATGCCGTAGACGTCGTAGACGATGAGGCCGAGGCCGGCCATGAACTTGGCGACCTCGAGCGGCATCGGGGCGGCGGCGGAGCCGGCCCACGTCACCTGGTCGAGGCCGAGGAGGAGCTTGAGGAAGCCGAGGATCGCGGCGTCGGCCTCGTCGTACGCCGCCTGGATCTCCGGGGTCATGGTGCCGCCGACCTCCTGGGCCTGCACCCAGGTCAGGGCCGCGGCCATCGAGTCCTGCACGAGCTTGACGTTGTCGGGGTTGGGGTCGGCCGCGAGCTTGGCGGAGAGACCGGTCTTGATCTTCTCCCACACGCGCGGGACGCCGAAGAACGCCGTGGGATGCACCTCGCCGAGAGTGGCGAGCAGCTGCGCGGGGTCGCCGATGCAGTGCACGTGGCCGCCGACCACCTGCGGGCCGTAGAGGCCGAGGATCCGCTCGGCGATGTGGGCCAGCGGCAGGTAGCTGATCTGGCGCTGGGGCTCGCCGAAGCCGGCGGCCTCCATGGTGCTGACGGCCTCGTAGAGGACGTTGTGGTGGGTGAGCACGACGCCCTTGGGGTTGCCGGTGGTGCCGGACGTGTAGAGGATCGTCGCCGGTGCGTCGGGGTCGAGGTCCCGGTGGCGCTGCTCGATCTCCTCGGCGTGCTCGTGCCTGTACGCCGCCCCGCGGGCGACGAAGTCGTCCCAGGTGACGAAACGGTCGCCGTCCGGGGCCTGGCCGGCGTCGAGCACGACGACCGTGGCGACGGCGTCGAGGGCGTCGCGCCAGCGCTCGAGCTGGTCGGTGCCCTCGAGGATCGCCACCTTCGGGCTCGACTCGCCGGCGATGAAGGACACCTGCTCGGGGGAGAGGGTGTTGTAGATCGACATCGGGGTCGCCGCGGCGTGCACCGCGCCCATGTCGCCGACGAGGTGCTCGATCCGGTTGGTGGCCATGATCGCGACGGTGTCGCCGACCTGCACACCCACCCCGACGAGCGCGGCGGCCAGGTCGAGGGCCGTCTCGCGGGTCTGCGCCCACGTGAGCGTGCGCCATGACTCGCCCTCCGCGACCCCGTGCCTGTCGGAGTAGGCCGGCTCGTCGGCGTATGCCGCGGCGGTGTCGGCCAGCGCGTCGATGAGGGTGCGACCGGCGACCGCCTCCTCGATCCGCGTGCGGTCGGCGGCGACGTCGGGGTGGACGGAATCGGGCAGCACGTCGATCATGCCGGTCTCCTCGGGGATGTGACGGGGGTCACGATCCTCACGTACGCGAGGGTCCGGTGGCTAGGCCTCAGGTCCCGCAGAAGGTGCGGTAGGCGCCGAAGTCGTCCGGAGGCGGGGCGGCGTACCGCTCGAGCCCCGGCCGGTCGTCGAAGGGCGAGGTGACGGCGTCGACCAGGCGCTCGAAGGGGTCGAGATCGCCGGCCACCGCCGCGTGGAGCGCCTCCTCGACGAGGTGGTTGCGGGGGATGCGGAGCGGGTTGGTGCGGTCCATGGCGTCGGGATCGGGTCCCGTGGCGCGCCACCGGGCGCACCAGTCGTCGAAGTCGGGCAGGTCGAGGAAGAGCCCCCGGGCCGCGTCCGCATCCCCGCGGGCTGCGGAGGCCAGGGCCCGGTAGAGCACCGTGTGGTCGACGTGGCTGCGCTCGGCCAGCACCAGCAGCTCGTCGACCAGGGTGGTGGCCACGGCACCGTCGAGCCCGTCGGGCAGCCCCAGCTTGGAGCGCATCCCGGCCGCCCAGGCCGCGGAGTAGCGGGAGCGGAAGGCGCCGAGGGAGTCGGTCGCCAGGGCGACGGCGCGCTCCTGGTCGTCGTCGAGGAGCGGCAGGAGGGCCTCGGCCAGCCGGGCGAGGTTCCACTCGGCCGCGACGGGCTGGTTGCCGTAGGAGTAGCGGCCCTCGTGGTCGATCGAGCTGTAGACGGTGGCCGGGTCGAAGGCGTCGAGGAAGGCGCAGGGGCCGTAGTCGATGGTCTCGCCCGACACCGTCATGTTGTCGGTGTTCATGACCCCGTGGACGAAGCCGACCAGCATCCACCGGGCCACCAGGGACGCCTGGGCCGCGACGACCGCGTCGTACAGGGCGAGGTAGGGACGCTCGGACCCGGCGGCCGCCGGGTGGTGGCGGACGATCACGTGGTCGGCGAGACGGCGCAGCAACGCGACGTCGCCCGTGGCCGCGGCGTACTGGAAGCTCCCGACGCGCAGGTGGCTGCTGGCCACGCGGGCGAGGACGGCACCCGGCAGGATCTCCTCCCGCCGCACGCTGCGCCCGGTCGCGACCACGCCCAGGGCGCGGGTCGTGGGGACGCCGAGCGCGTGCATCGCCTCGCTCACGACGTACTCGCGCAGCATCGGGCCGACGGCCGCCAGGCCGTCGCCACCGCGCGCGAACGGCGTGCGGCCGGATCCCTTGAGGTGCAGGTCACGCAGGGCGCCGTCGCGGTCGACGAGCTCACCGACGAGCAGGGCACGGCCGTCGCCCAGCCGCGGGGAGAAGCCCCCGAACTGGTGCCCGGAGTAGGCCTGCGCCACGGGCGCGGCACCGTCTGGCAGGCGGGTGCCGGTGAGCAGCCCGATCCCCTCGGGGGTCCGCAGCCAGGCCGGGTCCAGGCCCAGGTCGTCCGCCAGGCGGTCGTTGACGGCCAGCAGCCGGGGGTCCGGCGTGCGCTCGGCCTGCCACGGGACGGCCATCTCGCCCAGCTCTCGGGCGAAGTGGTCGTGCAGGTGGAGGGAGACCGGGGTGACGCTCACCCGCCGAGCCTACGTCCGCCATGATGAGTCCTCGGTCCGATGAGCACAGGAGGACGACATGGTGGCGAGCCGCTCCGCTCGTGAGAGGAAGGCCGCCGCCCAGGGCGGTCCGCTGGCGCGGGTCAAGATCGACCTCGACGCCGAGCAGCAGTTCGTCTACAAGATCAGCTGCTCGAGCTGCCGCGCCAAGGGTCACCGGGCCTGGTCGACCTACCGGCCCGGCGAGGACAACGGCTTCATGGCCGCGATGGACCGCTGGACCTTCCACCTCGTGGAGAAGCACCCCGACTCCGAGGCGCCGTGCCTGGCGTTCCTCTCCGAGGCGCAGCAGCGGCTCCACGAGCGCCGCGAGGGAGTCGTCCCCGAGGCGGGGTCGTGACCGACCTGGTCGCCGTCGAGGCGCGTCTGGTGGCGCTGCTCGACCGCTACCGGCCCGAGCTGGTGGACGGCACGATCTACGGCGTCCCGTCCCTGGTGTGGCCGGGCGCGACGGGACACGACTACTTCGCGGCGCTCAAGCGCGGCAAGGCCAAGGTGGGCCTCTACCTCGTCATCGCGGACCGCTACCCCGACGACCTGGCGGCGTCGCTGCTGGCGCTGCTGGCGCTGCTGGCGCGGCGTACGGGGCGGGCGACGTTCTCCTTCGCCACGCTCGACGACGAGACGGCCGCCGACCTCGGGGCGCTGCTCGACCGGCTGATGGAGCGCTACCGGGCCGAGCACACCACTCAGTCGGAGGACGCGGCCGAGCCGCCGGCCACCTCGTAGCTCCACACCTCGCTGTGCGTGGAGACCGGCCGGGGCGCGTCGCCGCCGGCCCGCTCGGCGGCGGAGCGGTGTCCCTCCGCGAAGCCCGGCGAGCTCATCCACGCCTGGAACGACTCCTCGTCGCGCCAGCGCGTGATGACGAGCCACTGGTCCCGCTCGTCGGTGGGGCGGAGGAGCTCGAAGCCCTCGAACCCCTCGGCCCCGTCGACGGCGCCGGCGCGCGCGGCGAAGCGGTGGGCGAGCTCGTCACCCGAGCCGGCCGGGACGGTGATGGCGTTGATCTTGATCGTGGTCATCGCCCCAGCCTGCCAGTCGTCACCAGGTGAGCTCGATCTCCAGCTCGTTGTCGTCGCCGAGCTCGACCTCGACCTTGAGGTTGACCTCGTCGGGGATGCGGACGGTGATCCGGCGACCCTCGCGCTGGAACTCGACGGAGTTGTTGCGGGCGATCGCGTCGGCGAGGGCGTGCAGCCGGGCGGCGGCGTCCTCGCGGCTCATGCGCTGGGTGTCGTCGATGTCGAACAGGTCCATGGTGTCTCCCTCTGGTGGTGGCTGTCCCACGACCGTAGCGAGGCGGGCCGCAGCCGGGCTCACACGCAACGGGGGACCCACTAGGGTCGCCGCGTGGACGCCGACGTGCTGGTGGTGGGGGCAGGACTGGCCGGGCTGCGCTGCGCGCGGGTGCTGCACGACGCCGGCCACGAGGTGGTCGTGCTCGAGGCGGCGGACGCCGTGGGCGGGCGCATCCGCACCGACCGGGTCGACGGGTTCCTGGTCGACCGCGGCTTCCAGCTGCTCAACCCCGCCTATCCCGCCGTACGCCGCTGGGTCGACGTCGACGCCCTCGGCCTGCAGGGCTTCGGGGCCGGCGTCGCGGCCGTCACCGAGTCGGGCACGGCGGTCCTCGGGCACCCGATGCGGGCTCCTGGCCTGCTCCCGGGCACGGCCCGTACGGCGCTCGCCCACCCGCGCGAGGTGGCCGCCGTGCTCCGGTGGGCCGCCCCGCTCCTGCGTCCCCGTGGGCGCACGCGACTGTCCGAGGTGCTCGCCGGCCGGGCCGACGTGGGCCGGGCCGAGGCCCTCGACCGGGCCGGCCTCGACGGGCTGCTGCGGCGGGTGGTCGACCGGTTCCTGGCCGGCGTGCTGCTGGAGGACGACGGCAGCACGGCCGACCGCTTCGCCCTGCTGCTGGCCTGGATGTTCGCCCGCGGGGTGCCGTCGCTGCCGGTCGACGGGATGCAGGCGCTGCCCGAGCAGCTCGCCGCCCCGCTCGGCGACCGGGTGCGCATCGGCCACCGCGTCGAGGGGGTCACGGGCGCCACGGTGACCGCCGCCGACCGGACCTGGACCGCCCGGCAGGTGGTGGTCGCGACCGACGGTCCGCGGGCCCGGGAGCTCGCCGGGATCGAGGTCCCCGCGACCAAGGGCGTGGTCACCACGTGGTGGTCGGCCACCGACGCCCCGTCGTCCGACCTGCTGCACGTCGACGCCCGCCGCGACCCGCGCGGGCCGTTGGTCAACGCGGCGGTCGTCTCCCGGGCGGCGCCGTCCTACGCACCCCCGGGCCGCCACCTCATGCAGGGCTCGGCCCTCCTTGGGCCGGGCCGGGTGACCGACGAGGCGGTGGTCCGCCGGCACGCCGGGGACCTGCTGGGCGTCGACCCGACCCGGTGGGAGGTGGTCGCGCGGCACGAGGTGCCCGACGCGCTGCCGGCCCAGCCCGCGCCGTACTCCGCCACGCGTCCCGTGCGGGTGGGCGAGCTGGTGGTGTGCGGCGACCACCGCGACACCGGCTCGATCCAGGGCGCGCTGGTCAGCGGGCAGCGCGCCGCGGAGGCCGTGCTCGCGGCACTGCGGTGAGCGCGGTCGTCGCCTTCGCCGTCGCGACGGCGTGGCACGCGGGCTTCCAGCTCACGGTCACCCTCCTCGTCTACCCGGTGCTGGCCCGTCGGTCGAGCGAGGAGTGGCGCGCCGCCCACGACCGGCACTCGCGGACCATCGCCCCGCTCGTGGGCGTGCTCTACCTCGCCGTGCTGGTGACCGGGGGGCTCCTCGCGGCCTCCGGGCCGGACCCCCTCGGGTGGCTGGCGCTCGGCCTGACCGGCCTGGCGCTGGCCACGACCGCCCTGGCGGCCGCGCCGGTCCACGGCCGCCTCACCGACCGCGACGACGTGCTCGTGGCGCGACTGCTCGTGGCCGACCGGTGGCGGTGCGCGTTCGCCGTCCTCGGAGCGGTCGCCGCGACGGCCGCGGTGCTCGCCGGGGGATGATGGCGCCGTGAGTGCGAGCGAGGGTGCCCCGGGGGTCGTGGTCGTCGGTGCAGGGCTGTCCGGCGTGGCGTGCGCCCGCGAGCTGCAGGCGGCCGGGGTGCCCGTCCGGGTCCTCGACCGCGGCCGGAAGCCCGGTGGCCGGATGGCCTCGCGCCGGCTGTGGGACCGCCCGGTCGACCTCGGCGCGTCGTACCTCACGACCTCCGACGACGACTTCCTCGCGGTGGTGGAGGGCTGGCGCGAGCGCGGGCTCGCCCGGCCCTGGACCGACACGTTCTGCGCGCTCGGCGACGCCGAACCGGTCGCCAAGACCGGCCCGCTGCGTTGGGGTGCACCGGGTGGACTGCGGTCGCTGGTCGAGGACCTGGCGACGGGCCTGGAGGTCGAGCGGTACGACGTCGCGGGCGTCGCCGCGCTGGACGCTGCCGCCGTCGTGCTGGCCATGCCCGACCCGCAGGCCCGCCGCCTCGTCGGCGACGACCACCCGCTCGCGGCCCGCCTCGACCGCGAGTTCGAGCCGGTGCTGGCCATGGCCGCCACCTGGGCCGAGCGCAGCTGGGACCACGTCAGTCCGACGGGGCGCTTCGACGGCGCGTTCGTCAACGACCATCCGGTCGTGGCGTGGGTGGCCGACGACGGACGACGGCGCGGTGACGGCGCCCCGGTGCTGGTCGTGCACTCGACCCCGGACTTCGCCGGGCGTCACCTGGAGGACCCGGCCGCGGCCGGTCCCGAGCTGGTGGCCGCGCTGCGGTCGCTGATGTCGCTGCCAGAGCCGGAGGACGTGCACGTGCACCGCTGGACCTTCGCCCGACCGGTGGGGGAGCGGACCGCCACCCATGCGCTGGTCGACGGTCCCGACGGTCTCGTCGGGACGTGCGGGGACGGCTGGGGCGCGTCGCCCAAGGTGGAGACCGCGTGGCTGTCCGGCCGGGACCTGGGTCGGGCCCTCGTGGAGCGGCTGTCGTGAGCGAGAAGGTCTGGTTCCCCAGCACGAGCGGCCCGCGCCTGGCGGGCCTCCTCGACCACCCCGAGGGCCCGGTCCGCGGCTGGGGCGTCTTCTCCCACGGCTTCACGCTGGGCAAGGACTGTCCCGCGGCCAACCGCATGTGCAAGCAGCTGGCCGCCGAGGGCATCGGGATGCTCCGCTTCGACAACCTGGGCCTCGGTCACTCCGAGGGCGACTGGGGGGACGGGTCCTTCTCGCACAAGATCGCCGACACCGCCCAGGCGGTGCGCTTCATGAACGACGCGGGCCGCGAGGTGCGGCTCCTGGTCGGCCACTCGTTCGGCGGTGCCGCGGTCATCGCGGCCGCGCACGAGGTCGACGGTGTGCGGGCCGTGGCGAGCGTCGGCGCGCCGTACGACCCCTCCCACGTGGAGCACCACTACGACGCGCTGCTGGAGCGGATCATGGAGGACGGCGAGGCGCCGTTCCCGGTCGGCGGCAAGGCGCTCACCCTGCGCCGGCACTTCGTCGAGGACGTGCGCGTCGCCGACCTCCACGAGCAGATCAGGACGCTGCGGCGGGCGCTCCTGGTGATGCACTCCCCAACCGACAACACCGTCGGGATCGCCAACGCGAGCGAGATCTTCCGGGCGGCGCGGCACCCGCGGAGCTTCGTCTCGCTCGAGGGCGCCGACCACCTGCTCACCGGCCGCAACCAGGCCAAGCGGGCGGCCCGCATCATCAGTGCGTGGTGCGATCCCTACCTCGCCGACGACTGATCCCGGCCGCGTCTCGTCAGGAGGAGAGCCAGCCCAGTCCCTCGGCGACCTGCATGAGGGTCGCGGCGGTGACCACGGCGCCGATCACGGTGGCCGTCAGCACCGTCCACGAGCGCTCGTGGCGGCGTACGACGGCGATGGCGCCGGCGACGAGGGCGGCCACGCCGCTCAGCAGGATCGCCACCCCCCAGGACGTCACGAACCAGCTGTCGGTGAAGCCCTGACCCGGCTCCACGGCACCCAGTGCGATGGCCGCGGCGAGCGTGAGCGTGCCGCCCAGCGCGAGCGTTGCCAGCACGACCGCCCAGAGGCCTGGACGCGTCTCCACGGTCCACCCCAGGTGGTGGCCGTGGGTCTTCGGGACCGTCGTTCTCATACCTCCAGCATGCGCTCGGGGACGCACCGGGGACACGGCCGAAGGACCCCTCCCGTGGACCGTTCGGGCATGCCCTTGCCCGGCGGCGTCGGCCCGGCGACGATGAGCGCGGACAGGAGACACCATGACCAAGCGTCACACCCCGCCCGACCGCACCGATTCCACGCGCTACAAGCCGTCCGGCGGCCTGCGGTCGTCCGTCTACGACGCCGAGATGGAGCGACTGCAGGAGCAGCTGGTGCTCCTGCAGTACTGGATCCAGTCCCAGGGCCTCAAGGTGCTGGTGATCTTCGAGGGCCGCGGCTCGGCCGGCAAGGGCGGGGTCATCAAGCGGATCACCGAGCGCACCAGCCCGCGGACGGTGCGGATCGCCGCACTGCCCAAGCCCACCGACCGCGAGCGCACCCAGTGGTACTTCCAGCGCTACGTCGAGCACCTGCCCGCTGCGGGGGAGATGGTCCTGTTCGACCGGAGCTGGTACAACCGCTCGAACGTCGAGTGGGTGATGGAGTTCTGCACGGAGGACCAGCACCAGGAGTTCCTGCGCAGCTGCCCCGAGTTCGAGCGGATGCTGGTCCGGTCCGGGATCGTGGTCCTGAAGTACTGGTTCTCGGTCAGCGCCGAGGAGCAGCAGCGGCGCTTCGAGGCGCGCAACGCCGAGCCCGTCAAGCGGTGGAAGCTGTCCGACATGGACCTCGCCGAGCGTGAGCTCTACGTCCGCTACTCCGAGGCCAAGGACGTCACCTTCCAGTACACCGACATCAAGCAGGCCCCGTGGTACGTCGTCCCGTCCGACGACAAGAAGGCGGCCCGGCTCAACTGCATCACCCACCTGCTCGACCAGTTCGACTACGAGGACGTGGCGCCCGACCCCGTCGTGCTGCCCGAGGTGAGGGACATCCCCTACGTCCGGACCCCGATGTACGAGCAGACGTTCGTCCCGTCCGTCTACTGAGGCGGGAACACGCCGCACAGGGGCGACAACCAACTCCCTCGTCGTGCTGTCATACCCCGCGTGAGACCGACCCACCACCTCGTCCTGATGACCGCTGCCCTCGTGCTCGCGACGACAGGCACGCTCGCGACCGTCGAGCTGGCCTCGTCGCAGCGGGCCGATCCGCGACCGCCCAACATCGTGCTGATCACCTCCGACGACCAGACCGCCGTGGAGCTGCGCTGGATGCCGCGGACCCGGCGCCTGCTCGGCCGGGCCGGGGTGTCCTTCTCCGACATGGTCGCCCCGCACCCCAACTGCTGCCCCTCGCGGGCGCAGATCCTGTCCGGGCAGTACGCCCACAACAACGGGGTCCGCACCAACGGGCCGCCGTGGGGCGGCCACCAGCGCTTCGACCCGTCGACGGCGCTGCCCGTGTGGTTGCAGCGGGCCGGCTACGAGACCGGCTTCGTCGGCAAGTACCTGCACGGGTACGACGAGAGCGACGGGATCGAGCCGGGCTGGGACCGGTGGCGGCCGATCATCGGGGTGCTCTCCGACTACCACTCGTTCCTGCAGTACGCCGACGGCGAGCTCGTGCGCTTCGGCCCCGAGGACTACCACACCGACGAGGTCGCCCGGCAGTCCCGCGAGCTCGTCCGCGACCTCGGTGCCGGTGACCGGCCGTTCTTCCTGTGGTCCAGCTTCCTCGCCCCGCACGGCACCTGCCAGGGCAACCCGCAGCCCGACTGCTCGGGCCCGCCGCCGGCCGCGGACCGGCACGCCGACATCCTCGGCGACGTCCGCCTCCCGGCCCTCGACTCGCCTTCCTTCAACAAGCGCGGGCCCTGGGCCAAGGCCCGCGGCACGTCCGCGCCCGCTCGCTCGCGGACCGACGCCCAGCGGCTCTTCACCCAGCGGGTCCGTGCCCTCGCCGCGCTCGACGAGGCCGTCGCCGGGATCGTCGAGGAGCTCGACCGGACGGGCGAGCTGGAGAACACCGTGCTGATGTTCACCTCCGACAACGGCTACCTCTTCGGCGAGCACCGGCTGGTCGGCAAGAACGTGCCCTACGAGGAGGCCGTGCGCGTGCCCCTGCTGATGCGGGGTCCCGGCATCCCGGCCGGCCAGCGCCGGACGCAGACCGTCGCCACGATCGACCTCGCCCCCACCATCGCCGAGCTCGCCGGCGCGCGGCCGATGCGGCGTACGGACGGGACGAGCCTGCTGCCGTACGCCGTCGCCGACCGGCCGCAGCCCGACCGGGCGCTGCTGCTCCAGGCCGGGTCCAAGGGCACGGTGAAGGCGCGGGCCTGGACGTTCCGCGGGGTGCGGACCGACCGCTACACGCTGGTCCGCTGGAAGAAGCCGCGGCTGCGCGAGCTCTACGACCGGCGCCGGGACCCCTACCAGCTCACCAACGTCCACGCGGACCCGCGCTACCAGCGGATCCGGCGGCAGCTCACCAGGCTCCTGCGCGACCGGCTCGAGGACTGCCGGGGCAACGGCTGCCGGCGGCCGGTCCCGGAGCTCCCGCGGCCCGGGAGGCGCTGACCTGCTTGCCTCGTCAGGCCGTTCCCGGGCTGAGCAGAGGGCCCTCTCCACAGGGGGTCTCGAACTCGACGAGCGCTGTCGGTGCTCGGTGCTTGAGTGGGGTCATGCACCTGACCACCGACCTCACCGGGCTGACCGGGGCGGCACTCCTCGATCACGCCGAGGAGGTGGCGCGCACCCAGCGCGAGTGCGAGGTCCAGGTCCTGCGGATCGCCGTGCAGCACGCGGTCATCAACAACTCCGACCGCCTCGACCCCGCGCTGACCGGGCTGCCGGGCCGGGAGCGGGCCAGGAGGTTCGGCGGCGTGGGGACACCCGAGGTCGCGGAGTTCTGCTGCGCCGAGCTGGGGTCGCGGCTGGGCATCACCTCGTGGGCGGCCTCCTCGCTGATCGCCGACGCCCTCGGCCTCGTCATCCGGCTGCCCCAGCTGTGGCGGCGCGTCGAGGCGCTCGAGGTCCGGGCGTCCTACGCCCGGTTCGTCGCCCGGCGCACCCGGGACCTCACGCTCGAGCAGGCGGCATACGTCGACTCGCGCGTCGCCGAGTCCGCCGACGGCCGCATCCCGTGGACCCGCTTCGAGGAGCTCGTCACCGGTGCGATCGCCGCCAGCGACCCGGAGGCTGCGGCCGCCCGCGAGGAGGAGCAGGCCCGTCGACAGTTCGCCGACGCGACCCGGTCCACCGAGGACGGCATGCGCGGCTTCTACGTCCGCGCGCCCTTCCACGTCGTCGCCCGCCTGGACGCGATCGTGGCGCACCTCGCCCGCATCCTGGCCGACCTCGGCGACACCGACCCCGAGGACCATCGCCGGGTCAAGGCCGTCCTCGTGCTCACCGACCCCCAGCGCGCCGTCGCGCTCATGACGGCCTACGCCACGTGGCGCGACCGGCCGGACGATCCAGACGGCGCCAAGCCTCCAGAACGCGATCCCCAGTGCGATGCCGAGCACACGGGCGAGCGCCCCGAGGTCGACTGGGACGCCCTGATGCCGACTGTCGCCCTGATGGTCCACGTCTACGCCGGTGACGAGGAGACCGGCGTCGCTCGCGTCGAGGGCCAGGGACCGGTCACCGAGGCCTGGCTCCGTCACCACCTCGGCCCGCACTCGAGGTTCACCGTGAGCCCCGTGATCGACCTGGCCGGACAGGCGCCGGTCGACGCCTACGAGATCCCCGACCCACATCGGCAGGCCGTGCATCTCATGACGCCGGCCGACACCTTCCCGTGGGGATCCAGCACGTCCCGCACCCAGCAGATCGACCACACCGTGGCCTTCCGGCACGGTGCGGACAGACCCGCGGGGCAGTCGAGGGTGGGCAACTACGGCCCGATGACCCAGCACCACCACCGGATCAAGACCCACGGGGCGTGGCAGGTGCAGCAGCCGTTCGCCGGGATCTACGTCTGGCGCGACCCCCACGGTGCGATCTACCTCGTCGACCACACCGGCACGCGGCGGATCGGCGCGCCCGCGACAGCGGCCAGCCCGGCGGAGCTCGTCGTGAGCCGTGCCCTGCTGGGCCTCGCGGCCTGAGTCAGGTCAGGCTGTCCCACACCTCGGGGGTGACCACCCCGGTCGCCGGCAGCCCGACCTTGCGCTGGTACGCCGCCACGGCGCGGGCGGTCCCCTTGTCGACGACGCCGTCGATGCGGACGGGCCGGCCGAGCGCCGCGGTGAGGGCGCGCTGGAGCCGGAGCACCCCCGTGCCGGTGTCGCCCACCTTGAGCAGCGGCTGTCCGCCCCGGGCGAGCAACGCGGTCCAGGTGCTGCGGGTGAGGCGGCCGGTCTCGGGCAGGTCGAGCCTGCGCTGGGCCTTGCCGACCGCGGCGGCCGTGCGTGCGTCGTACCGGCCGGTGAGGGGTGCCTTCAGGACACCCTGACGGCGCAGCAGGCACTGCGCGGCTCGGACGGCGTCACCGCTTCTTCCCTTGCCCAGGGTCGGGTAGCGGCGCAGGTCCACGTCCACGCCACGGCACAGTGGACGGCTGCGGGGCGCGACCGACCCACGACCGACGTCGACCCAGTTGGCGTCGACGACCATCGGGTAGCCGCCGAACGCCTGCGTGACGTCGAGCGCGTACTGGTGGACGCGGTCGTGGTCGTCCCACTCGTCGCTCAGCACGCGCTTGTCGGTGCGCACGTCCGACCGGCCGTTGTCCCAGGCGAACCAGATGTCGTCGGGCATCGCATAGGAGCCGCGGGAGACGCGGTTCGCGTAGTCCAGGGAGGTGATCGCGGCGGCGATGTTGGAGTAGACGCCCGAGCGGTAGCCCGAGCCGCGCAGGGCCTTCGTCCACCCGGAGAGGAACGACAGCGCCGCTCGGCGGCAGTCGTCCGGGGCGATGTCGTAGTCCTCGAGGTCGTAGTACAACGTGCTGCCCCGGCCGATGCCGAGACCGCGCGCGGTGCTCACCGCGGCCGCGGCCTCGCGACGCCCTTCGCGGCCGGCACCGGCCACGTCGGACGACATGACGTCGGGATACCCCGAGCAGCTGGCCTGCGGGCCGACCCACAGCGGCAACAGGTGCCAGCCACGGCGCTGCTGGGTGCCCACCCAGTCCGCGTCGAGCTCGGGCTGGTCGCACAGGCGGTTGCTGCCGCCGACGTAGATGCCGATGCCGGCGTACGGCGACGACAGCCGCCACGCGTCCATCACCTCCTGCGCCGGGGCCGCACATGTGTCGAACGCGTAGCCGGTCAGCGACCCGGGCTCGGCGCCGCCGCCTCCGGGGGCGGCGAGCGCCGGCGTCGGCGCCGCCAGGGTCGCGGCTGCGGTCGCCCACAGGGCGAGCGTGGCCAGGCAGCGTCGTGCAAGAGGAACCCCCGAGATTCGCATGGCGAGAAGGATAGAGGACCGACCGAACCGAGCATCCGCGCCAAAGCGTTGAAGAAGTGTCCGTAGCCATGCGGCCGCGGAGGGCACATCATCGTTGTGGGACGTCTCGGTGGAAGGGATCGACCGATGACCGACGACCAGGACTTCGCCGACTTCGTCGCCGCCCGCTGGACGTCGCTCTACCGCCTCGCCTACCTGCTGGCCGCGTCGCCGACGGGCGCCGAGGACCTCCTGCAGACCACGCTGGAGAAGGCCTACGTGAACTGGGACCGCATCAGCCGTGTGGAGCACCCCGAGGCCTACGTGCGCCGCATGCTCGCCACCACCCTGGTCTCCAGCCGCCGCCGCGCCTGGAACCGCGAGAGGCCCAGCGAGCGGCTGCCGGAGATCCAGGGGGAGTCCGAGGAGCTGCAGGTGCTGGACCACTGCCTGCTCTGGCCGCTGGTGTGCGCCCTTCCCGAGAGGCAGCGAGCGGTGATCGTGCTGCGCTACTACGAGGGACTGACCGAAGCCCAGATCGCGGAGGCGCTCGGGTGTGCGAGGGGCACCGTGAAGTCTCAGTCGGCGGCGGCGGTAGGAGCCCTGCGGCGGGCCCTGGCGGCCGCAGGGGTGGGAGAGGCGGTGAGCACGTCATGAGTCTCGACGAGAACCTCCGAGTCACCCTCACGCGCGAGGCGGAGAGGCGGACCGCTCCGCCGCCCGACGTCGTCGGCATGATCAACGGGGGTCGCGTACGCCGTCGTCGTCGCACCGTCGTGCGGCTCGGTGCCGTCGCCGCCGCGACCGTGCTCGTGGGCTCGGCCGCCGCCGGCGTCCTGCAGGCCGACCTCGCCGACCTCGCCGACCCCGGCACCGGACCCGGTCCCGCCGGCACACGAGCCGACTCCTCGACGCCCGAGCCCCTGCCCGACGGCGGAGTCCCGCTCAGGTCAGGGGTCACCTACCGGCTGCCCATTGGCACCGACGCGTCCGGTGGGGCCATCGAGGTCCACCTGGCCGTCGAGGGGACGAACTGGCAAAATTCTGGCTTCCCGGTCGTGCACTACGCCTACGCGACCTTTGCCGGCTTCGGTGCCTACATGCCCTCCGCGCTGGCCGACGGCTCGGGCTGTCTCCGCGACCGTACGACCTCGGATCTGGGCGAGACCGCGCAGGACCTCGCGCAGCGGCTGACCGAGCTGCCGCGGAGCACGGTCCTCGAGTCGCCGACGCCGACGGAGGTCTTCGGGCGCGCTGCGCTCCACCTGCGGCTACGGATCGACGTCGACTGTCCGAATTACTACCGCGTCGCCCAGACAGTTCTCGGCGGCGGTCGCGGCATCACCTACTCCGGCGCAGGTCCCAATCCCGAGAGCGTCGTCATCGACTTCTGGGTCCTGGACATCGAGGGGACTCCGGTCGTGGTCGACCAGTGGCGCGACAACGACGCGCCGAGGGAGCTGGTGGACATGGCCAGGCGGGCTCGGGAGTCCATCACCTTCGTCGTCGACTAGCAGGCTGGACGACAGGTAGCGTCGCGTAGATGCCGGACGACCACACCACCGACGACATCGTGCACGAGTCCGCCCTGCAGCTCTGGGCGGCCGCGCAGACGGACTTCGACCCCTTCGAGGTGCCGCCCGAGGAGTGGGGACCGAACGTCGTCCCCGTCCGCGACGCCGACATCGCCCACGACACCCACCTCGACCTGGCGGTGGTGCGCGAGTCGATCGGGCGGCTGGAAGGCTCGCGCCTCGTCGCCGAGCGGGAGGGGTCCGACGTCGTGGTCACCCGGATCGTCCCGGACGACGTGCCGCTCTGACCGATGAGCCGGCCTACAGCCCGAGCATCCTCCCGATGATCTCCTTCTGGATCTCGGTGGTCCCGCCGTAGATCGTCTGGATCCGGGAGTCGGTGTAGGCCTTGGAGATCGGGTACTCGCTCATGTAGCCGTAGCCGCCGTGCAGCTGGACGCCCGCGTCCACGACCCGCTTCTGCAGCTCGGTGGTCCACCACTTCGCCATCGACGCGACCGAGGTGTCGACGGTGCCGGCGTTGAGCCGCAGCACGCAGTCGTTGACGAAGACCCGGGCGATGTGGGCCTCGGTCGCCATCTCGGCCAGCACGAACCGGTTGTGCTGGAACTTCCCGATCGGCTTGCCGAACGCCTCGCGCTCCTTGGCGTAGGCCAGGCAGAGCTCCAGCACGTGCTCGATCGCGGCGACCGCGATGCAGGCGATCGAGATCCGCTCCTGGGGCAGGTTCTCCATCAACGAGACGAATCCCGACCCGGGAGAGCCGAGCAGGTTGGCCTTCGGGACGTGGACGTCGGTGAACGACAGCTCGGCGGTGTCCTGGGCGTGCAGCCCCATCTTGTCGAGGTTGCGACCCCGCTCGAAGCCCTCCATCCCGCGCTCGACCACGAGCAGGCTGATGCCCTGGTGACCGGCCTCGGGATCGGTGCGGCAGACGACGATCACGAGGTCGGACAGGATCCCGTTGCTGATGAAGGTCTTGGACCCGTTGAGCACGTAGTGGTCGCCGGCGTCGACCGCCGTCGTACGGATGCCCTGCAGGTCCGAGCCGGCGCCCGGCTCGGTCATCGCGATCGCCGAGATCAGGTCGCCGGACACGAGCCCGGGCAGCCAGCGCCGCTTCTGCTCCTCGGTCCCGAGGGTGGAGATGTAGGGCACGATGATGTCGGTGTGCACGGCGAAACCGGGCCCGGAGGCCCCGACCCGGGCGGCCTCCTCGGCGAGCACCATGTTGTAGCGGAAGTCCGAGATCCCGGCGCCGCCGTACTCCTCCTCGACGTCGAAGCAGAGCAACCCCGCGTCGCCCGCCTTGCGCCACACGTCGCGGTCGACGACGCCGTCGGCCTCCCACTTCGCGTGGTACGGCGCGACCTCGCGCTCCATGAACGTGCGGACGGTGGCGCGGAAGTCCTCGTGCTCCTGCTCGAGGATCGACGGGCGCTCAGGCATGGGTGCTCCTAGGGAGGGTGGGACCGGCGTTCGAGGGGGAGTTGAGGGCGTCGAGCATGGACAGCGGGCCGAGGTCGGAGAGCCGGTGCCCGCCGGGGTAGGTGGTCGCGCGGTGGCGGAACTCCTCGCGGCGCGGGGGAGCGAAGCGCAGCAGGAACCCGCGTGCCCGCAGGCTGCGGCGGACCAGCCGGCCGAGCCAGGCGGGCTGCTCGGGCATCCCGAGCGCGATGCGCAGCGGCTCGTCCATGATCGCGATCGACACCCGCCGGACCAGGGGGCGCAGCGGCGCGGGCACGACGCTGCTCCCGATCGCGATCGTCGCCTCGGCGACGGCGTGGCCGGCGGGCGTGGGTTCGAAGTGCGCGCGCTCGTAGTCGATGAGGAGCGCCAGGTAGCCGTCGTACGTCGTGGGCAGGTCCTTGATGCCCATCAGCTCGCCGAAGCGCGTGGTCACCCGGGTGATCGCGACCAGCTCGTGGGGGTCGAGCGGGCGCCAGCCGTAGAGCGAGATCCAGCGCACCGGGCCGACGATGGTGGTGGCCAGCACGTAGGCGAGCTCGTCGTTCGGGATGTCGTAGTGGCCGTGGATCCGGTTGAGGCGGCGTACGGCGGCGTGCCCACGCTCGCTGTCGATCCCGTCGACGGTGGCCTCCTGGCCGATGAGGATCGTGTCGTCGTAGCGCTTCATGCCGTCGTGCTCGAACTCACCGGTCTCGTGCAGGAGCCGGGCGATGGGCGGCACTCCGTAGTCGCGCATGAAGGCGATCCCGGTCCCTTGCGAGTAGTCCCACGGGAACTCGCGGCGCGCGGTGAGGCCGAGGATCTCGTCGGCGTCCCGCTCGGGGTCGAGGGCGCGGATCCGTCGGAGGTTGTCGTAGCGGCGGGGATGGGCCAGCAGCCGAGGGCGGCCCCCTCGGGTCAGGAGACCCATTCCTTCACCTGTGCGATGGTCGCCGCCGGGTCGTCGGTCGCGGGCGTGAGCGAGAGGTTGGTGATGCCGGCCTCGCGGAAGGCGGCGATCCGCTCCTTCACGTAAGACGCGGGGCCGACGAGGTTGGCCGCCTCCAGCCACTCGGTGGGGACCAGCGCCTCGGCCTCCTTCTTCTTGCCCGAGAGGTAGAGGTCCTGGATCTCCGCGGCCTCCTTCTCGTAGCCGTAGGAGCGGGCGACGTCGTTGTAGAAGTTCTTGCCCCGGGCGCCCATGCCCCCGACGTACAGCGCGAAGGTCGGGCGGGCGAGGTCGAGCAGCGCCTTGGTCTCCGGGCCCTCACCGATGGCGACCATGCCGCCGGCGTTGATCTCGAGCGGGCCCAGGCCGGCCGAGCGCTTGGCCTTCCCGGCCGCGAGCGCGTCACCCCACACCAGGTGCGCCTTCTCGGGGTGGAACAGGATCGGGATCCACCCGTCGGCGATCTCGGCGGCCTGCTCGACGCTCTTGGGGCCGAGGCCGGCGATGTAGATCGGGATGGTGTCGCGGTCGGGGTGGGTGAGGATCTTGAGCGCCTTGCCGAGGCCGGTGACCGCGCCGTCCTCCTTGGTCAGCGGCAGCTTGATGATGCCGTCGTTGGTCAGCGGCTCGCGCTTGAGCCCGCGGCGCACGATGTCGATCACCTCGGCGGTGCGGCCCAGCGGCTTGGAGTAGGGGACCCCGTGGAAGCCCTCGATGACCTGGGGCCCGCTCGCGCCGAGGCCGAGGATCGCGCGGCCGCCGGAGACGTTGTCGAGTCCGGCCGCGGTCTGCAGCAGCGCTCCGGGGGTGCGGGAGTAGATGTTGAGGATCGCCGAGCCGATCTCGATCGTCTCGGTCTTGGCCGCGAGGTAGCCCATCAGCGTGGGGGAGTCGAAGCCGTAGGCCTCCGCCACCCAGACGGTGTCGAGGCCCGCCTTCTCGAGGGCGCTGACCTGGTCGGCGGCCTCGCGCGGGTTCCCGGCGTACATGAGCGGCATGGAGAGCTTCATGGGGCCAACTGTGACACCGTTACTGTCACGATCGCAAGGACCGTTGCTCAGCGGCGCAGCCGCGGACCGAAGACCACGTCGACCCCGGGCGAGAACATCACGTGGTCCGGCGCCCGGGCGGCCAGGTCGCCGAAGCCCGCCGCGGCGAGGAGCTCGTCGTCGAGCTCGTCGACGACGGCGTGGTGCAGCGGCCAGATCGGGTGCTCGTTGGGCCAGAAGCGGGTGCGTCCGCCCCGGTCGACCAGGTGCAGCCCCCACCGGGCCGTGAGGAAGTGCTCCAGCTCGCCGGCCTCGAGGCGCGCGCCGACGCTCACCGCGATCCGGGACCGGGCGCCGCGCGGCCCGGGCCACCGCCGCCGGCACGTGTAGGTCACCTGCGTCCCCGACCGCCGACGACGCATCCGCGACCACAGGTAGGGCAGCCGGGGACCGCCGCGAGCGGCCAGGACGGGCGCGAGCCGCGACGCGTCCAGGCTGACGAAGACCACGCCCCGGCGACCCTGCTCGTCGACCGAGTAGAGACGCACGTTGGTCTCGTGGAACGACCCGACGTAGGGCAGGCCGGGGCCGCCGAGGAGCCCGATGCCCTGCATCCAGAACGGGATCAGCCCGACGTACGTCGTCCCGTCCAGCGTGTCGGGGCGCGTCCCGGCCGGCAGGTACGGCTGCACCCGCTCCGGCGGCACCGCCCAGTGCAGGAAGGCCAGCTCCGACCAGCGCTGGGTGAAGACCGTGCGACCGGCGGCCCGGGGCGCGAGCGGGGTGATCGGCTCGGGTTCCACGCTCACGTCCCCAGGGCGGGCACGACCTCGGCGCCCGGGAGGTCCGCCAGGGTGCTGCCGGGCAGGAGCAGCTTGGATCGTCGTACGCCGGCGCCCAGGATCACCACCGGCTCGTCCAGCAGCCGCTCGTCGACGAGCAACCGCCAGCCCGCCGGCAGCCCGACGGGGGTGATCCCGCCGTGCTCCATGCCGGACTCCTCGACGGCGCGGTCCATCGCCAGGAAGGTGGCCTTGCGGACGTCGAGCAGGCGCCGGACCAGGGTGTTGACGTCGGCCCGGGTGTCGGCGCGGACCACGCAGGCGGCGGTGCGCTCCTCACCGGAGCGGCGGCCCGTGACGACCACGCAGTTGCCCGACGCGGCGAGCGGCAGGTCGTACTCCGCCGTCATCGCGGCCGTGTCGGCGAGGTCCGGATCGATCTCGACCACCGCCGCCCGGTCCGCCGCCGGCCACGAGGCCAGCGCCGCGGCCACCGGAGGGGCGACCAGGTCGAGGTGGTCGAGGACGGGCAGGGACTCGAGTCGCGGAAAGCTCGGCAGCGTCACCCGACCATCATGTGCCATTCACCCTGACGTCGTGCGGGCGTCCCGCCGCCGCCTCGTGCGGACCCGACCGTGGTCCCATGACCGTGCTCGGCACGACCGGACCGCTCCTCGACCGGACCTCCAGCCTCGTCCTGACCCCGGCGGTCGTGGCCCATCGCGGCGCCAGCGGGCACCGCCCCGAGCACACCCTGGACGCCTACCGGACCGCGATCCGGATGGGCGTCGACGACATCGAGCTCGACCTCGTCATCACCCGCGACGGCGTGCTCGTCGCCCGCCACGAGTCCGAGATCAGCCGCACCACCGACGTCGCCGACCACCCCGAGCTGGCGCACCTGCGCACCACCCGCACCATCGACGGCACCGAGCTGACGGGCTGGTTCGTCGAGGACCTCACCCTGGCCCAGCTCAAGACCCTCGCGGCGCGCGAGCGGATGCCGCGCCTGCGCCCGGACAACACGGCGTACGACGGGGTCGAGGGAGTTCCGACCTTCACCGAGGTGCTCGCCATGGTCGGCGCCGAGTCCGTACGACGCGGGCGCACCGTGGGCGTGATGGTCGAGCTCAAGCACGCGGCGTACTTCGACGCGATCGGGCTGCCGCTGGACCGCCCCCTGCTGGTCGACCTGGCCCGGCACGGGCTCGACCACCCCTGGGCGCGCGTCACCCTGATGTCCTTCGAGACGACCGTCCTGCGGCGGCTGGCCGGTCGCACCCGGCTGCCCGTCGTCCAGCTCCTCGACGTGGCCCACCGCCGGCCCGCCGACCTGGTCGCGCTCGGCGACCCGACGACGTACGGCGACCTCGTCACCCGCGACGGGCTGGCGTGGATCGACGACTACGCCGACGGGATCGGCCCGCACAAGGCACTGGTCCTGCCGCGCGATGCCGACGGGGCGGTGGGCGAACCGTCCCGGCTGGTCCGCGACGCGCACCGGGCCTGGCTGACCGTGCACGTCTGGACGGTGCGCGCCGAGAACCGCTTCCTGCCCACCAACCTGCGTCGCGGCAGCGCCCTCGACGCCCCCGGCGACATGTCCGGCGAGGTGCGCGCGCTCCTCGACGCCGGGGTGGACGGCGTCATCACCGACCACCCCGAGATCGCGCTCCGGACCGCCCGCGAGGTCCGCGCGCCGGATGTCGTCGGACGCGTCACCTGACGTTCACCCCGCGCTCGCGGCCCGGCCGTCCGCGCTCGTTTGGCTCCGGGGCATGACCTCTCGGAAGACCAGCATCGCCGCCGCCGTCGCCCTGACCGCCGCCGCGACCACCCTCCTCGTCCCCACCGCCGCGCAGGCGGGACCCAGCACCGACCTGTCGGCCGACCCCGTGGTGATCGGCCACCGCGGCGCCTCCGGCTACCGCCCCGAGCACACGATCGCGGCGTACGAGCTCGCCATCCGCCAGGGCGCCGACTACATCGAGCCCGACCTGGTCTCGACCAAGGACGGCGTCCTCGTCGCCCGCCACGAGAACGAGATCAGCGGCACCACCGACGTCGCCGACCGCCCCGAGTTCGCCGACCGGCGCACCACCAAGGTCATCGACGGCCGGACGGTGACCGGGTGGTTCACCGAGGACTTCACCTACAAGGAGCTGCGCACGCTGCGGGCCGTCGAGCGGCTGCCCGGCGTACGCCCGGACAACACGGCGTACGACGGCGGCTTCCGCGTCCCGACCCTGGACGAGGTGCTCAAGCTGGCCCGGCGCGAGGGCGTCGGCGTCTACCCGGAGACCAAGCACCCGACGTACTTCGACTCCATCGGGCTGTCCCTCGAGGAGCCGCTCGTGGCCGCGCTCGAGAAGCGGAAGCTGGACGACGCCGACGACGAGGTCGTCATCCAGTCCTTCGAGGTCTCCAACCTCCGCGACCTCGACACGATGGTCGACGTGGACCTCGCCCAGCTCGTCGACGGCGCGGGTGGTCCCTTCGACCTGCCCGGCACGACCTACGCCTCGATGGTGACGGCCGCCGGCCTGCGGACGATCGCGACGTACGCCGACGGCCTGGGCGCCGCGAAGAACTGGGTGCTGCCGCGCGACGCCTCCGGCGCCACGGGTGCCCCGTCGGCGGTGGTGGACGACGCCCACGCGGCGGGCCTCGTCGTGCACGTGTGGACGCTGCGCCGGGAGAACCAGTTCATGGCCACCGACTTCCGCGTCGGGACGGACCCGAACGCGCCCGGCGACATGTACGCCGAGTCGCTGGCGTTCCTCGGTGCCGGGGTCGACGGACTCTTCTCCGACAACCCCGACATCGCCGCGCGGGCCCTGGCCGACTGGCTCGCCGACCAGGACTGAGCGCTAGTACGTCGACGCGTCCCCGCGGCGGCGGCCGGTCAGCACGACCGCCAGCAGGCCGGCCACGCCGGCCGCCAGCCAGGGGAGCGGCATCAGCCAGCGCAGGTCGTCCGAGCCGATGGTGCCGGACTCGAAGAGCGCCCAGATGGCGGTGAGGCCGAGGAAGGCCACGCCCATCACCAGGTGCCCGACGTTGACGGGGTGACGTCCGGAGGTGTCGCGGACCGCCTCGGGGACGAGCGCCGCGGTCTGCGAGCGCTCGTGGTCGCGCAGGTCCTCCTCGAGGCCCTGGCTGGTGTTCTGGTGGATGTCGCTGCGGTCGCGGGGACCGTCGTAGCTCTCGTCGTTGCTCATCGTCTCGTCCTCACTGCTCGCGCACGGTGACCTGGCCGATGCCCAGGTCCACCTCGA
Organism: Nocardioides sp. Soil777; assembly: GCF_001428425.1. Classification (NCBI taxonomy): domain Bacteria; kingdom Bacillati; phylum Actinomycetota; class Actinomycetes; order Propionibacteriales; family Nocardioidaceae; genus Nocardioides; species Nocardioides sp. Soil777. Next base: position 515,404 of record NZ_LMSN01000012.1, read on the forward strand.
TGGTCATGTCGGGGACCTCGTCGCCCCCGTCGACGAAGCCGTCCTGCTGGACGTCGAAGCCACCGCTCTCCTGCTCGAAGACCTCGACGTTGCCGACGCCGGCCGAGGCGTCGACCGAGACGTCCATGCCCCGGGGGACGACGACCTCGACGGTGCCCACACCGCCGTCGACGGTGATGTCGCGGCCGTCGAGGCCGTCGACGTCGGTGATGCCGGACAGGTCCAGCGTCATCTCGCCGGTCCCGAGGTCGTAGCTGTCGCGCACCTCGCCCACGGTGGTGGGGGCGTAGGCGAGACGGGTGCCCTCCAGGTCCTCGGACGCCGTGCCGGCGACCGTGGCGACCGCGGCGATCAGACCCACCAGGATGAGCCCGCCGGCACGGCCCCAGAAGGCGCCGAGGACCAGCATCACGCCGGTGACGGCCATGGCGAGGGCGGCGTAGCCGGCGTCGGGGACGTCGGTGCCGGCGGCGTCGATGACGCCCAGCGTGCCGATCCCGATCGCGATGAGCGCCAGGGTCGACCAGAAGAGGAGGGGCCCCCGCTTGCGGGGGTTGCGGGGACGCACGTAGGCGGCGGGGTCGTAGGTGGGGCCGGTGTACGTCGGTCCCGCGTAGGCGGGGCCTGCCTGCTCGAAGCCGTCGTACGTCGAGCCGGTGAGGCTCGACCCGTAGCCCGAGGTGGGTCGGACCGCGTGCTGCTGGTTGCGGTTGAGGAACCACAGGACGACCAGCCCGACGATGACGACCGGCCAGGGGAACCAGAACGCGCCGGCCCAGTCGCCGAGAGCGGCCAGTGCGGCCAGCACTCCCGCGCCGATCAGCGCGATCCGGCGGCTGCGCTCGTCGAGGCCGAGCGGCTGGTCGGCGGTGCCCTCCTCGGGCACCAGCAGCCAGCCGGCGGCGTACAGGAGGAGGCCCGAGCCGCCGAAGAAGACCAGCACCACCAGCGCGACGCGCACGATGATCGGGTCGACGTCGAGGTGGCGGGCCAGCCCACCGGCGACGCCGGCGACGCGGCGGTCGGTGACCGAGCGGCGGAGCCGCCCGAGGTCGCGCATCTCCTCGCGGGAGACGCGGGGACCCTCGGTGGTCGGCGGGGTGACCGGCGCCGGGGGGTCGGTGGCCGGCGGCTCCGGCTGGTCGGGAGGGGGTGTGGTCGTGTCCATGGCTCCAGCGTGGGCTCTGCGTCGTCGTCGGACCATCGGTGACGACCCTGAAAGCTGCCGGTGCCCACGGGGTCGGACCTCAGGGTCGAGTCGGGGTCGTGCCTCATGGGAAGGGTCGTCCTGGCCTGCGACGATGGTGGCACGATGAGTTCCCCACTGTCCGTACGCCGTGCCTACCGCGACACGTCCGCCCCCGTGGCGGGCGGCGTCGCGGCCGGCCTCGCGCGCCACCTCGGCATCGCCGTGCTGTGGGTGCGGGTGGGGTTCGTGGTGCTCGCGCTGATCGACGGCCTCGGCATCCTGCTGTACGCCGCGCTGTGGGTCTTCCTGCCGGCGGACAGCCGGTTCGCCGACGAGGCGCCCGGCCTGGCCAGCGCCCGTCGCGGGGGACGCCGGCCGCGGCGGGTGGGACGGCTCGCGAGCGCCGGGCCGGCGATCGCGATCGGCGCCCTCCTCTTCGGTGGGGTGCTGGGCTTCGAGGCGGTCTTCGGCCAGGGCGTGCTGTTCTGGCCGGTGGTCCTCGGGGTCGCGGGCATCGCGCTGCTGTGGCGCCAGGCCGACGAGGCCCAGCGCGAGCGGTGGCTCGACTCCACGGGCCGGATCGACCCCTTCCGCGCGGTCTTCGGCAACGGCGGCTGGGCGGCGTACGCCCGGGTCCTCATCGGCCTGGGACTGGTCGTGGTCGCCCTCGTGGTCTTCGGCGTCACCACCGGCTCGGTCCGGTTCGCCGGCCCGGTCGTGGTGGCCGGGCTGCTCGGCATCCTGGGGCTCGCGCTCGTCGTCGGACCGTGGGCGCTGCGCCTGGTCAACGACCTCGGCGCCGAGCGGGCCGAGCGGGTCCGCACCCAGGAGCGGGCCGACATGGCCGCGCACCTGCACGACTCGGTGCTCCAGACCCTGGCCCTGATCCAGAAGAACTCGGGCGACGCGACCACCGTCGCCCGGCTCGCCCGGGCCCAGGAGCGCGACCTGCGCACCTGGCTCTTCGAGGGCGAGGCGACCGACGACACCACCCTGGCCGGGGCGCTGCGCGACGTGGCCGCCTCGGTGGAGGAGACCCACCCGGTGGTCGTCGACGTCGTCACCGTGGGCGACTGCGCCGACTCCGAGGCCGTGCGCACCGTCGCCAACGCCACGCGCGAGGCGGTGGTCAACGCCGCCCGGCATGCCGGGGTGCCGCGCGTCGACGTCTACGTCGAGGCGACGCCCGACGCGGTCGAGGTCTTCGTCCGCGACCGCGGCGCCGGCTTCGACCTCGACGCGGTGGCGGCCGACCGCCACGGCGTCCGCAGCAGCATCATCGACCGCATGGCCCGTCACGGCGGCAGTGCGGAGGTCCGTACGTCGCCCGGTGCCGGCACCGAGGTCCGCCTGCACATGCCCCTGCGCACCAACCCCGCAGCACGAGGAGAGTCATGACCGAGACCGCCCGTCCCGTCCGTCCGGTGAGGGTCGTGATCGTCGACGACCACGCGATGTTCCGTGCGGGGGTGCGCGCCGAGCTCGCGGGAGCGGGTGCCGGGGAGGTCGACGTCGTCGCCGAGGCGGCCGACGTCGCGGAGGCGGTCGCCGCCATCCGCGAGCACCAGCCGCTGGTGGTGCTCCTCGACGTGCACCTGCCCGGGGGAGGGGGCGTGGAGGTGATGCGCCAGGCGCCCTCGCCGCAGGCGCGCTACCTCGCGCTGTCGGTGAGCGACGCCGCCGAGGACGTCATCGGCACCATCCGCGGCGGTGCGCGCGGCTACGTCACCAAGACCATCACCGGTCCCGAGCTCGTGGACGCGATCGCCCGGGTGGCCGACGGCGACGCCGTCTTCTCCCCGCGGCTGGCCGGCTTCGTCCTCGACGCCTTCGCCGGCTCCATCGACGTCGCCGCGGTCGACGAGGACCTCGACCGGCTCACCGAGCGCGAGCGCGAGGTGATGCGCCTCATCGCCCGTGGCTACGCCTACAAGGAGGTCGCCCGCGAGCTGTTCATCTCCGTCAAGACCGTCGAGACCCACATGTCCTCGACGCTGCGCAAGCTCCAGCTGTCGAGCCGCCACGAGCTCACCCGGTGGGCCTCGGACCGTCGCCTGCTGTGAGCACCGACGGGGTGTAGTGGATTGACAAAGGTTCCCTCCTTCCGGTCGGGTTGGGGGATTCCACAACTCCACTCGGGAAGTGAGGGCCACCCGTGGCCGACTCCACCGTCACCAGCAGCAACCGCATCGACGAGGACGACGACAGCGGCCTCAAGCGGTCCATCACCGGGGTGCAGCTGTTCTTCTACACGCTCGGGGACGTCCTCGGGTCGGGCATCTACGTCCTGATCGGACTGGTCGCCGCGGCGGTCGGTGGAGCGTTCTGGATCGCCTTCGCGGCCGGTGTCACGGTCGCGGCGATCACCGGTGCGGCGTACGCCGAGCTGGTCACCAAGTACCCGCAGGCCGCGGGCTCCTCGCTGTACGTCCAGAAGGCCTTCAACAACAAGGCGCTCACCTTCCTGGTGACCGTGTCCTTCCTGGCCGCGAGCTTCGCGGCGACGGGCTCGCTCGCCGCGGGCTTCGCGTCGTACTTCTCCGAGCTCCTCGACGGCGGCGGACCGCCGGCGCTGCTCGTCTCGCTCGTCTTCGTCGCCGCCCTGGTGCTCATCAACTACATCGGCATCACCGAGTCGGTGGTGATGAACATGCTGATGACGTTCGTCGAGCTGAGCGGGCTGATCATCGTCATGATCATCGGCGTCTGGTACGTCGCCGAGGGCAACGCCGACTTCGGCACGCTCACCGACATCAGCGTCTCCGGCAACCCGGCGCTGGCGGTCCTCGCGGGAGTGGCGCTCTCCTTCTTTGCCATGACCGGCTTCGAGAACACCGCCAACGTGGCGGAGGAGACCATCGACCCGTACAAGGCGTTCCCGCGCTCCCTCGTGGGCGGCATGATCGTCGCGGGCATCGTCTACGTGCTGGTCTCCATGGCCGCCGCCCTGACGGTGCCGACCGACCAGCTCGCCGGTTCTGACGTCGCGCTGCTCGAGGTGGTCAAGCAGGGGATCCTGCCCTTCTCCACGGACCTGATGACGACGATCTTCACCGTCATCGCGCTCGTCGCGATCACCAACACCACCCTGGTCACCCTCGTGACGCAGCCGCGCATCCTCTACGGCATGGCGCGCGAGGACGTGGTGCCGGGCGTGTTCGCCAAGATCCACCCGACCCGGCGCAGCCCCTGGGTGGGCCTGCTGTTCAGCGGGCTGGTGGTGGGCGGCCTGCTCATCACCGGCACCCTGGTCACGCAGGCGGGCGGCTCGCTCGACGTGGTCGAGCGGCTCGCGCTCGTCACCGTGGTCTTCCTGCTGGCGATCTACGCGCTCGTGATCGTGACCTGCCTCAAGCTGCGTGGACAGGACGAGGACGAGCGGGCGTTCCGCGCCAACACGCCGCTGCTCATCGTGGGGCTGATCGGCAACCTCGCCATCCTCTACTACGCGATCTACGACGACCCGACGTCGTTGTTCTGGTGCGCCGGCCTGCTCGCCGTCGGTGGCGTGCTGTACGTCGCCGAGAAGCTCTTCGGCAGCAAGGGCACCGCCGCCACCGCCCCGCCCCTCGACAAGTGACCTGGAGGTCTGACATGCACGTCATCGTCGCCACGGACGGATCGCGGCAGTCGCTCGCGGCCGCCAAGCACCTCAAGTCCTTCGCCGACCCGGACAAGGTCACCGACATCTCGGTGGTCGCGGTGATCCGCCCGCTCGCCTCGGTCGCGTTCGCCGATGACGTGTCCGACACCAAGGGCGCGTGGCCCGTCGGATCGTTCCGCGACGCCGCGGAGAGCGCGGTCGCCTCGATCGCGGCGGTCTTCGACGGCTGGGGCCCCAAGGTCCACAAGCGGATCCGCAGCGGGTCGGCGGCCAACGAGATCATCAAGGCGGCCAAGCAGTACGACGCCGGGCTGGTCGTGGTCGCCGCCGGTGGCCGCGGCCTGAGCGACAGCGTGCTGGTGGGCAGCACCGCCCAGCGGGTGCAGCACTACGCGCCGTGCCCGGTGCTCGTCGTACGCCCCCAGCCCCGCAAGGGACGCAAGGCCTGACCACTAGGCTGCGGCCATGGAGATCCTGCGCCTGGTCCTGCTGTTCCTGCACGTCCTCGGCTTCGCCGCGCTCCTCGGTGGACTCGTGGTCCAGGCGCGCGACACCGACAAGCGGGTCAACCCCGCGATGCGTGACGGGATCGGCACGGCCTTCCTCACCGGCCTGCTCCTCGTCGGTGTCCTCGAGGCCGGGGACACCGCCGTCGACCACACCAAGATCGCGGTGAAGTTCGCCGTCGCCCTGGTGCTCCTGGTGCTGGTGATGGCCAACGTGCGCAAGCCCAGCATCCCGCAGGGGCTGTGGGTCGGGCTGCTCCTGCTCACCGTGCTCAACATCGGGGTGGCCATCTTCTGGGCGCCCGCCCACGCCGCCTGATCGGGTCCGCGACTGTCCGTCCCGCGACGTAGGGTTGGGGACGAGATGAGCATCCCCTTCCCGCTGCCCGGCTTCGAGTCCGCCCCGCCCGTCGGGGAGGCCCGCAGCACCCGCAGCGGGCCCTCCCGCGAGGAGCTGCTCGAGGGTCTCAACGAGCCCCAGGCGGCCGCCGTCGTGCACGCCGGGGCGCCGCTCCTGGTGGTCGCCGGCGCGGGCTCGGGCAAGACCCGGGTGCTCACCCGCCGCATCGCGTGGCTCATCTCCGAGCGCAACGCCCACCCCGGGTCGATCCTGGCGATCACCTTCACCAACAAGGCCGCGGCCGAGATGAAGGAGCGCGTCGAGGAGCTCGTCGGCCGGCGTGCCCGGATCATGTGGGTCAGCACCTTCCACTCCGCCTGCGTGCGCATCCTGCGCAAGGAGATCGACCGGCTCGGCTTCAAGTCCAACTTCTCGATCTACGACTCCGCCGACTCCAAGCGCCTGATGACGCTGGTGCTCAAGGACCTCGAGCTCGACCCCAAGCGCCACCAGCCCGGCGCGGTGCTCCACTGGGTCAGCAACCACAAGAACGAGCTGCGCGACCCCGAGGACGCCACCAAGGACGCCCGCAACGGCTTCGAGGAGGCCTACGCCAAGGCCTACACGACCTACCAGCGGCGCCTGCGCGAGGCCAACGCCCTCGACTTCGACGACCTCATCATGCTGACCGTGCACCTGTTCCAGGCCTTCCCGGACATCCGGCAGAACTACCGCCGCCGGTTCCGGCACGTGCTCGTCGACGAGTACCAGGACACCAACCACGCGCAGTACGCCCTGATCCACCAGCTCTGCGGCCACGACCTCGAGCGCGGCGACGGCCCGGGCGACGAGCCCAGCGAGCTGATGGTCGTCGGTGACGCCGACCAGTCGATCTACGCGTTCCGCGGCGCCAACATCCGCAACATCATGGACTTCGAGCAGGACTTCCCCGACGCGACGTCGATCATGCTCGAGCAGAACTACCGCTCGACCCAGACCATCCTGACCGCCGCCAACTCGGTCATCTCCAACAACGCCTCCCGCAAGGACAAGCGCCTGTGGTCCGAGGCCGGCGACGGCGAGCGGATCGTCGGCTACGTCGCCGACGACGAGCACGACGAGGCCCGCTTCGTCAGCGAGGAGATCGACAAGCTCGTCGACGCGGGTCGCAAGCCCTCGGACGTGGCCGTCTTCTACCGCACCAACGCCCAGTCACGCGTCTTCGAGGAGGTGTTCATCCGCACCGGCCAGCCCTACAAGGTCGTCGGTGGGGTGCGCTTCTACGAGCGGCGCGAGGTGCGCGACGCACTGGCCTACCTGCGGATGCTGGTCAACACCGCCGACCAGATCTCCGTCCGGCGGGTGCTCAACACCCCCAAGCGCGGCATCGGCGAGCGGGCCGAGGCGTGCGTCCAGGCGCTGGCCGAGCGCGAGCGGATCACCTTCTGGGAGGCCCTCGTCCGCGCCGACCAGGCGCCCGGCCTGGCCACGCGCAGCCTCAAGAACATCCAGGGCTTCGTCGCGATGGTCCAGGAGCTCCAGTCGATGGTCGACGCGGGGGAGCGCCCCGACGTGGTGCTCGAGTCGGTGCTCGAGCGCTCGGGCTACCTCACCGAGCTCGAGGCCAGCGACGACCCCCAGGACGCCACCCGCGTGGAGAACCTCGCCGAGCTCGTCGCCGTGGCCCGCGAGTTCTCCGACGACCCGCAGCCCGGCCCGAGCGCCGACCCGGCGGAGGTCGAGGAGGGCGTCGTCAGTGTCGGGCTGGGTGACTTCCTCGAGCGGGTCGCCCTGGTCGCCGACGCCGACCAGATCCCCGACGCCCCCGACGGCGAGGACGTCGGCGTGGTCACCCTGATGACCCTGCACACCGCCAAGGGGCTGGAGTTCCCCGTCGTGTTCCTGTCCGGCCTCGAGGACGGCGTCTTCCCGCACCAGCGGTCCCTGGGCGACCAGACCGAGCTGGAGGAGGAACGCCGCCTCGCCTACGTCGGCGTCACCCGGGCCCGCGAGCGGCTCTACGTCTCCCGCGCGATGGTGCGCTCCGCCTGGGGCGCCCCGTCGCACAACCCGGCCAGCCGCTTCCTCGACGAGCTGCCCGTCGACCTCGTCGACTGGCGTCGCACCGCCGAGGCGCAGACCCGCTGGGGCCGCCCCGACCTGGCCGCCAACTCCGCCGCGCGGCTGGGCGCACCCACCGCGGCCGGTCGCCGCAACTTCTCCTCGGCCGCCGCCCGCGCCGACGCGATGTCCAAGGCCAAGCCGGCCCGCGAGATCCCGTCGCTGGAGCCCGGCGACCGGGTGCTGCACGACTCGTTCGGGCTGGGCACGGTCGTGACGCTCGAGGGAGCGGGCGACAAGGCGGTCGCCTCGATCGACTTCGGGTCCGAGGGCGTCAAGCGGCTGCTGCTGCGCTACGCGCCGGTGGAGAAGCTCTAGCTGTAGCGGGGTGACCCGGGGCTCGCGATCGGGCGCCCGCCCGGCGCCGGCCGGCCGGGCGGCGCCGGTCGAGAGACTGGCGGCGTGCGACATGCGTCCCGGCGCCTGTCGCGAGACTGGCGGCGTACGACGTGCTGGCCGGCGATGGTGGTGTCGCCTCCCGCCAGTTGGTGGAGGGGGTGGCGGGCTGCTCGGCGCTGCTTGCAGAACTGGCGGCGTACGACATGTCTATCGGCGCCGGAGTTGTCGCCTCCCGCCAGCTGCTGGACGGGCTGTGTGGGGGGACGCAGTGATCGCCAGGGGACGCCGGTTCCGCCTGAGCGCCACGGCTCGGTGCCCCGCGGTGACGGGGAAATGGCGGCTGGCGACGTACTGCCTCGGCTCCGGCTGTGCAGCTGGCGGCGTACAACGTGCTGCTGGCGCGGGAGGCGTCGGCGCCCGCCAGTTGTGGCGTCCGGACGAACCCGAGACATCGCCCGGGCGCGGGTCAGATCAGGTCAGGGCGTCACACCGTGCTCGAGGAGCGCGGTGAAGGGGTCGACCGGGTCGCCGCCGCCGGGACGGACCTCGAGGTGGAGGTGCGGGCCGGTGGAGTTGCCGGTGGAGCCGACGGTGCCGATGACCTCGCCACCGCGGACGGTGTCGCCGACGCTGACGTCGATCGAGGTCTGGTGGCAGAACCACAGCTCGGTGCCGTCCTCGAGGGTGAGGACGGTCTTGTTGCCGTAGGAGCCGTCGTAGCCGGTCTCGGTGATCACGCCGTTGGCGATGGCGCGGATCGCGGTGCCGGACGGGGCCGACATGTCGAGCCCGGTGTGGACGCTGGACCACAGGTAGCTGGAGGCGCCGAAGGTCGCGGAGATCCGGTAGCTCTCCAGCGGGAGGACCCACTGGTTCTCCCGGATCTTGGCGGACTGCTTCTCGGCGGCCTGGGCGAACTGCTCGAGCGCGGCGTGCTGCTCCTTGGCCTGCGCCTCGGCGGCCTCGATGAGCTCCTGGTTGGCCGCGTCGGCCTGGGCGTCGCGGCGGGAGTCACGCGACACGACGGCGTCGCGGGTGGTGGTCGTCGGAGCGACCTGGGCGATGCCCATGGTGCCGGCGGCGGCGATCGAGGTGCTGCCCGAGGTGACCTGACCGGCGAGGTCGGCGTCCGAGGCGGTGACGGCTCCGCCGGCCGAGATGGCGAGGGCGGTGACGCCGAGGAGGATCGGCGCCGAGGGGAGGGAGCGGAGGAGGGGACTGCGTCGAGCGGGGGCGGTGGCCCTGCGCTTGCCCACGACGGGGACGGCGACGACGGGTGCTGCCGAGGTGCTGCGGCGGGGGCCGCGATGCGCTCGGTGGTTGCCCATAGAACGTCCTCAATCTGCCGTGGTGGGGGATGGGTGTCGGCCGCCGTTGGGCGAACCGACCCCAGACTGTAACGGAAAGGTCACGACCGCCGAAATCAGCGGACCCGTCGATTGTGGACGAGCCCCTCGGCCTGCGCAGCGGTTCACGATAGATGGCCCGATCGGGCTCCCCACGTGTGGGGTGGGTCACGTCGCGGGGTTAGCCTCCTGTCCATGAGTACGCCGCCCCCGTCCCGTCGCCTCCGTATCGTCGTCGGCAAGCCCGGGCTCGACGGCCACGACCGCGGCGCCAAGATCGTCGCCCGTGCCCTGCGCGACGCCGGCCACGAGGTCATCTACACCGGGCTGCACCAGACCCCGGAGCAGATCGTCGAGACGGCCATCCAGGAGGACGCCGACCTGATCGGCCTCTCCGTGCTCTCCGGCGCCCACATGACCCTCTTCACCAAGCTCGGCCAGCTCCTGCGCGAGCGCGACGCCGACGACATCGTCGTCTTCGGCGGCGGGATCATCCCCGAGGAGGACATCCCCCTGCTCCGCGAGGCCGGGGTGGCCAAGGTGTTCACCCCGGGCGCTCCGACCACCGACATCACCGGCTGGGTCGCCGAGTACTTCTCCGACGCCGAGCAGGACCCCGCACCGGCCTGATCCGGCTCAGCGGCCCCGCACCGCGTCGTACCGCTCGAGCGCCTCGGTGCGCTCCTCGGCGTGGTCGACGATCCGCAGGGGGTAGTCCTTCTCGTAGCCGACGTCGGACTTCCACGGCTCGTGCGCGAGCTTGCCGGGCAGGTGATCGAGCTCGGGGACCCACCGGCGCACGTAGTCGCCGTCGGGGTCGAACTTGGTGCCCTGGGTGACCGGGTTGAAGACGCGGAAGTACGGCGACGCGTCGGTGCCGGTGCCCGCGACCCACTGCCAGCCGTGGTTGTTGGAGGCGACGTCGCCGTCGATGAGCTGGTCGAGGAAGTGGCGGGCGCCGGCCGGCCACCACACGTGCAGGTCCTTGGTGAGGAAGCTCGCGGTGATCATCCGCACCCGGTTGTGCATCCAGCCCTCGTGCAGCAGCTGGCGCATCCCGGCGTCGACGATCGGGTAGCCGGTGGTCCCGGTGCGCCAGGCCTCGATCGCGTCCTCCGGCTCGTCGTACCGCATGCCCTGCAGGGCGGGCTTGAGGTCGGCCCACGCCGAGTCGGGGTGGTGCCAGAGCACGTCGGCGTAGAACTCGCGCCAGGCGATCTCGGTCTCGAAGGTGTGGGCGCCCTGGCCGCGGACGTCGCCGAGGTCGGCGAGCAACGAGCGCGGGTGCACGACGCCGAGGTGGAGGTAGGGGGACAGGCGGGAGGTGCCGTCCACGGCCGGCTTGTCGCGGTCGGTCGCGTAGTCGGTCACCAGCTCGTCGCGGAAGTGCCGCCACCGCCGCCAGGCCGCGTCCTCGCCCGGCGTCGGCATGCCCGCCGGACCCGAGCCGGTGGCCTGCTCGAGCAGCGTGGTGGCCCGGTCGTCGGAGTCGAGCCCGACCAGGTCGGGGTCGCGCGGGGTCGGCGCCGGCTCGACCCAGCCGTGGGCCCGCCAGGCCTTCGCGAACGGCGTGAACACCTGGTAGGGCCCGCCGGAGCCGTTGAGGACGCGCCCCGGCCCCACGGCGTACGGCGAGCCGGTCGCGGTGAGGGGCACGTCGCCCAGCGCGTCGTCGACGGCCGCGTCGCGTCGCCGCCCGTACGGCGTGGTCTCGGCCGAGACGTGCACGGCCGAGGCCTCGACCTCGCGGGCGACGTCCGGGACGACCCGGACCGGGTCGCCGTACCGCACGACCAGTCGTCCGCCGAGGCGCTCGTCGAGCGCCGCCAGCGTGCCGGAGAGCCAGGCCCTTCGGGCGTCCCCGGCGCCCTTCCACAGGCGGGGGTCGACGACGAAGAGGGCGACGGCGGGGCCGTCGGCGAGCGCCGCCCGGAGGGCCGGCTGGTCGCGGACCCGGAGGTCGCGTCGGAACCACATCACCGCAGACATGTCGTCCAACGTATCGGCGGCGTGAGCAGGGCCACCACGCCCGACCTCGATGTGACCCGCCCGACAGGTCTAGGGTGCCGAGAGGAAATCCTGGACGAATACGCAGACGAGAAGGAACGGGTACGTCGTGGACTTGATGGAGTACCAGGCGAAGGAGCTCTTCGCCAAGCACGGAGTGGCCGGCGCGCTCGGCAAGACCGTCGAGACCCCCGAGGACGCTCGCGCGGCCGCGGAGGAGATCGGTGGCGTCGTCGTCGTCAAGGCCCAGGTCAAGGCCGGGGGTCGCGGCAAGGCCGGCGGCGTCAAGGTCGCCAAGTCGCCGGAGGAGGCCGAGGAGGCCGCCCGCGCGATCCTCGCCCTCGAGATCAAGGGGCTCCCGGTCAACCGGGTGCTCGTGGTCCCCGGGGCCTCGATCGAGGAGGAGTACTACTTCTCCTTCCTGCTGGACCGCTCCAACCGGTCCTACCTGTGCATCGCGAGCGTCGAGGGCGGTGTGGAGATCGAGGAGGTCGCCAAGACCAACCCCGACGCCGTCAAGAAGATCGCCATCGACGCCGGCACCGGCGTGGACGAGGCCAAGGCCCGCGAGATCGCGACGGAGGCGGCGTTCCCCGAGCCCGTCTTCGAGCAGGCCGTGACGATGATCCAGCAGCTGTGGACCGTCTTCGTCGAGGAGGACGCCACGCTCGTGGAGGTCAACCCCCTCGCCCGCCTCACCGGTGACAAGCTCGAGGCCCTCGACGGCAAGGTCTCGCTCGACGAGAACGCCGAGTTCCGCCACGAGGACCACAAGGCCTTCGAGATCCGCGAGGAGGCCGACCCGCTCGAGGCGAAGGCCAAGGACAAGGGCCTCAACTACGTCAAGCTCGACGGCGAGGTCGGCATCATCGGCAACGGCGCGGGCCTGGTCATGTCCACCCTCGACGTGGTCGCCTACGCCGGCGAGGCGCACGGTGGGGTCAAGCCCGCCAACTTCCTCGACATCGGTGGCGGCGCCAACGCCCAGGTGATGGCCGACGGCCTCGACGTGATCATCCACGACGCGCAGGTCAAGAGCGTGTTCGTGAACGTCTTCGGCGGCATCACCGCGTGCGACGAGGTCGCCAACGGCATCAAGGGCGCCCTCGAGATCCTCGGCGACGAGGCCACCAAGCCGCTCGTCGTCCGCCTCGACGGCAACAACGTCGAGGAGGGTCGCCGCATCCTCAACGAGCTCAACCACCCGCTGGTCACCCAGGTCGACACCATGGACGGCGCGGCCGACAAGGCCGCCGAGCTCGCCCACCAGGCCTGAGGGACGGAGAAAGAGAACATGTCGATCTACCTCAACAAGGACAGCAAGATCATCGTCCAGGGCATGACCGGTGGGATGGGCTCCAAGCACACCACCCTCATGCTCGACGCCGGCAGCACCATCGTGGGCGGCGTCAACGCCCGCAAGGCCGGCACCACCGTCGAGCTGGGCGGCCAGGAGCTGCCCGTCTTCGGCAACGTCAAGGAGGCGATGGCCGAGACCGGCGCCGACGTCAGCGTGGTCTTCGTGCCGCCGGCGTTCACCAAGGACGCCTGCATCGAGGCCATCGACGCGGGCATCGGCCTGCTCGTGGTCATCACCGAGGGCGTGCCGGTGCAGGACACCGCCGAGGTGTGGTCCTACCTGCAGGGCAAGTCCACCCGGATGATCGGTCCCAACTGCCCGGGCATCATCACGCCCGGTGAGTCGCTGGCCGGCATCACGCCGCACACCATCGCGGGCAAGGGCCCGGTCGGCCTCGTGTCCAAGTCGGGCACGCTGACCTACCAGATGATGTTCGAGCTCAAGGACTTCGGCTTCTCGACCGCCATCGGCATCGGTGGCGACCCGATCGTGGGCACCACCCACATCGACGCCCTCGAGGCCTTCGAGAACGACCCGGAGACCAAGGCGATCGTGATGATCGGCGAGATCGGTGGCGACGCCGAGGAGCGGGCCGCGGCCTACATCAAGGACCACGTGACCAAGCCGGTCGTCGGCTACGTCGCGGGCTTCACCGCCCCCGAGGGCAAGACGATGGGCCACGCCGGCGCGATCGTGTCCGGCTCGTCCGGCACCGCGCAGGCCAAGAAGGAGGCCCTCGAGGCCGCGGGCGTGAAGGTCGGCAAGACGCCGTCCGAGACCGCCGAGCTCATGCGGGAGATCCTCGGCTCCCTCTGATCCACCCAGCATCCTCGTACGGCCCGGCAGGGACACCTGCCGGGCCGTACGACGTCCGGGGGAGCGCCGCTCAGCAGCCGGTGGCGGTGAAGGCGCACATCGCCGGCGCGATCCGGCGCGTGAGGGCCGTCCGCTCGCGCACCGTCCGGTCGGCACCGGCGAGCGTGCCCTCGCCGTACACATGGGTCATCAGCAGCGCGCTGCCCACCCGGGTGAGCTGGAAGACCGACGCCCCGAGCCCGTTGTCCCACGTGAGGCTGAAGGTCACCGAGTCGTGGCCCGTGTTGGCTGCGTGGAGCGTCCACACCTGGTCGGCCGGGGCGTCGGTGCACCCCTCGACGACCCCACGGACCTGGCGCACCACGGTCGAGGCGACGTCGGCGTCGGCCAGCACGACGAGGTCCCGGGCGTCGACGTGCTCGGGCCCGTGGGCGTTGACGGCCAGCCGCGCCTCCGACGCGCCGGCCGGCCAGACGGTCGACCCACACACCTCGACCTCGCCGACCCCGTCGGCCTCGGGGGAGGGTGGGACGACGTCGAAGTCCCCGCCGTCCTCCGGGAGGTCGAGGCCGAGGGGAAAGTCCGCAGGGACGGCCGAGGCGGCTGTCGAGGACGGGGTCGAGGTCAACGCCTCGCCGAAGGCCCGCATCGCCTCCAGCACGGGGGCCAGCGCCTGGCGCCCCTGGGTGATGCCGTCGTCGAGGATCGGCCCGGGACTCCACTCCGCGTACGACGACGTGACGAGCAGGGCGGTGCCCACGGGGACCACCTCGATGATCTCGGCGCCGACGCCCACCCGCCCCCCGGTCTCGTAGGTGTGGACCACGGTGGCGGCGCCCGGGCCGGCGTCGGACGCCCGCACCTCGGTGAGCGTCTCGCTGTCCGGGCCGGACTCCTCGACCGGGCACCCGTGCGCGGCGTCGAGCACCTGTGCCGCCACGGCGGACGCGCGCTGCGGGTCGGCGAAGACCATCAGGTCGCGGGTGGAGGAGTACTCGGGGCCGCTGGACGCGGCGGTGGCCCGGTCCGCGACCTCCAGCCCGCGCAGCGGCCGGGTGCCGCAGAAGTCGAGCATCCGCATCCCCACCCCCCTCGAGCCGGCGACGACGATGTCCTCGCCCGACTCGTTGGGCGGCATCCCCTCGGTGAGCGGGAAGTCACCGGGCACCGCGATCGCCGGGTCCGCGGGGGCCGACACCGGAGCCCGGGAGGCTTCCGACTCGGCGACGGGCACGGTCGGTGGCGAGCCGCACCCTCCCGCGGCGAGCACCAGCAGCAGCAGTGCGGCAGCGTTCCTGGACATGGCTCCCCCTTCGACGAACGTGTCGAGGGGAGACGCGGGCGGACGCCGCGAAGTTGTCTCAGCGGGCGCTGGGCAGGTCGCTGAGGCGGTCGAGGGCGCGGTCGGCGACGGCGGTGAAGTCGGCCTGGGTCATCGTCATGCCCTGGTCGGGCGTGAAGCCGAGCTGGGAGACGGCCTTGCCGTCGCGCATGATCGCCATCAGGAACTCGACCGAGCGGGAGTCGGAGATCTCGATGTCGAGGTCCCAGACGGTGATGTCCTGCTGCCCGCGCGAGCGCTGCACCATCGGCTGGACGGTGGTGCCGAGGTTGGCCTGCCCGCAGCGGCGGATGCGGTCGCGCACCTCCTCGACGAACTGCCGCGCCCGCTTCTCGGGCATCGTCGCGACGGTCTGGGTGAGGCCGAAGGTGTCGACCTGCGTGTTGGCCGGGAAGAGGAAGGTCCGCGTCAGGTTGTGCTCGAGGCCCTTGGCGTCGAAGGTCGTGTTGTCGCAGCGGGTGGAGGCGAAGTTGGTGCGTGCCCGCTCCGGGTCGGTGCCGACCCACGGCCCGCGCGCGTTGGTGACGGGTGGGAGGTCGACGGCCGCCAGCATGCCGGCGGGACGGCCCACGGGGTATGGCGAGACGCGGACGGCCCGCGGGGGGCCGGCGCACGTGGCGGCGCCGGGGCTGCCGCAGAGGGCGTTGACGGAGGCGGCGAGACCGGTGGCGGCGGTGCGGGCGTCGGGCGCGGGGCCCTGCGAGCGGACGACCGTCGTGACCAGGGCCTGGCCGGTGCGGGCGAGGGCGACGCTGATGCCGCCGGGCTGCTTGGCCCAGCTGCGCAGCGAGAGCACCACGGCGTCGTCGCCGACGCGGGCGACACGGTGCGTGGCGAGCAGCTGGGTGCGGGGGTCCTGGCACTCGGTGTACCAGCGCAGGGCCGTCGTGTACGCGGCCGCGGCCCGGTCCTCGTCGGCCGACAGCTCGACGAACTCGGTGACCGTCGACCGGACCTGCTCCACCCGGCGCTCCTGGGTGCGGTTGCCGCCCCGGTTGTTCCTCGTCGTCCGGGCCACCCGCTCGGACCCGTCGAAGTTGCGCACCAGGGCGCCGACCCCGGCCGGGTCGGCGAAGCGCTCGAGCTGGCAGGGGACGACCAGCCCGTCACCGCCGAGGTTGGCGTTGGTGGACCGCTCGGTCCACGAGAGCCGACGGTCGTAGCGCCCGAGCTGGTCGTCGGTGAGCAGCGTGGACTCGTCGAGGGCGAGGACCTCGTCGGCCTCCTCCACGGCGCTCGTGGTGACGCCCGAGGTGGTCGGCTCGCGCTCCAGGGTGCTCGGCTCGGCGCCCCCGGAGGCGACGACGGTCCCCGAGACCAGCAGGGCGGCCACCGCGACGCCGCTCCCGACCACGGTGTGGGTACGACGCCGCGCGGTGCCCTGGCGCCGCACGATGGAGGCGCGGGGCCAGCGCTCGCTCGCCAGCGGGGCGCGCAGGTCCTCGAGGAGGCGGCGTACGTGCGTGCTGGGCACCTCGCGCGCGATCGAGAACTGCGACGTACCGCTCTGCAGGGCACGCTCGGCCTCGCGGCGGGGGACCCCGATCGTCCGGGCGATCTCGTCGAGGGGGAGGGGCGACAGGCTGGTGAGGACGAGGGCCTTGCGCTCGACGGTGCTCAGCCCCGAGAGCGCCTCGAGGGTGGCCCTGACCTCGTCGTCGAGGCCCTTCTCCCGGTGCCAGGGGCGGGCGGTGTGCCGCCGCTGCGCGCGACCGTGCGCGAGCGGGCGGACCCAGGACTCCCGGTCCTCGAGCCGGCCGACCTTGCGCCAGTGCTGCCAGGCGACCGCGAACGCGTCCCGCACGGCGGCGCGCGCGGCCGGGACGTCGCCGGTCAGCGCGTAGGTCTCCAGCAGGAGACGGTCGCGCGAGCCGGCGTAGAAGTCGTCGAACGCGTCAGGGCTCCTCATGGCCCGTCCACGGTACGTGAGGGGCGGGGGAGAAGCACACCGGACGGGGCATCGCGGCCCCTCGGCGTGGCCTCCGCGGACGTCGTACGACGGCGGGTGATGATGGCGGGGCCATGACCTCCCTGCTCCCTCCCCGCGCCGCGGGACCGCGCGCCTCCGACCGCCCCTCGGCCGACGGCCGCAGCGACCGGCAGCGACCCCTCGCCCTCGTCGCCTCGCTCGGAGGCGTGGCGGCCGCCCTGGCACCGCTGCTCGTGCTGGCGGCGGTCGGGGTGATCGGCTGGTTCACCGCCGACGCCGGCGCCCACGGCACCCCCAGCGACGGGATGCGGATCGGCGCCCTGGCGTGGCTGATGGGCCACGGGTCGGGCGTGACCGTGCAGGGCGCGGACGTCGGCATCGTGCCCCTCGGCGTCACCGCGATGTCCGCCTGGGCCATGTGGCGGCTCGGCCACCGTGTCGGCGACGCGGTGTCCGGCCACGGCCCGGACGCCGACCGGATCGCCGACGGCGAGCGGGACTTCACCGTCCCGGTGGCGGTCGCCCTCTTCTTCGTCGGGTACGCCGTCGTGGCCGTCGTCGTCGCCTCCGTCGCCGCCTCGGTCGACACCGAGCCCTCCACCGCCCGGGTGGTCTGGTGGAGCCTGCTGATGACCCTCGCGGTCGCGGCCCCCGCGATCGCGATCGGCTCCGGGCGGGCCGCGATCTGGGCCGCCCTGGCCCCCGCCGTCGTCCGTGACGGGGTGGGCGCCGCGCTGTCCGTGCTCGGCTGGTTCCTCGCCGCCTCCGCGCTGGCGTTCGTGGCCGCGCTGCTCGCCGGGGCCGGCGATGCGGCCACGACGATGTCCCAGCTGCACCTCTCGGCCGGCGACGCGGTCGTCTACTCCCTCGTCAACGCGGGCCTCGCGCCCAACGCCGTCCTCTTCTCGGGCTCCTTCCTGCTCGGCCCCGGCTTTGCGGTGGGCGGCGGCACGATGGTCTCCCCGGGCCTCGTCGTCCTCGGACCGCTGCCCCTGCTGCCGCTGCTCGCGGCCCTCCCCGGCGCCGGCGCCACCGCCGGCTGGGTGGCCTCCCTCGTCGCGGCCCCGCCCGTCGTCGCGGCCCTCGCCACGGCGTGGTGGCAGCGCCGCCGTCCGACGCTGCGCTGGGACCACGGGGCGTTGCGCGGGTGCGGCGGCGGCATCGTGGCGGGCGTCGCCTTCGCCGCGCTGGCCTCGGTGGCCGGCGGGGTCGCGGGACCGGGCCGCATGCAGCACGTGGGTCCCTTCGTCCCGGACGTGCTCGTGCACGCCATCACCGCCTTCGGTGTCGGCGGTCTCGTCGGCGGTCTGGTCATGACGTGGTGGCAGCGCCGCCACGCCCTAGAATCCGCCGGGTGACCGCTCGCCTCGTCGTCCTCGTCTCCGGCTCCGGCACCAACCTCCAGGCCCTGCTCGACGCCTGCACCGACCCGTCGTACGGCGCGCGGGTGGTGGCCGTGGGTGCCGACCGCGACGACATCGAGGGGCTCGCGCGCGCCGACCGGGCGGGCGTGCCGACCTTCGTGAAGAAGCTCGGCCACTTCACCTCCCGCGACCACTGGGACCGCGCGCTCGCCGACACGGTGGCGGCCTTCGAGCCCGACGTCGTGGTGCTGGCGGGCTTCATGAAGCTCGTGGGTGACGAGTTCCTCGCCCGCTTCCCCGGCCGGGTCGTCAACACCCACCCGGCGTTGTGCCCCGCGTTCCCGGGCACCACCGGCCCAGCGGACGCGCTGGCCTACGGCGTCAAGGTCACCGGCGCGACCCTCTTCGTGGTCGACGGCGGCGTCGACACCGGGCCGATCATCGCCCAGACGGTGGTGCCGGTCCTCGACGACGACACCAGCAGCACCCTTCACGAGCGGATCAAGGTCGCCGAGCGGACGATGCTGGTGGACACCGTCGGGATCATGGCGCGCGACGGCTGGGAGCTCGACGGACGCCGGGTGCGACTCGGCTGACGAGGCCGGGTTCCACTACTCTGGCCCCACACGACTGGCGCAGGTGGGCGACCACCGGGGAGTGAACCGCGCAGAGCATCGACCGCCTGGGTGCTCGCCTCCACCGCTCGACCTCAGGAGTCTCCCGTGTCCGACCCCGCTCTCGTCCACGACCAGGTCCCCGTCCGCCGTGCGCTCGTCTCGGTCTACGACAAGACGGGCCTCGAGGCGCTGGTCCGCGGCCTGCACGACGCCGGTGTCGAGCTCGTCTCCACCGGCGGCTCGGCCGCCCTGATCGCCGACCTCGGCCTGCCCGTCACCCGGGTCGAGGACCTCACCGGCTTCCCCGAGTGCCTCGACGGACGGGTCAAGACGCTGCACCCGCGCGTGCACGCGGGCATCCTGGCCGACCGCCGCCTCGAGTCCCACGTGCGGCAGCTCGCCGAGCTGGAGGTCGAGCCGTTCGACCTCGTCGTCTCCAACCTCTACCCCTTCACCCAGACCGTCACGTCGGGTGCCTCGCCCGACGAGTGCGTCGAGCAGATCGACATCGGCGGCCCGTCGATGGTCCGGGCCGCGGCCAAGAACCACCCCAGCGTCGCCATCGTCACCTCGCCCGACCGGTACGACGACGTCCTCCGCGCCGTCGCGGCCGGCGGATTCACGCTGGCCGAGCGCCGCGCCCTGGCCGCCGAGGCCTTCGTCCACACCGCGACGTACGACGTGCACGTGGCCAGCTGGATGGGCAACGTGCTGACCGACACCTCCGAGGGATCCGGCTTCCCGGCGTGGATGGGCGCGACGTGGACCAAGCAGGCCGTGCTGCGCTACGGCGAGAACCCGCACCAGCGGGCGGCCGTCTACGCCAGCGGCTTCGTGCCCGAGCCGGGCCTGGCCCAGGCCGAGCAGCTGCACGGCAAGGAGATGTCCTACAACAACTACGTCGACGCCGACGCGGCCCGCCGCGCGGCGTACGACTTCGCCGACCCGGCCGTCGCGATCATCAAGCACGCCAACCCGTGCGGCATCGCGATCGGCGCGGACGTCGCGGACGCGCACCGCAAGGCCCACGAGTGCGACCCGGTGTCGGCCTTCGGCGGCGTCATCGCCACCAACGTGCCGGTCAGCGTCGAGATGGCCCGGCAGGTGGCCGAGGTCTTCACCGAGGTCATCGTGGCCCCCGGCTACGAGGACGGCGCGGTGGAGGTGCTGGCCGCGAAGAAGAACATCCGGATCCTGGTGTGCGCGCCCGCCACCACCGGTGGCGTCGAGACCCGGCCGATCTCGGGCGGCCTGCTGATCCAGGCCACCGACGCCGTCGACGCCCGCCTCGACCAGGGCGGCGACGACCCGGCCTCGTGGACGCTCGCCGCCGGCGAGGCGCTGACCGACGCCGAGCTCGCCGACCTGGCCTTCGCCTGGCGGGCCTGCCGGTCGGTCAAGTCCAACGCGATCCTGCTCGCCCGCGACGGTGCCTCCGTGGGCGTCGGCATGGGCCAGGTCAACCGCGTCGACTCCTGCCGCCTCGCCGTCGAGCGGGCCGGCGAGCGCGCGGCCGGCTCGTACGCCGCCTCGGACGCGTTCTTCCCCTTCGCCGACGGCGCGCAGGTCCTCCTCGACGCGGGCGTGCGTGCCATCGTCCAGCCGGGCGGGTCGGTGCGCGACGAGGAGGTCGTGGAGGCCGTCCGCGCGGCGGGCGTGACCATGTACTTCACCGGCACCCGGCACTTCTTCCACTGACCGACGACGCGCCAGCGACTGATGGGACCCACGACGTGACTGCACAGACCCTCGACGGCAAGGCGACCCTCGCCACGATCATGGCCGAGCTGGCCGAGCGGGTGACCGCGCTCCGCGAGCGCGGCGTCACCCCCGGCCTGGCCACCGTGATGGTGGGAGACGACCCGGGCAACCAGTGGTACGTCGGCGCCAAGCACAAGGACTGCGCCAAGATCGGCATCGCGTCCTTCCGCCACGACCTGCCCGCCACCGCGACGCAGGAGGAGGTCGAGGAGCTGATCGACGGCCTCAACGCCGACCCGGCCGTGACCGGCTTCATCGTCCAGCAGCCCACCGGTCTCGACGAGTTCCGCCTCCTGTCGCGCGTCGACCCCACCAAGGACGTCGACGGCCTGCACCCCTACAACCTCGGCAAGCTGGTGCTGGGCGAGGACGGGCCGCTGCCCTGCACGCCGGTCGGCTGCCTGGAGCTGCTGCGCCGCCACGGCGTGGAGATCAACGGTGCCGAGGTCGTGGTGGTCGGCCGCGGGCTCACCGTCGGGCGTCCGCTCGGCCTGCTCCTCACCCGCCGCTCGGAGAACGCCACCGCCACCCTCTGCCACACCGGCACGCGCGACCTGGCCGCGCACGTGCGCAACGCCGACATCGTCGTCGCCGCGGCCGGTGTGCCCGGGATCATCACCGGGGACATGGTCAAGCCCGGCGCCGCGGTGCTCGACGTGGGCGTCTCCCGCGTCGACGGCACGATCGCCGGCGACGTGGCCGACGACGTGTGGGAGACCGCCGGCTGGGTGTCGCCCAACCCCGGCGGCGTGGGCCCGATGACCCGCGCGATGCTGCTGTCCAACATCGTCACCATGGCCGAGAAGTCCGTCGGGGCATGACCGAGCCCGCCGACGACCAGCGCGAGCCCTACATCGCGCCGCCCGAGAGCGTGCCTCCGGTGTCGGCCGAGGAGCTGGTCGACGGCGTCCAGCCCGACCCCGACCTCGACCTCGAGGAGGAGCGTCGCTATCCCTCGACGATCGGGGGTGCGTTCTACCTGCTCGTGCTCGCGACCTGCATCGTCGGGGTCGGCGTGGTGGTCACGGGGGAGTGGCGCACCGGGATCCGCGTCTTCGGCGGGGCGCTGCTCCTCGGCAGCCTGGTGCGCCTGCTGCTGCCCAACCGCGACGCCGGCATGCTCGCCGTACGCTTCAAGGCCTTCGACGTCCTGATGCTCGCCGGGCTCGGCGCGGCGCTGATCTTCCTGGCCGGGTCGATCCCCGACCAGCCCGGGGTCTGAACCGGGCCGGTCGGGGCTGCGGGGTTTCGACACGGCGGTCGTGACCTCGTTCCTCGGTCACGCGCCTCGCTCAACCACCATCATCCAGTCCGCTGACGGGGCCTGGATCAGATGAGCCCGAGCTCCTTGACCTGGTCGCGCTCGCTCTCGAGGCGCGCGACCGAGGCGGCGATGCGTTCCTTGGAGAAGTCGTTGAGGTCGATGCCCTGGACGATCGACCACTCGCCGTTGCTCACGGTGCACGGGAACGAGGAGACGATGCCCTCGGTGACGCCGTAGGAGCCGTCGGACGGGACCGACATCGAGACCCACTCGGTGGTGCCGTTGAGCCAGTCGTGCATGTGGTCGATCGTGGCGTTGGCGGCCGAGGCGGCCGAGGAGGCGCCGCGGGCCTTGATGATCGCGCCACCGCGGGTGGCGACGGTCGGGATGTACTCGCCGGTGATCCAGGCCTCGTCGACCTGCTCGGCGGCCGAGCGGCCACCGACCGTCGTGTTGAAGAGGTCGGGGTACATCGAGTCGTCGTGGTTGCCCCAGATGGCGAGGTTCTGGATCTCCGTCACGGAGACCCGGAGCTTCTTGGCCAGCTGCGTCTTCGCCCGGTTGTGGTCGAGGCGGGTCAGCGCGTTGAAGCGCTCGCGCGGGATGTCGGGGGCGTTGCTCATCGCGATGAGCGCGTTGGTGTTGGCCGGGTTGCCGGTGACGAGGATCTTGACGTCGTCGGCGGCGTTGTCGTTGAGCGCCTTGCCCTGGCCGGTGAAGATCTTGCCGTTGGCCGCGAGCAGGTCGGCGCGGTCCATCCCCTCCTTGCGGGGCATGGCGCCCACGAGCATGGCGGCGTTGGCGCCGTCGAAGATGGCGGCCGGGTCGGCACCGATCTCGACGCCGGCGAGCAGCGGGAAGGCGCAGTCGTCGAGCTCCATCACGACGCCCTCGAGGGCGGGCAGAGCGGGCTCGATCTCGAGCAGGCGCAGCTCGACCGGGCGGTCGCCCAGCGCTCCGGCAGCGAGGCGGAAGAGCAGGCTGTAGCCGATCTGGCCGGCGGCGCCGGTGACGGCGACCTTGAGAGGTGTGGTGCTCACGACGACTCCTGAAGTTGTGCGATGACGGGGTTACCGCGCCCGACGCTAGCAGCGCAGCCGCCCCCCACGGCCAGAGGGTTGACCCGCGGTCGGGCATGCTGGCGCCATGCTCGACGGCCCCTCCCCAGCGCCCCGGCGCCGTGTCGCGGCCGCACTGGTGCTGCCCGTCGCGGTGGTGCTGACGGCCTGCGGGGCCGGTGCGCCGCAGACCGCGCCCCCCTCCGGCGTGGACGGTCTCGTGATCCCGACGCCCAGCCCGGACCCGGCCGACTTCGTCGCCGGCGTCGACAACCCGTGGTTCCCCCTCGCCCCGGGCAGCGAGTGGACCTACGAGTCCTCCGACAGGAGCACGGTCGTCGTCACGGTGTCCGGCACGACCTCGGTGGCCGGCGTCGAGGCCACCGCCGTGGACACCGTCGAGCGCACGGGGCGCGGCCGGGTGGTCGAGCAGTCGACGGCGTGGTTCGCCCAGGACCGCGGCGGCAACGTGTGGCACCTCGGCGACGAGGGCGTGTGGGCGGCCGGTGAGGCGGGGGCGCAGGCGGGGCTGGCGATGCCCGCGACGCCCCGCGTGGGCGACGGCTTCGCGCAGGAGAGCGCGCCCGGCATCGCCGAGGACGAGTCGCGCGTGCTGGCGATCGACGCGCGCCGCACGACGCCGTACGACGCCTTCGACGCGCTGGTGCAGGTCGAGGACGGCACCCCGCTCGAGCCGGGCGTCACCACCGAGGCGTTCTACGCCCGAGGGATCGGCCTGGTGCTCGAGGAGGGGACGACCTCGGACCTGGAGCTGGTGGACTTCACCAGCGGGTGAGGATCAGTCGGGCCGGCGCACCTGGGTGCGACCGTCCTCGCCGTCGTCGGGGAGCGGCTGGCCCCACTGCTGGGGCTGGCCCTGCTGGGGCTGACCCGGCTGACCCTGCTGGGGCGGCATGCCGGGCTGCTGGGGCGCCGGCTGGCCCCACTGGCCGGGCTGCTGCTGCTCCGGGGCGGGCGGGCCCCACTGCTGCGGGGCGGCGGGCTGGGCGTACGGGTCCTGGGCGGGCGGGCCGTACGGGTCCTGGGCACCCCACGACTGGGCCGGGGGGCCGGGCTGCCACTGCTGCGGCTGGCCCTGGTTCCACTGCTGCTCGTAGCCGCTCGGCGGTGCGTACATCGCCTGCTGCTTGCGGCCACCGCCGAAGGACAGCCCCGATCCCGGGACCGGCTCCGTGCCGTGGCCGAAGATCAGCGGGTAGGTGAGCCCGGCGATGGCCCCGCCCATCAGCGGGGCCAGGATGAAGAGCCAGAGCTGGAGGACGGCGTCGGTGCCGCCGAAGACGCCGACACCGATCGAGCGGGCGGGGTTGACCGAGGTGCCGGTCGCGCCCATCGACCCGAAGTGGATCATCGCCAGGGCCAGGCCGATCGCGAGGGGGCCCATGAAGGCCTGGAACTCGTTGCGGGCGTCGGTGACGCCGAGGATGACCCAGATGAAGACGGCGGTCATGAGCAGCTCGAGCAGGAAGGCCGCCCACATGGCGTAGCCGCTGCCCTGGTCCCCGAAGGAGTTGGCCCCGATGTTGCCCTCGGCGGTGTAGCCGGGGAAGCCGTGGAGCAGAGCGAAGAGGAGTGTCCCGGCGAGGAGGGCGCCGAGCAGCTGGGCGCCGATGTAGATCGGCGTCGCGCTCCACGGGAGGCGTCCGCCGAGCGCGGCACCGACGGTGACGGCGGGGTTGAAGTGCCCGCCGGAGACCCGGCCGACGGCGTAGGCCATCACGACCACGGTGAGCCCGAAGGAAAGTCCGGTGGCGACGTAGTCGCCGCCGCTCATCACGGCGGCGCCGACGCCGAAGAAGACCAGCACGAAGGTGCCCAGCACCTCGGCGGAGAACTTCTGTCCGGTCGTGGGCGTGTCCTCGGCGATCTCGGTCATGTCGCGCCTTCCTGGGAGCGGGTGTCCCACCCCCGTGGGAACAACGAGCACTCTAGCGATTCGCGGGGGGTGGGTGCGAAGGTTGGGCGGGCCGAGCCGTCAGGTATCTTGACGTCAAGTTAGTTTGCCCGGTCGGCGTACCCACCGCGTCGATCACACCGATCACCGCTGTCGATCACAGGAGCCGTCGTACCCATGGCCAAGATCATCTACACCCACACCGACGAAGCCCCGATGCTGGCGACGTACTCGTTCCTGCCCATCGTGTCCGCCTATGCGCGGACGGCCGGTGTCGAGGTCGAGACGCGCGACATCTCCCTCGCCGGACGCATCATCGCCCAGTTCCCCGACCGCCTCACCGACGAGCAGCGCCTCGACGACGCGCTCGCCGAGCTGGGCGAGCTGGCCACGAAGCCCGAGGCCAACATCATCAAGCTGCCCAACATCTCCGCCTCCATCCCGCAGCTCAAGGCCGCGGTCAAGGAGCTCCAGGAGAAGGGCTACGACCTCCCCGACTACCCGGAGAACCCGCAGACGGACGAGGAGAAGGACGCCCGCGCGCGCTACGACAAGGTCAAGGGCTCGGCCGTCAACCCGGTCCTGCGCGAGGGCAACTCCGACCGCCGCGCCCCCGCGAGCGTCAAGAACTACGCGCGGGCCCACCCCCACTCGATGGGTGCCTGGAGCAGCGACAGCCGGACCAACGTCGCCACCATGGGCGCCGACGACTTCCGCTCCAACGAGAAGTCGGTCGTCCTCGACGCCGAGGACACCCTCACCGTCGTGCACGTCGGCACCGACGGCGCCGAGACGGTCCTCAAGGAGGCCATCCCGGTGCTGGCCGGCGAGGTCGTCGACGGCACCGTCATGCGCGTCGCCGCGCTGCGCCGCTTCCTCACCGAGCAGGTCGCTCGTGCGAAGGCCGACGACGTGCTGTTCTCGGTGCACCTCAAGGCCACGATGATGAAGGTCTCCGACCCGATCATCTTCGGCCACGTCGTGCAGGCGTTCTTCCCGACGCTCTTCGAGCAGTACGGCGAGCAGCTGGCTGCCGCGGGCATCAGCCCCAACGACGGCCTCGGCGCCCTCCTGGCCGCCACCGACAAGCTCCCCGAGGGCGAGGCCATCAAGAAGGCCGTCGAGCAGGGCATCGCCGAGGGCCCGGACCTCGCGATGGTCGACTCCGACAAGGGCATCACCAACCTGCACGTGCCGTCCGACGTCATCGTCGACGCCTCGATGCCGGCCATGATCCGCACCTCGGGCCACATGTGGAACGCCGCGGGCGCCGAGCAGGACACCCTCGCGGTGATCCCCGACTCGTCCTACGCCTCGATCTACCAGGTCGTCATCGACGACTGCCGTGCCCACGGTGCCTTCGACCCCTCGACCATGGGCTCGGTGCCCAACGTCGGCCTGATGGCCAAGGCTGCCGAGGAGTACGGCTCCCACGACAAGACGTTCGAGGTCCCCGCGGCCGGCCGGGTCGAGGTCCGCAACGCCGCCGGCGACGTGCTGATCTCCCACGACGTGGAGCCGGGCGACATCTGGCGCGCCTGCCAGACCAAGGACGACCCGATCCGCGACTGGGTCAAGCTGGCCGTCACCCGCGCCCGCGCCACCGGCGTCCCTGCGATCTTCTGGCTCGACGAGGGTCGCGCCCACGACGCCAACCTGATCGCCAAGATCAGGGAGTACCTCCCCGAGCACGACACCGAGGGCCTGACCATCGAGATCATGACCCCGGCCGACGCCACGGCCTACAGCCTCGAGCGGATCCGCAAGGGCGAGGACACCATCTCGGTGACGGGCAACGTGCTGCGCGACTACAACACCGACCTGTTCCCGATCCTCGAGCTCGGCACCAGCGCCAAGATGCTGTCGGTCGTCCCGCTGATGAACGGCGGCGGCCTCTTCGAGACCGGCGCCGGCGGCTCCGCGCCCAAGCACGTGCAGCAGCTCGTCAAGGAGAACTACCTGCGCTGGGACAGCCTGGGTGAGTTCTTCGCGCTGGCCGCGAGCCTCGAGCACCTCGCGGGCTACGACGACAACCCGCGGGCCAGGATCCTGGGGGAGACCCTGGACCGGGCCACCGAGACGTTCCTCAACGAGGACCGCTCGCCGGGTCGCAGGCTGGGCACGATCGACAACCGCGGGTCGCACTTCTACCTCGGCCTCTACTGGGCCGAGGAGCTCGCGAAGCAGACCGACGACACCGACCTCGCCGCGGCCTTCGGTGCGCTCGCGACCACGCTGCGCGACAACGAGGAGAAGATCGTCGGCGAGCTGCTCGCCGTCCAGGGGCAGCCGGCCGACATCGGTGGCTACTACGAGCCCGACGACGCCAAGGCCGAGAAGGTCATGCGTCCGTCCGCGACGCTGAACGAGGCCTTGGCCACGCTCTGACACAGTCCCGGCACCGTGCGGTGCCTGTGGTCCACGCCGTGGGCCGCGGGCACCGCGCTGTCGTTGTGGGGGCCGTCACTCGTCGCCGTGTCGTGGAATAGGCGGTCCGGGCCGACCCTTGGAGACTGAGTGCCACCCATGACGACCACCGCTGACACTCCCGTCGACCACACGCCCGCCGTCCAGGCCCCGCACTTCGTCCTCGCGGTCCTCGCGCTCGCCACCGGCGGCTTCGCGATCGGCACCACCGAGTTCGTGACCATGGGCCTGCTGCCCCAGATCGCAGCCGGGGTCGGCGTCTCCATCCCGACCGGTGGGCACGTGATCTCCGCCTACGCCCTCGGCGTCGTCGTCGGCGCGCCCGTGCTCGCCTTCCTCGGCGCCCGGCTGCCCCGGCGCGGGCTGCTGCTGGGGCTGATGGTCGCCTTCGCCGTGGGCAACGCGATGAGCGCCCTCGCGACGTCGTACGGCGGGCTGATGCTGGCGCGCTTCGCCGCCGGGCTGCCGCACGGGGCCTACTTCGGTGTCGCGTCCCTGGTGGCCGCCAGCCTGGCGAGCCCGGCCCGCAAGGGTCGCGCCGTGGCCTCGGTGATGCTCGGCCTCAGCGTCGCCAACGTGGTCGGCGTGCCCGCCG
This sequence comes from Nocardioides sp. Soil777, assembly GCF_001428425.1. Lineage (NCBI taxonomy): Bacteria > Bacillati > Actinomycetota > Actinomycetes > Propionibacteriales > Nocardioidaceae > Nocardioides > Nocardioides sp. Soil777. The sequence goes on from NZ_LMSN01000012.1 coordinate 543,305, forward strand.
CGACGTGGATGGGTCAGCACCTCGGCTGGCGCTCGGCGTTCTGGGCGGTGACCGCGCTGGGTGTGGTGACGCTCGCGCTCGTCGCGCTCTACGTCCCCTCGATCGGCGGCGACAAGGACGCGTCGGGGCGCCGGGAGCTGCGTGCCTTCGCGCTGCCGCAGGTGTGGCTGACCCTGGTCGCCGGCGCCATCGGCTTCGGCGGCATGTTCGCCGTCTACACCTACATCGCGCCCACCGTCACCGAGGTGGGCGGTCTGTCCGAGGCCGCCGTGCCGCTCTTCCTGCTCAGCTTCGGGCTCGGCATGGTCGCCGGCACCTGGCTGGCCGGGGTGATGGCGGACTGGTCGATCTTCCGCTCGCTGATCATCGGCTCGGTCGGCATGGCGGTCTCGCTGCTGCTGTTCTGGCTGCTCTCGCCCTACGGCTGGGCGGCGCTGCCGGTCGTCTTCCTCATCACCGCCCTCGGCTCGGTGCTCGTCGTCAACCTGCAGCTGCGACTGATGGACGTCGCCGGCGACGCGCAGACGCTGGGTGCCGCGATGAACCACGCCTCGCTCAACGTCGCCAACGCGCTCGGCGCCTGGCTCGGCGGCCTGGTGATCGCCGCGGGGGCGGGCTACCGCGCGCCCGCGCTGGTCGGCGTCGCGCTGTCGGTGGCCGGCCTGGCCGTGCTGTTGGTGTCGGCGACGCTGCACCGGCGCAGCCCCGCCTGACCAGCGCCCCTGACTGGCGTCGCCACGGGGAGCGAGACCTCCCGGTGAACGGCCGGTGACGCAGGATGACGGAAGTCCTCCGAAGTGGAACCCGGATGTAACACGTGCTCAACGGTCCGTTAGCAAGACCGTCCGAGGATGGTCCTACGGCGCCCGAGACCCGGGTCGCCGCAGGACGAGAACCCCGGGGAGGGCTCGATGATCGAGCAGCAGAAGCAGGAGCACGGACACCGCGACGACACCGAGCTGGAGCGCCGACGCCAGCTGCGCGATCGTCGTACCCACGACGTCGTCGAGCTGATCTCGCGGCGCGAGGAGCTCATCGGCATCAACCCCTGGGCCGACCACGTCATCGAGAGCGTCGCCTGGACGGCCTGACGGCTCCGCCCGCCGGACGGGTCAGAGCAGCCAGCAGCTGCTGACCTGGGGGAGCCCGGCGAACCGGGCCTCCCAGAACACCTGCGCCTCGGCGGCGTGCGGCACGATGCCGCCGACGTGCAGGGGCGCGACGTTGGGCGAGAAGCGCACGTTGGCGCCCTTGCCGCACCACGACCGTGCCATCGCCCTGCCCACGGCATAGGGGATGGTGTCGTCGAGGGTCGAGTGGCTGACCAGGACGGGCACGGTCGGCCTGATCGTGCCGATCCTCTGGTCGGCGATGACCGTGCGGAACGGCTCGCGGGTCATCAGCTCGGACATCGGCCGGCCGTCGGCGCTGAGGGTCTCGGAGCGCACGAACGCGTTGTCGAGCAGGTCGAAGACGCAGTCCTGCTCGACGGCGTCCATCGTGGCGCGTCCCGCGTCGTTGAGGTACGGCGCGAGGTCGATGTCGTAGCTCGCGGCCAGGCCGCGCAGCGCGAAGAAGGCGAACGCCGAGAACGGGCCGCCGTCGAGGTTGGTCGCCACGGCGCCCAGCTCGGCCGGCACGGCGCCGACCACCGCGCCCTTGAGCCGGAGGTCCGGTGCGTACGACGCCGCGAGCTCGACGGCCGCGGCCGCGGCACCGCCACCCTGCGAGTAGCCCTGGAGACCGACGGGGCTGCTGGACGACAGCCCGGTGCCGGTGAGCCGCTGGGCGGCGCGCACCGCGTCGAGGGTGGCCCGGCCCTGCGAGACGCGGTCCATGTAGGTGTGCACGCCGGCGGTGCCGAGGCCCTCGTAGTCGGGCATCGCGATGGCGTAGCCGCGCTGCAGCAGACCCTCCATGACCAGGCCCTCGTACTCGATCCCCTCGGAGAACTGTCGTGACGGTGCGCAGCGGTCGGCCATCCCCTGGGTGCCGGGGGCGTAGCCGATCACCGGTCGGCTCCCGACGCCGATCCAGGGGGAGCCGGGCACCAGCACGGTGCCGCTGACCGCGATCGGCTCGCCGGTGCGGTCGGTGGTCCGGTAGAGGACGCGGGTGGCGTTGCGGACCAGGCTGGTCGCGTCCAGGGGGTCGAGCAGGAACGTGAGCTTCTCGGAGCGGATGACCGCCCCGTTGGTCGCGGGCAGCGTCGCCGGCGCCTCGTAGAAGGCCGGGCGGGGTGGCTCGTCGACGGCCGAGACGGCCGGGGCCGCGACGAGCGTCGTGGCCAGGAGCGTGGTGGACAGGGTTGCGACGAGAGCGCCGAGAGCGCGAGCGGCTGCCATGGACGGCAGGTTACTCACGAGTTACATGCCGTGACCACCGTCACGTGACCGAGGTCACACGCCCTCGGTCACGTGTAGACCATGCCCATCCGCTCGCGCACCTCGGCGAGCGTCTGCTCGGCGACCTCGTTGGCGCGCTCGTTGCCGCGGCGCAGGATGCCCGCGACGTACGCCGGGTCCTTCTCGAGCTCCGCGCGTCGCGCGCGCAGCGGCTCGAGCTCGGTGTTGACCGCGTCGGTGAGCCGCTTCTTGAGGGCGCCGCCACCGCCGTCGCCGATCTCGTCGGCGACCGCCTCGGGCGGGGTGCCCTCGCAGAGCGAGATGAGGAGCAGCAGGTTGGCGACCTCGGGCCGGGTGTCCGGGTCGTAGGTGATGACCCGGTCGGAGTCGGTCTTCGCGCCCTTGATCTTCTTGGCCGTCTCGTCGGCGGTCATCCGCAGCTCGATGACGTTGCCCTTGGACTTGCTCATCTTGGTGCCGTCGGTGCCGAGGATGAGGGTCGCCTCGGAGAGCAGGGCGCCGGGCTCGGGGAAGGTCGGGCCGTAGCGCTCGTTGAAGCGGCGCGCGATGACCCGGGTCTGCTCGAGGTGCGGGAGCTGGTCGCGGCCCACCGGCACGACGTTGGCCTTGCAGAACAGGATGTCGGCCGCCTGGTGGACCGGATAGGTCAGCAGCAGGCCGCCGATCGAGGTGATGCCGGCCGACTTGGCCTCCTCCTTGACCGTCGGGTTGCGCTGGAGCTCCGCGACGCTGACGAGGCTCAGGAACGGCAGCATCAGCTGGTTGAGCGCGGGGACCGACGAGTGGGTGAAGATCGTCGCCTGCTCCGGGTCGAGGCCGGCCGCGATGTTGTCGATGACCAGCCCACGGACGTTGCCCGCGACGTCGCCGAGGGCCTCACGGTCGGTGATCACCTGGTAGTCGGCGACCAGCTGCCAGATCTCCGCACCTCGCTGCTGGAGCCTGACGCGGTTGCGGATCGACGCGAAGTAGTGCCCGATGTGCAGGGCGCCGGTCGGTCGGTCCCCGGTCAGCATGCGCAGCGAGCCGGGATCCGTGTCGAGGATCTTGTCGAGCTCGGCGCTGCGGGCGAGGGCTGCCTGGTAGGACTCGGTCACCGGGGGAGTCTATGAACCCTCGCCGTGCGGGCGCGAACGGGTCACCGGTTAGGGTCGACCGGTGGTGACCATCGGCGTGGCAGTGGCTATCCCCGAGCCGTGGGCGACCCAGCTCCAGGACTACCGCACGTCGGTGGGCGACACCACCGCGACGCAGATACCCACCCACATCACGCTCATCCCGCCGATCGAGGTGCCCGCCGAGGACCTGCCGGCCGTCGAGGCCCACCTGGACCGGGCGGCGTCCGGGGTGGCGGAGTTCCGGATCCACCTCCGCGGCACCGGCACCTTCCGGCCCGTCTCTCCGGTGGTCTTCGTGACACTGGTGGAGGGCATCTCCCAGTGCGAGCTGCTCGCGGACGCCGTACGCCGGGGGCCGCTCGCGGTCGACCTGCACTTCCCGTTCCACCCGCACGTCACCATCGCCCACCACCTCGCGGACGCCCAGCTCGACCGGGCCTTCGACGAGCTCGCCGACTTCGAGTGCGAGTTCACTGCGGGTGCGTTCTCGCTCTACGTCCACGACGAGGGTGCGGGGTGGCAGCCCACGCGCGAGTTCGCCCTGCAGCCCCACGCCTGATCCGCAGGAGCCCCCATGCCACTGATCGACACCGTCAAGCAGCGCATCGAGGACGCTCGCGAGCGGCGGCCCCTGCTCGACCACCTCGTGCGGACCGTGCAGCACTTCGGCGACGTCAACGGCAGCGCCCTGGCGGCGGCCGTCACGTACTTCGCGTTCCTGTCCTTCTTCCCGATCATCGCGCTCGCGTTCGCCGTGGTCGGGTTCGTCTCCGGCGCCTACCCCAACGCGGAGCGGGACCTGGAGACCGCCATCGGTGACGTCCTGCCCGGCATCATCGGGGACGGGGACGGGGAGCTCAGCCTGGACTCGCTGCAGTCGTCCGCCTCGGGCATCGCCACGATCGGTCTCCTCGTGGCCCTCTACTCCGGCCTCGGCTGGCTCTCGGGCATGCGCACCGCCCTCATCGCGGTCTTCGAGGAGCCGGAGAAGGAGCAGCCCAGCTTCTTCCTCGGCAAGCTCCGCGACATCATCGCCCTGCTCACGCTCGGCACCGTCCTGCTGCTGAGCGTGGCGATCTCGGGGGTCGCGACCAAGCTGGCGACGCCGATCCTGGAGTTCCTCGGCCTCGGGCTCGGCGTGGAGCCGCTCGTGTGGGTCCTCGGCCTCGCCCTCGGTCTCGCCGCCAGCACGGTGCTCTTCTTCGCCTTCTTCCGCGTGCTCGCGGCCCCCAACGTTCCGCCGAGGGCGCTGTGGTCCGGCGCGCTCCTCGGGGCGCTGGCCTTCGAGGTCCTCAAGCAGCTGTCGACCTACCTGCTGGCCAGCACCAAGGACGCGCCGGCTGCGCAGGCGTTCGGCATCGCGCTCATCCTGGTCGTCTGGATGAACTACTTCTCCCGGGTCGTGGTGCTCGCCGCCGCCTGGGCGCACACGTCCCCGGCCGCGCGCGAGCAACGCGAGGCCGACGCGTGGCGCGCCGGCGACGTCGAGGGCCCGCAGATCGACCTCCAGCAGGCCGTCCGGCACAGTCCGGCCCTGGGGGCCCCCGAGCCGTCCCAGCGGCCCGTGGGAGCGTTCGCGGCCGGCGCCGCGACCATGCTGGCGCTCGTCGCCGTCGTCAGGAGGAGGAAGTGAGCATGCAGACGACCGCCGAGCACGGGCTGCGCTGAGCGCTCAGGACTCGCGAAGCCGGCTGCGGAGCTTGGCGTTGCGCTCGCGGCTCACGGTGATCTGCTCGGTCGCGTGGGCCAGCTCCCGGTGCAGCCGGTCGATCTCGACCCTCGCCACGTCGATGGCCTCGCTCATGCGCACGTGCTCCTCGTGGCCGCGCGCCACGAACGCCTCCAGGTCGCGCACCCGGGCGTCGCGCGGGTCCTCCTCGATCGTGGAGGTGTTGGTGACCACCGGCAGCTCCCGGGGCCACTTGGTGGCCAGCATCGCCTCGGAGTGGCGGTAGCTCTCGTCGAGCTGGTGGTAGAGGGAGTTGTGGTGGCACGGGAGGTCCAGGACGGCCGTCCAGCCGCCAGCCTCGTGCACGCTCAGGGCGAGGTCGGTGCCGTAGAGGTGCCACCCGACCCGGGGCTCGACCCGCAGCTCGGTGTCCCGCGGCACGATCAGCACCAGCTCGTCGAGGCCGTCCACCCGCGCGGGCAGCTCGCGCGGCATCCGCAGCAGGTGGTCCCGGTCGACGACGTGGCCGACGTGCTCGCGACCGCCCTCGCGGTAGCGGACGCCGAACGGCCCGGCGAGCGACGGCGGCGCCCCTCCGGCCGAGGCCAGGTCCCACTGCCGGGACAGGCGCTCGGGCCACCAGGAGGGCACGTAGATGTCCTGCTGGATCATCACCACCAGGTCGTGCTCGGCCTCGTGCAGGCCGCGGTTGAGGCCCTCCGCGGCGCTCGTCATGCCGCGGTAGGTCAGCAGCTGGTGGGGGCTGTCGGGGCCGAAGGCCGGCGAGGCCAGCAGGTTGTGGGCCAGCTGGAGGTCGTCGTTGACGCACGCCACGAAGGTCACCGGTCGCTGGTGACGGACGGCCTCGGCGCCGGTCTCGGGCAGGTCGGCCACGGGGTCGGCGACGTAGAGGTAGCCCGCGACCGACAGGTGGTGGGCCGCCCGCTCGGCGTCGACCCGCAGGTGCTGCAGCAGCGGGGCGGCCGCGTCGAGGAGGGCCTGGTCGACCTCCCCGGCGAGGGTCTCGACGATGTCGGGCGAGAAGCCGGCCTCGAGCAGGAGCTTGAAGCCGGTCGCGTACCCGTGCACCTGCCCGGGGCGTGGTCGGGCGTACGACGCCTGGGCCGGGTCGCTGCGCAGGTGCAGGACCACCGAGTCCGCCGTCGCCCCGTTGGCCATCGCCACGACCAGCCGACCGCCCTCGGGCAGCGACGCCCGCGCCCGCCGCAGCTCGGCGAGCGGGTCGTCGTACGAGTCCAGCGGTCGCGGCAGCGCCGTGGCACCGAGACGCGTGGCGAGGGCCGTCGCGGCATTCACCAGGCGCTCGGCGAGCGGGCCGGGGGCGTCAGACAACTCAGTGACCGTGCTTGAGCGCGGTGCGCAGGTCCTTGTTGAGCTGGCTGATCACGTCGAGCGGGATCTCCTTGGGGCACGCCGCGGCGCACTCACCGATGTTGGTGCAGCCACCGAAGCCTTCGTGGTCGTGCTGGCCGACCATGTTGACCACCCGGGAGTCGCGCTCGGGCTGGCCCTGGGGGAGCTCGCCGAGGTGGGTGATCTTGGCGCCCATGAAGAGGGACGCCGAGCCGTTGGGGCACGCCGCCACGCAGGCACCGCAGCCGATGCAGGTGGCCATGTTGAAGGAGCGCATCGCCTTGTCGCGGGGGACCGGCACCGAGTTGGCCTCGGGGGCGGAGCCCGTGTTGGCGGAGATGAAGCCGCCCTGCTGGATGATCCGGTCGAACGCGCCACGGTCGACGACGAGGTCCTTGACGACCGGGAACGCGTCCGCGCGCCACGGCTCGATGGTGATCTCGTCGCCGTCCTTGAAGGAGCGCATGTGCAGCTGGCAGGTCGTGGTGACCTCCGGGCCGTGGGCCTGGCCGTTGATCATCAGGCCGCACGTGCCGCAGATGCCCTCGCGACAGTCGGAGTCGAACGCGATCGGCTCCTCGCCCTTGGCGTTGAGCTGCTCGTTGAGCACGTCGAGCATCTCGAGGAAGGACATGTCCTCCGAGACGCCGTCGAGCGCGTAGGTACGCATCTCGCCCGTCGCCGCGGCGTCGGCCTGGCGCCAGATGTTGAGCGTGAGCTTCACTTGTAGGACCTCTGCTTCATCTCGATCGCGGTGTAGAGGAGGTCCTCCTTGTGCAGGACCGGGGTGCCCATCGAGACCTGCGGCTCGTTGGGGTCGTTCTCGTGCGCGGAGGCGAACTCCCAGGCTGCGACGTAGGCGAACTCCTCGTCGATGCGCAGCGCCTCGCCGTCCTCGGTCTGCGACTCGCCGCGGAAGTGCCCACCGCAGGACTCGCGCCGGTTGAGGGCGTCGATGCACATCAGCTCACCGAGCTCGAGGAAGTCGGCGACGCGGCCGGCCTTCTCCAGGCTCTGGTTGAGGGAGTCGGCGGTGCCGAGCACCTTGAGGTTGGACCAGAAGTCCCGCTTGAGCTCACGGATGCCGTCGATGGCCTTGCGCAGGCCCTCGGCGGTGCGCTCCATGCCGCAGTACTCCCACATGAGGTGGCCCAGCTCCTTGTGGTAGCTGTCGGCCGACCGCTCGCCGTTGATCGACAGGAACCGCTCGATGCGGGCCTGGACCGCCTCGTGGGCGGCGACGACCTCGGGGTGGTCCTCGGTGACGGTCTCGAAGGGACCGTCGGCGAGGTACTCGCGGATGGTGTTGGGGAGCACGAAGTAGCCGTCGGCGAGGCCCTGCATCAGCGCGGACGCGCCGAGGCGGTTGGCGCCGTGGTCGGAGAAGTTGGCCTCACCGGTCACGAACAGGCCGGGGACGTTGGACTGGAGGTCGTAGTCGACCCACAGGCCGCCCATGACGTAGTGCACGGCGGGGTAGATCCGCATCGGGACCTCGTAGGGGTTCTCGCCCGTGATCCGCTCGTACATGTCGAGGAGGTTGTCGTACTTCTCCTCGATGCCGGCCTTGCCCAGGCGGGCGATGGCGTCGGCGAAGTCGAGGTAGACGCCGCGACGGAAGTCGCCGACCATCGGGCCGACGCCGCGACCCTCGTCGCACATGTTCTTGGCCTGCCGGGAGGCGATGTCGCGGGGGACCAGGTTGCCGAAGGACGGGTAGATCCGCTCCAGGTAGTAGTCGCGGTCCTCCTCGGGGATGTCCCGCGGGTCCTTGTCGCAGTCCTCCTTGTTCTTCGGCACCCAGATGCGGCCGTCGTTGCGCAGCGACTCGCTCATCAGGGTCAGCTTGGACTGGTGCTCGCCGGAGACCGGGATGCAGGTCGGGTGGATCTGCGTGTAGCAGGGGTTGGCCATGTAGGCGCCCTTGCGGTGCGCGCGCCACGCGGCGGTGACGTTGCAGCCCATCGCGTTGGTGGAGAGGTAGAAGACGTTGCCGTAGCCGCCGGAGGCGAGCACCACGACGTCGGCGGTGTGGGTCTCGATCGCACCGGTGACCATGTCGCGGGCGATGATGCCGCGGGCCTTGCCGTCGACCATGACGAGGTCGAGCATCTCGTGACGCGTGTACGTCGTCACGGTGCCGGCCGCCACCTGGCGCTCGAGCGCCTGGTAGGCGCCGATGAGCAGCTGCTGGCCGGTCTGGCCGCGGGCGTAGAACGTCCGGGAGACCTGGACGCCGCCGAACGAGCGGTTGTCGAGCAGGCCGCCGTACTCGCGGGCGAACGGGACGCCCTGCGCGACGCACTGGTCGATGATGTTGGCGCTGACCTCGGCGAGGCGGTAGACGTTCGACTCGCGCGAGCGGTAGTCGCCGCCCTTGACGGTGTCGTAGAAGAGGCGGTGCGTGGAGTCGCCGTCCTCCTTGTAGTTCTTGGCCGCGTTGATGCCGCCCTGGGCGGCGATCGAGTGGGCACGACGCGGCGAGTCCTGGTAGCAGAAGGACTTGACGTTGTAGCCGGCCTCGCCCAGCGTCGCGGCGGCCGAGCCGCCGGCCAGGCCGGTGCCGACGATGATGACCGTCAGCTTGCGGCGGTTGGCCGGGTTGACGAGACGGTTCTCGAACTTGCGGTTGGTCCACCGGGTCGCGATCGGACCGGTCGGCGCCTTCGCGTCGACCAGCGGCGTGCCGGGGGTGTAGTAGCCCGAGGCGTCGTCGGACGTCTGCACGGACGGCTGGTTGGTGAACACGGTGCCGGAGGCATCGGTCATGGCCATGTCTGGGGCTCCCTTACTTGGAGATGACGCCGAGGAGGACGAACAGGGGCACCAGCGAGAAGCCGCCGGCGATCACGACCGCGACGACCCAGCCCGCGGTCTTCGCGCGCTGGCGCGCCGCGGCGGTGCCGGTGAGGCCCAGCGTCTGCAGCGCGCTCCAGGTGCCGTGGTGCAGGTGGAGGCCGAGGGCCACCATCGCCACGAGGTAGATGATCGTCATCCACCACAGGTCGAAGGTGTCGACCATGAGGTTGAAGGGGTCGTTGGTCGCGCCGCCCGACGGGTTGATCTTGACGATCGTGAAGTTGAGCAGGTGCCAGACCAGGAACACCAGGATCGTGACGCCGCCCCAGCGCATGGTGCGCGAGGAGATCGACGACGAGGCGTTCTTCTTCACGGCGTACTTCTGGGTGCGCGCGGTGGAGGCACGACGCGCGAGGGCGTAGGCGCTCGCGACGTGCACGACCAGCGCCACGATGAGGCCCACGCGGATGACCCACAGCAGCCCCTCGTAGGGCAGCATCGGCTCGCCGAAGGTGCGCAGGTGGTGGGCGTACTCGTTGAACGAGTCATGGCCGGCGAACGCCTTGAGGTTGCCGTACATGTGCGCGAGCACGAAGCCGATGAACACGATGCCACTGGCGGCCATCAGGATCTTGAGCGTGATGGTCGTACGGGCCGCCCGGGAACCCTTCACCAGGGTCGGGGCTGAAGTATGGGTTGCCACGGGGGTCACGGTACCGCCAGCATCCCCGCCTGTGGGGGCCGGGGAGTGTGACATACGCCGGGTTAGGCGAGCCTTAGCGACTAGGCCGGGCGGATCAGCGGACGGTCGTGTGACGCCGCCCGGCGAGCTCCTCCGAGGCGAGCAACGGGGCGTAGTGGTCGGCCACCAGCTCGCTGCACGCGTCCCGCCAGGTGCGGGTGCTGAGCTCGCGGCCGCGAGCTCCCAGGAGTCCCCGGTGGCGGTCGCCGGCGACCGACTCGACGGCCCGGCGCAGGCCGCTCCCGGTGGCCGGGTCGTAGAGCAGCCCGGTCTCGAGGTCGCGCACGACCCGGGGTGCGCCACCGGCCCGGGGGGCGACCACCGGCAGCCCGCTCGCGGCGGCCTCGCGCAGGGCGTGGCAGCACGTCTCCTCCTCGCCCGGGTGCACGAGCACGTCGAGCGAGGCCAGGGCCGTGGCGAGGTCGCCCGTCAGCAGGGCGCCGGTGTGGCGTGCGGCGGGGACGTGGCGTCGCAGCCACGTCTGCTGCGGGCCGTCGCCGATCACCACGAGCTGGATGCCGGGCAGGTCCGCGACCTCGACGAGGCGTCGTACGCCGTGGCGCTTGTGCAGGCTGCCCGCGTAGCCGACGACGACCCGGCGACCCTCGCGGGACCGGGCACGCGACCACTTGTCGTGGAGCCACTGGTCCCGCAGCTGCGGGGCGAACGCGCGGGTGTCGACCCCGGGCTCCCACACGGCGGGGTCGAGGTCGAGCTGGTGCATGCGGCCGGCGAGGAAGTCGGAGGTCACGAGCAGCCGGTCGGCGCGGGCCGCGACCTTGGCCTGCCAGACCTCCCGGGGGAGCTCGGTCGGCGGCGTGTGCTGCACGACCAACGTCGGCACGCCGAGGCGGCGGGCGTGCTTGAGCGCCTTGCGGCCCAGGGTGCCGGGAGAGACGGTGTGAACCAGATCGGGCTCGAAGCGCGCCAACGCCTCGCGCACCTGGCGGCCGGGCCGGTCGAGCGGCCGGATGCGTGCGACCTGGCTGCGCCGGTAGGTCGACAGGCCGGGACCGGGTGCCACCAGCAGCACCTCGTGCCCGGCGTCGATGAGGTGGTCGGCCAGCTGCTTGAGCGTGGTGGTGGTGCCGTCGACGGCGGGATAGAACGTCTCGGTCACCAGGGCGATCCGACGGGTGTCCATGGCGACAGCCTGCCGCGTCCGGGGTCCTCGGTGTGGGTCCGGCAGGTCAACGGCGGGTCAACACCCGGTGAAGCATCGGGCGACGGCGTGAGAGGTATCCCACAGGACCACGCCCCTGACCCCGTCGGCCGGACGGGCCTATCCTGCGCTCCATGACCGACGTTGAAGGCGGCCTCGCCGAGCCGGCCGAGCTGGAGCCCGAGCAGGGCTCGCTGCGGCTCGCCTCACCCGACGACCAGCACGACGCCGCGGCGTGGGAGGCGGCCACGGCGGCGGTGCTGCGCAAGGCCCGTCGCCTCGGCGAGGACGACCCCGACTCGGCGGTGTGGGACGAGCTCACCCGCACCACGCTCGACGGCATCGCGGTCGCGCCCATCGGCACCCGCGACAGCCTGGCCGACCTCGCCACCAGCGGTCGGCCGACCCGCACCGGTGACTGGGACATCCGCTCCTGGGTCTTCGGCCCGGACGCGGAGGCCGCCAACGAGGCCGTGCTCGTCGACCTGGAGAACGGCGCCACCTCGCTGTGGGTCGAGCTCGGCCGCGGCCTGGTGGCCACCGACCTGGCGACGGTGCTGCACCGGGTCCTCGCCGACCTGGCGCCCGTCACCCTCGACGCATCCCACGAGCCGGTGGCCGCCGCCCGGGCGCTGCTGGCCGTCCTCGACGACCAGGGCGTCGACGGGCACCCCGGCACCAACCTCGGCGCCGACCCCGTCGGGGCCCACCTGCGCCACGGGCTCGACGTCGACGCCGGCCTCGACGCGCTGGCGGACGTGGCCCGGCTCGCGCTCGAGCACGGGATCCTCGGCGTGGTCGTGGACGCCACGGCCCTGCACGACCGCGGCGCCACCGACGCCCAGGAGCTGGGGTACGCGATCGCCACCGGCGCGGCGTACCTCCGTGTCCTCACCGCCGCCGGTCTCTCGCTTGAGGAGGCCCTCGGCCTCGTCGAGTTCCGCCTCGCGGCCACCGACGAGCAGTTCCCGACCATCGCCAAGCTGCGGGCAGCGCGCCGCCTGTGGGCGCGGGTGGTCGAGCTGTCCGGCGGCAACGCGGACGTCGCGGGCATGCGCCAGCACGTCGTCACCAGCCGGCCGATGCTCAGCAAGTACGACCCCTGGGTCAACATGCTGCGCGGCACGGTCGCGGCCTTCGCCGCCGGCGCCGGTGGGGCCGAGGCCGTCACCGTGGTGCCCTTCGACATCACCCTCGGCGTCCCCGACGCGCTCGGTCGCCGGGTCGCGCGCAACACCTCGTCGCTGCTCATCTCCGAGTCCCACGTCGCCCGGGTCGCCGACCCCGCCGGCGGCTCGTACGCCGTCGAGCGGCTCACCGACGACCTCGCCCGGGTGGCGTGGGAGGAGCTCGGCCGCATCGAGGCGGCGTCGTACGACGGGCGCAGCGGCGTCCTGGCCGCCCTCGCCGACGGCTCCCTGCTCGGCCGCGTCGAGGAGGCCGCGGCCGTCCGGGCCGGCGAGGTCGCCACCCGCCGGCGCCCGCTGACCGGGCTCACCGAGTTCCCCCACCTCGCCGAGGCGCTCCCCGAGCGCGCCGGCGAGCCCGACCCGGTCCGTCGCCACGGCGCGGCCTTCGAGGCACTGCGCGACGACCCGGCCGCCGCGCCGGTCTTCCTCGCCACCCTCGGCCCGGTCGCCGCGCACACCGCCCGCGCGACCTTCGCCAGCAACCTCCTCGCCGCCGGCGGCATCGCGGTCGAGGTCGCCGGCCCGACCGACGGCGTCGAGGCCGTGCTCGCGGCCTACGACGGGCAGCCGGTCGCCTGCCTGGCCGGCACCGACGCGGCGTACGCCGAGTGGGGGGCCGACGTCGTCGCCGCCCTTCGCGAGGCGGGCGCGACCCACGTGATCATCGCCGGCAGGCCCATCGACGGCGTCGACGACAGTGCAGCCATGGGGGTGGACGCGCTCGCGTTCCTCACCCGGACGAGAGAGGCCCTCGCATGAGCAGCATTCCGGACAGCTTCGCGGGACTGCCGCTGGCTGGTGCGGCCCAGCCCGTCGGCACCTCGACCGCCGGAGGGGAGGCGTGGGGGAGCCCCGAGGGCATCGACATCCTGCCCGTCTACGGCCCCGAGCACCTCGAGGGCCTCGACGCGCTCGACACCTGGCCGGGCCTGAGCCCGTTCCTGCGCGGGCCCTACCCGACGATGTACACGACGCAGCCGTGGACGATCCGGCAGTACGCCGGCTTCTCGACCGCCGAGGAGTCCAACGCCTTCTACCGCCGCAACCTCGCGGCCGGTCAGAAGGGCCTCTCGGTCGCCTTCGACCTCGCCACCCACCGCGGCTACGACTCCGACCACCCGCGGGTGCGCGGCGACGTCGGGATGGCCGGCGTGGCGATCGACTCGATCTACGACGCCCGCACGCTCTTCGACGGCATCCCGCTCGACGAGATGTCGGTGTCGATGACCATGAACGGCGCGGTGCTGCCCGTCATGGCGCTCTACATCGCGGCGGCCGAGGAGCAGGGGGTGAAGCCGGAGCAGCTCGCGGGGACCATCCAGAACGACATCCTCAAGGAGTTCATGGTCCGCAACACCTACATCTACCCGCCGGCGCCGAGCATGCGGATCATCAGCGACATCTTCCAGTACACCTCGCAGCGGATGCCGCGCTTCAACTCGATCTCCATCTCCGGCTACCACATCCAGGAGGCCGGGGCGACGGCCGACCTGGAGCTGGCCTACACGCTGGCCGACGGCGTCGAGTACATCCGCGCCGGCCTCGGCGCGGGCCTGACGATCGACCAGTTCGCGCCGCGGCTGTCGTTCTTCTGGGCGGTCGGGATGAACTTCTTCATGGAGGTCGCCAAGATGCGCGCCGCCCGGGCCCTGTGGGCGCGGCTGGTGCGCGACTTCGACCCGCAGAACCCCAAGTCGCTGTCGCTGCGCACGCACTCCCAGACCAGCGGCTGGTCGCTCACCGCGCAGGACGTCTTCAACAACGTCGGCCGCACCTGCATCGAGGCGATGGCGGCCACCCAGGGCCACACCCAGTCGCTGCACACCAACGCCCTCGACGAGGCGATCGCGCTGCCGACGGACTTCTCCGCCCGGATCGCGCGCAACACCCAGCTGCTGCTGCAGCAGGAGTCGCGCACCACCGAGGTCATCGACCCGTGGGCCGGCTCCTACTACGTCGAGCGGCTCACCCACGACCTCGCCGAGCGGGCGTGGGCGCACATCCTCGAGGCCGAGAAGGCCGGCGGCATGGCCAGGGCCATCGAGCAGGGCATCCCCAAGATGCGCATCGAGGAGGCGGCCGCACGCACCCAGGCGCGCATCGACTCCGGGCACCAGAAGGTCATCGGCGTCAACACGTTCCGCCTCCCCGCCGAGGACAAGCTCGACGTGCTGCGGGTCGACAACGACGACGTCTACCGCCAGCAGATCGCCAAGCTGGAGCGGCTGCGTGCCGAGCGCGACGACGACGACGTACGACGCGCGCTCGAGGCGCTGACGAACAGCGCCGAGCGGGGGGACGCCGGCGACAGCTCGCTCGACGGCAACCTGCTGGCCCTGGCGGTCGACGCGGCTCGGGCCAAGGCCACGGTCGGTGAGATCTCCGACGCGCTGGAGAAGGTCTACGGCCGGCACCAGGCCGTCATTCGTACGATCAGCGGTGTGTACCGCGACGAGGCAGGCAGGGGCGAGGACGGGGCCCCCGACGGCAAGGTCGCCCGCGTGCTGGCCGCGACCGACGACTTCGAGGAGGCCGAGGGGCGCCGACCGCGCATCCTGGTCGCCAAGATGGGCCAGGACGGCCACGACCGCGGGCAGAAGGTCGTGGTCACCGCGTTCGCCGACCTCGGCTTCGACGTCGACGTGGGCCCGCTGTTCTCCACGCCCGAGGAGGTCGCCCAGCAGGCGGTCGACGCCGACGTCCACATCGTCGGTGTCTCGTCGCTGGCCGCCGGCCACCTCACGCTGCTGCCCGCCCTCAAGCAGGCGCTGGCCGACCAGGGTCGCCCGGACATCATGGTCGTCATCGGCGGCGTCATCCCGCCCGACGACGTGGCGACGCTCCAGGAGATGGGTGCCGCCGCGGTGTTCCTGCCCGGCACGGTGATCGCCGACTCGGCGCTCGACCTCCTGGCCAAGCTGCGCAACCCCTGATGGCGGTCCCCGACGTCGCCGCCCTCGTCGAGGGCATCCGGGACGGGCAGCGCTCGGCGGTCTCCCGCGCGATCACGCTCGTCGAGTCGTCGCGCGCCGACCACCGGGTGGCCGCGCGGGAGCTGCTCACCGAGCTCGGCAGCACGGCGGGCTCGACGCGGGTCGGCATCTCCGGGGTCCCCGGCGTCGGCAAGTCCACCTTCATCGAGGCGCTGGGCACCGCCCTGACCGCCGCCGGCCACCGGGTCGGGGTGCTCGCGGTCGACCCGTCGTCGGTGCGCACCGGCGGCTCGGTGCTGGGCGACAAGACCCGGATGGCGTCGCTGTCGGTCGACCCGCGCGCCTACATCCGGCCCTCCCCGTCCGCGGGCACCCTGGGCGGCGTGGCCCGGGCCACCACCCAGGCGATGCTGGTGCTCGAGGCCGCCGGCTACGACGTGGTGCTGGTCGAGACGGTCGGCGTCGGGCAGTCCGAGGTCACCGTCGCCGGGATGGTCGACACGTTCCTGTTCCTCACCCTCGCCCGCACCGGCGACCAGCTCCAGGGCATCAAGAAGGGGATCCTGGAGATCGCCGACGTCATCGCGGTCAACAAGGCCGACGGCGACCGCGAGCAGGAGGCCCGGGGCGCGGCCCGCGAGCTCGCCGGTGCGCTGCGGCTCGTCCACGGCAAGGGGGAGTGGGCGCCCCCGGTCGTCACCTGCTCGGCCCTCACCCAGGTCGGGGTCGACGACGTGTGGCAGCGCGTCCAGGCCCACCGCGAGCACCTCGGCGAGGACGGGCTGCACCGCAAGCGCGCCGGCCAGCAGCTCGACTTCACCTGGTCGCTGGTCCGCGACGAGCTCGACCAGCGGCTGCGCCGCTCGGCCTCGGTCGCGGCGATCCGTGACGAGGTGCGCGCCGCCGTGCTCTCCGGGGAGCTGCCGGCGCCGATGGCCGCCGACCGCATCCTCGCGGCGTACGACTCGGGCTGACGGGGCGCGCGCCGTCCCGCATCGCGCAAGCCCGACCGGACGGGCCACTGCCTCAACTAGCATGGGGAGCCTCATGCCAGACCATTCCCAGACCGACGCCGCGTCGCTGGTGGACGAGGTCGTCGAGAAGTACTCCGACGAGCTGGTCGACCTGCGTCGTGACCTGCACGCCCACCCCGAGCTCAGCTGGACCGAGTCCCGCACCACCGACCGGATCGTCGAGCACCTCGACGGCACCGGGTGGTCGCTGACCCGTCTCGACGGTGGAGGGGTGGTCGCGGACATCGGCGAGGGCAGGGGACTGGTGGCGCTGCGGGCCGACCTCGACGCGCTGCCGATCGACGACCTCACCAACGACCCGTGGAGCAGCACCGTCCCCGGCGTCGCGCACGCCTGCGGCCACGACGTCCACACCAGCGGCCTCGTCGGCGCCGGCCTCGCGCTCGCCGCCGTGCACGAGCACGGCCTGCTGCCCGGCCGGGTGCGGCTGCTCTTCCAGCCGGCCGAGGAGGTCATGCCCGGCGGTGCGCTGCACCTCATCCGGGCCGGAGCCCTCGACGGCGTCCAGCACGTCTTCGGCCTCCACTGCGACCCCAGCCTCGACGTCGGCCGCGTCGGGATGCGCGAGGGCCCGATCACCGGCGCCGCCGACCACCTCAGCGTCCGGCTCGCCGGCAAGGGCGGGCACACCAGCCGCCCGCACCTCACCGAGGACCTCACCTTCGCAATCGGCAAGCTCATCACCGAGCTGCCCGCGATCCTGAGCCGCCGCCTCGACCCCCGGGCCGGCGTGAGCGTCGTGTGGGGCATGGTCCGGGCCGGATCGGCCCCCAACGTCATCCCGCACGCCGGCCTCGTGGCCGGCACCGTGCGGATGCTCGACGCGGTCGCCTGGGCCGACGCCGAGCACCTCGTCCGGCAGCTCATCACCCAGATCGTGTCGCCGTACGGCGTGACGGCGGAGGTCACCTACCAGCGTGGCGTCCCGCCGGTGGTCAACGGCTCCGCGAGCACCCGGGTCCTGGGCGAGGCCGTCGAGCGCGTCCTCGGCCCGCACGGCCACGTCTCCACCCAGCAGAGCCTGGGCGGCGAGGACTTCGGGTGGTACCTCGACAAGGTCCCCGGGGCGATGGCGCGCCTCGGCACCCGGTCGCCGGGCGGCCCGACGTACGACCTCCACCAGGGCAACCTGCGCGTCGACGAGCGCGCCACGATGATCGGCGCGCGCGTGCTCGCCGAGTCGGCCGTCACCGCGCTGCGCGGCTAGGGCGTCGCCCCGGCCGCGCAGGCGGTCCGGCTACTCCTTGCGGTAGGGCACGCCGTCGGCGGCCGGGGGCCGCGAGCGGCCGACGAGGCCGGCCACGGCGAAGATCGTGATGACGTAGGGCAGCATCAGCATGAACTGGCTGGGCACCGGGGAGCCGAGGACCGCGAGCACGCCCTGGAGGTTGGTCGCGAAGCCGAAGAGCAGCGCCGCCAGGGTCGCCCGGATGGGGTCCCACTTGCCGAAGATCACCGCGGCCAGGGCGATGTAGCCCGCACCTCCGGTCATCTCGCGGTTGAACTGGGGGACCGACACCAGCGTGTAGAAGGCGCCGCCCATGCCGGCGATGGCTCCCGCCAGGAGGATCGTCCGGTAGCGGGTGCGGTTGACCTTGATGCCGACCGTGTCGGCGGCCTTCGGGTGCTCGCCGACGGCCCGCACCCGCAGGCCCCACCGGGTGCGGTAGAGCGCGAAGGCCACGAGCGCGACCACGATGTAGAGCAGGTAGACGATGGCGGTCTGGCGGAAGAAGACCGGGCCCACCAGCGGGATGTCGCCCAGCACCGGGATCGGCACCCGCGGGAAGCGGGGCGGGGTGTTGAGCGCGGGGGTGTTGGTGGCCAGCACCTGGCTGAAGAGGAAGCTGGTGAGGCCGATGACGAGCACGTTGAGCACCACGCCGACGATGACCTGGTCGACGAAGTAGGTGATCGCGAAGAGGCCCAGCACCAGGGCGACGAGCGCGCCGGCGACCATCGCGGCCAGCAGCCCGACCCAGGGCGAGCCGGTCAGCGAGCCCACCAGGGCCGCCGCGAAGGCGCCGAAGAGCAGCTGGCCGTCGATGGCGATGTTGACCACGCCGGCCCGCTCGCCCAGGACGCCGCCGAGGGCACCGAAGACGAGGGGCACGGCCAGCGCGATGGACCCGGCCAGCAGGCCGACGACGGGGACGGACTCACCGGCGGCGGCCCAGGTCAGGAATCCCGCCATCCACGCGACGGCGAAGACCGCCAGCACCCACACGGGCGTGCTGCGGCGGCCGACGTAGCGGCGTACGGACTCGGCGGTGAGCAGCGCGCACACCGCGGTGAGGGTCCAGGCGCCGGCCATGGACGGCACCGTCAGCTCGGGCAGGGCCACGAAGTCGGTGCTGGCCGCGAGGCGGAACGTCGTCTCGCCGTCCTGGGGTGCGAACACGAGGATCAGCACCATGCCCAGGGTCAGGACGCCGAAGATGATCGGCACCTTGCGGCTCACGACCGGGACGGTGTCGATCACCGGCCCGGCGGTGGGCACGGGAGCGGGGGACAGGCCTGTGGTGCTCACTTCGCCTCCTTGGCGGGGAGCCGGAAGATCGCGCGGACCAGGGGCGGTGCCGCGATGAAGAGGACGATGAGGGACTGGACGACCAGCACGATGTCCACCGGGATGCCCTCCGAGGCCTGCATGGCGAAGCCACCGGCCTTGAACGCACCGAACAGCAGTCCGGCGCCGAGGATGCCGAGTGGTCGGGACCGCCCGAGCAGGGCCACGGTGATGGCGTCGAAGCCGATGCCGGCGTCGAGGTCGACCGTGACGCCGCTCGTGACCGTGCCGAGCACCTGGTTGGCGCCCGCCAGGCCCACGAGGGCGCCGGCGATCAGCATCACGACGACGTAGGTGCGACCGACGTCGATGCCGGAGGCGCGGGCGGCGCTGGGGTTCTCGCCGACGGCGCGGATGCGGTAGCCGAGCGTGGAGCGCCCGAGCAGCCACCACACCACGGCCACGGCGACCAGCGCGAGCAGGAAGCCGAGGTGCAGGTTGAAGCGCTCGCCGAGGATCTTGGGCAGGACGGCCGTCTCCAGGGCCGGGGCCGACTTGGGGTTGCCCGAGCCGGGGGCCTGCAGCAGCTCCTGCCGCGAGAGCATGAAGAAGACGAGGTAGAAGCCGACGTAGTTGAGCATGATCGTGACGATCACCTCGTGGGCCCCGGTGCGGGCCTTGAGGACGCCCGCGATGCCGGCCCACAGGGCTCCGGCGACCATGCCCGCCACGATGGCCAGCGGCAGGTGCAGCGCGGTCGGGAGCTCAACGTTGGCGGCGACCCAGCCGGACGCGGCACCGGCGAGCAGCATCTGGCCGCGTCCGCCGATGTTGAACATGCCGGCACGGAACGCCAGCCCGACCCCGAGGCCGGCCGCGATGAGCGGCGCGGCGAACTTGAGGGTCTCGGTGAGGGGGCGGATCTGGGTGGCGAAGTCGTCGACCCGGTCGTTGTAGACCGCGCCGCGGAAGAGCGCCGTGTAGGCACCCCAGATCGCGTCCCAGGTGGCGGTGAAGAAGTCACCCGGCCGGGCGAAGACGTACGACGCGGTCTCGCGCACGCGCTCGTCGGTCAGCGCGATCATCAGCGAGCCGACCGCGATGGCCAGGACCACGGCCAGCACGCCCGCCAGGGCGTTGCCGGAAGCGATCTCGCGCAGCACGGAGTGCGACCGGCTGGGCTCCTCGGGGGCCTTCGGCTCGCGGGCCTCGGTGGTGGTGGGCGCGGAGCCGCCGAGCCTCTCGGCCTCGGTGGGGGTGTTGTCGTCGGTGCCGCTCACGCGACCACGTCCTTCGGTCGCTCGCCGGTCATCATCAGTCCGAGGGTCTCGCGCGGGGTGTCGCCGGGCACGATGCCGACCACCTGCCCGCGGTAGAGCACCATGATCCGGTCGGCCAGGGCGACGACCTCGTCGAGCTCGGTGGACACCACGAGCACGGGCACGCCGGAGTCACGGGTGGCGATGACCTGCTTGTGGATGAACTCGATCGAGCCCACGTCGACGCCGCGGGTCGGCTGGGCCGCCACCAGCAGGCGCAGGTCGCGGGAGAGCTCGCGGGCGACGACGACCTTCTGCTGGTTGCCGCCGGACAGCTTGCTCGCATGCGTGTGGATGTCCGGGGCGCGGACGTCGTACTCCTCGAGCTTCTGCTCCGCGAACTCCTCGAGCGCGTCCCTGCGCAGCGAGCCGCGGCGCACGAAGGGGGAGCGGAAGCTGCGGTTGAGCATGAGGTTCTCGGCGACGGAGAAGTTGCCGACCAGGCCGTCCTCCTGGCGGTCCTCGGGGATGAACCCGACGCCGGCGTCGAGGACCTGCCGCACGGAGCGGCCGACGAGCTGCTTGCCGTCGAGCGTGACCGAGCCCTCGACGTGCTCCTGGAGGCCGAGGATGGCCTCGGTGAGCTCGGTCTGGCCGTTGCCCTGCACACCGGCGACGCAGAGCACCTCGCCGGCGCGGATGGTGAAGCTGATGCCGTCGAGGTGGACGTGGCCGAGCGCGTCGCGCACCCGGAGGTCCTGCACGACCAGCGCGTCGTCGCCCAGCTGGGGCTCGTCCTTGTGGACGACCAGCTCGACGGGGCGGCCGACCATGAGCGAGGCGAGCTCGGCGTTGCTGGCGGTCGGCTCGGCCTCGCCGACGACCTTGCCGAGCCGGATGACCGTGATCTTGTCGGCGACCTCGCGGACCTCACGGAGCTTGTGGGTGATGAAGACGATCGCCTTGCCGGCCTCCTTGAGCTGGCGCATGATCTCCATCAGCTCGTCGGTCTCCTGGGGCGTCAGGACCGCGGTCGGCTCGTCGAAGACCAGCACCTGGGCGTCGCGGGACAGGGCCTTGATGATCTCGACCCGCTGCTGGACGCCGACGGGGAGCTCCTCCACCAGGGCGTCGGGGTCGACGTGGAAGCCGAACCGCTCGGAGATCTCGCGGACGCGCTCGCGGGAGGCGTCGAGGTCGAGGGTCCCGGCGAAGCCGGTGGACTCGTTGCCGAGCATGACGTTCTCGGCGACGGTGAAGACCGGGATCAGCATGAAGTGCTGGTGGACCATGCCGATGCCGGCCGCCATGGCGTCACCGGGGCCGGCGAAGTGCTGCACCCGGTCGTCCAGCACGATCTCGCCCTCGTCGGCCTGGTAGAGGCCGTAGAGGACGTTCATCAGCGTGGACTTGCCGGCGCCGTTCTCCCCCAGGAGGCAGTGGACCTCACCGGGGGACACCTCGAGCGAGATCGAGTCGTTGGCGACCAACGAGCCGAAGCGCTTGGTGATGTTGCGAAGGACAAGCTTCATGGGACCGCATCCTATTCACGCGGGGCCTGCCGGCTCCGCGGGGACGTGCCACGGGGAGGCCGACCTCGCGGTCGACCTCCCCGTGCTGGAACTACTGGCTTCGCACTACCTCACTCGTCGAGGTAGGAGGTCACCTCGATCGAGCCGTCGATGATGCCGGCCTTGACCTCCTCGAGCTCGTCGGCGAGCGTGTCGGAGATCTTGCTCTCGAAGTTGTGGAACGGCGCCAGGCCGACCCCACCGTTCTCGAGGGTGCCGACGTAGGTCTCGGCGTCGAACTCGTCGTTGCCCGCGGACATCACGGCCTCGTAGGTCGAGACCTTCATGTCCTTGAGGATCGAGGTCATGATGACGTCCTGCGTGTTGGGGTCGGTCTCGAACACGTCGGCGTCGGTGCCGACGAGTGCGACGTCCTCACCCGAGTCCGCGATCGCGGTGAGTGCGCCCTGGTAGATCGGGCCGCCCACGGGCAGGATCACGTCGGCGCCCTGGTCGAGGATGCGACGCGCGGTGCTGGTGGCCGCCTCGTTGGCCTCGAAGCCGCCGGTGAAGGAGCCCTTCTCGCCGCCCTCGAAGCCGATGACCTCGACGTCCTTGCCCTTCTCCTGGGCGTAGTACTCCGCGCCCTGCTTGAAGCCGTCCATGAAGATCGTGACGGTCGGGAACGGCTGGCCGCCGTAGGTACCGACGGTGCCGGTCTTGGTGTAGTCGGCGGCCGCGTAGCCGGCGAGGAACGCCGCCTCGGCGGTGTTGTAGAGGAGCGGCTTGACGTTCTCCGCGTCCTTGGTGCCGTCGAAGTCGTTGTCGGCGGCGTCGTCGATGAGGATGTAGTCGATGTCGGGGTTGGCCGTGGCCGACTCGACGGTCGCCGCGGACAGCGCGAAGCCGACCGTCACGATGGCGTTGCAGCCCTGGGAGACGAGGGCCTCCAGGTTGGGGCCGTAGTCGTTCTCGCTGTTGGACTCGACGGGGATCAGCTCCACGCCCAGCTCCTCGGCCGCCTGCGTGGCGCCCTCGAAGCCCAGCTGGTTGAAGGACTTGTCGTCGAAGCCGCCCGCGTCGGACACGATGCACGGCTGGAAGTCGCTCGCCGCCTCGGTCTCGGTGCCGCTGCCGCTGCCGGCCTCCTCCTCGGGTGCCTCGCCGCAAGCAGCCAGGGACGCGGTGGCGATCAGTGCCACGATGCCGCCGGTGACGACCTTCCTCGTGTTCCTCACAAAAACCCTCCAAGATCACATCGCCCCCGGACTGGGGGCGCATATCGGGAGAATGATGCCCTCGACCGGGCGCTTGTGGGTAGCGAAGCGCCGATCCGTCATCCGGTTGTGACCTGTTTGCCGCCTGACGCCCCTCGAGCGTCATACGTCATAGTTGCTCCCGATGAACTGGACACAGCTGCGCGCCGAGGCCGTCACCGCCATGGGCCACGCCTACGCGCCCTACTCACACTTCCCCGTCGGAGCCGCGGCGCTCGTCGACGACGGCCGCCTGGTCGTGGGCTGCAACGTCGAGAACGCGGCGTACGGCGTGACGCTCTGCGCCGAGTGCGGCCTCGTGTCGTCGCTGCACGCCACGGGCGGCGGGCGGTTGACCCACTTCGTGTGCGTCAACGCCGACGGGGCCGTGATCATGCCGTGCGGCCGCTGCCGCCAGCTGCTCTGGGAGCACGGCGGCGCCGGGCTCCTCATCGAGACGCCCGAAGGCGTCCGCACCATGGCCGAGGTGCTCCCCATGGCCTTCGGACCCGACGACCTGAAGGACATCACGTGACGCACGACGCCATCGAGGTCATCAGCGCCAAGCGCGACCGCCGGAGCCTCACCGACAGCCAGATCGACTGGGTCATCGACGCCTACACCCGGGGCGACGTCGCCGACGAGCAGATGTCGGCACTGGCCATGGCCATCCTGCTCAACGGCATGGACCTGCGCGAGATCGCCCGCTGGACCGACGCCATGATCGCGTCGGGGGAGCGGATGGACTTCTCGTCGCTGTCGCGCCCGACGGCCGACAAGCACTCGACCGGGGGCGTCGGCGACAAGATCACCCTCCCGCTGGCCCCCCTCGTCGCCGCGTGCGGCGTCGCGGTGCCCCAGCTCTCCGGCCGCGGGCTCGGCCACACCGGCGGCACCCTCGACAAGCTCGAGGCGATCCCCGGCTGGCGGGCCGCGCTCTCCAACGACGAGATGCTGGCCCAGCTCGAGGACGTCGGCGCTGTCATCTGCGCCGCCGGCGACGGCCTCGCGCCCGCCGACAAGAAGCTCTACGCCCTGCGCGACGTCACCGGCACCGTGGAGGCGATCCCGCTGATCGCCAGCTCGATCATGTCCAAGAAGATCGCCGAGGGCACCGGTGCGCTGGTCCTCGACGTCAAGGTCGGCACCGGCGCCTTCATGAAGGACCTCGACCGGGCCCGCGAGCTCGCCGAGACGATGGTCGGCCTGGGCAAGGCGGCCGGCGTGCACACGGTGGCGCTGCTCACCGACATGAGCACCCCGCTCGGCCTCACCGCCGGCAACGCCGTCGAGGTCGCCGAGTCGGTCGAGGTGCTCGCCGGTGGCGGCCCCGCCGACGTCGTCGAGCTCACCCTGGCCCTGGCCCGCGAGATGCTGGCCGGCGCGGGCGTCACCGACGTCGACCCGGCCGACAGGCTGGCCGACGGCAGCGCCATGGACGCCTGGAAGGCCATGGTCCGCGCGCAGGGCGGCGACCCCGACGCGACGCTGCCGACCGCCCGCGAGTCGCACGTGGTCACCGCCCCGGCGACGGGCACCCTGACCCGCCTCGACGCGATGGCGGTCGGCCTGGCCGCGTGGCGGCTCGGCGCCGGCCGCGCCCGCAAGGAGGACCCGGTGCAGGCCGGGGCAGGGGTCGTCTGGCACGCACGCCCCGGTGACGAGGTCACCGAGGGCCAGCCGCTGCTCACCCTGCTCACCGACGAGCCCGAGCGGTTCGAACGGGCCCTGGCCTCGCTCGAGGGCGGGTACGACGTCGGCGACGCCGCGTCGTACACGCCGACGGACCTGGTGCTCGACCGCATCTCCTGACGGGGCGGTCGGCGGTGCGGCCGGAGGGGACGCCCCCGGCTCAGGGGAGCAGCAGGACGACCGTCTCGGCGACGCAGGCGGGCTTGTCGGCGCCCTCGATCTCGATCGTGTAGCGCAGCAGCATCTGCTTGCCCGTCGGCAGGTCGGTGACCTCGCCCATCGAGACGTGCGCGCGGACCCGCGAGCCGACGCGCACCGGCGAGGGGAAGCGGACCTTGTTGACCCCGTAGTTGAGCTTGGCGCCCGGCGTCTCCAGCGCGAACACCTGGCTGCCGAGGTAGGGGACCAGCGACAGCGTGAGGTAGCCGTGGGCGATGGTCGCGCCGAAGGGCCCGGTCGCCGCGCGCTCGGCGTCGACGTGGATCCACTGGTGGTCGCCGGTGGCCTCCGCGAACGTGTCGATGCGGTCCTGGTCGATCTCGACCCAGTCGGAGGTGCCGAGGTCGGTGCCGGTCGCCGCGGCGACCTCGTCGAGGCTGGTGAAGGTGCGCATGGCTGGCAAGGATAGGCCTGCGAGGATGGCGCCGTGACGACTCCCACCCGCGACGAGGTACGCCGCGCCCCCAAGGTCCTGCTCCACGACCACCTCGACGGTGGCCTGCGCCCCCAGACGATCATCGACCTCGCGGCCGACTGCGGCCACGCGCTGCCGGCGGACGACGCCGAGGCCCTCGGCCGCTGGTTCGCCGAATCGGCCGACTCGGGCTCGCTGGTGCGCTACCTCGAGACCTTCGACCACACCGTCGCCGTCATGCAGACCGGCCCGGCCATCACCCGGGTGGCGCGCGAGTGCGTCGAGGACCTGGTGGCCGACGGGATCGTCTACGCCGAGGTCCGCTACGCGCCCGAGCAGCACGTGGGAGGCGGGCTGACCCTCGACGAGGTGGTCGGCGCCGTGCAGGAGGGCTTCGACGAGGCCGTCGCGGCCTCCGGCGGCCGGATCGTCGTACGCCAGCTGCTCACCGCCATGCGCCACCAGGCGCGCTCGATGGAGATCGCCGAGCTGGCCGTCGCGTGGCGCGACCGGGGCGTGGCGGGCTTCGACATCGCCGGCGCCGAGGCCGGCTTCCCGCCCACCCGCCACCTCGACGCGTTCGAGTACCTCCAGCGCGAGAACGCCCACTTCACCATCCACGCCGGGGAGGCCTTCGGGCTGCCGTCGATCTGGCAGGCCATCCAGTGGTGCGGTGCCGACCGGCTCGGCCACGGCGTGCGGATCATCGACGACATCACCGTCCACGACGACGGCTCGGTCGAGCTCGGCCGCCTCGCGGCGTACGTCCGCGACACACGCATCCCGCTCGAGATGTGCCCGGCGTCCAACATCCAGACCGGGGCAGCAGCGTCGATCGCCGAGCACCCCATCGGGCTGCTGACGCGGCTCCGCTTCCGGGTCACGGTCAACACCGACAACCGGCTGATGAGCCAGACCTCGATGACCGACGAGATGTACTCGCTGGTGGAGGCGTTCGGCTACGGCCTCGACGACCTGCGCTGGTTCACCATCAACGCGATGAAGTCGGCCTTCCTGCCCTTCGACGAGCGGCTCGAGCTCATCGACCGGGTCATCAAGCCGGAGTACGCCGCCCTCGCCGGCTGACCGGGGAGCGGGTGACCACCGCCCACGGCACCCGCCAGCCGCCGCAGCCCTCGAGGCGGGCACCGAGCCAGTCCTCGCGGGTGAAGTGCGTCCGTCGGCCGGAGGCCGGCTCGTAGCACGTGACGACACCGTCCTCCTCCGCCACGGCCAGCACCACGTGCCGGGGGGTCCACCGGTTGCCGACGTAGACCGGGGTCGGCCCGGAGCGCAGCGACGCCACGAGCAGGTCGTACGCCGCCCCGCGCCGCCGGGGCAGCAGCACGTAGCGGGCCCGCCCGCCGACGTGCCGGGCCAACGCCCACGGGCCGGTGCCGAGGGCGCGCGCCCAGGGCAGCTGGAGGCGCCCGTGCCAGTCGACGGCCCGGTTGGTGCTGCGGTGCGCCGCCCACACCTCGGCTGCGAACCTGGCCCGTGCGGCCTCCGGGCCGCCCCGGAGCACCCGCCCGCGGTAGTCCTCCGACTCCAGCATCAGCAGCGACACCACCACCGAGGGCCCGCACGTGCGGCGGTCGGGCTGGGCGAGGCGCACCGGCCAGAAGGAGCTCACGGGACCAGTGTGACCAGCCGGGCGTGGGCCTCGTCCGGCGTGACGGCCTCGCAGCCGAGGTGGACCGCGTGGGAGACCACCCGGCGCTGGTCGCGCAGCAGGGCG
Source organism: Nocardioides sp. Soil777 (assembly GCF_001428425.1). Taxonomy (NCBI): domain Bacteria; kingdom Bacillati; phylum Actinomycetota; class Actinomycetes; order Propionibacteriales; family Nocardioidaceae; genus Nocardioides; species Nocardioides sp. Soil777. Next base: position 570,291 of record NZ_LMSN01000012.1, read on the forward strand.
AGTCCGCGGCGCACGAGCACCAGGGGCGGCTTGCGGTGCTCGCGCAGGTCGCGGGTCAGGCGCCGCCAGAAGGTCACCACGGGGTGCTGGCGCACGCAGTACGCCGCGGCGAGGATCCCGCCGAGAGAGCAGGCCGGCACGACCTCGGGGGCGAAGATGCCCTCCGCGACGAACAGCCGGGCGTCGCCGAGGTCGAGGGTGCGGGAGCCGGAGCGGCCGTTCTGCGCGATCTCGTAGACCGGCACCTCCGCACGGCCGTCGCGGCACAGGGCCGTGAGCGCGGCCAGCGCGTCGTCCAGCAGCCACGAGTCGGGGTGGTCCCAGTCCACGATGCCGGCGTTGGCCCCCTCGGTGATGCGGGGGAGGGTCGGGTCGTCGCCGTCCTTGTAGAAGTCGTCGAGCCGCAGGACCGGGAGACCGAGGCGCTCGGCCAGCCGGGACTTGCCGGCACCGCTGGGGCCGGCGAGGACGACGACCCGGGCGGGCACGCGGGAGTCAGGCACGGGTGACCATTGTGCCGTGCCCTCGTGACACCTCCGGCCATCTGGGATGAGGGGGGCGTCACAGACTCCGCCATTTCGCCGCGGAGGGGACCCCCCTCGACCTATCGTCAGCGCGTCGTTGGTCGAGCCCCCCCGAAAGGTTTCCGCATGGGAACGAACAGTCATGCCCGCGCCTCCCGCGCGGGTGCCGGTGTGCGCAACCTGGTGATCGTCGTGATCACCGCCATGGTCGCCGGTATCGCCTGGCTGGGCTGGCAGGTCGTGTCGAACGAGCAGGTCCCCGTGGCCGGTGCGGCCAGCTGCGAGGCCGAGCCCATCACCGTCACCGTGGCGCCCGAGCTGGAGACGCTGATGGAGGAGGCGGCCGACCACCTGGCCGCCAAGGCCCACTGCATCAACCTCGAGGTCACCGACGCCTCGGTCGCCGAGGTGCAGGACGCCCTCGAGGAGCTCGAGGAGAAGGACCGTCCCGACGCCCTGCCCGACCTCTGGGTGCCCAACTCCCCGGCGTGGCGCACCGTGCTGCAGCGCGTCGGCTACACCGGTCGCGTCGAGGCGGCAGCGCTGGCGACCAGCCCGGTGGGCCTGGCCAGCGGCCGCGACGGCGTCGCCCCCGCCAGCTGGCTCGAGGCGCTGACCTCCGACCGCCTCGTCATGAGCGACCCGTCGGCCGACGGCGCGTCGGCCTACGCCCTCACCGCGTCCCTGTCCGAGGGTGCGGCCCTCGGCGAGGTGCAGAACGACGTCGTCCCGATGGCCCAGACCTTCGGCGAGAACGTCACCTCCGGCATCGAGGTCGTCACCAACGCCGACGAGCTGATGGCCGGCGAGTCCTGGCTCGTGCCGATCACCGAGCAGGACTTCGTCATCGCCCGCCGCGGCAACGAGGCACTGCGCTGGAGCGCCCCGGCCACCGGCTCCCCGATGCTGAGCTATCCCCTCGTGGCGGCCCGCGCCCAGACCGGGATGACCATGGGCACCGGCTCCCTCGACCCGATCCGTGCGGCCGGTGACGAGATCGCCGAGTTCTTCGCCACTGACGCGGTCCTGGCCGAGCTGGCCGACTCCTACCTGCGCGGCCCCGACGGTGCGCCCCTCGCCGACGAGGTCGACCCCCCGGAGGTCGAGGTGCTCGACGAGGCCGTGGCGTCCGAGGCGGACGCGGTCATGCGCAACTTCCAGGTGCTCACCGTGCCCTCGAGCCTGCTCGCCGTGGTCGACGCCTCGGAGTCGATGAACCTGGTGGCCGCCGACGGCCAGACCCGGATGGACTTCGCGGTCAACGCCGCGCTCACCGCCCTCGACGCCTTCCCGGGCCACGCGCGCATCGGTCTGTGGGGCTTCTCCACCCAGCAGCAGGGTGACCAGGACTGGGTCGAGCTCGCGCCGCTGCGTCGCCTCGACGCCCCGGCCGAGGGCGGCGGCAAGCACCTCAAGCTCCTGCGCCAGCAGTCCCTCGTGCTGCCCGCCATGATCAAGGGTGGGACCGGCCTGTACGACACCGTGCTCGCCGGCTACAGCCAGGCGGTCCGCGACTACAACGAGAACTACTACAACACGCTGGTCATCCTCACCGACGGTGCCAACGACGACCCGAGCTCGATCAGCCTCCAGGACCTGCTCCGGGAGCTGCGGACGATGCACGACCCGGCCCGCCCGGTGGGCATCGTCGCGGTCGGCATCAGCCAGGACGCCGACATGGCGGCGCTGGGCAAGATGGCCGAGGTCACCAGCGGTGGGGCCTTCCTGGCCGAGAACCCCGAGGACATTCTCACGGTGCTCGCGACCTCCCTGCTGACCCGGGACTGAGCACAGGAGAACCCCCGTACGACGTGTCGTCGTACGGGGGTTCTGTGCTGCTGGTCAGATCCCGATCGGGTGCCAGACCGTCTTGGTCTCCAGCCAGTCGGTCATCCGGTCGGTGCCGGGCGTGGCCAGCCAGTCGACCTCGGCCAGCGGTGCGCGGCGTACGCGCTTGAGGTTGTCGGCCGCGGCCTCCTCCAGCGACGTCGCGAGCGCGGGGTCCTCGACGCCGGTGAGGTCGAGCCCGTTGACGTCCATGTGCGAGGCCAGCCAGGGCGCCACCTCGGCGGCAGAGCCGGTCAGCACGTTGACCACGCCACCCGGGAGGTCGGACGTCGCCATGACCTCGCCCAGCGTGATCGCGGTGAGCGGGTGCGGCTCGCTGGCGATGACCACGCAGGTGTTGCCGGTGGTGATGATCGGCGCCACCACGCTGACGAGCCCGAGGAGTGGGCCGCGCGGGGCGACGACGGCCACGACGCCGGTCGGCTCGGGGGAGGAGATGTTGAAGTAGGGCCCGGCCACCGGGTTGGCGGTGCCGACGACCTGGGTGATCTTGTCGGCCCACCCGGCGTACCAGACGAGCCGGTCGATCGCGGCGTCGACAGCGGTGTTGGCCTTGCTGGCCGAGACGCCCTCGGAGGCGCGCAGCTCGGCGACGAACTGGTCGCGCCGTCCCTCGAGCACCTCGGCGATGCGGTAGACGACCTGGCCGCGGTTGTAGGCGGTCCGCCCGGACCAGCCGCCGAAGGCCTTGCGGGCCGCGACGACGGCGTCCCGGGCGTCCTTGCGGGAGGCCTGGGAGGCGTTGGCCATCAGCGCGCCCTTCGCGTCGTTGACGAGGTAGGTGCGGCCCGACTCCGAGCGCGGGAAGGCGCCGCCGATGTAGAGCTTGTAGGTCTTCTTCACGTCGATGCGCGCCATCAGGCGTCCGCTCCCTTCAGGTACGCCGCCAGGCCGGGCAGGCCACCCTCGCGGCCGTAGCCCGACTCCTTGTAGCCGCCGAAGGGCGACGTCGGGTCGAACTTGTTGAACGTGTTGGCCCACACGACGCCGGCCCGCAGGTGGTTGGCCATCCAGAGGATGCGCGAGCCCTTGTCGGTCCAGACGCCGGCGGAGAGGCCGTACGGCGTGTTGTTGGCCTTCTCGACCGCCTCGGCGGGGGTGCGGAAGGTCAGCACCGACAGGACCGGTCCGAAGACCTCCTCGCGGGCGATGCGGTGGGCCTGGGTGACGCCGGTGAAGACGGTCGGCGGGAACCAGAAACCCTGGGACGGCAGGTCGCACGCCGGCGACCAGCGCTCACCGGCGCCGGCGACCTCCTGCTCGCCGATGTCGGACAGCTCACGGATCTTGGCCAGCTGCTCGGCCGAGTTGATGGCGCCGACGTCGGTGTTCTTGTCCAGCGGGTCGCCCACGCGCAGCGTGGCCATCCGGCGCTTGAGGCGCTCCATGACCTCCTCGGCGACGCTCTCCTGCACCAGCAGCCGGGAGCCCGCGCAGCAGACGTGGCCCTGGTTGAAGAAGATGCCGTTGACGATGCCCTCGACGGCCTGGTCGACCGGGGCGTCGTCGAAGACGATGTTGGCGGCCTTGCCGCCGAGCTCGAGGGTGACCTTCTTGCGGGTGCCGGCGACGGCACGGGCGATGGCCTTGCCGACCTCGGTGGAACCGGTGAAGGCCACCTTGTCGACGTCCGGGTGGGACACGATCGCCTGACCGGTCGCGCCGGCCCCGGTGACGATGTTGACCACGCCGGGCGGCAGGTCGGCCTGCTGGCAGATCTCCGCGAAGAGCAGCGCCGTCAGCGGCGTCGTCTCGGCGGGCTTGAGGACCACCGTGTTGCCGGCGGCCAGCGCGGGTGCGACCTTCCAGGCCAGCATCAGCAGCGGGAAGTTCCACGGGATGACCTGGCCGGCGACGCCGTGGGCCTGCGGGTTGGTGCCGAGGCCGGCGTGCTCGAGCTTGTCGGCCCAGCCGGCGTAGTAGAAGAAGTGCGCGGCGACGGTGGGGATGTCGACGTCGCGGGACTCCTTGATCGGCTTGCCGTTGTCGATCGACTCGAGCACGGCGAGCTCGCGGCCGCGCTCCTGGATCAGCCGGGCGATGCGGAAGAGGTACTTCGCGCGCTCGCTGCCGGGCATCCGGGACCAGACGCGGGTGTAGGCCCGCCGGGCGGCCTTGACCGCCAGGTCGACGTCGGCCTCGTCGGCCTCTGCGACCTCGGCGAGGACCTCCTCGGTCGAGGGGCTGATCGTCTTGAAGCTCTTGCCGTGGCCGTCGACGAACTCGCCGTCGATGAACAGGCCGTACGACGGCTTGATGTCGACGATGGAACGCGACTCGGGGGCCGGGGCGTACTCGAAGAACGGGGTGGAGGTGTCGGGCACCTTGACCATGATTCGCCTCAGTCCAGGGTGAAGTAGTCGGGACCGGAGTAGCGGCCGGTCTGCATCTTGGTGCGCTGCATCAGCAGGTCGTTGAGCAGCGTGGAGGCTCCGAAGCGGAACCAGTGGGGGTCGAGCCAGTCGGGACCGGCGACCTCGTTGACCATCACGAGGTACTTGATGGCGTCCTTGGACGTGCGGATGCCGCCGGCCGGCTTGACGCCGATCATCTGGCCGGTCATCTCGCGGTAGTCGCGAACGGCCTCGAGCATGATCATCGTGACCGGCAGCGTGGCCGCCGGCTGCACCTTGCCGGTGGAGGTCTTGATGAAGTGGCCGCCGGCCATCATCGCGAGCCACGAGGCGCGGCGGACGTTGTCGTAGGTCTGGAGCTCGCCGGTCTCGAAGATGACCTTGAGGTGTGCGTCTCCGCAGGCCTCGCGGACGGCGACGATCTCGTCGTACACCTGCTGGTAGCGACCGGAGAGGAACGCGCCCCGGTCGATGACCATGTCGATCTCGTCCGCGCCCGCCTCGACGGCGTCGCGGGTGTCGGCCAGCTTGATGTCGAGGGCCGCGCGGCCGCTGGGGAACGCGGTCGCGACGGCGGCGACGTTGACGCCGGAGTCGCCGAGGGTCTGCTTGGCGGTCGCGACCATGTCGGGGTAGACGCAGACCGCGGCGGCGGCGGGGCAGGACGGGTCGGCGGGGTCGGGGCGCATCGCCTTGGAGGCCAGCGCGCGGACCTTGCCGTGGGTGTCCTGGCCCTCGAGCGTCGTCAGGTCGACCATCCGGATCGCGAGGTCGATGGCGAACGCCTTCGCGGTCGTCTTGATGGACCGGGTGCCCAGGCTGGCGGCGCGGGCCTCCGCGCCGACCTGGTCGACCCCGGGGAGGCCGTGGAGGAAGCGGCGCAGGGAGGACTCGGACGAGGTGATGTCGTCGAAGACCCCTGCACTCGCCGTTGAGGCAGAAGTGGTCGTCACCGGCTCAGCATAGGGTTGGTGACGGCCTCGTGGACAAACCGCGAGGACCCCCAGAAGGAGCGTGGATGCAGCAGCAACCGGTGGAGCGGTTCGACCCGACGAGTGGACGCGTGACGGCCGTGCTGGTCCTCGTCCTCGCCGGTGTCGTGGTCGTCGCGGGGACGGTCGACGCGGGCTCGGTGCCTCCCCCCGTGCTCGCCGGTGCGGTGCTGGCCGCGGTGCTCGCCTGGGCCTCCATGCTGCGTCCCGCGCTGTGGGCGACGACGGAGCACCTCGTCATGCGCAACATGCTCGAGACGATCCACGTGCCCCTCGCCGCGGTCGAGCAGCTGGCCGTGCGGCAGGTGCTGGCGCTCAAGGTGGGGGAGAAGCGCTACGTCTCCACGGTCGTCGGGCGACCGCTGCGCAAGGCGATGCGGACCGGCCGCTCCGGCAGCGCCCCCGTGGAGGACGCGGCGCCGGCCCCGGGCCTGCCCTACGCGGACTTCGTCGAGCAGCGGCTCCACCAGCTGATGGAGGAGGCCCGCGCCGCGGCGGGCGTGGACTCCCTCTCCGACGAGCAGCTCGCGCTGGCCGCGGACGTACGCCGGGAGCCGGCCTGGGTGCCGATCGGCCTGACCGTGGTCTCCGTGGTGGCCTTCGTGGCGTCGCTGTTCGTCTGACACCCGCGTCGCCCGAGTGGACAATGCCCGCATGCCCACCCCGTCCGGCGCCGTGGCGCGACCCCGCCCCCTGCGTGCCGTCCTGCTCCTGGTGCTGCCCCTCGTCGTGGCCGCACTGGTGGCGGTGCCGCTCGTCGGGACGTCCGCCGCGGGCCCGCGCACGAGCGTGACCGGGTGGTCGTCGCACACGGTGACCGTCGGCGCGGGCGACGCGCTCTCGTTCCGGGTCGTGGTGCGCACCGCCGGACGCGCCCGCGTCCGGATGGTCCGGTTGCAGAGCCGAACCAGGCCCGCAGGGGGGTGGAGCTCACCCCGCTGGAGCCGTACGTCGCGGCGCGGGGTCGTCCGGCTGCGCTGGTCGGCGCCGGGTCATGACACCTCCCGGTGGCTGCGGGTCCACGTGCGCCGTGCGCCGGGATCTCCGGCGACCGTCACGCGCGCCAAGCGGATGGTGGTCGCTCCGGAGCCGGAGGACACGACACCGACTCCCGCGCCGACTCCCGACCCCACGCCGACGCCCACTCCGGAGCCGTCCGCCGACGGGTTCGCCGGTGACGTGCTCCGTCTCACCAACGAGGCCCGGTCGGTGGCGCGGACGTGCGGCGACACGGCGTACCCCGCCGTCCCCCCGGTCATGGGCGACGGCCGCCTCGACGCAGCCGCGGACGCGCATGCCGTGGACATGGGTACCCGGGCCTACTTCTCGCACACCTCGCTCGACGGCCGCTCCCCGGGCGACAGGATCACGGCCGCGGGCTACGCCTGGAGGACCTACGGCGAGAACATCGCCGCCGGCTACGGCTCCCCGGGCGCCGTGGTCCAGGGGTGGCTGGCCAGCGCGGGTCACTGTCGCAACCTGATGAACCCCGCGTTCACCCAGCTCGGCGTCGGGCATGCCGACGTGCCGGGGTCGCCGTACGGCGACTACTGGGTGCAGAACTTCGCGACCCCGGCCGCCTGACGGGCCCTCAGATCCCGGCCGCGGCCTTGACGTCCGCGGCGATCGCGTCGAGCCGACCGGCCGCGGCGATGCGCGCGGCGTCCACGCCGTCCTCCGGGTCGACCGGGACGACGACCTCGAGGTAGCACTTGACCTTGGGCTCGGTGCCGCTCGGGCGCACGATCACCCGGGCGCCGTCGGCCAGGGAGTAGCGCAGCCCGTCGGTGGGCGGCAGGGCGTCGCTGCCCAGCGAGAGGTCGTCGACGCGCTCGACGGCGAGCCCGCCGAGCGTCGTGGGCGGGGTGGTCCGCAACCGCTCCATGGTCGCGTGGATCTCCGACAGGTCGTCGAAGCGCACCGAGACCTGGTCGGTGGCGTGCAGACCGTGCTCGAGGGCGATGTCGTCGAGGAGGTCGGTGAGGCCACGGCCCTCGGCCTTGGCGGCGGCGGCCAGCTCGCAGACCAGCACCAGCGCCGAGACGCCGTCCTTGTCGCGAACGTGCTCGGGGTCGACGCAGTAGCCCAGCGCCTCCTCGTAGCCGAAGGCGAGGCCCTCGACGCGGCCGATCCACTTGAAACCGGTGAGCGTCTCCTCGTGGGGCTGGCCGGCGGCCGCGGCCATCTTGGCCAGCAGCGACGACGAGACGATGGAGTTGGCGTAGGTGCCGTGCTTGCCGCGGCTCAGCAGGTGGTGGCCGAGCAGCGCCCCCACCTCGTCGCCGCGCAGCATCCGCCAGCCGTGCGGGCCGGGGACCGCGACGGCGCAGCGGTCGGCGTCGGGGTCGTTGGCCACCACGATGTCGGCGCCCTTGGCGGCCGCGAGGGCCATCGCGAGGTCCATCGCGCCCGGCTCCTCCGGGTTGGGGAAGACGACGGTGGGGAAGTCCGGGTCGGGGTGCTCCTGCTCCTCGACGACGTGCGGCGCGGAGAAGCCGGCCGTCTCCAGGGCCTGCGCCACGGCCGTGCCGCCGACGCCGTGCAGGGGCGTGTAGACGGTGACGAGGTCGCGGGGGCCGTCGCCGGCGAGCTCGGCCACGGTGTCGAGGTAGCGGTCGACGATCTGCTCGTCGACGACCTTGCCGGGACCTCCCCGGGGCACGTCGGCCAGCGCACCGACGGCGGCGATCCGCTCGGCGATGCCGATGTCGGCGGGCGGCACGATCTGGCTGCCGTCCCCGAGGTAGACCTTGTAACCGTTGTCCTGGGGCGGGTTGTGGCTGGCGGTGACCATCACGCCCGCGACGCACCCGAGCTCGCGGATCGCGTAGGCCAGCAGCGGGGTGGGCAGCGGCCGCGGCAGGGTCATGGCCCGGAAGCCGGCCCCGGTCATCACCTCGGCGGTGTCACGGGCGAAGACGTCGCTGTTGTGCCGGGCGTCGTACCCGATGACGACGGTGCCGCCTCCGGCGCCGGTGTCGCGGAGGTAGGCCGCCAGCCCCGCCGCGGCGCGGAGGACGACGACCCGGTTCATCCGGTTCGGGCCCGCCCCGAGGGCCCCACGCAACCCGGCCGTGCCGAACTCCAGCGTCCCGGCGAAGCGGTCGGCGAGGTCGGCGGGATCGCCGCCCGCCTCGAGGGCGGCGACGACGGCCTCCAGCTCGGCACGGGTGGCCGCGTCGGGGTCCTCGGCGGCCCAGGCGCGCGCGCGGTCGATCAGGGTGCTGCGGTCCTCGGTGGCGGTGCTCATGGGGGCACGGTATCGGCGGGGGATCGGGTGAGGGCTCCCCACTCGGGATTCGAGGGCCCCGTCAGCCCGCGAGGACGTAGTCGATCGTCAAGGGAGGGATGCCCCGGTCCCGGATGCGCGCGACCGGCGGTGGCCGGGTGGCGATGCTGTGGCCGGTCGGGCTGGTGGTCACGACGCTCCCGTCCGGCCCCGGTCTCGCCCGCCAACCCGGCGCGTCCTTGGCGTAGTTGCAGGCCTCGCACAGGCCCTGGGCGTTGTCCGCGGTGGTCGGTCCGTCGTCGGCGTGGCGGCGCGGGTGGTCGACGTGCCGGATGGGTGCGTCGCACCAAGGGGTCCGGCAGACCCGGTCACGCAGCCGGACGAAGCGGGCGAGGCCGCCGCGGAAGCTCCGCCCCCGAGCGTCCATGGCGACCAGCTCGCCGGTCGCGGGGCTCGCGTAGAGCCGGCGGAGCCAGATCTGCTCGTCGCGATCGCACGCGCCCACCACGATCTCCCTGGCCAGCTCGGCCGGGACGGGACCGAAGCCGTCGAGGTGGGCAGGCTCGTCGGCGCCACCGAAGAGGGCCGCGTCGCTCATGACCAGCCCGAGGGACACTCCCGGCGATCCCGCTTGGCCGCCGGCGCTTCCTCGTACGCCCTCCACCAGCGTGTCGGCCATGACCTGCGCGCGCGATCGCTCGTCGCCGGCCGCACGGGCGGCGTCGGCGGCCCGGGTCAGCGCGGCGAGGGCGGCAACGCCGTCCTTCACCGGCAGGAGCGCGGTCAGGTAGGTCATGGTGTCGGGGGCCGGTCGCAGGGTGACCCGGCGCTCGGACTCCGCCCTCCGGCGCCGCGCGACGAGGGCGGCGGCGTCGAGTCGTGCGACCTCCTTGAGGCAGGCACCCGCCAGCTCGCGGTCTCCCATCGCCTCGAGGGCCGAGGGGTCCCCGGCGACCACCTCGTCCACGACCATCCGGTCGGCGAGCGAGAGGCAGGCGGTCTCACGGGCGACGATCGTCGCCTTCCACTCGGTGATGCGGCCCGCCCGCCAGGCCGACCACGTGTAGCAGCTCGCGGGCGACGACCTTGGCCAGGCCGAGGTGCTGACGGCCGCGGTGCGGCGACTCCCGCCGGGCCCGCGCCACCTGGTCGGCCACACCTGCTCCCTGCCTGGCGGCCGGGACACCGGCGTCGGCCTGGGCAGCGCGCTGCGACTCGTCGAGCTCGCGGGAGAGGTGGGCCTGGGCCGCCGTGACGACGCACCCGAGTCGCTCGAGCGCCCGGAGCGCGTCGACGCGCTCGGCGTCGTCCAGGCCGCTCGCGGCCTCCAGCCGGGAGGACAGGTCAACGGCCCGGGCCTCCACGTCCGATGCGCACAGCACGCCCTGACGACCCGTGGCGGGGCCGCTCGGTGCGTGGGTCGGACCGATGTCGAACGTGTGTTCGATTCTACCCGCGTGCGCACACCGTGGGAAGGGGAGCGGGAAGCTTGGGGAGAAGTCCGTCTACGGCTCGTCGAGCACCTCGTCCAGCTCCGTCATCGTGGAGACGAAGGCGTCCTCCAGGTCCACGCCGTACGAGTCGGCCAGCGTCATCACGCACCACAGGCAGTCGGCGAGCTCGTGCGCGAAGGCCTCGTCCAGGTCGTCACGGGGTCGAACGCCTTCCTTTCCCTGGACCAGCTTGGCGAGATCGCCGACGTCGCCGAGGAACCCGAGCATGATCTCCTCACGGCTCCAGGAGCGCCCGTACCTCTCGCGCTCCACCGCGGCGTACTTCGCACGCACGCCCCGGGCGAGCTCTGACAGTTGGCTGAATTCCATGGCGGCTACATTGCCCGCATGTCACCGTCGACGACGTCAGCCCGCACCGACACGATCATCGAGGTCATCCGGGAGGCGTTCGCCCCTCTCATGCGGGCCGACCCCGTGGCCTTCCGTGCGAAGTACCGCAAGATGGCGCTGGACCCGCACGCGTTCTACCGCGGCTCGGCGTGCCTCTACTACAGCGACGTGACGCAGGAGCCCGACGAGTGGTCCCGGCACGGCGCCGAGCGGATCTGGATCCACGGCGACCTGCACGTGGAGAACTTCGGCACCTACCTCAACTCCGACGGCCGGCTGATCTTCGACATCAACGACTTCGACGAGGCCTACCTCGGCCGCTTCGTGTGGGACCTGCAGCGCTTCGCCGCCAGCCTCGCGCTGATCGGCTGGCAGAAGGCGCTGCCGGAGGACGCGGTGCGCAAGCTGATCGGCCGCTACCTGCGCTCCTACCTGTCCCAGGTGGACCACTACGCGGGCACCGAGGAGGACGACGACTTCGCCCTCAACCTCGAGAACGCCGACGGTCCCGTGCTGGTGGCCCTCGAGCGCGCGCGTGCACTGCGCCGCGCCGACCTGCTCGACGAGGTGACCGTGCTGACCAAGGGCGCCCGGCGCTTCATCGAGGACGGTACGGCGCGTCGTCTCGGCCGCGAGGAGCGCGACAAGGTGGTGGCGGCGTTCCGCTCCTACCTCGACACCATCCCGCAGTCCAAGCGCTTCGACCGGGCGCTGTTCTACGAGCTCCGCGACGTCGTCGGCAAGTCCGGCTTCGGCATCGGCAGCGCCGGCCTCCCGGCGTACAACATCCTCGTCGAGGGCTACAGCCAGGCGCTGGACAACGACGTCGTGCTGTCGATGAAGCAGGCCAACGTCCCGGCGGTCTCGCGCTTCGTCGACACCGCCGACGTGGACGCCTACTTCAAGCACGAGGGCCACCGGACGTCGGTGAGCCAGCGGGCGCTCCAGGTCCACACCGACCCGCTGCTCGGCTACACCGACATCGACGGCACCGGCTTCGTGGTGAGCGAGGTGTCGCCGTACGAGGTCGACCTCAACTGGACCGACATCAACGAGCCCGAGGACATCCGCGCCGTGGTGGACCTCCTCGGTCGGGCCACCGCCAAGATCCACTGCGCCTCCGACGAGGACAGCGACCAGGACCTGGTCGACATCCAGGTCGAGAAGGCCATCGTCGACTCGCTGAAGGGTCGACGTCGCGAGTTCGGCGACTGGCTCTGCCAGTGGGGCATGGACTACGCGATGCGGGTCCGGGAGGACCACTCCCTGTTCGTCGACGCCTTCCGCGAGGGCCGGATGGGGATGGCCTCGACCTGAGGCCACCCTCGGGACCGCGTTCTCAGGCGTCGATGGAGGACATGTCGCCGTACCGCTCGCCGACCACCGCGTCGCGCGGCACGGCCGCGTCGAGGGCGGCCAGGTCGTCCGCGGTGAGGTGCACGTCGGCGGCGCCGACGTTCTCCTCGAGGTAGGCGATCCGCTTGGTGCCGGGGATCGGGACGACGTCCTCGCCCTGCGCGAGCACCCAGGCGAGCGCGAGCTGGCCGGGGGTGGCGCCCTTCTCGTCGGCGATGGCGGTGATCCGGTCGACGAGCGCGAGGTTGGCGTCGAGCGCCTCGCCGGTGAAGCGGGGGAAGTACGCCGAGGCGCGGGAGTCGCCCTCGGGCAGGGTGCCGGGGCGGATCGCTCCGGTGAGGATGCCGCGACCGAGCGGGGAGTAGGGGACCAGGCCGATGCCGAGCTCGCGGAGCACCGGCAGGATCTCGTCCTCGAGGTCGCGGGTGAAGAGCGAGTACTCCGTCTGGAGCGCAGTGATCGGGTGGGTCGCGTGGGCCGTGCGGATGTTGGCGGCGGAGGCCTCCGAGAGCCCGAGGTGGCGGACCTTGCCGGCCGCGACCAGCTCGGCCATGGCGCCGACGGTCTCCTCGATCGGGACCGTCTTGTCGACGCGGTGCTGGTAGTAGAGGTCGATGTGGTCCACGCCGAGGCGCTGCAGGCTGGCGTCGCAGGCCGCGCGGACGTACTCCGGCTTGCCGTTGATGCCGATGCGGGTGCCGTCGGGCCGCCGCTCGTTGCCGAACTTGGTGGCCAGCTGGACCTCGTCGCGGCGTCCGGCGATGGCCTTGCCGACGAGCTGCTCGTTGGTGAAGGGGCCGTACATGTCGGCCGTGTCGAGGAACGTCACGCCCAGGTCGAGGGCGCGGTGGATGGTGTCGATGCCCTGCTGCTCGTCCGCAGAGCCGTAGAACTCGCTCATGCCCATGCAGCCGAGGCCCATGGTCGAGACGGTGAGGTCGCCGAGCTGTCGCTTCTGGATCGTCATGTCCTCGAGTCAACGGGGTGGAGCGCCGGCTCACAACCCCAACAGGCGTGTCGTCTCCGAGCGCATCTCGACCTTGCGCACCTTGCCCGTGACGGTCATCGGGAACTCGTCGACCACCAGGACGTAGCGGGGGATCTTGTAGTGGGCGAGCTTGCCGGTGGCGAACTCGCGGACCGCCGCCGCGTCGAGCGGGTCCGCGCCGGGCCGCATCCGCAGCCAGGCGCAGAGCTCCTCGCCGTACTTGTCGTCCGGGACGCCGACCACCTGGACGTCCTCGATGTCGGGGTGGGAGTAGAGGAACTCCTCGATCTCGCGGGGGTAGATGTTCTCGCCGCCGCGGATGACCATGTCCTTGATCCGGCCGGTGATCGAGATGTTGCCGGCCTCGTCCATCACCGCGAGGTCGCCGGTGTGCATCCAGCCGTCGCGCAGCACCTCGGCGGTCTTCTCCGGCTCGTCCCAGTAGCCGAGCATCACCGAGTAGCCCTTGGTCGCCAGCTCGCCCGCCTCGCCGCGGGGCACCGTGTCGCCGCTGAGCGGGTCGACGACCTTGACCTCGAGGTGGGGTCCGACGCGACCGACGGTGCCGACCTTGACGTCGAAGGCGTCGTCGGTGCGGGTCTGGGTGGAGACCGGTGACGTCTCGGTCATGCCGTAGCAGATCGTCATCTCGGTGATGCCGGCGTCGATGAGCTTGCGCATCATCTCGGCGGGGCACGGGGAGCCGGCCATGATGCCGGTCCGGACCGAGGAGAGGTCGTACGACGCGAAGTCCGGCAGCGCCCACTCCGCGATGAACATCGTGGGGACGCCGTACAGGCTGGTGCAGCGCTCCTCGGACACCGCGGCGAGCGTCAGGGCGGGGTCGAACCCCGGCGCGGGGATGACCATCGTGGCGCCGTGGGTGAGGGCCGCGAGGTTGCCCATCACCATCCCGAAGCAGTGGTAGAACGGCACCGGGATGCAGATGCGGTCCTCATGGGTGTAGCGGCAGACCTCGCCGACGAACCACCCGTTGTTGAGGATGTTGCGGTGGCTGAGCGTGGCGCCCTTGGGGAAGCCGGTGGTGCCCGACGTGTACTGGATGTTGATCGGGTCGTCGGGGTCCAGGGCCTGCTCGCGGTCAGCGAGGTCGGCGTCGTCGACCTCGTCGCCGCCGGCCAGCAGGGCGTCCCACGCGTCCCCGCCGAGGACGGTGCTCGCGGTGAGGGCGGTGCACTGCTCGCGCACCTCGTCGAGCATCGCGACGTAGTCGCTGGTCTTGAAGCTCTCGGCCAGGAAGAGGTGGCTGATGCCCGCCTGGTTGAGCACGAAGGCGAGCTCATGGGTGCGGTAGGCCGGGTTGATGGTGACCAGCACGGCGCCGATGCGGGCCGTGGCGAGCTGGACGGTCGTCCACTCCGCGCAGTTGGGGGCCCAGATGCCGACCCGGTCGCCCCGCGCGGTGCCGCCGACGAGCAGGGCCTTGGCCAGGCGTCGTACGTCGGCGTCGAGCTCGGCCCACGTCCACCGCCGTCCGGAGCTGACCTCCACCACCGCCTCGTGGTCGGGGTGCTGCGCGACCGTGCGGGTCAGGCACGCCCCGATCGTCTCGTCGAGCAGGGCGGGGGTGGTCTCTCCCACGGCGTGTGAGTCCATGCCGCCCACCCTAGAGCTGCAGGACCTGCGCGGACACGAGGTACGCCGCCTCGACGGCGGCCGGGTCGTGCAGGTCGCCGGGGTGCAGCCGTGCTGCCCCGGCACGCGCGCGGATCGCCGTACCGGGGTCCTCGGCGGCGAGGTCGGCACCCAGCGCCGCGACGACGGCCGCCCGGTCGTGGTCGTCGAGGCCGTCGAGCGCGAGGCTGTCGTGCAGGAGGGTCGCGGCCTCGCGGAACACCTCGAGCGCCATCTCGAGGTCTGCGTCGGGGCGCGCGGCGACGGCCGCTTCCGCGGCGGCACGGAACTCGTCGTACGGCGGTCCGGCGGGGGTGGTCGGCATCAGGCGATGCTCGCAAGGTGCTGCGTGGCCGGCAACCGGATATCCGTCGCGTGCGGCAAGGTGGGAGCCATGAGCGACGCCCAGAAGAAGCAGCTGCACGACTACCTCGTCGAGAGCCGCGAGGCGCTGTGCTGGAAGACCGAGGGCCTGTCGGAGTACGACGTGCGCCGGCCGCTCACGCCGACCGGCACCAACCTGCTCGGACTGGTCAAGCACCTGTCGATCGTCGAGGCGTCGTACTTCGGCGCGACCTTCGGCCGGCCGTTCCCCCGGCACCTGCCGTGGTGGGACGACGACGCCCCGGAGGAGGCCGACATGTGGGCGACCGCGGACGAGGGGCGTGACGAGATCCTCGGGACCTACCGGGAGGCGACCGCGCACGCCGACGGGACGATCCGGTCACTGGCCCTCGACGCCCCCGGCCACGTGTCGTGGTGGTCGCGCCCCGACGTCACGCTGCACGGCGTGCTGGTGCACGTGGTCGCGGAGACCTCCCGGCACGTGGGGCACGCCGACATCGTGCGCGAGCTGGTCGACGGGCAGGTGGGCATGCGGGCCGGCAACTCCAACCTGGCGCCGCACGACGGTCAGGGGTGGGTCGACCACCGCGCGCGGATCGAGGCGGCCGCCCGCGCAGCCTCCCGGTGAGGGGGTGAGGGGCCCCTTCCGGGGCCGGCGGGCAGCCGGCGAAGGAGTCCGAACGGACCATGTCCCCGTGGGTGGCTCCCTCGCTACCGTGAAATATGGGGTCTCGTACAGGCCTGTCGGTGTGGGCGGGGCTGTTCCTGGTTGCCCTCATCGGCCCCCTGGTGGCGAGCTGGGTGCTCCTCGACTCGGTCTTCACGTCTCCCGCCGAGGAGATCGCCACGACGACCGGCCTGCTGGCGCTCTCGGCCCTCCTCCTCGCGCTGGTCATGCCCGCCCGGTTGCGGTCGCTGGTCGCCACGCTGGGGATCGAGAAGATCCTGCGCGGCCACCGCCTGCTGGCCCTGACGGCTCTCGGGCTGGTGCTGGCCCACGTCGTCCTCGTGCTGCTCACGGACCCGCGGGGGCTGACGATCCTCGACCTCCGGGACACGACGCCCGCCGCGTGGGCGGGCACCCTCTCGACCCTGGCCCTCGTGCTGGGAGTGGCCCTCGGCCTGCGCCGGCGCAAGCGCCGCCCGCGCTACGAGGGCTGGCGGCTCGTGCACATCGCCCTGGCGACGATCGTCGTCGTGACCGGCTTCCTGCACGTGTGGTGGCTGGACAACCTGGTCAACCACACGGTGTTTGGCGTGTGGCTCCTGGTGCTGGCCGTGGCCACGCTGGGCATCGCATCCCGGCGCTGGGTCTGGCTCCCGTGGCGGGCCCACCGGCGTTCCTACGTGCTCGAGGAGGTGCGGCCCGAGGCCGGCGACGCCGTGACCCTGGTGATGCATGCGCACGGGCACGACGGCCGGCCGTTCGCGGCCGGGCAGTTCGCCTGGCTCAAGATCGGCTCGTCATCCTTCGTCTTCGAGGAGCACCCGTTCACCATCTCCTCGACCGCGGAGCAACCGCACCGAAAGACCTTCACGATCAAGGCGCTCGGCGACTTCAGCGAGCTGCTGCGGGGTTTGCGACCCGGTCGTCGCGTCTTCCTCGACGGCCCCTACGGCGGGTTCACGATGGATGGCCTCGACCGCTCGGAGGGATTCGTCCTGATCGCCGGCGGTGTCGGGATCACGCCGATGCTGAGCATGCTGCGCACGCTCAGCGACCGCGGAGACCGGCGCCACCACCACCTGCTGGTCGGGGCCCGGACCGTGGACGAGCTCATGCTGCGGGGGGAGATCGACCAGCTCCGTGACGAGCTCGACCTCGCGGTCACCGAGGTGATCGAGGTGCCCCCGGACGACTGGCCGGGAGAGACGGGGCGGATCGACACCGAGCTCCTGGAGCGGTGCCTCCCACGGCACTACCGCCACCACGACTACTTCCTGTGCGGCCCTCCGCCGATGGTGATCGCCGTCGGCCGCCAGCTGCGGGAGCGGGGGATCCCGACGCGGCGGATCCACACCGAGCAGTTCGACGTCGTCTGACCGGGGCCCCGAACCCGGTGTGCTCTGTTGCGCGCGGTCACGATGGCGGCTCGGCAGCGGGCGTGGATACTCGCGCGGTGGCCTTCGACGATCGATACCGGTTCAGCGTGCACGCGGCAGTCCTGGACTCTGCGCGAGAGTCGGTCCTCCTGGTCCGTCAGACGTACGGCGACAAGCGATAGGGCCTCCCGGGGGGAGGTGTGGAACCGGGGGAGACGATCGTGGATGCGCTCGCCCGGGAGTGCAGGGAGGAGATCGACGTGCACGTCGAGATCGGACCGTTGACCGGCTGGTACTACCACCGCGAGTTCGAGTCGCAGGTCGGGATCTTCCGCTGCTCGCTGCCGGACACGGCCAGGATCAGGCTGTCACCCGAGCACAGTGAGTGGCACTGGGCGCCACTCGCTGAGCTGACGGGCGTCCAGGCCACGCGGGTGCAGGCAGCCGCCAGGTACGACGGCACGCTCCACGCGCAGGTCTTCTGAGTCCAGCCGACCTCGTCGGGTCGGTGCCGTGCTCCGAACGTCTCCCGCCGCTCATCATCGAGTGTGCGTGGACGCACCACTGAGCGGGCGGGAATGGTGCCGTTGCGCACACTCGATGTTGCACCCGACGTCGTGAGCGCCTCAACCACCGAGGCCGATCAGTCCCCGAGGGCGGGCCGCTGGATCTCGGCGAGCGCGTAGGGCCCGCCGACGTACGCCGCCTCGTCCTCGTCCTCGGGACGCTGGGGGATGCGGTCGGCGTACGCCTCGGCGTCGTCGAGGGGCCGGTAGCCGAGGCGCCGGCCGGGCTCGAGGTCCCACCAGGCGCGGGTGTTGGCGCTGATGCCGTAGATGACGGCGAAACCCGGCGAGGGCGCGGTGAGGGCCGCCTCGACCATCCGCACGCAGTCGTCGGGCGAGAGCCACGTCGACAACGCCCGGAGGGTGGCGGGCTCCTCGAGGAAGGAGCCGATCCGGCAGGCGACGGCGTCGACGGCGTGCCGGTCGGCGTACAGGCCCAGGAGCGCCTCGGCGGCGACCTTGCTGACGCCGTAGAACGTGTCCGGGCGGGGGAGCGCACCGTCGGTGAGCGGGGCGTCGGGACCCAGGTCCCGGCGCGGGGTGCGACCGACGGCGTGGTTGGACGACGCGTAGACGATCCGGGAGACCCGGTGCGCGACCATCGCGTCCAGCAGGGCGGCGGTGGTGACGACGTGCGAGGTCAGCGACGTCGGCAGCGACGCCTCACCCGGGTGGCCGGCGAGGTGGACGACCGCGTCGAGGCGCTCGGCCTCGAAGACGGCCAGCACGGCGTCGGGGTCGGCGCAGTCGGCCGTGTGCCAGTTGCCGGTGAAGCCCTCGGGCTCGGGCACCAGGTCCAAGCCGACGACCTCGTGGTCGCGGTCGCAGAGGCCGAGGGTGACCGCCCGGCCGATGGAGCCGGCCGCGCCGGTGACGAGGACGCGCATCAGATGCGGGGGACGATCCGGCCGAGCAGGTCGCCCATGCGCGAGGCGGCGGCCTTGCCCGCCTCGAGGACCTCCTCGTGGTTGAGGGGCTCGCCGCTGATGCCGGCGGCGAGGTTGGTGACCAGGCTGATGCCGAGCACCTCCAGCCCGGCCTCGCGGGCGGCGATCGCCTCGAGCGTGGTGCTCATGCCGACCAGGTGGCCGCCCATCGCGCGGACCATGCCGATCTCGGCCGGGGTCTCGTAGTGCGGGCCGGGGAACTGCACGTAGACGCCCTCGTCGAGCGTCGGGTCGATCTCCTGGCACAGCGCGCGCAGCCGCGGGCTGTAGAGGTCGGTGAGGTCCACGAAGTTGGCGCCCTCGATGGGGCTCGTCGCGGTGAGGTTGATGTGGTCGGAGATGAGCACCGGCTGGCCGGGCTCGAAGGTCTCCTTGAGGCCGCCGCACCCGTTGGTGAGCACGATGGCGCGGCAGCCGGCCGCGGCCGCGGTGCGCACGGGGTGGACGACGGCGGCGACGCCCTTGCCCTCGTAGAAGTGGGTGCGGCTCAGGAAGACGAGGATCCGGCGACCGGCGACCTCGAGGCTGCGGATCCGGCCGCTGTGCCCGACCACGCCCGCGGCGTGGAACCCTGGCAGGTCGGTCGTGGCGATCTCGGCGGTGGCCTCACCGAGCGCGTCGACGGCGGGCAACCAGCCGGAGCCGAGGACGAGGGCGATGTCGTGCCGCTCGACGCCGGTGAGCTCGGCGAGGGCGGCGGCGGCCTGCTGGGCCAGGTCTGCGGTGCTGGGCGCGGTGTCGTTCACGGCGCGATCCTAGGCCCGTGCTTGGGTGGGACGCATGATCGAGGGCCTTCCTCCCGACCTGGGCTACACCGACTACGACACCCGACTGGCCGCGTACGCCGTGGTGGTCGAGGACCGACGCATCCTCCTGGCGTGGTGGAACGGCGAGGGAGTCGCCGAGCCCTGCTGGACGCTGCCCGGTGGCGGCGTCGACCTGGCGGAGACGCCCGAGGAGGGCGCGGTGCGCGAGGTCCTCGAGGAGACCGGCCACCACGTCGCGCTGACCGGCCTGCTGACCGTGCACTCGCTCGCGATCCGGCCGGAGCGGCGTACGGCCTCGACCGCGCGCTGGCTCCGGGCGGTGCGGGCGGTGTACGCCGCCGAGGTCACCGGCGGCACGCTGGGCACCGTCGAGGTCGGGGGCACCACCGACCGCGCTGACTGGGTCGACCTCGACGAGCTGGCCGGCCTGCCCCACACCGACATCGTCGGCATCGGCCTCGCGGCCCACGACGCCCGGCACCGGCGGGGCTGACCCCGCCTCAGAGTCCCGTCGACCGGCAGTCCCGGCGCCGCAGGCGCCCGACGTAGTCGTCGGGGGCGTCCGCGGCCTCGGCCGCGTCGGCCAGGACGCCGAGGTACGACGCGCTGGGCAGCCCGCCCTCGTAGGCGTCGAGGACGTAGGCCCAGACGACCTGCTCGCCGGACATCGTGGACACCCGGACGCGGGTCTTGCGGTAGAGGCCGGTGTCGGCGGACTCCCAGCGGTCCAGCTCGGTCTCGTCCTCGGTGGTCACGTCGTAGACGGCGACGAAGACCTGCTCGATGGGGTCCTCGACGATCGTCGCGAGGGCGCCGTCCCACCCGTGCTCCTCGCCGCCGAAGGTCAGTCGCCAGCCCGTCAGCCACCCCGTGGAGCGCAGCGGGGAGTGCGGACACCGCTCGCTCATGCGGGCGGGGTCGAGGTTGGTGCCGTAGGCGGCGTACAGCGTCACCCGGCCAAGGCTAGCGGCGTCGGGGCCGAGGGCTAGTCTGTGGCCCGTGACCGACACGCACTTCGACACCCTCGTCCTCGGCGCCGGCCCCGGTGGCTACGTCGCCGCCATCCGCGCCTCCCAGCTCGGCCAGAAGGTCGCCGTGGTGGAGAAGAAGTACTGGGGCGGTGTCTGCCTCAACGTCGGGTGCATCCCGTCCAAGGCACTCCTCAAGAACGCCGAGCTGGCGCACACGCTCCAGCACGAGAAGGCGAAGTTCGGCATCGAGGGCGACGCCACCATGTCGTTCGGGCCGACCCACAAGCGCTCCCGCGACGTCAGCGCCGGGATCGTCAAGGGCGTCCACTTCCTGATGAAGAAGAACAAGATCACCGAGATCGACGGCTGGGGCACCCTCACCGGCGCGAAGAGCATGGACGTCAAGGACGACGACGGCAACACCACGACCTACACCTGCGACAACCTCATCATCGCCACCGGCGCCACCGTCCGCCTCGTGCCCGGCGTCGAGCTGAGCGACAACGTGGTCACCTACGAGGAGCAGATCCTCACCGACCAGCTCCCGAAGTCCATCGTCATCGGTGGCTCGGGCGCGATCGGTGTCGAGTTCGCTTACGTGATGGCCAACTTCGGCGTCGACGTCACCATCGTCGAGTTCCTCGACCGGATGGTCCCCACCGAGGACGCCGACATCTCCAAGGAGCTCGCCAAGCACTACAAGAAGCTCGGCGTGAAGGTCCTGACCAGCACCGCGGTGAAGGGCGTCGAGGACACCGGCTCCGGCGTCAAGGTCACCGTCGCGCCCGCCGCCGGCGGCGACACCCAGGTCATCGAGGCCGACAAGTTCCTGGCCGCCTTCGGGTTCGCGCCGCGCGTCGAGGGCTACGGCCTCGAGGCCGCCGGGGTCGAGCTCACCGAGCGCGGGGCCGTCGCCATCGACGACTACATGCGCACCAACGTCCCGGGCGTCTACGCCATCGGTGACTGCACCGGCAAGATGATGCTCGCCCACGTCGCCGAGGCGATGGGGGTCGTCGCGGCCGAGACCATCAACGACGCCGAGACCATGCCGATCAACTACGACATGGTCCCGCGGGCGACCTACTGCATGCCGCAGATCGGCTCGTTCGGCTACTCCGAGGCCCAGGCCAAGGAGAAGGGCTACGACGTCAAGACGTCGACGTTCCCGTTCACCGCCAACGGCAAGGCGATGGGCCTCGGCGAAGCCATGGGCTTCGTCAAGGTCGTGGCCGACGCCGAGCACAACGAGATCCTCGGCGCCCACATGATCGGTCCGGGCGTCACCGAGCTGATGCCGGTGCTGACCCTGGCCCAGCAGTGGGACCTCACGGCCGACGAGGTGTCGCGCAACGTCTTCGCGCACCCGACGCTGAGCGAAGCGGTCAAGGAAGCCGTGCACGGCATCGCCGGCCACATGATCAACCTCTGATGGCAGACCGCGTCGTCATCATCGGTGGGGGCCCCGGTGGCTACGAGGCGGCCCACGTGGCCGCCCAGCTCGGTGCCGAGGTCACCGTGGTCGACACCGACGGGGTGGGCGGCTCCGCGGTGCTCACCGACTGCGTGCCGTCCAAGACCCTCATCGCCACCGCGGAGCTGATGACCGAGGTGTCGGAGTCGGCCGAGCTCGGCATCGACTTCTCCGACCACGAGGGCGACAGTGCGACCACCATCCGGGTCGACCTCGCCAAGGTCAACGCCCGCGTCAAGAAGCTGGCCACCGACCAGTCGGCCGACATCGCCGCCCGGCTCGACCGGGACGGCGTCCGCGTCCTGCGCGGCCGGGGACGGCTCGCCCCGGGCATGACCGTGGTCGCCAGCCTGCCCGACGGCTCCGAGGAGGTCCTGGAGGCCGACGCGATCCTGGTCGCCACCGGTGCCGCGCCCCGCACCCTCGAGTCCGCGCAGCCCGACGGCGAGCGGATCCTCACCTGGGAGCAGGTCTACGACCTCGACGAGGTGCCCGACAAGCTCATCGTCGTCGGCTCGGGCGTCACCGGTGCCGAGTTCGCCAGCGCCTACCTCGCGCTCGGCATCCCGGTCACCCTGGTCAGCTCCCGTGACCGGGTGCTCCCCGGCGAGGACGCCGACGCCTCGGCGGTCCTCGAGGAGGTCGCCACCCGACGCGGCATGGAGGTGCTCAGCCGGTCCCGGATGCAGTCGGTCACCCGTGACGGCGACACGGTCACCGTCACGCTCACCGACGGTCGCACCGTCACCGGCTCGCACTGCATCCTCGCCCTCGGCTCGGTCCCCAACACCGCCGACCTCGGCCTCGAGGAGGCCGGGGTCGCCACCGACGAGGCCGGTTTCATCACCGTCGACCGGGTGTCCCGCACCTCCGCGCGTGGGGTCTATGCCGCGGGCGACTGCACCGGCGTCCTCATGCTGGCCTCCGTGGCCGCGATGCAGGGCCGGATCGCGATGTGGCACTTCCTCGGCGACGCGGTGTCGCCGCTGGACCTCAAGAAGGTCTCCTCCAACGTCTTCACCTCGCCGGAGATCGCCACGGTCGGCTGGTCGCAGAAGTCCGTCGAGGAGGGCGAGATCCTGGCCGAGGTGGTGACCCTGCCGCTGGCCGGCAACGCCCGGGCCAAGATGCAGGGCGTGCGCGACGGCTTCGTCAAGCTCTTCATCCGCCCCGGCACGGGGATCATCGTCGGGGGAGTGGTCGTGGGTCCGCGGGCCTCCGAGCTCATCCACCCGGTGTCGATCGCGGTGGCCGAGTCGCTGACGGCCGACCAGCTCGCCCAGGCGTTCACGGTCTACCCGTCGATGAGCGGCTCGATCGCCGAGGCGGCCCGGCGCCTGCACCGGGTCTGACGGTGGGTGGGGGTCAGTCGCCCCCACCTCCGCCGTCGCCGCCACCGGCCCCGCCGTCACCGCTGCCGTCGAACCCTCCGCTGCCGTCGGGGCCGCCGTGCCAGCCGGAGTAGTCGTGGCCGCCGATCATCCCGCCGCCGTCCCACGCGCCGGGGTCGGACCAGGCGGCGGCCGGGGCGATGCCGACCCCGTCCCCGCGTGACGCGGAGCCGGCCCAGAGCATCGTCAGCCGGTCGGCCTCCATCCGGTGGTCGTCCAGCAGGTCGCCGTACCAGCCCTGCGCCCACGCGGCGTACAACGGGCCGGAGGCGAACCACGCGACCCGGCGGTTGCCGAGGCGGACGAGCCGGACCTCCGGCTGCTCGCCGGCGGTGAGGCGCTCGAGGTCGCGGAAGCAGACCGGTACGACGCGGGGCTCGCCGCCGGGCGGCGCCCACTCGACGTCGTGGTCGGCCGGTCCGTGGGCGGGGTCGAAGAAGCACGGCTCGTGCCGGACGGGCCGGGGTGCGCCGTCTCGGACCGCCAGCACGCATGCGTGCGACCAGCGGCCCCGGGCCAGCACCCGGGTGACCTCGGAGACCTGGGTGGCGGACTCGGCGGTCGCGAGCTGTGCCTTGGCCTGCTCGTAGGCGTCGAGGGCGCGCTGGTAGTCCTCCCGCGATCCCTCGTCCAGCGGCGTCGTGAGGGTGTCCACGTGCAGCTGCACCAGCTCCTCGCCGAAGCGCGTGACGTCCTCGTCCGCCGCACGGCGTACGTGCCGGAAGGCGTCGAGCGCCGCGAGGCGCTCCTCCTTGCTGCGCCGGCCGAAGCTCCTCATGCCCTGATGGTCCTCCCGGCGACCGGCCACGGTCCACCCCCTGGCGAAGTACACCGTTGTAGTTGTCCCGGTCCGGTTGTGGCCTGCTGTGACGCGTGGTGTCATCGACCGTCACGTCAGTCCCACCCGACTCAGGAGACGCACCCGATGCGCCGTTCCACCCGCCCGCTCGCCCTGCTCGGCGCCGCCCTCCTGGTGGCGTCGGTGCTGAGCGTGTCGATGGCGGCTGCGCCGTCGACCGCGAGCCGCAGGGCCGAGGTGTACGCCGTCTCCGGGCCCTCGACGATCACGCTCACCGGGCACGGCTACGGCCACGGCCACGGGATGTCGCAGTACGGCGCCGAGGGTGCGGCGCGGCAGGGGCTGACCTGGCAGCAGATCATCGGGTTCTACTACCCCGGCACCTCATGGGGGGAGCTGCGGGGACCGATCTCGGTGTGGCTCACCGGCGACACCACCGACGACGTGGTGGTGGCCGCGCAGGCGGGCCTGACGGTCACCCGGTTGACTCCGCGCAAGTCGTGGACGCTGCCCGCCAACGGGGCGCGCCAGTGGCGGGTCAACGGCCTGGCCGGCGGGCGCTCGCAGGTCCAGTTCGTCAAGGGTCGCGGTTGGCGCACGTGGAAGGTCTTCCGCGGCGACGCCGAGCTCTCCGCGGCGAAGAAGCGCCTCACGCTGGTGACGCCCTCGGGCAGCAAGGACTACCGTGGCCGGCTCCGCTCGGCCTCGCCCGTGCCCGGCGGCGCGGCGCGCGACACCGTCAACATCCTGAGCATGGAGTCCTACCTCCGCGGCGTCGTGCCGCTGGAGATCCCCGCGTCCTGGAGCCCGGACGCCGTCCGCGCCCAGTCGGTCGCGGCCCGCACGTACGCCGCGGCCGAGCGCTCGCACCCCAACGCAAGGCACTACGAGATCTGCGACACCACCCAGTGCCAGGTGTACGGCGGCGTGGGCGCCGAGCACCCGGCGGCGACCCAGGCGATCCGGGACACCGCCCGGCAGGGGCTGACCTACGACGGGCGGCCGGCGTTCACCCAGTTCTCCGCCAGCAGCGGCGGCTGGACCTCGGCCGGCTCGACGCCCTACCTCGTCGCCCAGGCGGACCCGTACGACGGGTGGGAGGGCAACGCCGTCCACACCTGGACGAAGACGGTCAACGACTCGGCGCTCGAGCGGCATTACCCGGGGATCGGTGACCTGACGTCGGTCGAGATCTCCGGGCGCGACGGCAACGGCGACTGGGGCGGCCGGGTGCAGGAGATGACGCTGGTCGGCACCCGCGGTCGCGCCGCCACCACCGGGGACACCCTGCGGACCCTCCTGGGCCTGCGGTCGTCGTGGTTCACCGTGAGCGTGGCCCCGCTCCAGGCCCGTACGCGGGGGTGACCCGGCTGGGCTGATCCCGCTCAGCCCCGGAGCACCAGCACCAGGTCGCCGCCCTCGACGGCCTGCGTGCCCGGCACCGCGACGCGCTCCACCGTGCCGGCCCGCGGGGCGGTGATCGAGGCCTCCATCTTCATCGCCTCGATGGTCGCGACCGTCTGACCGGCCTCCACCGTGTCGCCCTCGGCGACGCCGACCGTGACGACCCCGTCGAACGGCGCCGCCACGTGGCCGCCGTGCGAGGGGTCGGCCTTCTCGGCGGCCGCGACCTCGGAGGCGACGTTGCGGTCGCGGATCCCGATCGGGCGCATCTGGCCGTTGAGGGTGCACATGACGGTGCGGATGCCGCGCTCGTCGGGCTCGCCGATGGCCTCGAGGCCGATCAGCAGGCGCTTGCCCTCGTCGAGGTCGACGACGTGCTCCTGGCCGCGGCGCAGGCCGTAGAGGTAGTCGATGGTCGGCAGCACCGAGATGTCGCCGTACGTCTCGCGCGACTCCTTGAACTCCTTGGTCGGACCGGCGAAGAGCAGCTGGTTGAGGGTGTCGCGCCGCTCGCGGGCCGAGCCGGAGGTCAGCCCGGCGGACTGCCCGGGGGTCAGCTCGGCGGCCGGCCTCTTCCACGTGCGTCCCGCCAGGGCCTTGGTGCGGAAGGGCTCCGGCCAGCCACCGGGCGGGTCGCCGAGCTCGCCGTTGAGGAACCCGATGACCGAGTCGGGGATGTCGAAGGATCCCGGGTCGTCCTGGAACTCCCGGGGGTCGGCCCCGACGGCGACCAGGTGCAGGGCGAGGTCGCCGACGACCTTGGACGAGGGGGTCACCTTGACCACGTTGCCGAGGATGTCGTTGGCCGCGGCGTACATGTCCTCGACCTGCTCGAACTTCTCGCCGAGGCCGAGCGCGATCGCCTGCTGGCGCAGGTTGGAGAGCTGCCCGCCGGGGATCTCGTGGCGGTAGACGCGACCGGTCGGTGCCGGGAGGCCGGACTCGAAGGGCGCGTAGACCCGGCGGGTGGCCTCCCAGTAGGGCTCGAGCGCGTTGACGCTGGCCAGCGACAGCCCGGTCTCGCGGGGGCCGTGGTCGGTGGCCGACACGAGCGCGGACAGCGGCGGCTGGGACGTCGTCCCGGCCATCGAGGCGCAGGCGGCGTCGACCGCGTCCACGCCTGCGTCGATGGCCGCGACGAGCGTCGCGAGCTGGCCACCGGGGGTGTCGTGGGTGTGCAGGTGCACGGGGAGGTCGAACTCCTCGCGCAGCGCGGTCACCAGCGTGCGCGCGGCGGGCACCCGGAGCAGGCCGGCCATGTCCTTGATGGCCAGCACGTGCGCGCCGGCGTCGACGATCCTGCGAGCCAGGTCGAGGTAGTAGTCGAGCGTGTAGAGGGTCTCGTCGGGGTCCGAGAGGTCTCCGGTGTAGCAGAGCGCGACCTCGGCGACGGTGGTGCCGGTGGCGCGCACCGCCTCGATGGCCGGGCGCATCTGCTCGACGTCGTTGAGCGCGTCGAAGATGCGGAAGACGTCGATGCCGGTCGCGGCCGCCTCGGCGACGAACGCCTCGGTCACCTCCGTGGGGTACGGCGTGTAGCCGACCGTGTTGCGACCGCGGAGCAGCATCTGGAGGCAGATGTTGGGCACCGCCTGGCGGAGCAGGGCGAGCCGCTCCCACGGGTCCTCGGAGAGGAAGCGCAGCGCCACGTCGTACGTCGCCCCGCCCCACGCCTCGAGCGACCACAGCTCGGGAGTCGTCCGGGACACGTGGCCGGCCACGGCGAGCAGGTCGCGGGTCCGCACCCGGGTGGCGAGCAGCGACTGGTGGGCGTCGCGGAAGGTGGTGTCGGTGACCGCGACCCGGTCCTGGGCCCGCAGCGCGCGGGCGAACTCCTCGGGACCGACGCGCAGCAGGTGCTGGCGGCTGCCGTCGGGAGCCGGGACGTCGAGGCTGACGGCGGGCAGCTTGGTGACCGGGTCGACGGTCACCGGGGCCTTGCCGTGCGGCTGGTTGACGGTGACGTCGGCGAGGTAGGTGAGCAGCTTGGAGCCACGGTCGCCCGAGGAACGGGCCGAGAGCAGCTGCGGGTGGTCCTCGATGAAGGAGGTGGTGACCCGCCCGGCGGCGAAGTCGGGGTCGTCGAGCACGGCCTGGAGGAACGCGATGTTGGTGGAGACGCCCCGGATGCGGAACTCCGCGACGGCCCGGCGGGCCCGCTCGACGGCCTTCTCGAAGGTGCGGCCGCGACAGGTCAGCTTGGCCAGCATCGAGTCGAAGTGGGCGCTCACCTCGGCACCGGTGTAGGTCGTGCCGCCGTCGATGCGGACACCCGCACCACCGGGGGAGCGGTAGGTGGTGATCTTGCCGGTGTCGGGGCGGAACCCGTTGGCGGGGTCCTCGGTGGTGATCCGGCACTGGAGGGCGGCGCCGCGGATGACGATGCCCTCCTGGGAGAGACCGAGGTCGGCCAGCGTCTCGCCCGACGCGATCCGCATCTGCGACTGCACCAGGTCGACGTCGGTGATCTCCTCGGTGACGGTGTGCTCCACCTGGATGCGCGGGTTCATCTCGATGAAGACGTAGTTGCCGGCCGGGTCGAGCAGGAACTCCACCGTGCCCGCGTTGCGGTAGCCGATCTCGCGGGCGAAGCGCACCGCGTCGGCGCACATCCGGTCGCGCAGCTCGGCGGGGAGGTTGGGCGCCGGCGCGATCTCCACGACCTTCTGATGGCGGCGCTGCACCGAGCAGTCGCGCTCGAAGAGGTGGATGACGTTGCCCTCGCCGTCGGCGAGGATCTGCACCTCGATGTGGCGCGGCTCGACGACGGCCTGCTCGATGAAGACGGTGGGGTCGCCGAAGGCACCCTCGGCCTCGCGCATGCAGGTCTCGATGGCCTCGCGCAGGTCCTTGCGGTCGTCCACCCTGCGCATGCCGCGCCCACCGCCGCCGGCGACGGCCTTGACGAACAGCGGGGCCGGGATGGCCTCGGCCGACGCGACCAGAGCCTCCACGTCGGTGGAGGGGTCCACGGACTGCAGCGTGGGTACGCCGGCGGCCCTGGCCGCCGCGATGGCGCGCGCCTTGTTGCCGGTCAGGGTCAGCACGTCGGCCGTGGGGCCGATGAAGGTGATCCCGGCGTTGGCGCACGCCTCTGCCAGGGCGGGGTTCTCGGACAGGAAGCCGTAGCCGGGGTAGACGGCGTCGGCACCCGCCCGCACGGCGGTCGCGACGATCGCCTCGGGGTCGAGGTAGGCCCGCACCGGGTGCCCGTGCTCACCGATCTCGTAGGCCTCGTCGGCCTTCAGCCGGTGCTCGGACCAGCGGTCCTCGTGGGGGAAGACCGCGACCGTGCGCGCGCCGATCTCGTACGCCGCACGGAACGCCCGGATCGCGATCTCGCCGCGGTTGGCCACCAGCACCTTGGAGAACATGGCGGCACGCTATCGAGTGCCGGCCCGCCCCGTTCGTTACCGGTCCGTAGGACGGTCACCAGCCCGGTGACATGATCGACGGATGCCCGCCACCACCCGTCGTCGTGCCCTCGCGGTCGCCCTCGCCGCCGCGGCGCTGGGCGTGTCCGGCTGCTCCGGTGCCGGCGGCTCCGACGGCCCGGCCGAGACCGAGGTGCCGACCTTCGGCGACCTGCCCGCGGAGATCGACTACGTGGCGCTCGGCGACTCCTACAGTGCCGGTCCGCTCGTCACCACGGTCCGCTCGGACCCGTCCGGGTGCGTGCGCTCGACCGACAACTACCCGGCCTTCCTCGCCGGGTGGCTCGCGGTGGGGTCCTACCGCGACGTCACCTGCTCGGGCGCCGACACCTCCGACCTCCGGCGCCGCCAGCAGGTCATCGGCGGCGAGAGCGTGGCTCCCCAGCTCGAGGCGCTCTCCGAGGAGACCGACCTGGTGACGCTCGGCATCGGCGGCAACGACTTCGGGATCTTCTCCTCCCTGGTCGGCTGCGCCCCCGGTGACGCCCGAGCCTGCTCGCCCGGCCTCCAGCAGCGGCTGCTCCGCGACGCCGGCCGCGTCGAGGCCCGCGTGGAGAGGGCCGTCCGCCAGGTCTCCGAGCGGGCGCCGGAGGCGGAGGTCTACGTCGTCGGCTACCCCCGGGTGCTGCCCACGGAGGACGGCTGCAGCGCCGTGCCGCTGCCGGAGTCGCAGCTCGAGACCGCCGCCTCGGTGGCCCAGCGTCTCAACGACTCGCTGCGTGCGGGTGCGGAGTCCGCCGGTGCGTCCTACGTCGACCTCGACGAGGCGTCGGAGGGCCACGACGTCTGCGCGGGACGCGACGCCTGGATCAACGGTCCCGAGATGCGCCTGGGCGTCGCGGCGCCCTTCCACCCGCTCCTCGCGGGCATGCGGGGGGTGGCCGAGGAGGTCTTCGGCACCATCACCGGTGACGATGCCCCTGAGGCCGAGACGGCGGCGCCGCCGACCGACGCCGTGGTCCGCAACGAGGTCCCGGCGGGCTGACTCACCCGGCGGTGCGCCACCAGCCGACGGTCTCCTTCACGCCGGTCGAGAGCGGGGTGGGCGCCAGCCCGAGCCGCTCCTGGCTCGCCCCGGAGTCCAGGACGAAGGGCCGGGTGAACATGTACGACGTCTCCGTCAGCTCGCGGGTCTCCCGCGACACCGCACCCAGCGCGCGCAGCGCCCAGGCCGGAATGGCGGACATCCGCGGCACCGGCACGCCGGCGGCGGCCGCCACCTGCTCGACCAGCTCGCGCTGGGTGACCGGGGGAGCGGTGGGCGCGTGGAGGAAGGAGTCCCAGAGGTCGGGGGTCGCCGCGGCCCGGATCATCGCCGCCGCCAGGTCCGGCACGTAGGTGAACGAGTGCGGCTGGTCGAGGCTCCCCATGACCCGCATCGTCCGGCCCGCCAGCACCGTCGGCACCAGCCGCTCGCCGGCGTGGGCGTTGCGCACCAGCGGCCCGTAGAAGTCGGAGGCCGCCACGCTGACGGTCGGGGTCGGCGACGCGTCCCGCTGGGCGAGCAGCTCGGTGCGCACGCCCAGCTTGCCGGTCGTGGCCCTGCGCGGCCGGTCCTCGGTGATCGGGCCGTCGGTCGGGCCGTAGGAGTAGAGGCTCTCGGGGAAGACCACGACGGCACCGACGTGGCCGGCGGCGGCGAGGACGTGGCGCTCGGCGACGGGCAGCTCCGCACGCCAGGTGCGGGCGTCGTACCGCGACCCGTGGATGCAGTGGTGGACCGCGACCGCGCCCTCGAGGGCCGGCCCGAGCTGGTCGGGGCGGGAGACGTCGACGCTGAGGCGCTCGACGAGCGGGTGCTCCGGCCCGCTGGCCGAGCGGGTCAG
Source organism: Nocardioides sp. Soil777 (assembly GCF_001428425.1). Classification (NCBI taxonomy): domain Bacteria; kingdom Bacillati; phylum Actinomycetota; class Actinomycetes; order Propionibacteriales; family Nocardioidaceae; genus Nocardioides; species Nocardioides sp. Soil777. Next base: position 601,028 of record NZ_LMSN01000012.1, read on the forward strand.
GAGCAGCACCCGCTGGCCTGCCTCGGCCAGCTGCTGGGCGACGGTCGAGCCGACGGGCCCGGCTCCGGTGACGACGTGGATGGGGTTCATGTCCTGCTCCTCGGGATGGGGAGAGCACCGCTCTCGGTTCGTCCAGCATGACTCGGCCCCGTCCGAAATGCAAGAGCAGTGCTCACTGATGCATCCAGTGCTTCCAGATGTGGCACACTCGCAGGATGAGCGACACGGCACCGGGCAGCGGGACACCCAGGGCGCGGGCCCGCGAGCAGACGATGCGCGACATCGTCCGGATCGGGCGGGCCCACCTGGCCACCGACGGCGCCGCGGCGCTGTCCCTGCGTGCCGTGGCCCGCGACCTCGGGGTCGTGTCGTCAGCGGTCTACCGCTACGTCGGCAGCCGCGACGAGCTGCTGACGCTGCTGGTCGTCGACGGGTACGACGAGCTGGGTGACGCCGTGGACACCGCCCTGGCGCGGGTGGACCGGTCCGACCACGCCGGCCGGCTGCGCGCGATCGGCCGGGCGGTGCGCACGTGGGCGCTGGCCGAGCCGGCGACGTACGCCCTGCTCTTCGGCAGCCCGGTGCCCGGCTACCGGGCGCCCGCCGAGCAGACCACCGGGCCCGGGACCCGGGTCATCGCGCGGCTGGTGGAGGTCTGGGAGGACGCCTGGGTGGCCGGGGCGGTCACCGTGGACGAGGCGCCTGTGAGCCCCCGACGGCTCGCACGCGACCTGGCGCGGATCCGTCGGGACCTGGGGCTCACGGCGCCCGACGAGCTCGTCGCCCGCGGGGTCCTGGTGTGGGCGGCGGTCTTCGGGTGCGTCAGCTTCGAGGTGTTCGGGCAGTACGGCGCCGACACGTTCACCCAGCCCCAGGACGTCTTCGAGCACCACCTGGAGGTGCTGGCCGGGACCGTGGGTCTGGCGTGAGCCGGGTCAGTCCTTGAGCTCGCAGATGACGGCGCCGTTGGTGACGGTGGCGCCGACCTCGGCCTCGAGGCCCGTGACCGTGCCGGCCTTGTGGGCCTTGAGGGGCTGCTCCATCTTCATGGCCTCGAGGACCACCACGACGTCGCCCTCGGCGACCTGGTCGCCCTCGGTGACGGCGACCTTGACGATGGTGCCCTGCATGGGGCTCGTGACCGCGTCGCCCGACGCCGCGGCGCCGGCCTTCTTGGCCGACCGCTTGGGCTTCTTGGACCCCGCACCCGCACCCCCGCCGGTCGACAGGCCGCCCAGGCCAGCCGGGAGCACGACCTCGAGGCGACGGCCGCCGACCTCGACGGTGACGCGCTCGCGCTCGCCGGGCTCGTCGGCCTCGGCCGTGGCGCCGGCGTACGGCTCGATCTGGTTGTCGAAGTCGGTCTCGATCCAGGTCGTGTAGACGGTGAACTCGCCCTCGCCGGACGGCGTCGAGGCCCCGACGTACGCCGGGTCGGTGACGACGGCCTGGTGGAACGGGATGACGGTGGGCATGCCGTCGACGACGAACTCGTCGAGGGCGCGGCGCGAGCGCTCGAGGGCCTGGGTGCGGTCGCGGCCGGTGACGATGAGCTTGGCGACGAGGGAGTCGAAGGAGCCGGGGATGGTCTCGCCCTCGAGGTAGCCGCCGTCGACGCGGATGCCGGGGCCGCTGGGGGGTGCCCAGGTGGACAGGGTGCCGGGGGCGGGCATGAAGTTGCGGCCGCCGTCCTCGGCGTTGATGCGGAACTCGATGGAGTGGCCGCGGATCTCGGGGTCGTCGTAGCCGAGCTCCTCGCCGGCCGCGATGCGGAACATCTCGCGGACCAGGTCGATGCCGGTGACCTCCTCGGAGACCGGGTGCTCGACCTGGAGGCGGGTGTTGACCTCGAGGAACGAGATGGTGCCGTCCTTGGCCACGAGGAACTCGCAGGTGCCGGCGCCGACGTAGCCGGCCTCGGTGAGGATCGCCTTGGACGACTCGTAGAGGCGGGTCAGCTGGTCCTCGGTGAGGAACGGCGCGGGTGCTTCCTCGACGAGCTTCTGGTGGCGGCGCTGCAGCGAGCAGTCGCGGGTCGAGACGACCACGACGTTGCCGTGCTGGTCGGCCAGGCACTGGGTCTCGACGTGGCGGGGCTGGTCGAGGAACTTCTCGACCAGGCACTCGCCGCGACCGAAGGCGGTGACGGCCTCCCGCACGGCGGACTCGTAGGCGTCGGGGATCTCCTCGAGCGTGCGGGCGACCTTGAGGCCGCGGCCGCCGCCGCCGAAGACCGCCTTGATCGCGACCGGGAGCCCGTTGGCCTGCGCGAACGCGACGACCTCGTCGGCGTCCTTGACCGGGTCCTTGGTGCCGGGCGCGAGTGGCGCGTTGGCCCGCTCGGCGATGTGCTTGGCCCTGGCCTTGTCGCCGAGCGCCTCGATCGCGGCCGGCGGAGGGCCGATCCAGATCAGCCCGGCGTCGATGACGGCCTGGGCGAAGCCGGCGTTCTCGGCGAGGAAGCCGTAGCCGGGGTGCACGGAGTCGGCTCCGGACTTCTGCGCGACCGCGATGATCTTGGCGATGTCGAGGTAGGACTCGGCCGGCGTCGAGCCGTCGAGCGAGTGCGCCTCGTCGGCGAGCTTGACGAAGAGGGCGTCACGGTCGGGGTCGGCATAGACCGCCACGCTCCCGATCCCGGCGTCCTTGCACGCGCGGATGACGCGCACTGCGATCTCGCCACGGTTGGCGATGAGGACCTTCTGCAATCCCTGCTTGTCGGCCACGGAACACTCCTGGTCTGCTGCCATCGATACCGCTGGGCACACTATCGCCCCCGTCGGGCGGTGCCGACCGAGGTGTCAGTCGCGGACCGGGGCGGGGTAGGCGTGGACCGTCCCACGCACCCCCACGCGGACCCGGTCGCCGGCCGCGGGCGCGGACGGGCCGGGCACCCGGGCGACCAGAGCGGCCCCGGCCACGGTCAGCCGGATCGCGGCGTCGTGGCCGTAGAAGCTCACCTCGTCGACGCGCGCCTCCACGCCCGCGGGGTCGAGGACCACCTGGTCGGGGCGGATCACCAGCACCAGGTCGTCGGCCGAGGAAGGGTGGGTCAGGGTCACGGACCCGAGGGCGCAGGTGGCGGCGGTGCCCTGGCCGGCGCGGCCCGGCAGCGAGGTGGCGCCGCCCACGAAGCGCGCGAGCTCGGGGTCGTGCGGCGCGAGGTAGACGTCGGCGGGGGAGCCCGCCTGAATCAGGCGTCCGTCGCGGAGGACGGCGACCTGGTCGGAGAGGGACAGGGCCTCGGACTGGTCGTGGGTGACCAGCAGGCCGGTGGCCTGCGCCGCCCGCAGGGCCCGGGCGACGGCCCGGCCGGTCGACTCGCGCAGCGAGGCGTCGAGGGAGGAGAAGGGCTCGTCGAGGAGGACGACGGTGGGTCGCGGGGCCAGCGCGCGGGCGAGGGCGACCCGCTGCTGCTGTCCGCCGGAGAGCTCGTGGGGGGCGCGGCCGCGGAAGGTGCGGGGCAGCTCGACCAGGTCGAGCATCTCGTCGATCCGGGCGCCCGCCGCGCGCTCGCCACGGGGCAGCCCGAAGCCGATGTTGGCCGCCACGTCGAGGTGCGGGAAGAGGGCGCCCTCCTGCGGGACGTAGCCGACCCGGCGGTCCTGCGGCGGCACCGGACGACCGGCGCCGGCGACGACCCGGTCGTCGAAGGCGATGGTCCCGGAGTCGGGGGCCAGGAAGCCCGCGATGAGCCGGAGCAGCGTGGTCTTGCCGCACCCGCTCGGTCCGAGCACGGCGGTGAGCGAGCCGTGGGGCACGTGCAGGCTCACGTCGTCGACCGCCAGGGTGTCCCCGAAGGCCTTGCTCACCCCCGTCACCGTCAGCGCGCTCATGGGTGCAGTCTCTCCTGTCGCATGAGGAGCACCGTGGCGGGCACCGAGATCAGGACGAGCAGCAGGGCGTACGGCGCGGCGGCGCCGTACCGCAGCTCCGAGGACGCCGACCAGAACTCGGTGGCCAGGGTGCGCGTGCCGATGGGGCTCAGCATCAGCGTGGCGGTCAGCTCGGTCGAGATGGCCAGGAAGACCAGCGCCGCGCCGGCGCCCAGGCTAGGGGCGATCAGCGGCAGGGTGACCCGCCGGGCGGTCTCCAGCGGCCCGGTCCCGAGGCTCTGCGCCACGTGGTCGAGCACCACCGGGGCCTGCTCGAGCCCGGCCCGCACCGAGACGACGGCCCGGGGGAGGAAGAGGATCGCGTAGGCGACGACCAGCAGGATCGCGGTCTGGTAGAGGACCGGCACGAGGCGCAGGCTGGCGACCACGAGGGCCAGGCCGACGACGATGCCGGGCAGCGCGTTGGCGACGTACGTGCTGCGCTCGACGAGCGTCGTCAGCGGGCCGCGGTAGCGCACGGCCAGCCAGGCCACCGGCACCGCGGCGAGCGTCGTGGCCAGCGCCCCGACGGTGGCCAGCACGACGGTCGAGCCCATCGCGGAGAGCAGCTCGGCGAGGGGGAACTCGGTGGACGTGCCCACCACCAGCCAGTGGAGGAGGGCGTACGTCGGCACGCCGAGCGCGAGGACGACGAGCCCACCGACCAGCGCCACCACCGGCCAGCGCAGTCCGCGCAGAGCCACGGGCTCGGACACCCGGGCGGCGCCGTGCCCGACCCGGGCGTAGTGCCGGGTGCCACGCAGTCGCAGCTCGGCGAGCAGCAGGAACAGGCAGAGCATGACCAGGACCGCCGCCATCGCGGTGGCCGCGGAGCCGTTGAAGGTGGACGCGTACTGGTCGTAGATGGCGGTGGTGAAGGTGGGGAAGCGCAGCAGGGCGAGCGCACCGAACTCGGCGAGCAGGTGCAGCCCGACGAGCAGGGTGCCGCCGAGGAGGGCGGGCCGCAGCTGGGGCAGCACCACCCGGGTGAAGGCCTGCCAGCGCGTGTGCCCGAGGGACCAGGAGGCCTCCTCGAGCGCCGGGTCGAGGCCCCGGAGGGACGCGACGGCCGGGAGGTAGACGAGCGGGTAGTAGGAGAGCGTCACGACGAGCCAGGCGCCGCCGAAGCCGTTGATCGACCGGTCCAGCGACACCCAGGCGTAGCCGTTGACGAACGCCGGCACGGCGAGCGGTGCGACCAGCAGCCCGTGCCACAGCCGGCGGGCCGGCAGGTCGGTGCGCTCGACGACGAACGCCAGGGCGATGCCGAGCACCGCGGTCGCGGCCATGGTGGCCACGGCCAGGGTCACGGTGTTGCGCAGCAGCTCGAGCACCCGCGGTCGGACGACCAGGTCCCAGAGCTCGGCGGGGCCGATGATGACCGTGTACGTCGCGACGTACACGAGGGGGATGACGGCGAGCAGCGCGACGGCCACCCCCGCTGCGAGCAGCAGGGGTGGTGTCGCAGTGCGGGCGCTCGTCCTCAGAGCAGGCCGGCCTCGGTCATCAGCTCGGTCACCTGCGGACCGTTGAGGCTGGAGACGTCGACGGTGGGGGGCTCGAGCTCGTCGAACGGCTTGACGTCGCCGTTGAGCTGGGCGTCCGGGTTGAGCGGGTACTCCAGCGCGTAGGACTCGGCCATCGCCTGCTGCGCGGGGGTCGAGGTCAGCCACGTGACGAACTCCTCGGCGGCCTCGGCGTGCTCGGAGCTCTCGAGGATGCCGGCGCCGGAGACGGACAGGAACGCGCCGGGGTCCTGGTCGCCGAAGAAGTAGAGCTCAGAGTTGTCCGAGTCGGAGCCGCCCTCCTCGCGGTCGCGGTACCAGTAGTAGTGGTAGGCGATGCCGGCGTCGATCTCGCCGGCGTCGGCCGATTGCATGACGACGAGGTTGTTCTGGAGGACGACGCCGTTGGCGGCCAGGCCCTCCAGCCAGGTGCGGGTGGCCTCCTCGCCCTCCAGCTCGAGGACCGCCGAGACGATGGCCTGGAAGTCGGCGCCGGTGGGGGAGAAGCCCACGCGGCCCTCCCACTCGGGGTCGGCGAAGTCGAGGATGCTGGTCGGCAGGTCGGCCTCGGTGACGTTGTCGGTGTTGTACATGACCACCGTCGAGCGGGCCAGGAAGCCGGTCCAGTTGCCGGAGCTGGGGACGTACGCCGCGGGGATGTTGTCGAGGGCCCCCTGCGGCACCGGGGCGAAGAGACCCTCGTTGTCGACGATGCTCATCGCGGGCGAGTTCTCGGTGAGGAAGACGTCGGCGGGGGAGTCGCCGCCCTCCTCGACGATCTGGTTGGCCATCTCGAGGTCCTTGCCGCTGCGCAGCTCGACGTCGAGCCCGGACTCCTCCTCGAAGAGCGGGACGATCTCGTCGAGCAGCTCCTCGTGCTGGGCGTTGTAGATGACCAGGTCGGGCGGGTTGAGGATGCTGCACGCGCCCAGGGGAGCGACGAGCAGCGCGGCGAGGGTGGCGCCGGCCCATCGACGGGTGGCGCGGCGCAGGGGGGAGGTCGGCATGGGAGCGTGGTCCTCGGGGCTCGGATTAGGGTCGGCTTACCTTAGTGGACGGGTCGCGGGCCACCACATTCCGCCCACCGGGGGTTAGCGATCGTTAACCAACGCGGCTATCCTGCGGTCATGACCTACGAGCTGTCCCCCGAGCACGAGCAGTTCCGCCGCAGCGTCCGCGACTTCGCCGAGAAGGAGATCGCCCCGCACGCCGCGCAGTGGGACCGCGACCACCACTTCCCGACCGACGTGGTCCAGCAGATGGGGGCCCTCGGCCTGATGGGCCTCACCGCGCCGGAGGAGTTCGGCGGCGCCGGGATGGCGGGCGAGGACGGCGGGTTCACGTCGCTGTGCCTGGCCATCGAGGAGATCGGGCGGGTCGACCAGTCGATGGGGATCACGCTCGAGGCCGCCGTCGGCCTCGGCATCAACCCGATCCTGACCTACGGCACCGACGAGCAGAAGCAGGCGTGGCTGCCCGACCTGGTGTCCGGCCAGCGGCTCGCCGGCTTCGGCCTGACCGAGCCGGGGGCCGGGTCCGACGCCGGTGCCACGAGGACGAAGGCCGTGCTCACCGACGGCGAGTGGGTCGTCAACGGCGCCAAGCAGTTCATCACCAACTCCGGCTCCGAGATCACCTCGCTGGTCACCGTCACCGCCCGCACCGGAGAGCGCGAGGGCGGCAGGCCCGAGCTCTCCACGATCATGGTCCCGAGCGGCACGCCCGGCTTCACCGCGGAGAAGGCCTACGACAAGCTCGGCTGGCACGCCTCCGACACCCACCCGCTGTCCTTCGAGGACGTGCGGGTGCCCGAGTGGCACCTGCTCGGCGAGCGGGGCCGCGGCTACGCGCAGTTCCTCGCCACCCTCGACGACGGCCGGGTCGCCATCGCCGCGCTGGCGGTCGGCTGCATCCAGGCGTGCCTGGACCTGTCGCTGGAGTACGCCGGGCAGCGCCAGACCTTCGGTGGCCCGATCGGTCGCAAGCAGGGTGTCGCGTTCCAGATCAGCGACCTCCAGGTGATGCTCGACGCCTCGCGCCTGCTGACCTACAAGGCCGCCGCGATGAAGGACGCCATGGACGCCGGCCGCTCGGTGTCGACGAAGGACTTCAAGCAGGCCGCCGCGGTCGCCAAGCTCTACGCCACCGAGTCCGCGGTCACCGCGACGCGCATCGCCACCCAGGTCTTCGGTGGCTACGGCTTCATGGAGGAGTACCCCGTCGCCCGGTTCTACCGCGACGCCAAGGTGCTCGAGATCGGCGAGGGCACCTCGGAGGTGCAGCGCATGCTCATCGCGCGGGGGCTCGGCCTGCCGGTCGAGTGATCGCCGCCCGCCTCCGCGAGGTCTGGTCCGGACAACTTCGCCCCGCCCGCCGACGTCCCCTCCCCGACGAGGGGAGTGGTCATGAGGGTGGGAGCGCGCGTCCTGGGCGGCGCCGCGGTGCTGATCGCGTTGACCGGGTGCGCGGTGGCCCCGCCGGCTGCCGCGCCAGCCGGGCCTGACACCTCCGCACCTGCTCCGCCCGCGCCCGGCGGGACCGAGACGGCCGCGGCGTCTGCCATGGAAGTGGTCGACGACCCGGCGTCGACGCTGCTCGACGTCGTCGTCGCACCGGGGGACCCGGACGTGCGGGTCGCGGCGTGGAGGCAGTGCCCCACCACCGACTGCCCGTCTCCTCGGGTGGCACTCGCGATCAGCCGCGGCACCGGGACGCGGGTCGTGCCCTCGCGGGTGTGGAGGTCCACCCCGCTGGTGCGCGTGGATGCCGAGGGCCGCGCCCTGGTCGTCTCGTGGGAGGAGCGGCTCGGGCTCGCCGTCGTCCGCCCTGACGGCTCGGTCGTCGACGTACGCCGCACCCGTGACGTCGCTCCTGTCGCACCGGGCGAGATCGTGGCCGGCGTCGTCCACGGACGTGGTGGTGCCTCCTTCCTCGCCACCGACCCGGTGCGGGCGGTCGCACACCCGATCCCCGTGCCGCGGGACTCGGTCCAGGTCGAGCAGCTGCCTTCCGGCCAGCTGCGCGCGACCACCCTGCGGCGCACCTATGCCTGGTCGGACGACGGCGGGGCGACGTGGCACGAGTCCGCCGGAGCCTCGGCGGCGACGCTGCTCCAGTCGTTTGCGACCTCCACGCCCGACCGGCACGTCCTCGTGGGCGGCAGCGACGGCGCGACCCTCTTCCCGTTCGAGGAGGTGCGGACAATGGATTCCGTGGACTCCTGGTCCGTCGTCCCCCAGCCCGCCGGGCCGCGCGCGTACGTCGGCGCGACGGCCGTTCTCCCCGACGGGCGGTTCCTCGTCGACGTCGAGGGCTGGAGCGACAACGGCCGGACGGGAGGACGACTGCGGGGCACAGCCCCCGGGCTGTACGTGTCCGACGGCAGCGACTGGGCGGCGTACTCGCGTCTCGAGCAGGGGACGCCCTTCGCCGAGGCCGCCTTCGGCGTCCCGGACGTGCGGTACGCCGCCGTCGACGACGGGTCCACGACCCTCGGGGCGATCGGCCCGGACGGGCGCTCGTGGTGGACCTCGACCGACCTCGGTGGCAGCTGGGAAGCGCAGCCGGTGCGCTGAGACCGATGCTCTACCAGGCATCCCCCGCGCGGTCCTGGCAGGTCACGGGCAGCGTGCGATCCACCACGACGGACGGATCGGTGGTGAGCACCATCAGGCCACCGTGCTCGTCGTCGGGGACGACGCCGGCCCCGGTCCGCGTGTAGGAAAGCCCCAGCCACCGCTCCCAGCCGAGCCGCTCGTAGAAGCCGGTCGCCCGCCCTGTCGAGAGCAGTGCGACCTCCCACCGGTTCGAGATCTCCTCGTGCAGTCGCGTCATGGCCAGCCGGCCGACGCCCTGCCCCTGGCGCGCAGGATCGGTGGCCACGGCTTCGACGTACCCGACGGTGCGCCATGGCTGGTCGCCGAACCTGATGGGTCGAGGAACCGCGCTGGCGTGGCCGATGAGCCGGCCGTCGTCGCGGACCAGCACGTGCACGCCGCCGAAGGCGTGGTCGGCGTCGTGGTCGTCGAAGCGATCACGGAACGCGCGGTCCCACAGGAGACGCAGGTCCGCGCGCGCCGCGGCGTCCACCTGGTCACTCTCGAGCACGGCGACGTCCACGATCCGCAACCTAGCTCCGTGGGGACGCCGCGTCTCAGACCAGGACCTGGGCGAGTCCCACCAGGAGTCCCGCCAGCGCGCAGGCACCGAGGGTGCGTAGGACGGACCAGCCTCGCCAGAAGACCAGGGCGCAGGCGAGGACGGTGATGGCGACGGCGGCCCACTGGATGGAGTCCAGCACGGGGACCTCGAAGTCGAGCGGACCGGTGGTGATGCGGGTGGTGTCCTCGAAGAGGGTGTGGAGGGTGAAGAAGGTGGCGAGGCTCGCGATGACTCCGACCACGGCGGCTGTGATGCCCGTGAGGGCGGTGGAGAGGGCGCGGTTGCCGCGGAGGCGTTCGACGTAGGGGGCGCCGAGGAGGATGAACAGGAAGCAGGGCACGAAGGTCACCCAGGTGACGAGCAGGGAGGCGATGACCGCGGCGACCCACGGGTTGAGGTCGCCGGGGTCGCGGTAGGCGCCCACGAAGGCGACGAACTGGACCACCATGATGAGCGGGCCCGGGGTGGTCTCGGCGAGGGCGAGGCCCCGCACCATCTCGCCGGGGGCCAGCCACCCGTAGACGTTGACGGCCTGTTGGGCGACGTAGGCGAGGACGGCGTACGCGCCGCCGAAGGTGACGACGGCGGCACCGGAGAAGAACAGGCCCTGGTCGACGAAGATGCTGGACCGCCCGAACAGCACCGCGGCGAGCGCGACCGGGGCGAACCAGAGGATCAGGCCGACGACGAGGATGACGGTGGCCCGCCGACCGGAGGGGCGCTCGGTGTGCAGGGCGTCGTCGCTGATGAGCGGCGCGGGGCCGTCGTCACGGGCGGCTGCCTTGGGCCTGGTGAGGTCGGGGATGACCTTGCCGAGTCCCCAGCCGATGAGCGCTGCGAGCCCGATGACGACGGGGAAGGGCACGGCGAAGAACGTCAGGGCGATGTAGGAGACGACAGCCAGCCCGATGAGCGCGGGATGTCCGAGGCCCTTCCCGGCGACGCGGATGACGGCCTGGACCACGATGGCGATGACGGCCGGCGCCAGGCCAAGGAACAACGATTCCACGAGCGTGGTGTCGCCGAAGGCGACGTAGATCCCGGAGAGCACGAGCAGGGCGACGACGCCGGGGAGGATGAAGAGGATCCCGGCGACGAGCGCGCCCTTGACGCCGTTGAGGAGCCAGCCGACGTAGGTGGCGAGCTGTTGGGCCTCGGGGCCGGGGAGCAGGGTGCAGTAGGAGAGCGCGAAGAGGAACCGCTGCTGGCCGATCCAGCGCTTCTCGTCGACGAGGGTGTGCTGCATGACGGCGATCTGGCCGGCCGGGCCGCCGAAGGTCTGCAGGGAGATGGCGAACCACGCCTTGGTCGCCTCGCGCAGCGGGATCACGTCGTGGGAGTGCTGCGGGGTCTCGGTCACGGGCGTCTCCCCAATGGCATCGGCGGCGTCGGTCGTTCCAGCATCTGGCGTGCGACTCGTGATGGGGCCGCGGGTCGCCCACCTCATGGTCGCAATCCTGGCTCGCCCGCCTGTTTCGTCGTCACGGGTGCACCGTGATCGGGCCACGGGCGAAAGTCAAGTAAGCAGGTCAACTAGAGCAGGCTGTCAGTCGATGCCGGGCGATGGGGGGTGATCAGGGTCAGCGCGCAATCGCGCGGCAATGGCGTCGAGTCCTTCCGCCTCGGCGGCCTCCAGTGGTGTCATGGCATCCAGCGGAGAACGCAAGGTGGGATCTGCGCCGTGGTCGAGCAGGGCGAGTGCGACGTCGGCGCGACCCGCCTCGATCGCAGCGACAAGCGCGGTCGACATCAGCTCAGGGTGGATGAAGTCCACGTCGACGCCGCACCGCAGGTGGTGGCGGACGAGCTCGAGGTCACCGTCGCAGGCGCCGCGGAAGAAGTCCTTGTAGTCACCGTGGGACATGGCTCGATCGTCCCAGAAGTGATGGTGGCGAGCGGCTCAGCCCGCGAGGACGTAGTCGATGCGCAGGGGAGGGATCGCCGCTTGCCTGACCGTGGCGACGGCCGGTGCCCGGGACCGGTAGGAGTGACCGGTCGGGAGGGTGGTCTCGATGACGTGGCTGCCGGTGTCGTCCGGCGCGTGTCGGGCCCGCCAACCGTGGGCCTGCTTGGCGTAGTTGCACGCCTCGCAGAGGCCCTGGCTGTTGCGAGCGCTCGTGGGTCCTCCGCGGGAGTGCTCCTCGGGGTGGTCCGTGTGGCGGATCGGAGCGTCGCACCACGGGGTGCGGCAGACCCGGTCGCGCAGCCGGACGAAGCGGCCGAGGGTGGCCGGGAAGATTCGCTGGCGGGAGTCCATGGAGACGAGCTCACCGGTCGTGGGACGGGTCCAGAGCCGTCGCACCCACACCTGCTCGTCGCGGGTCAGGGCGTCGCAGACGATCTCGCGGGCCAGCTCTGCGGGCACCGGCCCGTAGCCGTCGAGGTGTGCGGGCTCGTCGCTCGTGCCGAGCAGCGCGGAGTCGCTCATGACCAGTCCCAGGGACACCGGCACGGCCGGAGTCCGGCCGGCGGTCATGGGGTCGGTCGTGGCGTGGGTCGCGGGCTGGCGGCCGAGCACCGAGCTGACCAGGGTGTCCGCCATGAACTGGCCCTTGCTCCGCAGGTCGCCGGACGCGCGGGCGCTGTCGGACGCGCGCGTCAGGGTGGCGAGGACTGCCACCCCCTCCTTGACCGGGAGCAGGGCCGTGAGCCAGGCCATCGTGTCGGGTGCTGCTCGCAGGGTGACGCTGCGCTCGGACTCGGCCCGCCGCCGACGCGCCACCACGGAGGCGGGGTCGAGGCGCTCCGCCTCGGCGCGCAGGAGTCCGACCAGCTCGTGCTGACCGAGGGTGGCGAGGTGGTCGGCGTCCGCGGCGACCGTCTCGTCGACGGTGAGACGGTGCTCGAGGGGGAGGCAGGCGGTCTCGCGAGCGATGACGGTGGCCGTCCACTCGGTGACGTGACCGGTCGACCAGGCGGCCCACGTGTGGGGGAGCTCGGTGCGCACGATCGTGGCGAGACCGAGGTGACGCTCTCCGCGGTGGCGGGACTCGCGCCGCGCGAAGGCGACGATGGACGCCACTCCGCGGCCCTGCTCGGCGGCCCGGGTGCCGGCGTCGGCCTGGAGGGCTCGTTGGGACGCGTCGAGCTCGGCTGCGAGAGCCGCCTGGGCGGCGGTGGCGGTGCAGACGAGCTCCTCGAGGGCCCGCAGGGCATCGACGCGGTCGTGGTCGTCGAGCCCGCTGGGGCGCTCGAGGGCGTGCGCCAACCCGCGCTGCACGGCCGACAGGGAGTCGGCGGCGAGTGCGGGGGAGGAGGTCATGGATCCATCATATATCGAACGTATGTTCGAATCCATACCCAGTTTCGGGTATGTGGAAAAAGACGGTTCCGGGACGGGCGCGGCACGCCTTCCTCGACGTGGGAGAAGCCGGGGCGCGAAGTCGCGCAGACCACCGCCGGCACCGAGTGGCGCAGACCACCGTCGCGCCGATCGGGCTGCTGCGGGTGAGCGGGCTAGCCTTGCACGGTGACGTCAACGGGGCGCCGGCTGGCGGGAGAGATCTGGCGGTACCTTGCCGTCGGGCTCGGCGCGACCATCGTGGCGGTGGTCCTGTTCAACGGTCTCGTCCACGGCTTCAACACCGGCGGCGTGGCGCCGCTCAACGACCAGCCGCAGCTGGCCTACGTCATCGCCAACCTCGTCGGCACGGCGGTCGCCTACCGGGGGACGAGGTCGTGGGCCTTCCGGCACCGCACGACCCGCCACCCCGACGGCGGTCGCACGGCCTTCCTGGCGATCAGCCTCGTCACCATGGTGATCCCGATGACCTGCCTGTGGATCAGCCGCAACGGCCTCGGCCTCGACGACCCGCTGTCCGACAACGTGTCCGCCAACGTCATCGGGCTGGCGCTGGCCAATGCCGCCCGCTTCGTCCTCACCCGCCAGCTCGTCTTCGGGATCCGCGAGGAGACCGTGGAGGACGGCGTCGCCACCACGCGCTGAGATCGCAGGTCCGGCGCTCGACACGGTGATGGTGCGCGGTGCACGATGTGGCGCATGAGACGGCTGGGACGAAGTACGACAGCCCTCCTCACGATCCTCGGGCTGACGGTCTCGCTGGGTGCGTGCGGGGTGACCCGCGGTGACGACAGCCGCGACCTGCTGATGATCATCCCCAACAGCCCCGGCGGCGGCTACGACCAGACCGGTCGCGCGGCCGTGGGCGTGATGGAGGACAACGAGGTCACCGGCGGTGACTTCACGGTGGAGAACGTCATCGGCGCCGGCGGCGCCGCCGCGATGACCCAGCTCATCGGCGAGGCCGGTGACGAGCACACCATGATGACGGTGGGCCTCGGCGTCGTCGGCTCGACGTACTCCTTCGCCAGCGGCTACGGCCCGCTCGACGCGACCCCGCTCGCGCAGCTCATGAGCGAGCCCGAGGGGATCCTGGTCCCCGCCGACTCGCCCTTCGAGACCGTCGAGGACTTCGTCGAGGCGTGGAAGGCGGATCCGTCTTCCCTGGCCATCGGCGGCGGCTCCTCTCCGGGCGGGCCCGACCACCTCTTCCCGATGCAGCTGGCCGACACGGTCGGCATCGACCCCCGGGACGTCAACTACGTGTCCTACGACGGCGGCGGTCCGCTCACCAGTGCGCTGCTGGGCAGCAAGATCGATGCCGGGTTCTCCGGGCCCGCCGAGTTCCTCGGCAGCGTCGAGGACGGCGAGCTGCGGATGCTGGCCGTCTCCGGCGAGGAGCGTTCGCCGCAGGACGCCTTCGCCGACGTGCCCACGCTGACCGAGTCGGGCATCGACCTCGTCTTCCTCAACTGGCGTGGGCTCCTGGCCCCGCCGGACATCTCCGACGAGCGTCGCGACGAGCTCATCGCCTACCTCGAGACCATGCACGAGACCGAGGAGTGGCAGCAGACGGTGGCCGACAACGGCTGGACCGACGACTTCATCACCGGTGATGAGTTCGAGGCGTTCCTGCAGGAGCAGGACTCCCGGGTCTCGACCACCCTCACGGATCTGGGGCTGATCTGATGGCCGACACCGAGCCGACCCGCACCGAGCCCGTCCAGGTCGACAAGGCGCAGTACGGCCTGGCCGCCGTCCTCGCCGTCGTCGGGCTGTGGACGATGATCGACGCCCGTGGCCTCAACGTGGGCTTCGGCGACCCGGTCGGACCACGCGTCTTCCCCTACGTCGTCGGCGCCTCGATGGTGCTGCTGGCCGTCCTGCTGGCGCTGGCCACCGCCCGCGGCGACGTGGCCCAGGGTGAGGAGGGCGAGGACATCGACCTGACCAGCCCTCCCGACTGGCTCACCGTCGGCAAGCTGTCCGGGATCCTCGTGCTCAACATGTTGCTGGTCAACCTGCTCGGCTGGGCCGTGACCGGGGGGCTGCTCTTCGCCGGCTGCGCCTGGGCGCTGGGATCGCGCACCCTGGTCCGAGACCTGATCGTGGGTGTCGTCCTCGCCGTCAGCACCTGGTACTTCTTCTACGTCGGCCTCGACGTGCCGCTCGCCCCCGGGATCCTGGACGGGGTGCTCTGAGATGGACACCCTCAACCTGCTCCTCGACGGCTTCGCCAACGCCCTCACCCCGCAGAACCTCGCCTTCGCCGCGGCCGGCGTCCTGCTCGGCACCTTCGTCGGCGTGCTGCCCGGCATCGGCCCGGCCATGGCCGTCGCGCTGCTGCTGCCGATCACCTTCGGCCTCGAGCCGACGCAGTCGTTCATCCTCTTCGCCGGCATCTACTACGGCGGCATGTACGGCGGGTCGACGACCTCGATCCTGCTCAACACCCCGGGCGAGTCCGCCTCGGTGATGACGGCCATCGAGGGCAACAAGATGGCCAAGAAGGGCCGCGCCGCGCAGGCGCTGGCCACCGCCGCCATCGGCTCCTTCATCGCCGGCACCATCGGCACCCTGCTGGTCGCCTTCTTCACCCCGGCGCTCGCCGACCTGGCCGTCGAGATCGGGGCGCCGTCGTTCTTCGCGATCATGCTGCTGTCGCTGGTGCTCGTCACGGCGGTGCTCGGCTCGTCCAAGCTGCGCGGCTTCATCGGTCTCGCCATCGGCCTCACCATCGGGCTGGTGGGCCTCGACCTCTCGACCGGCCAGGCGCGCCTCACCGGCGGTGTCCTCCAGCTGGCGGACGGCATCGACATCGTGGTCGTGGCGGTCGGCATCTTCGCGATCGGCGAGGCCATGTGGATCGCGGCGCACCTGCGCCGGGCGCCGCTCGACGTGATCCCGGTCGGTCGTCCCTACATGAGTCGCGAGGACTGGTCGCGCTCGTGGCGCCCCTGGCTGCGGGGCACGGCCATCGGCTTCCCCTTCGGCGCCCTGCCCGCCGGCGGTGCCGAGACCCCGACCTTCCTCTCCTACGTCCTGGAGCGGCGCCTGTCGCGCAAGTCCGACGAGTTCGGCCACGGGGCCATCGAGGGCGTCGCCGGGCCCGAGGCGGCCAACAACGCCAGCGCGGCCGGCATGTTCGTGCCGCTGCTGGCCCTCGGCCTGCCGGTGACCGCGACGGCCGCCGTGCTGCTGGCCGCGATGCGCACCTACGGCATCGTGCCGGGGCCGACCCTGATGGCCGACCAGGCGGACCTGGTGTGGACCCTGCTGGCCAGCCTGCTCATCGGCAACACGCTGCTGCTGGTCATCAACCTGCCGCTCGCCCCGCTGTGGGCCAGGCTGCTGCGGATCCCGCGGCCCCAGCTCTACGCCGGCATCCTGTTCTTCGCCTCGCTCGGTGCCTACGCGGTCAACCAGAGCGCGTTCGACATCTTCCTGCTGCTCGTCTTCGGCGCCGTCGGGTTCGCCGTACGCCGCTTCGGCATCCCGATCCTGCCGCTCATCCTGGGCGTCATCATCGGTCCGCTGATGGAGACCAAGATGCGCGAGGCGCTGGACCTGTCCAACGGCGAGGTGAGCGGGCTCTTCAACGAGCCGATCGCGATCTTCGTCTACGTGCTCATCCTGCTCGCCCTCATCGTGCCCACCCTCTGGGCCCGCAAGAACAGCAACGTCCCCACACCCACGTCCAACGAGTCGGAGGTCTCCTGATGGCTGTCGTGATCGGCTACATCCCGGACGAGTACGGCGAGGCCGCCCTCGCCCACGGAATCGCGGAGGCGCAGCGCCGCGGCACCGGCGTCGTGGTGGTCAACAGCACCAAGGGCGACGCCCTGGTCGATCGCCGCTACCTCGGTGAGGACGGGAAGGTGACCCTCGAGGAGCAGCTGACCGCCAGCGGCGTCGAGCACGAGCTGCGCCAGACCATGGGGCGCGACATCGCCGACGAGATCCTCGCCGTGGCCAAGGAGGTCGCGGCCGACGCGATCGTGATCGGCATCCGGCACCGCACGCCGGTGGGCAAGCTGATCATGGGCAGCGTGGCGCAGCGCGTCATCATCGACGCGACGTGCCCGGTGATCGCGGTCAAGCCCGGCTGACCCGCCCGTCGCTCAGGTCCACAGCCCCGTCCACTCGTGGCCGAGCTCGGCCACGAGGTCGCGCAGCAGCGGCAGGCTGACGCCGACCACGTTGTGGTGGTCGCCCTCGATCCCGGTGACGAACGCGCCGCCGAGTCCGTCGATGGTGAAGGCGCCCGCGACCCACAGCGGCTCTCCGGTCGCGACGTACGCCGCGATCTCGGCGTCACTGACGTCGGCGAAGTGGACCGTGGTGCTCGCCGTCGCCGCGGCGACGCGCCCGGACGCCGCCTCGCGCAGGCAGTGCCCGGTGTGCAGCACGCCGGAGCGCCCACGCATCGCGCGCCACCGCTCGACCGCGTCGGCGGCGGACGCGGGCTTGCCCAGCGCCGCGCCGTCGAGCTCGAGCACGGAGTCGCAGCCGAGCACCAGCGCCTCGCCCGGCAGGTCGTCACGGGTCGCCACGGCCGCGCACTTGAGCTCGGCCAGCTGGAGCGCCAGCTCGGCCGGCGGCAGTCCGTCGAGCCGGGACTCGTCGACGCCGCTGACGATCACCTGCGGGTCGATCCCCGCGGCGCGGAGGGTGGAGAGGCGAGCCGGCGATGCGGAGGCGAGGACGAGCATCACAGGCGACCCAGCGCCGCCCGCAGCGGGTCGAGGCCGAGCGAGCCGAGGTCGAGCGCCGCGCGGTGGAAGGCCTTGAGGTCGAAGTCGTCACCCTGCCGGGCGCGGACGTCGTCGCGGGCCTGGAGCCAGATGCGCTCGCCGATCTTGTACGACGGCGCCTGCCCCGGCCAGCCCAGGTAGCGGTTGATCTCGAAGTCCAGGACGTCCGGCTCGATCTGGCTGTGGTCGCCGAGGAACTCGCGGCCCAGCTCGGGGGTCCACGTCTCCCCGGGGTGGAAGCCGAACGGGTTGTCAGCCGGGATCTCGAGCTCGAGGTGCATGCCGATGTCGACGACCACCCGGGCGGCCCGGAACGACTGGCCGTCCAGCATCCCGAGGCGGTCGGCCGGGTCGGCCAGGTAGCCGAGGTCGTCCATCAGCCGCTCGGCGTACAGCGCCCAGCCCTCGCCGTGGCCGCTGACCCAGCACATGAGTCGCTGCCAGCGGTTGAGGCTCTCGCTGCGGTACGCCGTCTGGGCGACCTGGAGGTGGTGTCCCGGCACGCCCTCGTGGAAGACCGTGGTGACCTCGCGCCAGGGGTAGAAGTCCTCGATGCCGTCGGGCACCGACCACCACATCCGGCCCGGGCGCACGAAGTCCTCCGAGGGGCCGGTGTAGTAGATGCCGCCGTCGTTGGTGGGGGCGAGCATGCACTCGATGCGCCGGATGGGCTCGGGGATGTCGAAGTGCACGTCGGCCATGTCGGCCAGCGTCCGGTCGGCGAGCTCCTGCATCCAGTCGCAGAAGGCCTCGCGACCGTGCACCACGCGGGCGGGGTCGGCGTCGAGGTGGGCGACCGCCTCGGCGACCGTCGCGCCCGGCAGGATGCGGTCGGCGGTGGCCGCCATGTCGTCGGCGAGTCGCTTGAGCTCCTGCCAGCCCCAGGCGTAGGTCTCCTCGAGGTCGACCGTCGCACCGAGGAAGTAGCGGCTGGTCAGCGCGTAGTGCTCGCGCCCCACGGCCTCCTTGTCGCGGCCCCGCGGCTCGAGCTCGTCGGACAGGAAGAGCCCGAAGTCGGCGAAGGCACGGGTGGCTGCGCGGGCGTGCTCGCGCATCCGGTCGGCCAGCTCGCCGGCGGGGGCGCAGCGCTCGACCAGGCCGCCGAAGAAGTCACCGCTCTCGCCCGTCTCGCCGGTCCAGCCGCGGATCTGCTCGACGACCTTGGCGTACTGCGCCGACGCCGACACCCGGCCACGGGCGGCCTCGTCGGCGAGCGTGACGCGATAGCCCTGGACAGCCGCGGGGACGGCCGCGAGCCGGGCGTCGATCGCCTCGAGCGCGGCGTCGCCCTCGGTGGGCATGAGGTCGAAGACCTGGCGCATCCCGTGGATGGCGCTGTCGATGACTGACACCATGCAGCGCGAGATGCCGGCGTCCTCCATCTCCAGCTCGAGGCGGTGCCGCTCGAGGAACGAGTCGCGGGCCGCGGCCTCGCGGTCGTCGACGGGCGTCGCGGCCTCCACGGCCTCGACCGCGCGGCGTACGAGGGCGACGCGGGCGTCGTACCCGGCGGGCGAGTAGTCGGGCAGGCGGTCGTCGTGCCCGGCCACGCCGTAGTAGGTGGCCGCGATCGGGTCGAGGGCGCAGTAGTCCTCGACGAACTGGTCGCAGATGGCATCGATGGTGCGGGCGGGCGCGGTCTCGGTCACGGGGGCGACCCTACGACGCCTCGCATGAGGTTTGTCACCCGCTTTCCGTGCACGCCGCACGGCACCCGGTGACACCACGCACTGCCGCGCGGAGACCCGCCCCGGAAGGCTGGAGCCATGACCACAGCACCCGGGGACGCAGCGACCAGCACCGACCTGGCCATCGAGGTGCGGGACCTGATCCGCACCTACGGCTCCGGCGCCGACGCCTTCACCGCCGTGCGCGGCGTGGACCTCGCGGTCGTCCGGGGCACCATCCACGCACTGCTCGGCGTCAACGGGGCGGGCAAGACGTCCACGATGGAGGTCGTCGAGGGACTCGCGCCCGCTTCCTCCGGTGAGGTTCGCGTGCTGGGCCTGCACCCGGTCCGGGACCGCGCGGACGTACGCCGCCGCACCGGCGTGCTCCTCCAGCGCACCGGCTTCGTCGGCGACCTGACCGTCGCGGAGACGCTGCAGATGTGGGCGACCACGGTGAGCGACCCCCGGCCCCTGGAGGAGTCCCTCGGGATGCTGGACCTCCTCGGTCGCCGCGACGTCGCCGCCCGCAACCTGTCGGGCGGCGAGCTGCGCCGCCTCGACCTGGCGTGCACGCTCATGGGTCGTCCCGACGTGGTGATGCTCGACGAGCCGACCACCGGGCTGGACCCGGAGAGCCGGCGGGCGGTGTGGGACCTCATCGAGGGCCTGCGCGACGCGGGCGGGACGGTCCTGCTCACGACCCACTTCCTCGACGAGGCCGAGCAGCTCGCCGACCAGGTGTCGATCATGCGCGCCGGCCGGGTCGTGAGCGAGGGCACCGTGGCGCAGATCGTGGCGGGGGAGCCCTCCACCATCGGCTTCTCCGACCTCGGACGCGACCTGCCGCGCCTGCCCGCGGAGGTCCGTGTCGACCGGGGTCGCACCGAGATCCGCACGGCCGACCTCCAGCCCACCCTGTCCACCCTGCTGCGCTGGGCCGACGAGCACCGCGTGGTGCTCGCCGACCTGACCGTCACCAGCCCGAGCCTCGAGGCGGTCTTCCTGCGCATCGCCCGCGAGGAAGGGACCGCCGAGCCGGCCGACGACCTCACCGACCCGACCCTCGAAGGAGCCCTCCGATGAGCACCGCCCTCGACCTCGCCGCCGGGACCCGGCGCGTCCGTGGCCTCGCCGCGACCAACACCCGCCTGCTGCTGCGCAACCGGCTGGCCACCTTCTACGCCTTCGCCGTCCCGCTGCTGGCCCTGACGCTCCTCTTCTCCCAGGACCCCGCACAGCCCGGCGCGGGCCTCGCGACGGTCGCCACCGTGCTGTCGATGGCCCTGCTCTTCCCCGTCTACTACAACCTGCTCTCGGTGGTCGTGACCCGACGCGACGAGCTGGTCCTCAAGCGGCTGCGCACCGGCGAGGTGCGCGACGGCGAGATCCTGCTGTCGCTGGCGCTGCCGGGAGTCGGGGTCGCGCTGCTGATCTGCCTGGTCACCATGGTGGCGACGCCGCTGCTCGGCTTCTCGGCGCCGGCCAACGTGCCGGTCATGCTCCTCGGCATGCTGGTGGCCTGCACGGCCTTCGTCGCCCTCGCCCTGTGGACCGCCGCGTGGACCCGCAACGCGGAGGCCGCGCAGCTCACCAGCGCCCCGGTGATCCTGCTGACGATGGCCGGCCTCTTCCGGGTCGTGCTGCCCGAGGACGCCCACGACTGGCTGGTCGTGCTCCCGGGGGCGGCGGTCGAGGAGGTCGTGCAGGCCGCGTGGTTCGGGGTCGCCGACGACGGCTCGCAGCTCGCCCTGCTGGAGACGGCCACCGCCGCCGGGCCGGGGCTCGCGGTCCTGGTCGCCTGGACGGTGCTGGGCCTGTCGCTCGTCGCGCGGTCGATGCCGTGGGAGCCGCGTCCGTGACCTCGTGGGCACCCCCGGCGGCGAGGGCGTCTGGAAGGATCGGTGCCGTGCCGCGACCCACCACTCCGCTCCGCTGGTCGGAGCGCACCCCCATCGAGCGGGTGCGGCTCTACGTCGTCGGGTCGCTCTACTTCCTGTTCGTCTTCTTCATGGTGCTCGCCGTCGGCAGCGCGGTCGCGACGCTGCCCGAGCCGGTCCTGGACGCCTTCGCGGTGGGGCTCGCCCTCGTCCTGACCGCGGGCGGACTCCTCTGCCTGCGCGCGGTCCTCGCGGTCGACGCTCCCCGGGCACCCGATCGCGTCGCGCTCGGTCTGCTGCTAGGAGGGTCAGCCGTCGGCCTGGTCGTCGCGTGGACGCGACCGCCCGAGAGCGGCTTCAGCCTGGCCATGTTCGTGGTCTTCGGGCTCTCCTGGGGTCTCGCGGGCGTGGAGGACCGGCGGGTGTGGTGGGCCGTCGTCGCGGTCAGCCCCGTGCTCGGATGGACCACCAGCCACGACCTCGGCCTGGCGGCGTACGCCGCCGCCGTGGCCGCGTTCCTCGTCTTCACCGTGCGCAGCTCGCTGTGGCTCCTCCGGGTGGTGGAGGAGCTCGAGACCGGCCGCCGCACCGGGGCCGCCCTCGCCGTCGCCGAGGAGCGGCTGCGCTTCTCACGCGACGTGCACGACGTCCTGGGCCGGCGGCTGTCCGAGATCGCCGTGCAGGCCGAGCTCGCCAGTGCGTACGTCGCCCGCGGGGACGAGCGCGCCGCCGGCACCCTCGGGGACGTCCGTGCCACCGCCCACACGGCACTGCGCGAGGCGCGCGAGCTGGCCCGGGGCTACCGGCCCGTCGACCTCGACCACGAGCTCGAGGGCGCCCGGTCCCTGCTGCGGTCCGCGGGCATCGAGTCACGCGCCGACCTTGCCGGTCTCCCCGAGCCGTGGGCCGAGCCGGTCGCACGGGTCGTCCGCGAGGCGGTCACCAACGTGCTGCGCCACTCGCGTGCCACTCTCGTGACCATGACGTACGACGACGGGGTCGTGGCCATCCGCAACGACGGGGCCGCCCCCGCCGGCACCGGAGGCCACGGGCTGGTGGGGCTGGGCGAGCTGGTCGCCCCGCTGGGGGCCGCGATCGAGACCGCCCGCGACGGAGAGCACTTCGAGCTCCGCGTCGTGCCCGGGGAGCACGCATGATCCGCGTCCTCCTCGTCGACGACGAGCACCTGATCCGCACCGCCCTCGCGCAGATGCTGGACCTCGAGGACGACCTCGAGGTCGTGGCCCAGGCCGGCACCGCCGCCGAGGGCCTGGCCCTCGCACGCGGGGTCTCCCCGGACGTGGCGGTGCTCGACCTGCAGCTCCCCGACGAGGACGGCATCACCCTCGCCGAGCGGCTGGCCGAGGCCGTCCCCGGCTGCCGCGCCCTCATCGTGACCAGCCACGGCCGGCCGGGCTACCTCAAGCGGGCGCTGGCGAGCGGGGTCAGCGGGTTCCTTCCGAAGACGAGCTCCGCGGCCACGCTGGCCGACGTCGTGCGCACGGTGCACGCCGGCGGTCGGCACGTCGACCCCGAGCTGGCCGCGGAGGCCATCGCGGCCGGTGACTCGCCGCTCACCCCTCGCGAGGCCGACGTCCTCGACGCCGCCGCAGACGGGGCGCAGGTCGACGAGATCGCCCGCCGGGTGCACCTCTCGCCCGGGACGGTCCGCAACTACCTGTCCAGCGCGGCCACCAAGCTGGGCGCCGCCAACCGACACGAGGCGGCCGCCGTCGCCCGGCGGATGGGCTGGCTCTGAGGTCGCCCGGCCCCGCCCACCACGACCGGCTAGCGGGCCAGCCCGCTGGACCGCCAGCCGCCGGGGCCGCTGAGGTGGGTCCGGCGGACGCCGCGGTGCGGCGCCGACCACTCAGGCGTACGACGCCGCGGCGGCTCGCCGCCGACCGACCCGAGGGCGGCGAGCACGGCCACCAGGGCCGCGACCTCCTCGGGGGTGGCGTCGGGGTTGACGACGCGCAGCAGCGGGCCTGCGGCGGTGTCGTGGTCGCCCTGGCTCGCTCCGCTCGCCGGGCTCTCGCTGTCGCTCACAGCGGGATGTTTCCGTGCTTCTTGGGCGGCAGGGTCTCGCGCTTGGAGCGCAGCAGCCGCAGGGAGCGGACGATCTCGGAGCGGGTCTCGTGGGGGGAGATGACGGCGTCGATGTAGCCGCGCTCGGCCGCGATGTAGGGGTTGGCGAGCGTGTCGTCGTACTCCTGGACGAGCTCGGCGCGGCGCTCCTCGACGTTGCCGGCCTTCTCGGCCTCCGCGATCTCCTTGCGGTAGAGGATGTTGACCGCGCCCTGGGCGCCCATCACGGCGATCTGGCCGGTGGGCCAGGAGACGTTGATGTCGGCGCCGAGGTGCTTGGAGCCCATCACGTCGTAGGCGCCGCCGTAGGCCTTGCGGGTGATGACGGTGATGAGCGGGACGGTGGCCTCGGCGTAGGCGTAGATGAGCTTGGCGCCGCGGCGGATGATGCCGTTGTACTCCTGGTCGGTGCCGGGCAGGAAGCCGGGCACGTCGACGAAGGTGAGCACGGGGATGTTGAAGGCGTCGCAGGTGCGCACGAAGCGGGCGGCCTTCTCGGAGGCGTCGATGTCGAGGGTGCCGGCGAACTGCATCGGCTGGTTGGCGACGATGCCGACGGGTCGGCCCTCGACGCGGCCGTAGCCGATGATGATGTTGGGCGCGAAGAGCGGCTGGACCTCGAGGAACTCCTGGTCGTCGAGCACGGCCTCGATGACGGTGTGCATGTCGTAGGGCTGGTTGGCCCCGTCGGGGACGATCGTGTCGAGGGACCGGTCGAGGTCGTTGACCTCGAGGTCGGCGGGCTCGTCGTAGACCACGGGCTCGTCGAGGTTGTTCTGCGGGAGGTAGGACAGCAGCGCCTTGACGTACTCGATGGCGTCCTCCTCGTCGGAGGCCATGTAGTGGGCGTTGCCGGACTTGGTGTTGTGGGTGCGGGCGCCGCCGAGCTCCTCGATGGTGACGTCCTCGCCGGTGACGGTCTTGATGACGTCGGGGCCGGTGATGAACATCGCGGAGGTCTTGTCGACCATGATCGTGAAGTCGGTGACCGCGGGGGAGTAGACGTGCCCGCCGGCGCAGTTGCCCATGATCATCGAGATCTGGGGGATGACACCGGAGGCGTGGACGTTGCGACGGAAGATCTCGCCGTACAGGCCGAGCGAGACGACGCCCTCCTGGATGCGGGCGCCGGCGCCCTCGTTGATCCCGATGATCGGGCAGCCGGTCTTGATGGCGAGGTCCATCACCTTGGTGATCTTCTCGCCGTAGACCTCGCCGAGCGAGCCGCCGAAGACGGTGAAGTCCTGGGAGAAGACGCAGACCTGGCGGCCGTCGACCGAGCCGTAGCCGGTGACGACGCCGTCGCCGTAGGGGCGCCGGTCCTGGAGGCCGAACGCGGTCGACCGGTGCCGGGCGAGCTCGTCGAGCTCGACGAAGGAGCCCTCGTCGAAGAGCAGCTCGATGCGCTCGCGGGCGGTCTTGCGACCCTTCGCGTGCTGCTTCTCGATCGCCTTCGCGGAGCCTGCGTGGACCGCCTCGTCGAGGCGCCGCTCGAGGTCGGCGAGCTTGCCCGCCGTCGTGTGGATGTCGATGTCGCTGTCCCCTCCGGGGACGTCCGTGCCCTCACCGGGCTGCACCTGTGCACTCACGTCGTGTGGCCTCCTGTTGTCTGCGTGCGCCAATGTAGTGCCCATGACGTCCGCGCCGGCACCTCGCCCAGCACTCGACCCCGACCGCATCGTGGCCCCCGCCGGCTGGCGTGTCGAGGTCACCGAGGCCACGCCGTCGACCAACGCGGCGGTCGCCGAGCGCGCCCGCGCCGGTGAGGACGAGGGCCTCGTCGTGGTGACCGAGCACCAGACCGCGGGCCGGGGACGACTCGACCGGGTCTGGGAGACCCCGGCGCGCGCGTCGCTGACGTTCTCCGTCCTGCTGCGACCCGACCTGCCCGCCCAGGACTGGACCTGGCTCCCGCTCCTGACGGGGTACGCCGTCCAGGCCGCCGTCGCCGACCGCATCCCCGAGATCGCCCTCAAGTGGCCCAACGACGTGCTCGTGGAGGAGCGCAAGCTGGCCGGGATCCTGGTCGAGCGGATCGAGACCCCGACCGGGCCCGCGGCGGTGGTCGGGGTGGGCATCAACGTCTCCCAGGGCCTCGACGAGCTCCCCGTGGCCCTGGCGACCTCGATCGAGCTCGAGACCTCGGAGCGGGTCGACCGCACCGACCTGCTCGGCCAGGTGCTCGGCTCGCTGCACGGGCTCCAGGGCCTGCTCGGTGACACCGACGCGCTGCGCGCGGCGTACTCCGACGTCTGCTCCACGCTCGGACGCACGGTGGACGTCCACCTGCCGGGTGGACCGGACGGTGTGGAGGTACGCCGCGGCGAGGCGCTCGACGTCGACGGCCGGGGTGCGTTGGTGGTCAGCACCCCGGACGGGACCTTCACGGTCGGTGCCGGCGATGTCGTTCACGTGCGCCCCCGCCAGTGACATGATCGGGACGTGGCCTTCCCGACCAAGCTCCTCAACGACGGTGAGCACGTCGTCGTGCACACGCGCACGCACGCCAAGGCGCTGATCGCCCCGGTCTCCGTGCTGGTGGTGCTGGTGGCCGCCGTGATCTCGCTCGGCAGCATCACCGACTCCACGACGGTCGGGCTGGGTGCCGGGGTCGTCGCGGCCCTCGTCGCCGTCTGGTTCGTGGTCCGGCCGGTCCTGGACTGGCTGACCACTACCTACACGTTCACCAACCGGCGCTTCATCAAGCGCTCCGGACTGATCGCCAAGGAGGGCCGCACGATCCCGCTCAACCGGATCAGTGGGGTCGACTTCGAGATCGGGGTGGTCGACCGCCTCTTCGGCTGCGGCACCCTGATCGTGTCCGACGCCAGCACCCACGGGCGGGTGCTGCTGGAGGACGTCCCGCAGGTCGAGCAGGTGCAGCTGCGGGTCGCCGAGGAGCTGCACACCCTGGCCTCCGGTGGCCCCGCGTCCGAGCGCGTCGACGATGGCACCTGATCGCCGCCGCCGCGGGGCCAAGGAGCCGGACGCGGTCCCCGCGCCCGAGCGCCTCGACCTCGCCATCCTGGGCGAGCAGCCCACCCTGACCGCCCTCGACGTGGCGTCGGAGACCGGCGTGACGGTCGACCAGACGCGCCGGCTGTGGCGCGCGCTCGGCTTTCCCGACCAGCTCGGCGAGCGTGCCTTCACGCGCGCCGACGCCGACGCCGTCCGCGACGTCGTGGGGATCGTCGACGGCGGGTCCGTCGACTTCGACATGGCGGTCAACATGACCCGCGGGGTCGGCCAGACCATGGCCCGCCTCGCCGACTGGGAGGTCGCCACCCTCGCCAACCGGGTCGAGGAGATCGAGGCAGGCCCCGATGCCAGCGGCTCGCGGGTGGACACCGCGCTGCGCCTCATCGGCGAGGTGAGCCCACACTTCGAGCAGACGCTCATCTACGCCTGGCGCCGCCACCTCGCCGCGGCCGTCGCCCGGATGGAGGCGATGGGCGCGAAGGACGAGGACCTGCACACCGTGGACGTGACCGTCGGCTTCGCCGACCTGGTGTCCTTCACGGCGCTGTCCAACGAGATGGACCGCGACAAGATCGGCGACCTGGTCGAGAAGTTCGAGGGCCGCTGCCACGACGTCGTCACCAACCACGGCGGTCGCATCATCAAGAGCCTCGGCGACTCGGTGCTCTTCGTGATCGGCGACGCGGAGGCGGCCATCGAGGTCGCCGAGGGGATCATCAACGTGATCGGCCGCGACCCCAAGCTCCCGGACGTGCGGGTGGGCCTGGCCTCGGGACCGGTGGTCCCGCGCCTGGGCGACGTGTTCGGGCCGCCGGTCAACATGGCCGCCCGGCTGACGGCGGTGGCCCGACGCAACCGCCTGATCATCGACCAGCGCACGGCCGACCTGCTGCCGCCCGAGGAGTTCGAGAGCCGGCGGCTCCCGGCCCGGCCGGTGCACGGCTTCGGCCTGGTCGAGCCGGTCGCCGTACGCCGCCGCTGACGCTGAGGCCGCGTCCGACCTCGGCGCCCGTGCTGCACGCCCACGTGCATACCGGCGGACCAGACCAGCCGTCCACGTTTGGGTAAAAGGGCCCGCACCGTCGAGGGTCTCCGACCACTGTTGCCCCGTGCTCAAGGTCCAGGACGTCCGTCTCGACCCGCACGAGCGGAAGGTGTGGCGGGGGGAGCGCGAGATCAGGCTCTCCCGCAAGGAGTTCGACCTCCTCCACGCGCTGATGGCTCGGGCGGGACTCGTGGTCACCCGTGCGGAGCTCATGGAGGACGTCTGGCAGACGACCTTCTGGACCTCGTCTAAGACGATCGACGTGCACCTCGGCTGGCTGCGGCGCAAGCTCGACGACGACCCGCGCGACCCGCGCCTCATCACCACGCTGCGCGGTCGGGGACTGCGCTTCGAGACGAGCTCCGCGTCGAGCACCGAGACGGGCTGACCGAGCCTCAGGAGTGCTGCCCTAGGGTTTCCTGCGTGACCGACCGAGCACCCACCCTCGCCGTGATCGGTGGCGGCCAGCTGGCGCGCATGATGGCGCAGCCGGCGATCGCCCTGGGCCTGCCCCTGCGGCTGCTCGCCGAGGCCGAGGGGGTCTCGGCCGCGCAGGTGATCCCCGACCACGAGGTCGGCGACTACACCGACCTCGACACGCTCCGGCGCATCACCGAGGGCTGCCCGGTCGTCACCTTCGACCACGAGCACGTGCCCACCGACCACCTGCGGGCGCTCGAGGAGTCGGGCATCGCCGTCCGGCCCGGTCCCGGGGCCCTCGTGCACGCCCAGGACAAGGGCGTGATGCGGGCCCGTCTCGCCGAGCTCGACATCCCCTGCCCCCGCAACGCCCTGGTCACCAGCACCGCCGACGTCGAGGCCTTCGGGCTGCCGTGCGTCCTCAAGACCACCCGCGGCGGTTACGACGGCAAGGGGGTGTGGGTCGTCCGCGACCTCGCCGACGCCGGTGCGGCCTTCGCCGCGGCCGAGACGGCGGGCGTCGAGGTGCTCGCCGAGGAGCTCGTCGACTTCCGCCGCGAGCTCTCCGCCCTCGTCGCGCGCTCGCCCAGCGGGCAGGCCGCGGCCTACCCCGTGGTCGCCTCCACCCAGCTCGGGGGCATCTGCCACGAGGTGATCGCCCCCGCGCCGGACCTGCTGCCCGCCCTGGCCGGCCAGGCGCAGGAGATCGCCCTGCGCGTCGCCGGTGCGCTCGACGTCACGGGCATCCTCGCCGTCGAGCTCTTCGAGACGACCGACGGTCGCATCCTGGTCAACGAGCTGGCGATGCGCCCCCACAACACCGGCCACTGGACCCAGGACGGCGCCGTGACGTCCCAGTTCGAGAATCATCTGCGCGCCGTCATGGACCTCCCGCTGGGTTCGCCGGCCCCGCGCAGCCGCTGGACCGTGATGGTCAACATCCTGGGCGGCCCCACCGACAGCGGCCACCTCTACGACGGGCTGCCGCACGCGATGGCCCGCGACCCCCACCTGCGCGTGCACCTCTACGGCAAGGACCTGCGGCCCGGTCGCAAGGTCGGTCACGTCAACGCCTACGGCGACGACCTCGACGACTGCCTCGAGCGTGCGCGGCACGCCGCCGCGTGGTTCCGCGGCGACCTCGGCAACCACAGTGAGTGAAGGTGAGTGAGATGACTGCACGTGTCGGCATCGTGATGGGGTCGGACTCCGACTGGCCGGTGATGCAGGCGGCCGCCGAGGCGCTCGCCGAGTTCGACGTGGAGCTCGAGGCCGACGTCGTGAGCGCCCACCGGATGCCCGACGAGATGCTGGCCTACGGCCGCGAGGCCGCCGGCCGGGGCATCGAGGTCATCATCGCCGGCGCCGGCGGTGCGGCCCACCTGCCCGGCATGCTCGCCGCGGTCACTCCGCTGCCGGTGATCGGCGTGCCGGTGCCGCTCAAGACCCTCGACGGGATGGACTCGCTGCTCTCCATCGTGCAGATGCCCGCGGGCGTGCCGGTGGCCACCGTCGCGATCGGCGGGGCCCGCAACGCCGGGCTGCTCGCCGTACGCATCCTCGCCAGCGGCGACGCCGCCCTCCAGCAGCGGATGGTCGACTTCCAGGCCGAGTTGCGACAGGCAGCGACCGACAAGGGCGCCGTCGTCCGCGGTGCCGCCGACGGCAGCCGGAGGCTCGGCTTCTGAGCGACCGGCCGGCCGGCGGCCGCCTCGTCGGGATCGACGTGGCGCGCTGCCTGGCGCTGCTGGGCATGGTCGCCACCCACGTCCTGGTGGAGCGCGACCCCGACGGCTCCCTGTCAGTGAGCCAGGCGCTGGCCGGCGGGCGTGCCTCCGCGCTCTTCGCCGTGCTCGCGGGACTGAGCATCGCGCTGGTCACGGGGCGCGACCGGCCCTTCACCGGTGTCGCCCGTGCGCGCGCGTCGGCCGCGCTCGTGGTCCGGGCCGCGCTCGTGGCCGCGCTCGGCCTCCTGCTCGGGGCGGTCGACTCGGGGATCGCGGTGATCCTCACCTACTACGGCGTGCTCTTCGTGCTCGCACTGCCTTTCGTCGGGCTCTCGGCGCGGGCACTGGGCCTGCTGGCCGGCGCCTGGCTCGTGGTCGCGCCGGTGGTGTCCCACCTCGTGCGCCCGTCCCTGCCGGAGAGGCAGTTCTCCAGTCCCACCTTCGACCAGCTCGTGGGCGATCCCGCAGGGCTGCTCGCCGAGCTCACCTTCACCGGCTACTACCCGGCCGTGCCGTGGCTGGCCTACGTGCTCGTCGGGATGGCCGTGGGGCGCCTCGACCTCACCTCGCGTCGTACAGCAGCGCTGCTCGCCGCCGGGGGAGCCGTCGCCGCGGTGCTCGCCACGGTGGTGTCGCGGGCCCTGACGGCCCGGCCCGCGGTCCAGGAGGCACTGCTCACCGATCCGCCCGCGCCCGACGTCGACGCCGCGGCCCTGCTCGACCGGATCTCCGCGGGCCTGCCCGGCACCACGCCCACCGACGGCGCGTGGCAGTGGCTGCTGGTCGTGGCCCCGCACACCGCCACCCCGTTCGACCTGCTGCAGACGATCGGCTCGGCGCTCCTCGTCGTCGGGCTGTGCCTGCTGGCCCTCGACGTGGTCGGGCCCGCCGGTCGGCGCACCGCGGCGATCTTCTTCGGGGCGGGTGCGATGACTCTCACCCTCTACTCCGTGCACGTGGTCGCCCGCTCCCAGGACCTCCTGCCCGACGCGCTGCGCGACAGCTACTTCTTCCACGTGATGCTCCTGCTGGGGGTCGGCGCCGTGTTCGCCGCCACGCGCACCCGCGGGCCGCTCGAGGCCCTGGTGGGCGCCGCCTCCCGGGCGGTCGCCGGTCGCCCTAGGGTTGGCCCATGACGACTCGGTGGGGCATCGCAGGGACCGGTGGCATGGCGGAGGCCTTCGTCCCCGACTTCGAGCACGTGCCGGACGCCGAGGTGGTGGCCGTCGGGTCGCGCAGCCGCGAGCGGGCCGCGGCGTTCGCCGCGACGTACGGCATCGAGGGCGCCCACACCTACGCCGACCTGGTGCGCGCCGACATCGACGTCCTCTACGTCGCCACCCCGCACCCGCAGCACCACGCGCTGGCCCTGGCCGCCATCGAGGCCGGCGTCCCGGTGCTGGTCGAGAAGGCGTTCACCGCCACCCTGGCCGGGGCTCGCGAGGTCGTGGCCGCCGCCCGCGACCGGGGCGTCTTCTGCATGGAGGCGATGTGGACGCGCCTGCAGCCCGCCGTCGTGGAGGCCCGGCGTCTCGTCGAGGCCGGCGAGATCGGCGAGGTCGTCGCGGTCCAGGCCGACCTCGGTGCCCACCGCACCTACGACCCCGCCTCCCGCCTCTTCGACCCTGCGCTCGGCGGCGGCGCGATCCTCGACCTCGGGGTCTACCCCATCTCCTTCGCCCAGGACTTCCTCGGCACCCCCGACCGGGTCGTCGCGTCCGGCACGCGCTACCCCAACGGCACCGACGCGTCGGTGACGATGCACCTGGCGTACGACGACGGGCGCGGCGCGTCGCTGGCCTGCGCGCTCACCACCGAGACCCCGGGCCGCGCGGTGATCTGGGGCACCGGCGGCTCCATCGAGCTGCCGCCCCGCTTCCACCACCCCACCTCGCTGGTGGTCCGGCGCAACGGCCAGGAGGCCGAGACCCGCGACCTGCCGGCCCGCGGTCGCGGCTACAGCCACGAGATCGAGGAGGTCGGTCGCTGCCTGGCCGCCGGGCTCACCGAGTCGTCGGTCGTGCCCCTGGACGACACGCTCGGTGTCCAGTGGGTCATGGAGGAGGCGCTGTCCCAGCTCGGCATCACGACGGCCGAGGGCAGCGTCGACCTCTAGTCCCTGACCCGGCCGCGCAGCGCCTTGGTGCGGGCGCGCTCCTTCTTGGCCTGCAGCCGCCGTTCCTTGGACCCGCGCGTCGGGCGGGTGGCCCGGCGCGGCGGCGGGGGTGGCGCGAGGGCCTCGCGGAGCAGCGCGGCCAGCCGCTCGCGGGCGGCGACCCGGTTGCGGTGCTGCGAGCGGTGCTCGGAGGCGGCGATGGCGACGACGCCGTCCGGCCACCGGCACAGCGCCCGGGCCCGCTGCGCGTCGGTGAGCGTCGATGCCGTGCGGACGTCGTACTCGAGCTCGACGCGACTGTCGGAGGTGTTGACCGACTGGCCGCCGGGGCCGGGGGAGCGGGAGAAGCGCTCGACGAGGTCGGCGTCGGGGACCACCAGCCCCGACGGCAGGCCGGGACCGGACGGGACGTGCAGGTCCTTCACGCGCCCCGCTTGCGCCACTCGATGGCCGGGCAGGTGTCCATCACCATCGGCACGCCGGCGGCGGTCGTCCGGTCGTAGGCCGCCTCGTCGACCACGCCGAGCTGGAACCACACGCCCTTCGCCCCGATGGCCACGGCTTGGTCGGCGAACTCCCCGGCCGCCTCCGAGCGGCGGAAGACGTCCACGACGTCGACCGGGAACGGGATGTCGGCCAGGGTGGCGTAGCCCTGCTCGCCCAGCACGGTGGGCGCGTCGGGGTGGACGGGGACGATCCGCTTGCCGCGCCGCTGGAGCAGTCCTGCGATGGAGTACGCCGTGCGTCCGGTGTCGCCGGACAGGCCGACGACGGCCCAGGTCTCGAGGTCGTCGAGCATGCGGTCGACGGTCGCGGGGTCCTGCCAGTCCGAGCTCATGGCGCCACGGTAGCGCTCACTCCTCGGTCCCGAGCTGGCTCCGGGCGTTGGCGACCACGAGGTCCATCGCCGTCTTGAGGGTGTAGCTGTCGACCGTGTCGAGCTCGGGGACGAGGTCGGACCTGTCGCCCCGGCGCTTCTTCGTCTTCTTCGCCTGCTCCGCCTTGAGCTCGAGGACGTAGCGGTCCACGATCGCGTAGAAGTACCAGCCGCCCCCCGTGCTGACGAGCACGTAGGAGGCGTCGACGTCGGACATCCCGCCGGGACGCAGCGCACCCCGGATGGTGGTCACCTGGTCCGGAGTGGGGCGGGGGTCCCCGTAGGCGCGCTGCGACAGGTACGAGTCGAGCACCCGCTTCGGCTGGTCTCCCGGCGCCACGTACTGCACGAACAGCTCGGCGGTGTGCCGGTTGGCGACGTCCTCGCGCAGGCAGCCGTTCTGCACCGAGCGCCCCGCGAACGAGTCCATGGTCAGGTAGGAGCCGGGGTCGGCGGGGGTCGAGTCGGAGGTGAGCTCCTCCAGCTCGACGCCCGGGAACAGGGTGTCCACCGCCTCGGCGTCGAGGAGCACGCAGGGGTCGAGGAAGGTGGGCCAGTCCTCGGCCTGCGCGATCCCCATCTGCCCCGTCGAGCCGACCGCGGGCTCGGCGTCCTCGCCGTGGAGCTCCTCGGCACGCTCGAGGGCGGTCGTCAGCACCCGCTCCGCGAGCCCCGCGTCGCGCTCGGTCAGGTCGGCGGTGAGCCCGTAGGCGCGCCCCCGGGTGAAGTGCAGGAGCAGGTTGCCCGCCGTCGCGATGTAGGTCTGCGTGCCCTGCTGCCACAGGATGCGCCGGTCCATCCCTCGCAGGCGCACGCCGCCGAAGCTCTTCTGACCGTCCCGGATGATGTCGACCGTGGCCTGCTCGAGGGCGTCGAACACCCCGCCGTTGTCGGCCAGGTCGGGGGGCAGCTTGCCGTCACCGAACTTCTTGACCTTGCGCCATTGCGCGGTCGCCGCGGACTCGGTGGGGTACTGCTCCACCCGGAGCTTGGCGTACGTCCTGTCCTCGTCGCCGATCGAGTAGTCGCAGCTGGTCTCGATCACCGCGCCCGACACGGTGTCCTTGCGCTCCGCGAGCTCCGCGTCGGTCGCCGAGGCGCCGCGCCCACGCTCGGTGACCTCCGCGCCGTTGGTCAGGGGCAGGAGTCGTGCGGCGTCGCTCGGTGGGAGGAGGGAGCAGGGCGGGACGTAGGACTGGTCGCCGATGGTGAGCGTCGGCGCGGCCGGTTCCTCGACCGGTGCGTCGCCGGGGTCCTGGCCCGGCGCGGACGCAGACGACCCCTCGTCGTCGGGCCGACCGGCGGTGGAGTCACCACCCGAGCAGCCGGTCAGGGGCACGAGGACGAGCAGGGTGGTGGCGAGGAACGGAGCACGACGCATGCGCAGGGAGTGCCCCGTGGGGAGGCGACGCAAACCAGGGGGTTACCCATCGGTAGATCGCGGGGTGTTGACACGCCGCGAACGGCTGTCACTGTGGTTGGGTGTGACCGCACACACATCCACGGAGGGATACCCCACATGTTGCACACCTCAACCCGGCGCCTCGGCGCCGCAGTCGCCGCCACCGCACTGAGCGCCGGCGCCCTGGTCGCCGTCTCGGCGCCCGCCGCCCAGGCCGCGACCGTAGCCACCACCTTCACCTGCACCTTCCCGAGCCTCGGGGCGAAGGACATCCCGGTCGGCATCACCGCGACCCTGCCGTCGGCGGCCAACGCCGGCCTCGACGCCCCGGCCATCCCGGTGCTGCTCAGCGTGACCCTGCCGGCCGACGTCGTCGCCGCGGCCAAGGGCCTGTTCCAGGCGACCACGATCGGCGGCTTCTCCAACGACATGGTCGCTACGCTGGACGACCTGTCCTCCTCGGACACCGCCGACCTGGCGCTCCAGGACGTCCGGTTCCCGCAGACCGCGGTGCCGGCCACGCCCCAGCCGCTGACCCTCAACACGCCCAACCCGCTGGCCACCCCCGGCGTCATCCCGGCCACGACCGTGCCGGTCAACCTCCCGGGCAAGGGCACCTACGACATCGCGGTGCCGTCGGCGTTCACGTTCACCGCCACGAAGCAGGGTGAGGTGGTCATGCTGGCCGACGTCCCGTGCGCGCTCAAGGCGGGATCTCCGGCGAGCCTGGGCTCCATCGTCCTCGCGGCCAACGAGTCCACCACCAAGGCCAAGCCCGCCAAGAAGGTGACCAAGCTCGGCACCAAGACCAAGCTCAAGGTCGTCGTGGACGCCGACAACGAGGTCCCCACCGGCAAGGTCAAGGTGATGAAGGGCCAGAAGATGCTCGGCAAGGGCTCGCTCAACGCCAAGGGCAAGGTCACCGTCACCCTCAAGAAGAAGCTGCCCAAGGGCAAGACCGTCGTGAAGGTCCTCTACCGCGGGGACGACTACACCAACGTCTCGCGGGACAAGAAGGTCGTGATCAAGGTCAAGTGACCTCGTTCTCCTGATCGGACGCCCGGTCGGTGCCTCGGCACCGGCCGGGCGTTCGTCGTGTGTGCCGACCGGCGTCGCCCGCGCCGGTTACCGGCAAGTAGAATTCGAGCCATGAGCGACTTCTACGCCCTCTCCGAGGAGCACCAGGCCATCCGCGCCGCCGTCCGGGACCTGTGCGACGCCAAGGTGGCGCCGTACGCCGCCGCGGTGGACGAGGAGGCCCGCTACCCGCAGGAGGCGGCCGACGCACTGCTCGCGGCCGACTTCCACGCCCCGCACGTGCCGGAGGAGTACGGCGGTGCGGGCGCCGATGCGCTGGCCACGGTGCTGGTCATCGAGGAGGTCGCCCGGGCGTGCGTCTCGTCCTCGCTGATCCCGGCGGTCAACAAGCTGGGTTCGCTGCCGGTGCAGATCGCGGGCTCGGAGGAGCTGAAGCAGAAGTACCTCGGTGCGCTGGCGCGCGGTGAGGGCGGTTTCTCCTACTGCCTCTCCGAGCCGGACGCCGGCTCGGACGCGGGTGGGATGAAGACCCGCGCGGTGCGCGACGGCGACGAGTGGGTCCTCGACGGCGTGAAGCGGTGGATCACCAACGCGGGCGAGTCGGAGTTCTACACCGTCATGGCCGTCACCGACGCCGAGAAGAAGACCCGCGGCGGGGTGTCGGCGTTCGTGGTGGAGAAGTCCGACCCGGGCGTCTCCTTCGGTGCCCCGGAGAAGAAGCTCGGCATCAAGGGCAGCCCGACGCGCGAGGTCTACCTCGACAAGGTCCGAATCCCCGCGGACCGGATGATCGGCGAGGAGGGCACCGGCTTCGCCACTGCGATGGCGACCCTCGACCACACCCGCGTGACCATCGCCGCCCAGGCCGTCGGCGTGGCCCAGGGGGCGCTGGACTACGCGCTGGACTACGCGAAGGAGCGCCAGCAGTTCGGGAAGTCGATCGCGGAGTTCCAGGGCCTGCAGTTCATGCTCGCCGACATGGGGATGAAGGTCGAGGCGGCCCGGCAGATGACGTACGCCGCAGCCGGTCGCTCAGAGCGCGGCGACAAGGACCTGACGTTCTTCGGCGCCGCGGCCAAGTGCTTCGCCTCCGACGTGGCCATGGAGGTCACGGTCAACGCGGTCCAGGTGCTCGGCGGCTACGGCTTCACGCGCGACTACCCGGTCGAGCGGATGATGCGCGACGCCAAGATCACCCAGATCTACGAGGGCACCAACCAGGTCCAGCGGATCGTGATGGCCCGCCAGCTCCTCGCAGGGGTGCAGTCGCACCTCTGACCCGGGCGTCCCCCCGGCGTTCCCCAGCATTCCCCAAGGTCGCCCGTCGCACGATCGTGCCTGACGGTCACCGACTGCCGGGGAGGGCTCATGACCGACATGGAGAGACGCGACTTCATCAAGCTCGCCGGACTGGGGGCGGGTGTCACCGCCGTCGGGCTGGTGGTACCACTGGGTGAGTCGGCCACCACCGCCGACTGGATCAGCACCTCGTCCAAGCCGGCGCGCTTCGTGAGGCGGCTGGTGCTCCCGCAGGTGCTCGCACCGGTGCCCATGACGGACGAGCACGGCGAGTACCTGCTCTACGAGATCACC
This sequence comes from Nocardioides sp. Soil777, assembly GCF_001428425.1. Classification (NCBI taxonomy): domain Bacteria; kingdom Bacillati; phylum Actinomycetota; class Actinomycetes; order Propionibacteriales; family Nocardioidaceae; genus Nocardioides; species Nocardioides sp. Soil777. The sequence goes on from NZ_LMSN01000012.1 coordinate 637,456, forward strand.
CAGCGTGCCGGGTCGGCCCAGGTCCTCGACCCGGGCGCGCCCCTCACCCCGGTCCTCGGCTACGCCTCAGGTGCTGCCGCTCCCACGGTGCCCGGGCCCTTGATCAGGGTGGACCAGAACACGCGCGTCAGGATGCGCGTGCGCAACGCGCTGCCGACCACGCACCCGACCTTCGGCTACGGGGGCGTCGCGTCGTCGGTCCACCTCCACGGGTCGGCCTCGCTGCCGCAGTACGACGGTTACGCCGACGACGTGACGATGCCCGGCCAGGTCAAGGACTACTGGTACCCGAACCACCAGGGAGCCAGGACGATCTGGTACCACGACCACAGCGTCCACCACACGGCCGAGAACATCTACAGCGGCCTGCACGCGCAGTACCACATCCAGAACCAGTGGGAGAAGGAGAACCTGCCCCAGGGGAAGTACGACGTCCCGCTGACGATCGGCGACGCGATGTTCGCCAAGGACGGCAAGCTGGCCTACATGGACCGGGAGCACTCGGGCCTGTGGGGCGACGTCATCACCGTGAACGGGGTGCCGTGGCCGTTCCACGACGTCGAGCGCCGGTTCTACCGCTTCCGGATCCTGATGGGGACGCTGTCGCGGTCGATGAGGCTGAGCTTCGTCAACACCCGCACCGGAGCGGCGGTCCCGACCTACGTGGTGGCCACGGACGGAGGAGTCATGCCTCCGCAACAGGTCGCCAGCTGGCGCCACTCGAGTGCCGAGCGGTACGAGGTCATGGTCGACTTCGGGACCTGCCGGGTCGGTGACCGGATCGAGCTCCGCAACGCCAGCCCGGGCAAGAACCGGGACTTCCTGCACACCAACAAGGTGATGCAGCTGCGCGTCACCCAGGAGCCGACCGAGACCCGGTGGACCACTGTGCCGACACCGCCGGCCAGCGAGATCAACCCGGTGATGACCGCGGCGGCCTCGGCGTCGCGTCGTACCCGCGACATCGACCTCGAGCACGACGACGTCACCAACGAGTTCCTCATCAACGGGCGCGCGTGGCGGGACGTGCAGGCCGGGTACTACAACCTCTTCGCCGACGACGGCGGCACCCCGCCCCGGCCGGGCGACCTCGAGATCTGGCGGATCGAGAACGACTCCGGCGGCTGGTTCCACCCGCTCCACTTCCACCTGGTGGACTTCCGGATCATCCGACGCCAGGGAGGGACCGGCCGGGTCGAGGCGTGGGAGAAGGGGGCCAAGGACGTCGTCTACGTCGGCCAGGGCGAACGCGTGGAGCTCCTGGTCCTCTACGGGATGCCTCCGGCGCGCTACCCGGACGGTCGGAGCACGGGCCTGGCTGGTGCCAACGGGCACCTCGGTGGTCGCTACATGATCCACTGCCACAACGGGCCGCACGAGGACCACGACATGATGTCGCAGTTCGTGGTGGCGCCCGCCACCGGCGACCTCGACCTCTCGGACCTGCATCCCAACCACCCGATCTACGCGGCCCGGCCCTGGGACGAGTGACGCACCGGTGCCGGAGCTCACGCAGTCGGACACCCCGACGCCTCGGGCCCCGGTGCCGGCGGCCCGGGCGCGGGTGCTCGTGTACGCAGTGGTCCTTGCCGTCGTGCTCGGCGCGGTCGTGATCGTGCGGGCCACGCTGGTCGTCCCGGTGCGGATCGACTCCGCGAGCATGGACCCGACGTACGGCGAAGGTGACGTCGTGCTGGTGTCCCGGCGTCCGCCCGACGTGGACGACCTGACGCGCGGCGACCTGGTCGTCTTCCGGTCCCCGGAGGATGGCACTCGGGCGATCAAACGGGTGATCGCCCTCGGCGGGCAGGACGTCGTGGTGCTGGACGGGGTGCTCTTCGTCGACGCCGAGCCCGTCGACGAGCCGTACGTCGACCCCGAGCTGGTCGACGGCTACTACAGCAGGACGTTCACCGTGCCGGACGAGAGCGTGTTCGTGATGGGCGACAACCGCGGCAACTCCGTCGACTCCCGCGACTACGGCTCGGTGCACGCCTCGGACCTGTTGGGGCGCACGCTGCTGACGCTGTGGCCCCCGGGCGGCTGAGACGCCTCGGCGGTGCCCCGGTGGGTGCGCCGCCGCACACCGAGCAGGACCGCCACGACGAGCACCGCGACGGTGGCCACGGCCACCAGCGCACCCGCCAGTCGCTGGTCGGCCACGGGGTCGATCCAGCTCCACCGCAGCTCGAGGAACCACTCGGCCGCCAGCAGGCGATCGCCGTACCGCAGCTGGGCGGCGAGGATCGCCAGGCAGCCGGCGACGCCGACCATGGACCACTGCCACTCGGCGGCACCGCCGGGTCGCGGGGTGACCTCGGCCCCCAGGACCGGCCAGAGGAGGAGCAGGCCGGCCGCCAGCGCCAGCGTGAGGACGGCGAGGTGAATCCAGGACGACCGCTGGGACATCTCGATGAGGGGGGTGCGGTAGACCGCCAGCAACAGCACGCACACGGCGACGGCGCCGGGGACCGCGCTGGCAGCGGCCCGGGCCGCCCCCGAGCGGAGCAGGCGTGCTGGTGCCTCGGTCCCGCGGGCGGCGCCCACCTCGAGGGCGAGGCCTGCCGGGTCGCCGAGGAGCAGCAGGAGGGGGACCAGGAGCAGCGCCACCAGGAGCTGGGAGACCTGCACGCTCAGCACGGCCGGGGCATAGGTCGCCACCCCGGAGCAGAGGACCACCAGGGCGACGCCGATCCCGGCGGCGAAGGCCGCCGTCCTCGCCCGGGGCCACCGGCGTCCCCGTCGTCGCAGGTCCCGGACTCCGGATGCATAGGCCGCTGCGGCGGTGGCGAGCACGACCAGCACGATCGCGTCGGGACGCCAGGCCGTGGCGAGCTCGGTGACCGACAACGGCTCCACGACCGCAGGCAGTGTCGGGTGTCCCGTGCCGTGGTCCGGCCGCACTTCCACGGGGACGGGGACGGCGGTCCTCGACAGGGCGGAGGCGAGACCGATCGCCACCCCCATCAGCAGGAGCTCGACACCGGCCAGCCGGAGGAACGGCCGGCCGTCCCCCCCGCGGGCCAGGCTCGCGATCGTCCTGCTCCGATGGAGGTGTCCCAGCAGGCCCAGCACCAGGAGCGCCGTCGCCTTGGCCGCGACCAGCGCGCCGTAGCCACTGGTCCACGCGGCGCCCGACGCCCCCAGTCGCTCGGCGACCGCGATCAGTCCAGATCCGGCGAGGGCGAGGTAGGCACCCAGGGCCAGGGGGCTGAAGCGCGCCACCGCGCCGGGCAGGAGGGTCGGCTCGGTGCGGACGTGCAGGACCAGTCCCAGCAGGCCACCGGTCCAGAGGCTGACGGCCACCACGTGGACCACGAGGGCCGACACCACGACGTCGTGTCCCGGCGCCGAGGAGGCGTGCCCGGCCACGGCGCCGGGCAGCAGCCCGGCCACCGAGACGACCAGCAGCACACGGGCGCCGGCGGACGTGCCGGCCGCGCGGGCCGAGATGCCGATGACGGTGGCCAGTGCCGCCGTCAGGCACAGGGCGGCGCCGGGCCGGGTGGAGGCCACCTCCGCGACCGCCCCGCCGCCGATGCGCGTCACGGGCACCCCGGCGACGTCCGACGCCATCAGGACCAGCTCGCAGGCGGTCAGCACCGCCCACCCGGCGGCCCACCGCCCGGCGGCGGACGCGGCGCGCCGGGCGGTCCCGCCCAGCGTCCCGTCCGTCCGGGCGGGAAGAAGGACGGTGGCGACGACGAGCGAGCCGACCGTGCCCACCGCCGCCAGCGTGGACATCAGGGACACGAGCTGCAGGCCCCACGCCGTGACGGCCCCGGCATCGGGAAGTCCCTCCGGGGCCGCCCGCGGGAGCCCGCCGGTGACCGTCAGCGCGACGAGGCACGACACCACGGCGACGAGTCCGGCGGCGATGAGCCCGGTGGCGATGACGGCACCGGTTCCGGGGCGCGGCGCCCCGTCCGCGCGCGTCCCCGGCGCGCGGCCGCGCGCCGTACCGACCTCGGGTCCCGACACCGTCATGCGCGCGAGCCTGCTCGTTGGACCTTGGAGAAACCTCGAGGTGTCGTCCGGCCCGCCGCCACGACATGCGTCCGCACGGCTGCTCACGGTGCCGACCTGCCCGAGCAATCTCCAAGGTCCCCCATGGAGCATGGCTCGCACGGGCTACACAGTGCGAGAGGAGACAGCCATCCTCACCACCGTCATGCTCGTCGAGGACAACCAGCTGATGCGCGAGCTGCTCTCCTACGTCGTCGACCAGGAGCCCGGGCTGGAGCTCGTCGCCGTCGCCGAGGACGGTGACGCGGCGGTGGAGCTCGGCATGCTCACCCGACCGCAGGTGGTGGTCATGGACGTCAACATCCCGGGCCGCGACGGCGTCGAGGCCACCCGGGCGCTCTGCCGCGGGCTGCCGGAGGTCCGGGTGCTGATCCTGAGCGTCTCCTGCAGCCGCCGGCTCGTCCGCCTGGCCTTCGCCGCGGGCGCCTGCGGCTACCTGGTCAAGGACGGATCGCACCACCAGCTCGTCGACGCCATCCGCTCCGCGGCGGCAGGCGGCAGTCCACTCGCCCCCCTGGTCCGCAGGCTGGTCGGGGAATGACGGCGACCAGGAGTCCCAAGGTTCGCCCAAGGTCGGCGGGTCAGGGTGGAGGCATGCACGACACGACGGGCCGCGGTGCCGGGCGGACGGCGGTCCTGCTGGCCGCCGTCGTGGGTGTGCTCGTGGCTGTCCTCGTGCTCGGCGTGCGGCCGGCCCCGGCCGGCGCCCACACCGAGCTGGTCAGCAGCATCCCCGCGCAGGGCGACCGGGTGGCCGAGGGTCTCGACCGCGTGGAGCTCGTCTTCGGCGAGGACCTGCTCGCCGCCGGGACGGCCATCGCCGTGCACGGACCCGCGGGCGAGGAGGTGGCCGTGGGTGCCACGGGCACGTCCGGGAGCACCGCCGCCGCCCGGCTGACCCTGTCGGATCCCGGGAGCCACACCCTGACCTACCGCGTCGTGGGCGCGGACGGCCACGTCATCTCCGGCAGCCTCGGTTTCACCGTGGTCGCGAGCGCCACCCCCGGCCGTGTCGCGACCTCGGTGTCTCGGGAAGCCGTCCCTGGCGCGTCGGCGGAGGCCGACGCGCCGGGGACGGTGACGTGGCTGCTCTTGGCGGCCCTGCTCCTGGTCGTCGTGTCCCTCCACCACCGGGCCCGCATCCGTCCGGCCCGATCGGGTAGGACTGGGGAGACACATCCCCACCACAGCGGAGGCAGCGATGAGCAGCAAGCCCGACGACGTGACCAGTGACCCGAGCCTCGACGACGGCGAGTCCGCCGACTGGTCGGGGGAGGGTGGGAGCACTCCCGACGGTCCCGCGACCGACCCCGAGGCGGACGACCCGGAGACGGACGAGAGCTAGGTCCCCGTCCCGGCTCAGACGGCCGGCGAGAGGCTGCCGGGGCCGTCGTCGCGCGGCGACAGGTCCCCGTGCAGCTGCCGGTTGATGCCCGACATCAGGCGCGACACCTGGGCCTGGGTCACGCCGACGGCGGCCCCGATCTCGTCCTGGGTCGCGTCGTGGAGGTAGCGCAGCTCCAGGATGTGCTGCTCCCGGGTGCCGAGGCGGCGTACGGCGGGAGCCACGACCGTGCGCGCCTCGACCTGGCCGAAGCCCGGCTCGTGGTGGACCAGCGACGCCGCGAGGGGTCGCTCGGAGTCGTCGGCCACCGCGTCGAGCGAGTCCACCGAGTAGCCGGCGTGCGCCGAGACGGCCTCCTCGACCCTCTCGGTCGGGACGCCGAGCCGGGCGGCGATGTCGCTCGGCCGCGGTGAGCGTCCGAGCTCCTGGGTGAGCTCCTCGGCCACCCCGGTGATCCGCGCCTGGAGCTCCTGGACCGAGCGTGGCGGCCGCACCACCCAGCCGGCGTCGCGGAACCACCGGCGCAGCTCGCCGCGGATGCACGGCACCACGTAGCCGAGGAAGTCGTTCGCCAGCTCGGCGTCGTACCGGCGGACGGCCTTGACGAGCGCCAGGTAGGCGACCTGCCGGAGGTCCTCGGCGTCGATGCCGCGCCGCTCGTAGCGACGGGCCTCCTGGGTCGCCACCACGAGGTTGAGGCGGATGATCTCGTCCTCGACGTCGCGGCGGTCCTCGTCGCCGTCGTCGAGTCGGGAGAGCAGCTCACTGGTCAGGGCCATCCGGCGGGCGCGGGAGACCCCGCGGTGCCCCCGGATCGGGGAGGTGGGTGACACGTGGTTCCTTCGGGCAGTCGAGCGTGGCACGCTGCTCGACCACGTCCCCAGACAACCAGTGGTCCCGCGACCCCGCTACCTCCCTTCGGGCATGCGATCGGCGAAGTCGGGTACGGGTCGGCCATGACCGTGATGACACGACGACGACGCCCCGTGCGCGTCACCCTGGCCCACGAGTGCGACCTCGTGACGGTCGGATTCGCCGGCCTGCTCGCGCCGTACGCCCACCGGGTGCAGGTGCTTCCCTCACCGGGCGGGGTGCCGTCCCGAGACGTGGACCTGACCCTCCACGACACCCTCGCCGGCGTGAAGGACCTTCCCCTCGCCGCCGTGCGCTCCGTCGTCCACGACGGTCGCCTGGTCACCTGGACCTGGAACGCCCGTCCCGAGCTGGTCGAGCTGGCCCTGGGCAACGGCGTCAGCGGAGTCCTCTCCAAGGCGCTGCCCGCCCCCCGGCTCGTGGCGGCCCTCGAGTCGATCCACCACGGTCGTCCCGTCGTCGACCTCGGCAGCGACCAACGTCCGACCGGGTCGGCGGCGTCGTCCGAGGCGCTCACCCCACGCGAGGCCCAGGTCATCGCGATGATCACCCAGGGCCTCGACAACCAGTCGATCGCCGACCGGGCGTCGATCAGCATCAACTCGCTCAAGTCCTACATCCGGTCGGCCTACCGCAAGATGGGCGTCGCCTCGCGGTCGCAGGCGGTCCTGTGGGGCGTGCGCCACGGCTACCTCGCCTCGGTGGGGACCGTGGAGGACCCCGAGCTCACCGCCTGAACGGGAAGTGGCCGGTCGGCCCCGTGCTGCGTGAGTCCGGTCCCGACCGGCCACCGGTCCGTACGGCGGTGGCACGACGCCTCGCGTCGTCCGCCGTTGCCGATGCCGTACCCGGGCCGTGCGAATACATGCGCCGGGCCGACCCGGGTACGTCAGGGGCATGACTGCTCACCTGGGAGAGCCCGACACCGGACGAGTGCCGGTGCACACCGGCGAGGACCTCGCGGCGCTGCTGGCCGAGCAGCACGGCGAGCTGCGCGAGGCCTGGTGTCGCGTGCCCCGCCTCCACTCCGGCGCGCGGGAGGACGTCTTCCTGCACGCGCGCCGCCTGCTGGCAGTGCACGTGGCGCTCGAGCAGGTCGTGCTCGCGCCCCGGCTGGAGGTCGACGAGGCCGGCGCCGCCCTGGGGCGGGAGGTGCTCGCGGCCGAGCAGGAGGGGCTGGAGTCCCTCGGCTTCGACGCGGCCTGCGCGCGGGTCGCCGTGGCGTTCCTGCGCCACTGCGCCGCCCTGGACGAGGTGCGGCTCACGGGGGTGCTGCCCGACGCCGACCGTGCGGCCGTCGCGACCGCGATCGCCCTCTGGGACGGGACGGGTGACGCCTACCTCGGCAACACGTGGGTCGAGATGCGTGACACCGCGGTCGAGCAGCTCGCACCCCGGGGCTGAGGTCAGCCCTCCGGCAGGGTCCGGTTGTCGATGAGCTGCTGGGCCACCAGGTGCAGCTTGGTGTTGTGGTGCTGGGAGTAGCGCCGCAGCACCTCGAACGCGCGATCCGCGTCGAGGTCGAACCGCTCCATGAGGATGCCCTGTGCCTGGCCGACAAGGTTGCGCGCGTCGACCGCCTTGCGCAGGTGCTCGTCGCCGCGGGCGTGCTGCACCGCGACCGCCGCGTGCCGCGCCAGCATGTGCGCGACGTCGGCGTCGGCCCCGTCGAAGGCACCGGGCTCCGGGTCGTAGAGGTTGAGGCTGCCGATGACCTGCTGGCTGGTGTAGAGGCGCGAGCCGAGCATGCTGCGGATCCCGGCGTCCGCGACCGCCTCGCACCACCGCGGCCACCGCGACTCCTCCCGCACGTCGCGGATGATCACCTCGTGCCGGTCCGCGATCAGCTCGAGGTCGGGCCCCTCGCCGGCCTCGAGCTGGACGGCGTCGAGCCCGGCGACGACGGGATCCGTCGCGGCCACGGTCTCGACCCGGGACCCGCCGTGCACGAGGATCACCCCGGCATACCCGCAGCCGAAGGTCTTGACCGTGAACTCGAGGATGCGCTCGACGGTCTCGTCGAGGCCGTCGACGTCGTGCAGGTCGAGGGCGAGCCGGGCGAAGGCCTCGGCATCGGGTGGGGTGTCAGGCATGGGGTCTCCTGCGGGGGGCAGTCAGAAGGCTCTGCGCCGAACCCCCGTGCCGGGATTGTGGCACGTGCGGTGCCCGCGGTGCCCGTGGCGCCAGCCTCGTGACTTGAGGAGGACGACGAGGCCGATGAGCCACATCCACCACGGGACCTGGAGCGCGATCGCGAGGACCAGGGCGGCGACCAGGAACGCCCCGAGGGGGAAGCGCCACGACGACGTGCGTCGCGGGGGCGCCGGGGGCTGCGGAGCCGGTACGACGGCGCGCGGGAGGTCCCAGAAGACGATGTCGAGGTCGCCCCGCGTGCGCGCGGACCAGATCGCGTCGAGGCGCTCGGCGTGCTCCTCGGTGTCGATGCGACCGGCCGCGTAGTGGTCGTTGAGGATCGAGGTCGCGGACTCGCGCTCCCGGTCGCCGATGCGGGCCTCCGCCCTGCGGGGCTCGGCCATCACAAGTCCTCGTCGGGCTCGGGCTCCGGCTCGGTGCCGTCGGCGAGGATCCCGTAGAGCGAGCGACGGGTCTCGACCAGGACGCCGATCGCGGCCTTGCGCTGGGTGTCGGAGCCCTGCGTGACGATCTGCCACACGGCGCTCATGACCTGGCCGATCTCCGACTTGAGGTCGCCCGAGGTGCCGGTCGACGACCGCTGCTGGGCCCGCTCGAACGGCGCCCAGACGGCCTCGAGCTCGTCGGCACGCTCGGTGACGTAGCGACCGCCCTCGGTGGTGAGGCGCAGGGTCTTGCGGCCGCGCTCGTCGTCGGTCTCGACGAGGCCCTCGTCGGCGAGCTGCTGGATCGTGGGGTAGACGGAGCCGGGGCTGGGGCGCCACGTCCCGTTGCTGCGGTCGGCGATCTGCTGGATGACCTGGTAGCCGTTGACGGGCTCGCCCCGGTCGGCGGCGTCGGCGAGCGCCGACAGGATCGCCAGGCGGACGTCGCCGCGGCGGGCCCGCGGGCCGCCCGAGGGGGGCGGTGCGCTGCCGGTCTGGCCGCCCCAGCCCAGCAGTCCCTGCACCCACGGCGGGGGGCCGCCGGGGCCGCGGGGCGGGCCGCCCCAGCCGTGCTGGTCGAAGCGGAGCTCCCAGGGGTTCTTGCGGTGTCCCATGTGCGTGTCCTCCCGATGTCCGGCGTCGGCAGTCGCTGACCTGTCGCCGACGTATTGCGATATATCGCGAGCGTACGACGACAGGTCGACGCGCACAAGGAGATCCAGGCCCGGGACCCGGGCGGCCGGGGCGCGCTAGAAGATCTGCGGCAGGTCGGAGGCCCGACCGGTGAAGTCGGGGTCGCGCTTCTCGCGGAAGGCGGCGACGCCCTCCTTGCCGTCCCCGACGGAGGTGTGCCACATGGCCAGCGAGTCGGCCCGGTGCATCTCGAGGGGCGACGCGGCCGACGTGCCGGCGTACAACAGCTGCTTGGCGAGGGCCAGCGCGACGGGGGAGCGGCCGACGACGAAGGAGTGCGCCAGGTCGAGCGCCGCCGGGAGCAGGTCCTCGGGCTCGTGGACCGAGCGCACGAGGCGTCCGTCGCGGGCGGCCTCGGCGGTGAGGACCTCCGCGGAGTAGACCCACTCCAGCGCCTGCTGGAGGCCGACGATGCGGGGCAGGAAGTACGACGAGCAGGCCTCGGGCACGATGCCGAGGCGCCCGAAGACGAAGCCGATCCGGGCCTTCGTGGAGGCCATCCGGATGTCCATCGCGAGCGTCATGGTCGCCCCGATGCCGACGGCCGGACCGTTGATCGCGGCGATGACGGGCTTCGGGCACGCGTGGATCGCCAGCGCCACCTTGCCGCCGGTGTCGCGGACCCCGTCCTGGTAGGGCGCCTCGGTGAGGTGGTCGCGCAGGTCGGCCGGCGTGGGGGCCGCGTCCTCGTCGAGCCCGAAGACGTTGCCCTCGGCGGACAGGTCCATGCCGGCGCAGAACGCGCGCCCGGAGCCGGTCACCACGATCGCTCGGATCGCGTCGTCGGTGGCCGCGGAGCGGAAGAAGTGCTCGAGCTCGCTCGCCATGGTGACGGTGAACGCGTTGAGGGCCTCGGGGCGATCGAGGGTGAGCGTGCAGACGCCGTCGTCGTCCGTCGCGACCGAGAGCGTGTCGTGGTCCACCGGCGCCGACGTCATCCGCGCGGCATCCCGCTCGGGGTGCACAGGCTGTCGGGGATGCTCGCCGTGTCGTCCTCACGGATGTAGGAGAAGAGCTCCTCGGAGCGCTCCTCGTCCCACGTGACGGCGAGGTCCTGGATCGGCACGCCGCAGGTGAGGCCGGAGTCGCCGTCGACCCGCGTCATCGCGAGGGCGAAGCGCCCCAGGGAGATCGGGCTGGTGCCCTCGCTCACCGAGAACGACCCGGAGGACGCCATGGCGAGCTGGTAGTAGCGCACCGGGTTGAGGAAGGTCCACACCGACAGGGCCTTGTCGCCGATCGCCGAGACGACCTCACGCTGGGCCCGGGCGCGGTCGATGTCGCCGAGCTCGGCGTAGGTCTTGCGGGAGCGGGCGTAGCCGAGGGCGGTCTTGCCGTCGGCCTCCTGGCAGCCCTTCGGGATGTCGAGGTTGGCGTCGGGGTCCTTCATCGCGGTGCGCGGGCAGATCTGCACACCACCCACGGCGTCGACCATGCCGACGAAGCCGCCGAAGCCGATCTCGATGTAGTCGTCGATGCGGATGCCGGTCTCGTTCTCCAGGGTGCGGATGAGCAGCTGGGGGCCGCCGTAGGCGAAGGCGGCGTTGACCTTGTTGCCCTCGCCGTAGCCCGGGATCGCGACGATCGAGTCCCGGGGGATCGACATCAACATGTTGGGGCCGTCGCCGGTGTGCAGCAGCATGATCGTGTCGGTGCGCTGCCCGACCTCGCCGCCGGTGCCGAGCTCCTCGCGCTCCGCCTCGGTGAGGTCGTCCCGGGAGTCGGAGCCCACGATCAGGTAGGTGTTGCCGCCCTGCTCGTCGGGGCGACCCTCGTCGCCGGGCATCGCGTCGATCTTGTCGACCTTGCTCCACGCCCAGAAGGGCACCGCGAGCATGAAGACCAGCCACACCAGGACGAGCAGCTTGACGATGCCGAAGCGGAAGCGCGGACGGCTCCGCTGCTTCTCGGCACGGGGCGGGGGAGCAGGCGTGGCCGGGCGGGTCGGGCCTCCGGGCGGTCGGCCACTGCCCGACGACGTCCGTGGCTGGGCGGGCATGACCCGCGTCTCGTCCGGTCGCTCCGGCTCGCCGGAGCGACCCCGGGTGGGGACCATCCGGGTGGCGTCGGCCGAGCCGGCGGGGGGAGAGCCCTTGCCGCCCTTGCCGTAGAGCCAGTCGTACTCGGGGGTCCCTTCCTCGGGACCGCCCTTCCCGGGGGGACGTTCAGCCATGGCCGAGACGCTACCGTGCGCGCATGAGTGAAGCGCTCACCCCGCGTCCGGTGTCCTTCTCCCGGGTCTCGCTCGCCATCGCCGCGACCTCGGTCCACGCCAACATCCTCGGCAACGTCCACGGTGGCGAGATCATGAAGCTCGCGGACTCCACCGCCGGAGCGGTGGCCTTCCGGCACACCGACGGCCCGGCGGTCACCGCCGCCATGGACGAGATGACCTTCCTGCGACCGGTCCACGTCGGCGACATCGTGACGACGTACGGCGAGGTCAACTGGGCCGGGCGCTCGTCGATGGAGATCGGGGTGCGGGTCGAGGCCCAGCCGTGGGGCAACGCCGCCGACGAGCCGGTCCACGTGGCCAGCGCCTACTTCGTCTTCGTCGCGATCGACGACGACGGCGCCCCCCGACCGGTCCCCGGCCTGGTGACCGAGACGCCGACGGAGGTACGCCGCGAGCGCGAGGCGCAGATCCGGCGCGCGCACCGGCTCGCCCGCAAGCGGGAGATCGACCGGGGGCGCGAGGCATGACGGCCCCGTGGGTGCCCGGTGAGGTGATCACCCGGCGCGAGGTCCTGCACGGGAGGCTCTGGCTCGAGCACCCGGTGACCGTCGTGGACGACGACGGCACCACCTTCGCGGTGCTCCTGGAGCCGGGGTCGCCGTTCACCTTCCACGACCACCCGATCGGCCCGCACCCGTGGGGTGCCCACGAGGCCTGGGGCGGGACGACCGTCCTCCAGGTGCACCGGACCGGGGAGCGCTACGGCGCCTGGAAGTTCTTCGACGAGACCCCGGCCGGCCCGCGGTTCCGCTACTGGTACCTCAACTTCGAGTCGCCGATCGTCCGTGACGACGACGGCTACGACACCGACGACCACGGCCTCGACCTGATCGTGCACCCCGACGGACGCCGGGAGTGGAAGGACGTCGAGCACCTCCACGTCCAGCGGGCCCAGGGCCGGATCGACCTCGAGACCGTGGGTGCGGTCCTCGAGGCCGCCGACCGGGTGGTCGACCTGCTCGACGGCGACGACCGCTGGTGGTCGGAGTACGACGACTGGACGCCGGAGGCCTGAGGGTCGTCAGCCTCCGCAGGGGAGCGTCGGCGCGTCGTACCGGCTTGTGACGGGTGGGACTGGTGATACTGGGCGGGCTGACTTCCCCCAGCAAGAGAGGCACCTCATGCCACCCGACAGCTCCAGCGGGTCGCACCCCGACGCTCCGCACGGCACCACCGGTCCCACCGTCACCTCGAGTGACGCGGGCCGCTCCAGCACCGCCGACCGGGCGCAGCGCGTGCGCTTCCGCCGCGCGGTGACGCTGATGGTGATGACCCTGGTCATCCCCGGCTCCGCGCAGCTCGTGGCCGGCAACCGCCGCATCGGTCGGATCGCGACACGCGTGTGGATGACGGTCGTCGTGGTCACCCTGCTGAGCGCCGTGGTGTCGGTCTTCGCGCACTCCTTCGTCTTCTGGGTCGCCTCCAACACCCTGCTCCTCGGCGTCATCCGCCTCGGCCTGATGGCCCTCGCCGTCGGCTGGGCCCTCCTCTTCATGGACGCCTGGCGGCTCGGGCAGCCCCTCGGGCTCCAGCGCCAGCAGCGGCTCGCGGTCGTCGGCGTCAACGGGCTGCTCTCCCTGACCGTTGCCGGCGCGCTGCTCTTCGGAGCCCACATGGTCGACGTGCAGCGACAGTTCATGCTGACGATGTTCGGCGACGGCGCCGTGGTCGGCGCCCACGAGGGCCGCTTCAACGTGCTGCTCCTCGGCGGCGACTCCGGAGCGGGCCGCTGGGGCCTGCGTCCCGACTCGCTCACCGTGGCCAGCATCGACGCCCGCACGGGCAAGACCGTGCTCATCGGCCTGCCCCGCAACATGGCGAACTTCCCCTTCGAGGAGGGGTCGCCGATGGCCAAGGCCTTCCCGGGCGGCTTCGACTGCGACGGCTGCTACCTCAACGGCGTCAGCACCTGGGCCCAGGACAACACCGAGCTCTTCAAGGGCTCCGACAACCCCGGCGTCGACGCCACGGTGTCGGCCGTCGAGGGCATCACCGACCTCGACATCAACTACTACGCCATGGTCAACCTCGCCGGCTTCCGCAACCTCGTCGACGCGGTCGGAGGCGTGGAGCTGACGGTCCGCGACCGGATCCCGGTCGGGCTGCCGCACGACTCCTTCTTCCGCTACATCGAGCCGGGCACGCGCACGCTCGACGGCATGGACACCCTGTGGTTCGCCCGGGCGCGCGAGGGCTCCGACGACTACTCGCGGATGGCCCGCCAGAAGTGCGTCATGAACGCCATGCTCCAGCAGGTCAGCCCCGAGACGGCGCTGCGCAACTTCGAGAAGATCGCCAAGGCCTCCTCGGAGATGATCTCGACCAGCGTGCCCCGCGGTGAGGTCGGCCGCTTCGTCGAGCTGGCCCTCAAGGCCAAGAGCCAGAAGATCGCGACCGTCTCGCTGGTGCCGCCGCTCATCTCCACGGCCGACCCGGACATCGACCTCGTCCACAGCACGATCGCCACGGCGATCGACAAGGCCGAGGGCCAGGCCCCGGCCCCCGCGCCCGTCGAGGACGAGGCCGAGGCCGAGGCGGGCACCGACCCCGCGACCGGGACCGGGCCGGCACCGGCTCCCGCCCCGGCTGCCACGCCCGCCGCTCCGCCGTCGATGACGGGCGGCTCGCTCGGGACGCTCAAGGACGGGTACGCCGCCAACGACTCCGAGGACCTCGGGGCGGCCTGCTAGGCGGGGGCGTGCGGCACCTAGGGTGTACGCCGTGACTGCTCCCCGTGATGGCCGTGTCGTCGCGGTGGTCGTCACCTTCAACCGGCTGCCGCTGCTCCAGCGCCTCGTGGCCCGGCTGGGCGAGGTGCGCGGCCTCCACGAGGTCGTGGTGGTCGACAACGCCTCGACCGACGGCACCGGCGAGTGGCTGGCGGGACAGCCGACGACGGGGGAGACCCCGCTGCTCGCGCGCACCCTCGAGCACAACCGCGGTGGCGCCGGCGGCTTCCACGACGGCCTGGCCTGGGCCATCGACCGCCACGCCGACCTGGTGTGGCTGATGGACGACGACGGCCTGCCCGACCCCGACTGCCTGACCACCCTGCTGGCCCACGGCGAGGACCTCGACTTCTGGGGCCCGCTCGTCGTGGACGAGGAGGACCCCGACCGGCTGGTCTTCCCGATCCGGCTGCCGGGTGGTGCCCGGGTCGTGGGCGACGTCGCCCAGGCCCGCGCCGCCGCCCGCGACGGCGTGCTGGCCGACGTGGTGATCCCCTTCAACGGCGTCCTGGTGACCAAGGAGCTCGTCGACCGGATCGGCCTGCCGCGCGAGGAGTTCTTCATCTGGGGCGACGACGTCGAGTACCTCTGGCGCGCCCGTGAGGCCGGCGCCCGGGTCGCGACCGTGACCGGGGCCCGGGTGCTTCACCCCAGCGTCGGGGAGCTCGGCACGCCGATGATGTGGGGCCGCACGACCTACAACCACAGCCCCAGCGACCTCAAGCACTACTGCATGGCGCGCAACAACCTGGTCAACCTGCGTGACTACCGGGGCCCGCTGCACGCCCTCGCGTTCGTGGTGAAGACCGTCTGGTTCTACACCTTCACCCGCCCCAGTGCCGCCCGCCTGCGCCTGAGTGCGCGGGCGATGCGCGCCGGCCTGGCGGGGGAGTACGACGGCCACGAGAGGTTCCTCGCATGACCGGGCCGGAGAGCGTCGCGGTCGTCGTCGTGACCTACGACCGCGCCGACCTGCTCGTCGGGATGCTCGACGGCCTCGCCGCCCAGACCCGCGCCCCTGACGCGGTCTTCGTCATCGACAACGCCAGCACCGACCACACCCGGGCCGTGCTCGACGCGCGCACCGACCTGCCGCTCCACGTGACCACGTCGGAGGCCAACCTCGGCGGGGCCGGCGGCTTCCACCTCGGCGTGCGGGCGGCGTACGACGCCGGCTTCGACCGCATCTGGCTGATGGACGACGACGTGGTGCCCGCGCCCGACTGCCTCGCGGTCCTGATGGCCGTCGACGAGGACTGCCTCATCGCCGTGCGCGAGGACCTCGCCGGCACGCTGGTCGAGAAGGCCGCCATCGAGTTCGACCTGCGCAACCCCCTCGCCATACACCCCAAGCGCGCCGCCGTCGACACGGCGTACGCCGACCGGGCGTCCATGCCCGCGCTGGTCGAGGTGCAGAACGTCGCCTTCGAGGGCTTCATGGTGCGTCGCGACGTGATCACCGAGATCGGCTTCCCCGACCCCGCCTTCTTCATCTTCTACGACGACGCGGAGTACGCCGTCCGCGCCCGCCGGGCCGGGCGCCGGATCTGGGGGGTCCGCGACGCCGTGCTCGTGCGGCAGCTCGACTTCAACCAGCAGCACGACCTCTCGGGCTGGAAGGGCTTCTACATGTACCGCAACCTCTTCGTGGTGCACCTGCGCCACGGGGAGAACGCCCTCGTCCGGCTCAAGCCGTGGCTGATCACCCTGGCGGTGGTCCTGTTGAGCCCCGCCCGCGGCGGCCGAGCCGAGGCGCGCAACGTGATCCGCGCCATGGCGTCGGCGCGGGGCATGCGCCGCCTTTCCGATTCGGCCCGGCCCCCTCGCTAGACTCGTCCAGCCCCCGCGGGGGATGCGTCCACACACAGGAGTTCTCCCCTTGTCCCAGGGATCGATCGACCAGCCCGACCTCGTCGTCGTCGGCTCCGGCTTCTTCGGCCTCACCGTCGCCGAGCGCTGCGCCTCCGAGCTCGGCCTCAAGGTGCTCGTGCTCGAGCGTCGCTACCACCTCGGCGGCAACGCCTACAGCGAGATCGACGAGGAGACCGGGATCGAGGTGCACAAGTACGGCACCCACCTGTTCCACACGTCGAACAAGCGGGTGTGGGAGTACGTCAACCGGTTCACCGACTTCACCGGATACCAGCACCGGGTGTTCGCCAAGTACCAGGGACAGGTCTACTCCTTCCCGATGAACCTGGCGCTCATCAACCAGTTCTTCGGCAAGGCGCACACCCCCGACGAGGCCCGGGCGCTCATCGCCGAGCAGTCCAGCGAGATCGCGACCGAGGACGCCACCAACCTCGAGGAGAAGGCGATCAGCCTGATCGGGCGCCCGCTCTACGAGGCGTTCGTCAAGGGCTACACCGCCAAGCAGTGGCAGACTGACCCCACCGAGTTGAGCGCGGACATCATCACGCGGCTCCCGGTGCGCTACACGTTCGACAACCGCTACTTCAACGACACCTTCGAGGGCCTGCCGGTCGATGGCTACACCGCATGGCTGACCCGGATGGCCGACCACCCCAACATCGAGGTGCGCGTCGACACCGACTGGTTCGACGTGCAGGACGAGTTCAAGGGAAAGGTCCCGGTCGTCTACACCGGCCCCGTCGACGAGTACTTCGGCAACTCCGAGGGCCGTCTCTCGTGGCGCACCGTGGACCTCGAGCAGGAGACCGTCGACGTCGACGACTACCAGGGCACCGGCGTGGTCAACGCCAACGACCAGGACGTGCCGTGGACGCGGGTGCTGGAGTTCAAGCACCTGCACCCCGAGCGCACCTACCTGCCCGGCAAGTCGATCGTGGTGCACGAGTACTCCCGCTTCGCCGAGCCCGACGACGAGCCCTACTACCCGATCAACACCGCCGAGGACCGGGCCAAGCTGCTCGCCTACCGCGACCTGGCCAAGGCCGAGCCGATGGTGCTCTTCGGCGGCCGCCTCGGCACCTACAAGTACCTCGACATGCACATGGCCATCGGGTCGGCGCTGTCGATGTTCGACAACAAGCTCAAGCCGCACTTCGCCGACGGAGAGCCGCTGACGAGCGGAGGAGTGGACGCATGACCAGCTCGACGACACGCCGTGTCCTGCAGCGGCAGATCCTGCCCATCGACGGGGACACCGACGTCTACCGCCTGTACGTCGACCCCGAGGCCGCCGTCCTCGACGCCGACAAGTACGAGGTCGGCTCCAACCGCTCGGCCCAGCAGCTCAACGCCGCCCAGATGCGGCAGTCGACCTCGACCGGGGTCTCGATCCACCCCGACCAGATCCTCGACCGCGAGGCGCTGCGGCTGCCGGCCGAGGAGCGCATCTCGTTCGGCTCCTACTTCAACGCCTTCCCTGCCAGCTACTGGCGTCGCTACACGATCGTCTCCGAGGTCGACCTGACCCTGACGGTCGAGGGCCGCGGCGCGACCGTCACCGTCTACCGCTCGATGGCCAACGGCCGCTCGCAGCGCGTGGAGACGGTCACGACCGGTGACGAGGCGTCCTCGACCTTCGACTTCGCGCTCACCCTCAAGCCTTTCGTCGACGGCGGCTGGTACTGGTACGACGTCGTGGCCGGCGACGAGGACGTGGTCATCCGCTCCGCCGAGTGGGCCGCCCAGGTGCCCGCCGACCGGGCCGAGCACGGCACGGTCGACATCTGCATCACCACGATGAACCGCCCCGACTTCGTCGCCAAGCTCATCGGCCAGCTCGGCTCCACCCCCGAGCTGCGGCCCTACCTCGACGAGGTCCTCGTCATGGAGCAGGGCACCCAGAAGATGGTGGACTCGGAGTTCTTCCCCGACGCCGCCGCCAGCCTGGGCGACACCCTGCGCGTCATCGAGCAGGGCAACCTCGGCGGCTCGGGCGGCTACGCCCGCGGCCAGCTCGAGTCGGTCCGCAAGGGCACCGCGACGTACGCGATGATGATGGACGACGACGTCATCTGCGAGCCCGAGGGCGTCATCCGCGCCGTCACCTTCGGTGACCTCGCCCGCCGCCCCACGATCGTGGGCGGCCACATGTTCAGCATCTACTCCCGCACCCGCCTCCACAGCTTCGGCGAGATCATCACGCCGTGGCGCTTCTGGTGGCTCTCGGCCCCGGGCGTGTTCGGCGACTGGGACTTCGCCGCCCGCAACCTCCGCTCCACCCGGTGGCTGCACAAGCGCATCGACGTGGACTTCAACGGCTGGTTCATGTGCCTCATCCCGCGCCAGGTGCTCGACGAGGTCGGCCTCAGCCTCCCGCTCTTCATCAAGTGGGACGACTCCGAGTTCGGCCTGCGCGCCAAGGCGGCGGGCTACCCGACGGTGACCATGCCCGGTGCTGCCGTGTGGCACATCCCGTGGACCGACAAGAACGACGCACTCGACTGGCAGGCCTACTTCCACCTCCGCAACCGCTTCGTCGCGGCGCTGCTCCACTCGCCGTACGAGCGGGGCGGCCGGATGGTGCGCGAGAGCCTCAACCACCAGATCGCCCACCTCGTCTCGATGCAGTACTCCACCGTCGAGCTGCGGCTGATGGCGCTCGAGGACGTCCTCGAGGGTCCCTACGCCCTGCACGACAAGCTGGCGACGCGGCTCGCGGAGGTCAACGCCTTCCGCAAGCAGTTCACCGACGCCCAGCTGCAGGCCGACCCGGACGCCTTCCCGCCCGTGCGCCGCCACAAGCCGCCGCGCAAGGGCAAGGACGACTCCGGCGTCCCCGGCCGGATGTCGACCCTGGTCCGGGCCGCGACCATGCCGCTGCGCCAGCTGCGGCCGGTGCGTCCGACCTCGCGCCAGCACCCCGAGGCGGAGATCCCGGCCATGGACGCCAAGTGGTACCGCATCGCGCGCTACGACTCGGCGGTCGTCTCGATGCCCGACGGCAACTCGGCCGCGCTCTACGAGCGCGACCCCGAGCGGTTCCGCGACCTGATGAAGCGCACCGCGGAGATCCACTCGCGCTTCCAGCGCGAGTGGCCGCGGCTGGCCGCGGAGTACCGCGGGGCCCTTGGTGACATCACCTCGCCGGAGGCGTGGGAGAAGACCTTCGAGCCCTGGACCGACCAGACGCCGCACGCTGACGCCACCACCACCGGACCGACGTCTGCATGAGCGGTCTCCTCACCAACGGCACCCCGGCCTCGCGGCGGCCCACCCGCGAGGAGCTCGAGGCGATGCCGCTCGTGCCCCCGGCGGCCACCGGGCTCGCCGAGGTCGTACGACGCCGCTACCTGCTGCGGATGCTGGTGCGCAACACCATCCAGTCCCGCTACCAGGGCACGGTGCTGGGCTGGCTCTGGAGCTACCTCCAGCCCGCGATCCGCTTCTGCCTGTTCTACTTCCTGTTCCAGGTGATGGTCGGGCGCGGCGGCAACATGGAGAACTTCGCCGTGCACCTCTTCGCCGGCATGGTGATGGTGCACTTCTTCACCGAGACCTTCAACGGCGGCACCCAGTCGTTGATCCAGAACCGGACGCTGATCACCAAGCTGCCCGTGCCGCGGGAGATGTTCCCGGTGTCGCGGATGCTCGTGGCCGCCTGGCACACGGTGCCGATGATCCTCATCCTGCTGTTCGTCTGCATCCTGCTGGGGTGGACGCCTGACCCGGTGGGGATGGCCGCGATGCTGCTGGGCCTGACCCTCATCGCCCTGCTGGGCCTGGCGCTGGGCCTGGTGTTCAGCGTCGCCAACGTCTTCATGCGCGACTTCGGCAAGGTGGCCCAGACGCTCACCCAGTTCACGACGTTCAGCGTGCCGATGATGTACCCGTACACCCTCGTCCAGGAGCGCTTCGGTGAGCCGATCGCGTCCTACTACCTGCTCAACCCGGTCGCGGAGGCGGTGCTCCTGGCCCAGCGCGCCTTCTGGACCGGCACGACCAGCGACCCGGCGTACACCGAGGGCCTGCACCTGCCCGACCACCTCTTCACGCGCGGGCTGATCATGACGCTCATCTCGCTGGTGTGCGTGGTCCTCGCCCAGCGGCTGTTCTCCCGGCTCGAGTCGAGGGTCCCGGAGCGCCTCTGATGACCACCATGATCCAGGTGGAGAACGCCACCAAGTCGTTCACCATGTCCTACCACCGCTCGCTCAAGCAGATCGCGATCGCCAAGGCGCGCGGGCGCAAGACCCACGACGTCTTCAACGCCGTCGACGACGTCAGCTTCACCGTCCAGGAGGGCGAGTCGGTGGGCCTGATGGGGCTCAACGGCTCCGGCAAGTCCACCCTCCTCAAGCTCATCAGCGGCGTGATGCGCCCCGACTCGGGCTCGGTGCTGACCCGCGGCCGGATCGCCGGCCTGATCGCCACCGGCGCGGGCTTCGACCCGCAGCTCACCGGGCGCGACAACCTCTACCTCAACGCCGCCATCCTGGGGATGTCGCGGGCCGAGACCGACCGCAAGTTCGACGAGATCGTCGACTTCGCCGACCTCGGCAAGTTCCTCGACACCGAGGTCGCCTACTACAGCTCCGGCATGAAGGCGCGCCTCGGCTTCGCGGTGGCGATCAACGTCGACGCCGACATCTTCATCGCCGACGAGGCGCTCGCGGTGGGGGACCGGCCCTTCAAGCGCAAGTGCAAGAGGCGCATGGACGAGATCGTGAAGTCCGGCGTGACGATGTTCTACGTCTCGCACGCCCCCGGCTCGGTGCGCAACCTGTGCAGCCGGGTCCTGGTGCTCGACCACGGCAAGCTCACCTTCGACGGTGACGTCGACGAGGGCATCGCGTTCCTCCACTACGACGACGAGGACGAGGACGACAAGAGCCGCGGGGCCGACGACGGGCTCGGCGCCGACATCTGAGGTCGGTGGCCCGACCGCCCGCTGCCCGCACGCCCGGTGGCAGCTGGCGGCGTACGACGTGCTGGTCGCKGCGGGGGTTGTCGTCTCCCGCCAGTCTCGGGTCAGAGTGTCCAGACGGACCCGAGACAGAACCGGGCATCCCGCCACAGTTGCGGGGTCTGTCGTCTGCCGCCAGTTACGCGCCACAGCCAGCGTGCTCGGGCCTGACCGTGCCTGGCGGCGTACGACGTGCTGGTCGCKGCGGGGGTTGTCGTCTCCCGCCAGCTGCCCGGGAGGGCGCCCTGACTGCGCGATTTCACTGCGCCACGCCCGCACGGAGTTGACAATTGTGGAAGTCGTCGGCGTGTCGACTGGAAATTACACGATTGTAGTTACTCACGAAACCTAGCGAACCAGTGTGACTGGTGTGAAAGTTGCCTTCTTGTGTGACCTTCCCCGCGCACTGGAGTAGCCACTTATGCGTCTTGTCCAAGCCCGTTTCATCACCGCGTGCCAGCAGATGTTGGCCCTCGGTGTGGTCCTTGCCGTCCTCACCCCGGCCTCGGGGGTGATCTCCCTCGACATCGTCGGCCAGCACCCCGGTGCGGCCGGCTCGGGGGGCCCCGCGGTCATCTCCGGCGCCCTGCGCTCGGCCACCGTGCCGACCGCGGCGGTCGAGTCCAGCGTCACCGAGGTCCCGCTCACGACCAGCACCGGCAACGCCCGGTCGCTGGCCGGCGAGACCGTGGTCGGCGGCTCGGTGACGAGCAACCGCGTCACGAGCCTGCCCCAGGACGTGACGGGCTACGGCGCCGTCGGTGTCACCTGGGCCCACGGCGAGGAGCTGGAGGAGGAGCAGATCGCCCTGCAGGTGCGCACCCGTGAGGGCGACACCTGGAGCGACTGGGCCGACCTGGAGTACCACGACGACCACGCCCCCGACGCCGGTAGCCCCGACGCCGCCACGTCGCGTCCCGGCACCGACCCGCTGATCATCGGCGACGTCGACGCCGTCCAGATCAAGGCCAGCTCGGACGACGCCCTCCCTGACGACCTCTCCATGGCCGTCGTCGAGCCGGGCCGGGCCGAGGCCACCGAGAGCGAGACCCCGGCCGTCGGTGGGGAGACCGCCGAGGGCGACGAGGACACGTCGTACGACGAGGAGTTCGAGGAGCGCGGCGAGCAGTCAGGTGAGCAGTCCGGCGAGATCACCCTGCAGGCCGCCCGCAAGGCCGCCCAGCCGACGATCTTCAGCCGCGCCCAGTGGGGCGCCGACGAGTCGATCCGCAACAAGGGCGCCCTGCGCTACGGCTCGATCAGCGCCGGCTTCGTGCACCACACGGTCAACGCCAACGACTACACCGAGGCGCAGGTGCCGGGGATCCTCCGCAGCATCTACGCCTACCACGTGAAGTCCCGCGGGTGGAGCGACATCGGCTACAACTTCCTCGTCGACCGCTTCGGCCGGATCTGGGAGGGCCGCTACGGCGGCATCGACAAGGCCGTCGTCGGCGCCCACACACTGGGCTACAACGACTACGCGTTCGCGATGTCGGCGATCGGCAACTTCGACGTGGTCCAGCCGCCCGAGGTGATGCTCCAGGCCTACGGCGCCCTCTTCGCGTGGAAGCTCGGCCTGCACGGGGTCAACCCCGCCTCGATGTCACAGCAGGTGGGCCGGACGAAGTTCGCGGCCATCAACGGCCACCGAGACGCCGGCTCGACCGCGTGCCCGGGTCGCTACCTCTACGCCAAGCTCGCCAACATCAGGGCGTACGCCGTCGCGGGCGGCACGCCTGCGCCGCCGCCGCCGCCGGCGCCCACGACGGTCAAGATCGGCGAGCCCGCACCCCAGTCCAACCTGGCGGGCGCGGCGTACCCCGACCTCGTCGTCCGCCGCGCCGGCGACGGCCGCGGCTTCATCGTCCCCACCGGGGGTCTCACGGCCTTCGCGAAGGCGGCCACCGTCTCGACCAAGGGCTGGAAGGACAAGCAGGACGTGCTCGTCACGCCCGACGTCACCGGTGACGGGGTCGTCGACCTGGTCTCCACCAGCAAGAAGGGCGTGCTCCGGATCCGGCCCGGCAAGGGCAAGGCACGCTTCAAGGCGACCTCCAAGGTCATCACGTCGACCCGTGGCCACACCCTGATGACCGCGGTCGGCGACCTCGACAGGGATGGCCGCAACGACCTCGTCGCCCGCCACAAGGGCAAGCTCGTCGCACTCATGGGTGCGCCGAAGGGTGGCTTCAAGCGGGTCGTCCTGGGCAAGGGGATGGGCAGCTACGTGCAGTTCATCGGCGCCGGCGACCAGAACGGTGACGGCAACGTCGACCTCCTCGCCCGCAACGGCAGGGGCCTCATGCTCTTCAAGGGCAAGGGCAACGGTCGCTTCGGTGCCCGGACCGCCGTCCCCGGCTCGTGGGGGGTCTACAACCGGATCACCAGCGGCGCCGACTTCAATGGCGACGGCCGCCTCGACCTCGTCGCACGGCGTACCAAGGGTGCGGTCTTCATCCTCCCGTCCTCGGGTACCGGCACCTTCGGGACGCCGGTCGGACCGGCCACCAACGTGCGCTCGCTGCGCTCGATGACCGGCGCCGGCAACCTGGTGGGAGACGCCGCCCCCGACCTCGTCGGCGTCAAGGACAACAACCTCGTCGTGATCGCCAACCGGGGCACCTTCGACCTGGGGGCACCGATCGACACCGGGGTCTCCTTCGCGGGCGCCGACACGCTCCTCAACGTGGGGGACTGGGACCGCGACGGCAAGGGCGACGTGATCGCCCGCGCTGCCGACGGCAGCCTCAACCTCTACCGCGGCAACGGTGCCGGCGGGCTGAACCCGCCGGTCGTGGTCGGGAGGGGCTTCGGGGGCATCACCTTCGCCCCGGCCGGTGACGTGACCGGCGACGGCTTCCCCGACCTCCTCGGCACCCCGGCCAGCGGCAAGCTCATGGTCTACGCCGGCACAGGCACCGGCGTCGCGGCCGGCCAGCAGGTGGCGGGACGCAAGGTCAGCCTCGCGGGGCTGCCCAGCGACCTCTCGGCCTTCGACTGGGTCTTCAGCGTCAGCGACATCCGGGCCAAGGGACGCGGCGACTACATCGTGCGGCGGGCCGGCACGGGCGACGTCTACCTCTACACCGGCACGAGCGGCAAGGTCGCCGCCCCGCGCTACCTCGGCGGAGGGATGGAGGGCTTCGACCTGGCCGGCTAGGGAGCCGGTCGGGCCTCCGGGTCCCCGGCCCGGTGGGTGGCACGCTCCGCGGCGTACGTCGCGTCGAGCCGCTCCGGGTCCGGGTTCCGGACCAGGACCAGCGAGCCGCCGCGTACGAGCGGCTCGGTGAAGGTGGCGACTCCCGGTGGGGAAGCCGGATTCGCCATCGAGAAGAGACGGCCGCCGTCGGTGAGGAGACTCCCGGCGGCGGCCGACTCCATGAGCGCTCCCTGGGTGGCATCGCCGTAGGCGCCGTCGGTGGCGGCGTCCCGCACGGTCGGCGGGTCCCACGGGGCGAAGGCGTCGGGCTGGGACCAGATCTCCAGGCCGACGTCGTGCACCCCGGCCGGGACGGGCGTGGCGAAGCGGACGCCCAGCGGCAGCAGGCTGCAGGCGAGGACCACGAGGTCGTCACCCCGCGCGGCCCACTCCTCGAGGTCGTCGGGACCGCAGACCACCGCGTCGGGGTCGTCGTCCGACGTCACGACCAGGCCGACCGTCCAGGCGGCCCCCAGGAACACCGGGGACAGCCAGTGGGTCGGCAGGTCGATGCGCAACCGCATCCCGCGCTCGAGGTCGCCCTCCTCGACGAGGAGGCTGGCGGCCTTGGCCACCCAGTTGGCGTACGTCGTCACCGACAGCTCGACACGCTCGCCCGTCGCGTGGTCGTACCAGGTCACGAGCGGGCGGCCCGGGTCGCGGCGCAGCTGGGCGCGCAGGGTGGCGTCGAAGGTGGTCACGGCGGCAGCCTAGGCTCCGGCCCATGACCCAGACGCCCCAGCCGTCCCAGCCGTCGGGCCCGAGCATCGACCACTTCTGGGCCGTCGTGCCCGCGGGCGGGGCCGGCACCCGGCTCTGGCCGCTCTCGCGGTCGTCGTCGCCGAAGTTCCTGCACGACCTCACCGGCACCGGCCGCACGCTCATCCAGGCCACCCACGACCGGCTGGCGCCGCTCGTGCAGGACCGCATCCTCGTGGTGACCGGCCGCGCGCACCGCGACACGGTGCTCGAGCAGCTCGACGTGCCGGCGGACGCAGTGCTGGCCGAGCCGTCGGCCCGCGACTCGATGGCCGCCATCGGCCTCGCCGCCGCGCTGCTGGAGCGCCGTGACCCCGACGCCGTCATGGGGTCCTTCGCCGCCGACCACGTGATCAGCGAGCCCGCGGTCTTCCACGCGGCGGTCGCGAGCGCCGTCGACGCGGCCCGGGCCGGGTGGCTGGTCACGATCGGGATCGAGCCGACGCACCCCGCCACCGGCTTCGGCTACATCGGTGCCGGCGACGAGGTGGACGGGGTGCCCGGGACGCGGGTGGTGCGCGAGTTCGTCGAGAAGCCCGACGCCGACGTGGCGGCGACGTACGTCGCGGACGGCTACCGGTGGAACGCCGGGATGTTCATCGTGCGACCGACCGTGCTCCTCGACCTGCTGGCGGAGTCGGACCCGGGCTTCGCGGCGGCGTTGCGAGCCATCGCCGCCGACCCGTCGACCCTGGAGGACGTCTGGGAATCGCTGCCGCGGATCGCGGTCGACCACGCCGTCGCCGAGCCCGCGGCGGCCGCCGGGCGCGTCGCCGTGGTCGCGGGGCGGTTCGGCTGGGACGACGTGGGCGACTTCGCCTCCCTGCGCTCGCTGCTGCCCGCCGCCGACGGCGAGCCCGTCGTGCTGGGCGACCGCGACCGGGTGCGCGCCATCGACAGCTCGGGGCTCGTGGTCCCGGCCGGCGACCGGGTCGTGGCGGTGGTCGGGCTCGAGGACGTCGTGGTGGTCGACACCGGAGACGCCCTGCTGGTCACCACGCTGGCCCGCGCCCAGGACGTGAAATCGATCGTGGCCGCCCTCAAGGAGGACGGCCACGTCGGTCTGACCTGAGGGGAGCGGGCCGTCAGAGGACGGTCGGCTCCGGGGAGTCCATGTAGGGGTACTGCTCCATGAACGCGTCGAGCGCCTCGCCGCTGGGGGCGGAGCAGTACTGGAACACGCCCACCTGCTCGCCACCCTCGCCGGCTGCCTCGCCGCCGACCGACCAGTGGGTCATCGCGACGTGCTGGCCCGAGGGGAACGGGTCGCCGTCCTCCGAGGTCCACGGCACGGCCTTGAACTTGTCGCGCAGGTTGGTGGTGCTCGACTTCTTGGAGGCGATGCCGCGCAGGTCGTCCATCATCGCGTCGCTCCCGGCGACCGTCTCGTCGTACCAGAGGATCGTGTAGCCGTGCTCGAGGTTGTGCACGAGCTCGCCGACGTCGGGCCGGTCGGACTCGTTGTAGAGCTTGCGCTCGATGCCGTCCCACACGTTGTAGTGCTGGCCGAAGGCCGGGGGCGAGTCCTCGAACTGGAGGGGGGTGCCGGGCTCGACGTGGTCCTGGCCGCCGGTGGCCTTCTTGGTCGTGATCTCGCCGCAGTCCGAGGCGGGGGCGCCGATGGCCTCGATGGCCTGGGAGTCGAAGGACCGCAGGTCCCACCAGTTCTTGATCGGCTGGTAGGCCGCCGCACCGATGATGACCAGCGCCACCAGGATGCTCGCCCCGACGAGGGCGAAGCCGCGGCGCTTCTCGGTGCCCGCCTGCTTCTTGCGGATGGAGTCGATGACCGCCTGACGGTCGGTCCTGTCCTTCTTGCTCACGGCGCGGTGTCTCTCGGATCGGGGACTGGGCTCCGCGCCGGGGCGCTCGTGTGCAGCGCTCCGGCGGGGGTCGGGGGCAGAGTCTACGGAGTGGCGGGTGACACGGTGGCCACCACGTCGGAATCGCCGGCCCGCCACCCGTCCACCGTCCAGCCGTGGGCGAAGCACACGGCGGTCACGGCGGTGCGGTCGGCAGCGCCGCCCAGCCCCAGCTCGTAGGACGTGGGGTCGCCGTCGATCGCGGCGAGGGTCGTTCGTCCCGTCCGGTGGACCCGCTCGATCGCCGCGACCAGCTCATCGGGGAGGACCGGAGCGCCGAACGGGCGGCGGTCCTCCGGGTGCCCGGCCAGGGCCCGGACGACGGCCTCACGGGCGCCGTAGCCGAACATGTCCGCTCCCTCGGCTCGCACCAGGCGGACGGCCCCGGTGCCGTGGTCCCCGGCGTCCAGCACCAGGTCGGCCCGACCTCGGACCACGGCGACGGGACGGCCCGCGAGCTTGCCCTGGGCGAGCTCCGCGGCTCCGGCGATCTCGTCCGCCACGGCGGGCAACGTCACCGCCAGCGGGTTGCCGTAGGGGTCCTCGCGCCCGCAGAAGTCCTCGGCGACGACCAGTCCGGCGGCGCCGATCGCGATGTCGGTCTGGCCCTCGCGCCACGCCCGGCCTGCCGTGTCGGTGATGACCACGCCCACGTTGGCGCCGGTGAGCTCGAGGAGCGCGGAGCGCAGCCCCCGCGCGCTGGCGTCGGGGTCGAGCGGCAGCAGCGCGACCTGCCCGAGCCCGACGTTGGAGGCGTCGATGCCGGCCGCGGCCATGGTGAGCCCCAGCCGGTTGCGCACGATGAGGGTGGGGCCCCGGGTGGCGACGACCCGGACGGTCTCCTCCGCCAGCGCCTCACCGCGATCGCCCGGCCGGACCCGGCCCTCGGCCTTGCTGACGACCTTGCTGGTGACCACCACCACGTCGCCGTCGGCGAGCTCGGTGACGGCGGTGATGACGCGGGCCAGATCGGTGTCGACGGTGATCTCGGGCAGCCCGTCCGGCGCGGTGACCTCGAGCCGGCTCACCGGACGAGCCCGACGGCGGCCGCCGCCATCGCCGCGGTCGCGTCGTCGTCGACCATCATGAGCGGCACCGCCTCGCAGGCGATCCCGGCCTCGCGGACCGAGGCCACGTGGTGGGCGTCGCGGGTGTCGACCAGCCAGCCGTCGAGCAGGCCGCCGTCGCGGCGGCTGCCGTAGTGGCGGGCGACGGCGCCGGCGGTGACCTCGACCCCGATGGCGGTGAGGACCTGGTGGGCCATGCCCCGGACGTGGGTGTCGCCGACGATGGGGGAGAGGCCCACCACGGGCGCGGGGGTGGCGGCGACGGCCTCGCGGATCCCGGGGACGCCGAGGATCGTGCCGACGCTGACGACCGGGTTGGAGGGGGGCAGCACGAGGAGGTCGGTGTCCGCGATGGCCTCGAGCACGCCGGGACCGGGGCTGGAGGCGTCCAGGCCGACCACGACGACGGCCTCGGCCGGCACCTGGGCGCGCAGGCGCACCCAGTACTCCTGGAAGTGCACGACGCGTCGACCGCTCGGCTCGTCGGGATCGGCGACGGCGATGTGGGTCTCGACCCGGTCGTCGGTCATCGGGAGCAGCCGGACGCCGGGCTGCCAGCGCCGGCACAGGGCGGCGGTCACCTCGGAGAGCGGGTAGCCCGCGTCGAGCATCTGGGTGCGGACGAGGTGGGTCGCGATGTCGCGGTCGCCGAGGCCGAACCACGTGGGCTCCACGCCGTACGCCGCGAGCTCCTCCTTGGTGCTCCACGTCTCGTCCCGGCGTCCCCACCCGCGACCGGGGTCGATGCCGTCGCCGAGGGTGTACATGACAGTGTCGAGGTCGGGACAGACCTTCAGGCCGTGGACCCAGATGTCGTCGGCGGTGTTGGCCACCACGGTGACCTCCGCGTCGGGGGCCACGCCGGGCAGCGCCCCGGTACGGATCCCGTGGAGCAGGCCACGCACGAACGTCGCTCCGCCCATACCACCGGAGAGCACGGAAATCTTCTGCATGCGAATACCTTGCCCTACCGCCGATCGCCCGTTCGGGGGACCTCATGGCCCGTTCGGGCCATATCAGATCTGGGCTTGACTTCAGGTGTACGACAGGCATGTAATTCCCACAGTGTTCTTCACCGTCGGCGGCAGGTCTCGAACCGGCTTCCGCGGGGGGACGAAGAGCTCCATCACCAGGGTCGAAAGGGCGAAAGCCATGAGAGCAGAACTGTTTCTCCTCGAGCCGGACGCCGAAGAGCAGGGTTGGCAGGACCGCGCCCTGTGCGCGCAGACCGACCCGGAGGCCTTCTTTCCGGAGAAGGGCGGATCCACCAGGGAGGCCAAGAAGGTCTGCCTGACCTGCGAGGTGCGGGACGACTGTCTCGAGTCCGCCTTGATGAACGACGAACGCTTCGGGATCTGGGGCGGCCTCTCCGAGAGGGAGCGCCGCAAGCTCAAGAAGCGCGCAGTCTGATGCACGAGGCGCCACGGGCCCGCTGATCCAGCGGGCCCGCCGCGCATTTCGGGGCGGCCCCGCCCGTCGTCCGCACGACGTTTTCGGGCCTCACCGAGCCCTCGCTAGGGTGCTCCGGTGACCGTCACAGTGCTCCTCGTCAGCCATGACGGGGCCCGGTGGCTGCCGGCGGTCCTCGAGGGCCTGGAGGCCCAGACCCGCCCCGTCGACCGCGCCATCGCCGTCGACACGGCCAGCAGGGACGGCAGCGCCGACCTGCTCCGCGGGCTCCTGCACGACGAGTCCGTGCTCGAGCTGCCCGGCTCGACGAGCTATCCCGAGGCCGTCGCCCACGCCCTGGACCAGGTGCCCGAGGTGGAGGACGAGTGGGTCTGGCTGCTCCACGACGACAGCCGGCCCGCCCCCGACGCGCTCGAGCAGCTGCTGCGGGCCGCCGAGGAGCACCCCGAGGCAGCGATCCTCGGGCCCAAGCTGCGGGAGTGGCCCTCGCTCAAGCGCCTGCTGGAGGTCGGCCTGACCATCACCGGCACGGGCCACCGCGAGACCGGCCTCGAGCGCGGCGAGTACGACCAGGGCCAGCACGACGAGGTCCGTGAGGTCCTCGCCGTCAACACCGCGGGCATGCTCGTACGCCGCAGCGTCCTGACCGGGCTGGGTGGTCTGGACCTCCAGCTGCCGATCTTCGGCAACGACATCGACTTCGGCTGGCGGGCCGCCGAGGCCGGCCACACCACGATCGTGGTGCCCGCGGCCGTGGTCTTCCACGCGGAGGCGGCCCACCGCGGTGTACGTCGTACGCCCCTGACCGGTCGCCACACGCACTACCAGGAGCGGCGCGCGGCGCTGCTGACGATGCTCGCCAACGCCACCCCGCGCCGGCTGCCGTGGCAGGTCGTGCGGCTGTTCCTCGGGTCGCTGCTCCGGGTGCTCGGCTTCCTCGTCGTGCGCTCGGTGGGGGAGGCCCTCGACGAGCTCGCCGCCGTGCTGTCCGTCTACTCCCGGCCCCGCCAGGTGCTGGCGGCGCGCCGGACCCGCGCCGCGCGACGCACCGGCGACCCCCACGACGTACGCCGCCTGCTGGCCCCGCCGTGGCTGCCCTACCGGCACGGTCTCGACTTCGTCACCGACCTGGCGGCCGCCGCGACCAACCAGGCCCAGGACGTCGCCGAGCGCCGCAGGGCGGTCCGGGCGGAGCAGCAGCTGGCCGCCCAGCCGGCGTCGCGTGACCGGGACCGCCGCGACGAGGACGACGAGGAGGCCTACCTCCAGGACAGCGGCCTCGTGGTGCGGTTCCTCACCAACCCGGTCGCGGTCGTGCTGGCGCTCTTCGCGATCCTCGCGGTGGTCGGCGCGCGGACGGCGTTCGGCTCGATCACCGGTGGCGCCCTGTCGCCGGTGCCCGCAGACGTGGCCGAGTGGTGGCAGCTGCACCTGCACACGTGGCACCCGCTCGGGTCGGGCACCGACGTCCCCGCGCCGGCGTACGTCCTCCCGTTCGCCTTCGTCGCCAGCCTGGTGGGCGGGCCGGGGGTCGTGGTCTCGGCGCTCATGCTCCTGGCCGTCCCCTTCGCGGCGTGGGGGGCGTGGCGGCTGCTGACCGTCGTCGGCCACCTCGTCGACACCCGCGACATGCCGCGCTGGCTGCACGTGTGGGGCGCGGTGACCTACGGCCTGGTCCCGGCCACGTCCGGCGCGTGGGGCGAGGGCCGCTTCGGCACCGTTGCCGTGGCCGCGTTGCTGCCGTGGACCGCCCACGCCGCCCTCGGCTTCGCCGACCCCGACCGCGACCGCCGCTGGCGGGCCGCATGGCGGACGGCGCTGCTCGTCGCCCTCGGTGCGGCCTTCGTGCCCGGGGTGTGGCTCTTCGCGGTCCTGGCCGCGGGGGTCGTGCTCGGCGTGGCCGCCTTCATCTCCCCACGACTGCTCAAGGACCGGCACAGCTGGGGGCCGCCGGTCGTGGCCCTGGCGATGGTGCCGGTGCTGCTCGCGCCGTGGATCGTGCCGCTCGTCACGACCGGGTCGGCCGAGGGGCTGCTCCTCGAGGCCGGTCGGCTCCCCGGTGACCGGGTGGACGTCGTCGGCCTGCTGACCGGCCGCCTCGGCGACCTCGGTGCGCCGTGGTGGCTGGGCGCCCTGCTGGGACTGCTCGCGATCCTCGCGCTGCTGCCGCGCTCGACGCGGGTGCCGGTGCTGGCGTGCTGGCTGGTCGCGCTGGCCGCCGCCGTCGTGGTGGCCGGCCTCGGCTTCGTCACCCTCGAGCTGCCGGCGATCCGCACCCGTCCGAGCCTCGGGCTCTTCGTCGTCATCCTCCAGGGGCTGGCCGTCATCGCCACCGTCCTGGGCGCGGAGGCCTACCTGCAGCGCCTCCACGACGGCCGGCGGCACGCGCTGTGGCAGCGCGTCCTGGCCGGTCTGCTCGCCGCCGTCGCCGCGATCGTCCCCATCGGGGGCCTCGTCTGGTGGCTCGCCAACCCCGACGGGCACGCGCTCACGCGTGAGGAGCCCGCCGTGGTCCCGGCCTACATGGAGCAGAGCTCGCTGCTGGGCGACGAGCACGGCGTGCTGGTCCTGCGCGGCTCGGTCGACGAGGGCATCGACTACCGCATCCTGCGCGGTGACGGCGTCACGCTCGGCGAGGACGAGGTGCTCGCCCTTGCCGACGAGGACGTGGAGCTGACCCGGCAGGTGACCGAGCTCGTCTCGGCGCCGACCGGCGAGCTCGTGGAGTCGCTGGCCCGCGCCGGCATCGAGTACGTCGTCCTGCCGTCGCCCGCGGACGGCACCATCGCCGCCGGCCTCGACGCCACCGCCGGGTTGGACCAGGCCAGTGCCGAGGACCGGTCCACCCGGGCCTGGCGCGTCGACCGGCCGCTGTCCGCCGAGGGGATCGAGGGCCGCACCACCTGGCCGCGCCTCCTGCTGCTGGTGGTGCAGGTCGCCGCCCTCCTGCTCGTCCTCGTCCTGGCCGCTCCCACCGTGAGGAGGGGTCGCGATGACTGACTCCAGGTCGAGACCGGGCCGTCGCGCTGCACCGTCCGGGCCGGCCCGTCGGGCAGGTCCCCTGGACGTCCTCGCGATCGTCATCCCGCTGCTGACGGTGGGGGCCATCAGCCTGGTCAGTCCCGTCGTCGACGACACGACCACCCGGCCCCCGGCCGAGGTGTCGCTCACGCGCACCACGCTGGTGTGCCCCGCCGCACTCCCGGGCGCCGGCACCGTCTCGGTCGCGAGCGCGACCGGCGGGAGCGGCGAGGTCACCACCCGGCTGCCGGCGGAGGACACCCTCGCCCTCGACGGCACCGCGCGCGTCGCCACCGGCAGGCCGGTGGTGCTCCAGGCCGACGGTGAGCTCGCCGCAGGGCTCGTCGCCGGCCGGTACGGCGAGGGCACCGCGACGTCGTGCGACCTGCCGAGCCCGGAGCAGTGGTTCACCGGGGTGGGTGCCTCGGCCGAGCACGCCTCGGTCCTCGAGCTCACCAACCCCGACCGCGGACCGGCGGTCGCCGACGTGGCCGTGCTGGGTCCCGACGGCCCGGTCGACGTCCCCGCGATGCGCGGCGTCACCGTGCCCGGGGGGCGCACGGTGCGCTTCGACCTCGCCGCCGTCGTGCCCGACCGGTCCGACCTCAGCCTGCGCGTGGTGGTCTCCCGCGGGCGGCTCGGCGCCCATGTCGTCGACCTGGTGGACGAGCTGGGTCGGGGCGCCCGCAGCCGTGACTGGTTGCCGCCGCAGGCCGCCCCCGCCACGACGTCGTACGTCGTCGGCCTCGGCGGCAAGCCCGGAGACCGGGTGCTGGCCGTGGCCAACCCCGGCGACGACGAGGTGCGGGTGGCGCTGCGCGTGGTGACCCAGGAGAGCGAGTTCACGCCGTCGCGGCTCGAGGAGCTGACGGTCCCCCCGGGCGCCACCACCAGCGTCGACCTGACCGGCGTGCTCCAGGGCAACGCCGCGCGCGGGGCGATCGGGCTCCGGCTCGACTCGTCGCTGCCGGTGACCGCGTCGCTGCGCACCCTGGCGTCGGGCGACCTGTCGCACGCCGTCGCTGGCGCGCCGCTCGACGACCGGGCCGCCCTGACCCTGCCGCGCGGTCCGGCGCGGCTGGTCCTCGCCGGCGCCGACCGGGCGGGGGTGGTGACCTACACGCTGCGCGACCAGCGGGGGCGCGAGGTGGCCCGGGAGCGGGTCGCGGTCGGTCCCGGCGTCTCGCCGCGCATCAAGCTGGACCCGGACGGCACCCAGCTCGACCTGGTCGTCCAGCGGACCACCGTGGTGGCCGCCGTGGAGGTCGGACCCCCCGGCCTGGCGGTGGTCCCGCTGACGCCGCTGGTGCTGCAGGGCCTCGTCGCCGACGTCCGCCCGTCGCTGCGTTAGTGGTGGCTAGCCGAGCTGGTCGCCGTACCGCGGGTCGACGTCCTCGGGCGGCAGGCCGAGGAGCTCGGCGACCTGCTCGACCACGACGGTGAGCACCATCGCCTCGAGGTCGTCGCGGCCCTCGCACCGGTGCTCGATCGGCCGCCGGAAGAGCACCAGCCGGGTGGGGTCACCACCCGTGCCGCGCACCAGCGAGGACAGCGGCACCGTCTCGTCGCCCCAGTCGTCCGGGAGCATCGGAGCGTCCTCCACGGCGTACTCCACCAGCCCGAGCCGCTCCTGCCACCGCTCGTCGACCTCGGTGACGATGCCGAGCACGAGGTCGTCGAAGCGCTCGCGCGCCGTGCGCACCGCCGGCTCGCCCAGCCGTGCGGGCATCACGCCGGGCCCGCGCATGCCTCGGCCGCGCCGGTCTCGGGTCACGCGACGGCGGGGGAGCACCTCATCCATGCCGCGAGCCTAATCACGAGGCACCCGAGCGGCGGGTAGCGTCTGGCGGGTGAGCCTCAGCCGTCGTTGTTCCCGCACTGCCTGCGGTCGCACTGCGGTCAACACGCTCACCTACGTGTACGCCGACCAGACGGCCGTCCTGGGCCCGCTCGCGACGTACGCCGAGCCGCACGCCTACGACCTGTGCGACCTGCACAGCGAGCGGCTCTCGGCCCCCCGCGGCTGGGAGGTGCTGCGCCTGGCGCCGGACCCGTCCACCCGTGGCCCGTCCTCCGACGACCTGCTCGCGCTGGCCGACGCCGTCCGCGAGGCCGCCCGTCCGATCGAGCGCCCCCTGCCGCCGCGTCCGGTCGACCACGGGGGCGACGACCCGCGCAACGGCACCAAGCGCGGTCACCTCCGCGTGCTCAGCAACGACTGACCGCGCTGTCTCCAGGCTCACCCGTATGAGGTGAGCCGGTCCGTGCGGGCGAACAGCACGCTCGGGAGATGTCGCAACCCAAGGTCAACGCCGACAACTTCGCCCGTGCCGAGACCCACCGGATGCTGGCCGACCTGCAACGCGACGCCGGAGGGATCAATCGCCTCCTGCACCACAGGGAGGCCGCGTCGGTCGACAAGCAGACCGTGATCCGGCTCAACCGGGACACGCTCTACAGCTTCGCGATCGTCGACCTGTCCGACGGCGCGCGGCTCACCGTGCCCGACGCCGGTGAGCGCTACCTCTCGGTGATGGTGGTCAACGAGGACCACTACATCAACCAGGTCTTCCACGACCCCGGCACCTACGACCTCGGTGTCGATGAGGCGGGCAGCCGGTACGTCGCTGTCGCCGCCCGCACCCTCGTCGACCCCCGCGATCCCGCCGACCTCGCGGCCGTCGCCGCGGTCCAGGACCAGCTGGGCATCGAGGCCGGTGCCGGCGACCCGTTCGTGATGCCCGACTACGACACCGACAGCCTCGACCGCACCCGTCGGGCCCTGCTGTCCCTCGCCGCCGACCAGGAGTCCTTCGCGCGCAGCTTCGGACGCAAGGAGGACGTCGACCCCGTGCACCACCTCATCGGCACCGCCGCCGGCTGGGGTGGCCTCCCCGACGCCGAGGCCGCCTACGTCGGCGTGACTCCCGGTCTGCCGGTGGGGGAGTACGAGCTCACCGTGGGCGACGACGTCCCGGTCGACGGGTTCTGGTCGATCTCGGTCTACAACGCCGACGGCTTCTTCGAGCCCAACCAGCAGGGTGCCTACAGCGTCAACAACATCACCGCTGCCCGCGACGAGGATGGCAGCGTGACCGTCCGCTTCGGTGGCGAGGGCGAGAACTCCCTGCCCATCACCGACGGCTGGAACTACCTGGTCCGGCTCTACCGCCCCCGCCCCGAGATCCTGAGCGGCGACTGGACCTTCCCCACGCTGCGTTCCGCTCGCTGAGGCGGGCGTCCGGGGCTCGCCTGCCGGCGATCCCGTGCCCTCGGTGGTTGAGGTGCGAGCGSAGCGAGCCTCGAAACCCCGCCACCCACGCGTTCGGGACCGTGCTCTCTGTGGTCGATGTGCGAGCAGCGCGGGCCCCTCGAGACCCTGTCATCCGCCCGGCCGGGACGGCGCTTTCGGTGGTTGAGGTGCGAGCGSAGCGAGCCTCGAAACCMCGCCACCYACSCGKTCGGGACCGTGCTCTCGGTGGTTGAGGTGCGAGCGCAGCGAGCCTCGAAACCCTGTCATCCGCCCGGCCGGGACGGYGCTYTCGGTGGTTGAGGTGCGAGCCTCGAAACCACGCCGGCCCTGGGTCCGTGAAMGTCGTCGAAAGTCGTGTCCACCATCCGGTCAGAACGGGTCTTCGTGGCCTCTGATTGTCGGTGGTCCCTGATTGGCTTGGGTCATGTCATCGATCACC
>NZ_LMSN01000012.1:673797-674317 GCF_001428425.1 Nocardioides sp. Soil777
GTCGTCGAAAGTCGTGTCCACCATCCGGTCAGAACGGGTCTTCGTGGCCTCTGATTGTCGGTGGTCCCTGATTGGCTTGGGTCATGTCATCGATCACCGCMCCMGCTCTGCCGGACTCCCCGGCSGAGSTGTTGCGTGCGGTGCGCGAGCAGAAGAAGGCAGCCGACAGGGCCGATGTCGAGATGATGCGTCTCGCGGTGCACTGGGCGGATCTGCACATCGCGGACCCCGAGTTCGCCGAGGCGTGCTTCACGTCTCCGAAGACGTTCGCCGGTGAGGGTTCGCCGTCGATCGATGAGTTCTGTGTGCCSGAGTTCGCGACGATGCTGGGTCGGACCAACGACTCCGCTGGTCGGTTCCTCACCGACTGTGTCGAGGTCGCCTACCGGCTGCCCAGGCTCTGGGGTGCAGTGCTGTCCGGGTTGGTGGCGGGGTGGCGGGCGCGGATCATCGCGCAGACCACCCTCGCCCTCACCTTGGAGGCCGCGACCCACGTCGACGAGCAGGTGTTCTGGTGTGC
>NZ_LMSN01000013.1:0-1092 GCF_001428425.1 Nocardioides sp. Soil777
CGGTTATTGTCCGTTTCTCCACCGTTGTCCACGAACGTGCCAGTCCTGAAACCATGAGGGATATTCGTGGTTTTGCTGTCAAGTTTTACACCAGAGAGGGRAACTTTGATCTTGTTGGGAACAACACTCCGGTGTTCTTCATCCGTGATGGGATTCAGTTCCCGGATGTTGTCCACGCGCTGAAACCAAACCCGAAAACAAACATCCAAGAGTACTGGAGGATTCTGGATTACATGTCCCACTTGCCWGAGAGTTTGCTCACATGGTGCTGGATGTTTGATGATGTTGGTATTCCACAAGATTACAGGCACATGGAGGGTTTCGGTGTCCACACCTACACTCTTRTTGCCAAATCTGGAAAAGTTCTCTTTGTGAAGTTCCACTGGAAACCAACTTGCGGGATCAAGAATCTGACTGATGAAGAGGCCAAGGTTGTTGGAGGAGCCAATCATAGCCATGCCACTAAGGATCTCCACGATGCCATTKCATCKGGCAACTACCCCGAGTGGAAACTTTTCATCCAGACCATGGATCCTGCAGATGAGGATAAGTTTGACTTTGACCCACTTGATGTGACCAAGATCTGGCCTGAGGATATTTTGCCTCTGCAACCGGTTGGTCGCTTGGTTCTGAACAGGACCATTGACAACTTCTTCAATGAAACTGAGCAGCTCGCTTTCAACCCGGGTCTTGTGGTTCCTGGAATCTACTACTCAGACGACAAGCTGCTCCAGTGTAGGATMTTTGCTTATGGTGACACTCAGAGACATCGCCTTGGACCGAATTATYTGCAGCTWCCAGTSAATGCTCCCAAATGTGCTCACCACAACAATCACCATGAAGGTTTTATGAACTTCATGCACAGAGACGAGGAGATCAATTACTACCCCTCAAAGTTTGATCCTGTCCGCTGTGCCGAGAAAGYTCCTAYCCCTACAAACTCCTACACTGGAATCCGAACAAAGTGCGTCATCAAGAAAGAGAACAACTTCAAACAGGCTGGAGACAGGTACAGATCATGGGCACCAGACAGGCAAGACCGGTTTGTTAAGAGATGGGTTGAGATTCTGTCGGAGCCACGTCTCACCCACA
>NZ_LMSN01000014.1:0-1041 GCF_001428425.1 Nocardioides sp. Soil777
CTAGTGTTAAACCAGAGTAAAGCTTGAAACTTTGGRCTAAAAGAATGGCGTCTTTGGGTGTGTCGGAAATGCTTGGTACTCCYCTTAACTTCAGGGCAGTTTCAAGATCGTCTGCTCCGTTGGCATCAAGCCCATCCACGTTCAAGACTGTTGCTCTSTTCTCTAAGAAAAAGCCAGCTCCTGCTAAGTCCAAGGCYGTCTCTGAGACTAGCGAYGAGCTCGCCAAGTGGTATGGTCCTGACAGGAGAATTTTCTTGCCTGATGGTCTTTTGGAYAGATCAGAGATYCCAGAGTACTTAAACGGTGAAGTTGCTGGAGATTATGGTTATGACCCATTTGGTCTTGGAAAGAAGCCTGAGAACTTTGCTAAATACCAAGCTTTTGAATTGATCCATGCGAGATGGGCTATGTTAGGAGCAGCTGGTTTCATCATYCCTGAAGCTTTAAACAAATAYGGCGCTAACTGTGGCCCYGAAGC
Organism: Nocardioides sp. Soil777; assembly: GCF_001428425.1. Lineage (NCBI taxonomy): Bacteria > Bacillati > Actinomycetota > Actinomycetes > Propionibacteriales > Nocardioidaceae > Nocardioides > Nocardioides sp. Soil777. The sequence goes on from NZ_LMSN01000014.1 coordinate 479, forward strand.
TGTCTGGTTTAAGACTGGTGCTTTGCTTCTTGATGGAAACACATTGAACTACTTTGGCAAGAACATCCCWATCAACCTTGTTCTYGCCGTAGTTGCTGAGGTTGTTCTCCTCGGTGGAGCCGAGTACTACAGAATCACCAACGRATTGGATTTYGAGGACAAGCTACACCCAGGAGGTCCATTTGATCCTCTAGGMCTYGCTAAGGACCCTGAGCAAGGAGCTCTTCTCAARGTCAAAGAGATCAAGAACGGGAGATTAGCCATGTTTGCRATGCTCGGTTTCTTYATCCAAGCKTATGTTACCGGAGAAGGTCCWGTTGAGAACCTTGCRAAGCATCTCAGTGATCCTTTTGGAAACAACTTGCTTACCGTCATCGCTGGAACTGCCGAGAGAGCTCCCACTCTCTAAGCCATTTCTACTTTTTTTAAGAGCTTCCAAAATGTACACTTTGTTCGATTGGAACTCCTTTTGACAATGTTAAAAAACTTCCATCTGAATCTTCTTGATATATTTCAATGGTGCTTTATCAATGCTTCTAAGGAATAAGGATATACATAGTCAC